>JABTUP010000024.1 GCA_015075325.1 Flavobacteriales bacterium | reverse complement strand
CAAGCAACCTTAGGACGACATAACGAAATGAAAATGAAAATAATTTTGACAGTGCTTTTATTGATTGTATCAACTTTAATTTTTGCACAAGTTGACACCATCAATTACCGACCATATAACTCGACCAAGACAGAAACAACAGTTAAGACAACCAAAACGAAAGATGGGAAAGTTGTAAAATCAACGGCAAAGAAGAAAAAGACAAAATATTCGGTTGACGATAAAAAATCTAACCAAAACGAATACGACAGCGCTAACCAAGAATCAGAAACAATTGCCGATTGCAAACCATGTTGGCTTAGGTATTACGACAAAGACGGAAAATTACTGCAAGAAGGTCTTTCATACTCTGACTGTGCGTTAGGAAAAAGGACTGAGTATTATCCATCAGGAAAAATAAAAGTAATTCGATATTTCAAAACCAATGACACCAATGACTGGACAAACTTCCCATGTTCTGTTGCGGAGGGGACTTGGAACTATTACAAAGAAGACGGGACAATTGAAAAAACGGAAACTTATGTTGACGGAAAACAAATTAAATAAAGTTATAATTTACTCGCACCAGCAGGACAGAATGGCAGCTTGTAACAAGCAGTTTTGCGTCAGGCGGGTCGAACGTTTCCGTTCGACATTTTTTCGTAAATTTACGCTTTGTCGCTCGCACGGAATTTTCGGTTGAAAATCCCGCCCGAACGCAAAGCTGCCAAAACGTTATAGGCAACCCCTGAACGCCACCGCACATTCAAGCACATTTGGTTTTCCAACCGCACAAAGCCGACACACAAAAACCAAAAGAGCTTGAATTTTCCCAACGCTCCGAATAAATCACAACTTGTTGAAAACTTTTAGGGACATTTTTTGTCCTTAATTCAAAAAACATTGTTACCTTTGGACAAATATTGTCCTTGATAGATGAGTAAAACAGTAGCAACATTTGGTGAACAAATTCGCATACTTCGTGAAGAAGCCAGGCTTTCACTTCGTGAAGTGGCTGAACAAATCGGCATTGACACATCTTTGCTTGGAAAAATTGAACGCAACGACAGACAACCAACCAAAGAACAAATCAAATTGATTGCAAAGTTTTTCAAATTGGACGAAAAAGAATTACTGAAAGAATTTATAAGCGACCAAATCGCTTATAAAATTTTAGAAGAAGAAGCCGACTTGGACACTTTGAAAGTCGCTGAAATGAAAATAGAATATTTAAAATCGAAGAAATGAATTATTACGAGCAAATAAGAGAATTAACTAAAAATGTTCCAACAAGTTTGGTGGATTTTTCTTTGCCACGAGATTTGGCAAGAACTCCCACACAAGCATCATCAAACTTTATCACAAATAAAGAACAAGGCGATTGGGCTGAAAATCTTGTTACGAGAGCGATAAACGAAACTTCTACAAACTTTGTTGCCGTAAAATATGGAAAATCGGACGACTTAATCGCAGGCGATGAGGGCTTTGACAACTTCTATCAAGAATTTCAAAACGAATTAGACACAATCGGTAAAAGACCTGATTTGTTGATTTTCAAGAAGTCTGATTTTGACACAAAATTAGGCTACGACATTAGCCAAATTCCACACAACACGATTACAGATTACGTTAAAAAAGCTGTTGCAGGGATTGAAGTTCGTTCAAGTGCATTTCTAATTGACCGTTATGAGGAGGCAATGCAAATTCGCACAGTTAAATTTTCGCAACTTGCTTTGCAAATACGAGATAAAATTCTTGCTGAATATTCTGATTTATTGGAACAACCAAATCGAAGCAAATATATTCCTGTTTTACAATCAATCACGGCAGAAACGTTAAGCGTTACAGATTTTAAAGTTCCGGGTTGGAGTTCGTCCGAAAGATTAGTTGAACTCAATAACCTTTTCAAAGAACTCAAAAAATCAATCAAAGAAATTCAGAAACGTGATTTTCTTTCAATCACACCAAAGGTTGAGGACATCAAAGTAGTTTACAAATGGATTGAAACTTTCAATGTTCCGCATTTTTATTTTCAGGTTTTCTTTGATAAGGTTTACGGAATTTCTTTTGAGCAAATTCTGCAAATTATTTCCGACCCCGACAAAGAGGGCGTAATCTTTTCGGTGGAAGCCGACACTAAAAATCAGAACAAAACAACAATCAAAATCAATTCTAAAAGCGGAGTTCAGATTGCTTACAAAGTTGATGAACCCGAACACAAAAGCGTTCGCAAAGAAATGAGCAGAGGACGACTTTTGTTTTATGTAACGTTTGAGGGCGGTACAGCTTATTTGGACGTAAATAATTTGCGTGAAATTCTAGGAATACAACAAAATGATTTTTAATGCTTGCAACCAAAATTGAAATAATCAGCAATGAACCTGAAAAGGAATATGCTCAAACCGTTTCGTTAGAGCATCGTAAAAAATATGCTCAATTTTTTACACCTTTTGTTGTTGCCGAATTTATGTCAAAATGGATTTTGGGAAACACACAACTGAAAACGGTTTTAGACCCTGCCTTTGGTTTGGGAATTTTTGCAAGAGCAATCCGACAAAAAAACGCAGATTGTTTTATTAAAGGTTTTGAAATTGACGAAACAATTTTGCAAGAAGCAAACGCTATTTTTGAACACGAAAAAAACACTTCTGTTTTCTTAAAAGACTATATGTTCAACGATTGGGGCAATCGTTATGACGGAATTATTTGCAATCCGCCTTACTTCAAATTTCACGACTACGACAACAAAACTGTTCTGAAAGAAATTGAAGAAAATTTAGGATTGAAGTTAAACGGCTTTACCAATCTTTACACCTTATTTTTGCTGAAATCAGCTTACCAATTAAACAAAAATGGGCGTTCTGCATACATCATTCCTTCGGAATTTTTAAATTCTGATTACGGTAAATTGGTAAAATCGTATTTGATTGAAAATAAATTATTGCGTTACATCATCGTTTTTGACTTTGAAGAAAACGTTTTTGATGATGCTCTGACAACCGCTTCTATCCTATTGTTTGCAAACGATAACGAAAAATCGGAAGTTGAATTTATCAATGTAAAATCGCTTGACGAATTACAAACTTTGCAAACAAAAATTCAATCTTATCCGAAAAGCAAAGCAGAAAAATCGTTTTCATTTTCCGAACTCAATCCCGAAATAAAATGGCGAGCATATTATCAAAAACAAAACGCAACACGGTTTAAAAATCTTGTCCCTTTTTCTACTTACGGAAAAGTTGTGCGTGGTATTGCCACAGGTGCAAACGAATATTTTACGTTCAATCAATCCAAAGCAAAACAATATGAAATTGACGATAAATTTTTATTGCCTTGCATTACAAAATCGGTTGACGTAAACGGTTCGTTTTTCACGAAAGAAAATTTTGAAAAACTAAAACAGCAAGACAAAAATATTTTCCTGTTCAACGCAACCGAAGAAAACGAAATGTTATCAAAATACATTTTAAAAGGCGAAGCAGAAGAAATCAATAAAAGATTTTTGACCGCAAGTCGCAATCCTTGGTACGCTTTGGAAAAACGACCACCATCGCCAATTTGGGTTTCGGTTTTCAATCGTAATGGCTTACGCTTTATTCGTAATGAAGCAAACATCAGCAACCTTACAACTTTTCATTGCATTTACTTAAATCTGTTTTCTGAACCGAAAGTTGATTTGCTGTTTGCTTATTTACTCACAGATATTTCCAAAGAAATTTTCAACGACAATCGCAGAGAATACGGAAACGGATTACACAAATTTGAACCAAATGACATCAATAAAGCCTTAATGGTTGACCTTGATAAAATTGGCAAGAAAGATGAAGAAGAAATTTTGAGGTTGTATTGTGCGTATAGAAAATCGGAGTTGTCGGGAAACGCAAAAGCAGATTTGTTAGAGGAAATGAATGGGATTTTTGTAGGATTATTTTGTATAAATCAAGATTGTGAATGAAAAAGATTTATACAACTACTGAATATAAAAAGCGTAATAAAAAACGAGCGAAAGACCGTATAAAGCAAACTTTGTTGAATAAAGCAAAAGCGAAGACAAAGAGAAAAAGATTAATGGGCATACCTATTGTTTTACAACGAGAGCAACGTGATAATGATAGGTTTGAGAGTTTAAAAGCACCTGCCAACTTTTCATTTGTTGAAAATACAGTAGAAATTTTGACTTATTTTGAAACCATTCAACGATACATTAATCGCAGAAAACCTGTTTTAATTAACCTGAAAGATATTACCAATTTAACCAATGATGCTATCGTTTTATTGTTAGCATTTATCAAAACCCCAAAAATAACCAAAAGTGTTCCGATAAGAGGTAATTATCCCAAAGATGTGATATTAAAAAAGATATTCCAAGAAAGTGGTGTGTTTGGAGTAAATGGAAATGAAAACGAACCTAAAAATTACATACTTACAAGACAAAATAAAAAAGCAGAAGGAGGAATTGCAAACGAACTTATTAAACGTGCAACTAAAATAGTATTTGGACAAGAGGCGAGATGTGTAGGTGTATATCGAGCTTTAATGGAAAGTATGGCAAATACCTGTTATCACGCAAAACCGCAACAAATAGCACACGAAACTTGGTGGCTTACAGTTTATCACGACAAAGTACATAACAAAGTTTCATTTGCCTTCATTGACCTTGGAGTTGGAATTTTCAAATCATCAAAAATGACAGGATTTCGAGAAAAACTAACTTCGTTTTTTGGTATAACCGACAATAGAGATGTGTTAAAAGAAATTATTTCAGGGCGAAAAATGTCAAGCACTAAAATCCCATACAGAGGAAAAGGATTACCAAATATATATAAAGGTTTAGAAAGGAATTATTATAGCAATCTTAAAATCATTTCCAATGATGTTAAAGCTGACTTGACAGAAAATAATTATGAAAAAATATCAAAAGAATTTAATGGTACTTTCCTTTATTGGGAATTAAACAATACAAACAGATGGACAAGTTAATTATTAAAATAGCAGAAGATTACACTACTATTCCAGGTGTACGTGAGGAAATTGAAGGCGATTTCCCTGGAGAGGAGTTTTTAGAGAAAATTCTACTTCCAAAATTTAAACAAGCTCTTTCAGAAAAAAAGAAACTATTGATTGATCTTGACGGAACGGCAGGTTATGCAACTTCATTTCTTGAAGCGGCTTTTGGAGGTCTTGCAAGAAACTACAAACAAGCGAAAATTGTGTTAGACACATTAGAGTTCAAATCTGATGATGACCCTTTTTTGGAAGATGATATAACTGAATATATAAAAGAAGCCAATGATAAATGATAAGAATTATAATCGGAGTAATATTGGTAATTATAGGAGTTGTAATTGGAATGGGGTTACAACACTATTACCCTGTTTTTGAATTTGAAGACAAAATAGATATTGTAGGTCTTGCCACTCTTGTTGTAACAATATTTTTGGCTGTATATATTCCGATATTTTTAGAACGAAATATGCATAATAAACGGAGTGAAAAAGATGTAATAATTCGTAAAATAGAGGCGTTGCAAACAACAATTAGAAATGTCAATCATATTGTTGGCGAATGTGTGCAAAAACAGACTGTATCATCTGCAAACTCATATTATTTGATAAGTTTATTTACTTCGATTTCAAACGAACTTGACACAATCATTACACTTTCTGAACATTGTGGAAAAGATAAATTCAATAAAGATTTTGAAGAAATTAAAAATTGCCGTTTCCAATATAGAACAATGGTAACAGGCGGAGATTTTCAGAAAAAAGGATTTAAATACACTATTCTTGACAAAAAAGAGGAAGAAAAAATATACCACAAGTTTGACAAAGCATTGTGTGTACTGATTTTTAAAGTTAACGGACTATAACCAACACAAAACCATACACATTTGCAATTCGCACAAGCCAGCCGCACAAAGCCAAAATTGCAAAAGAGTATGGTTTCCCCAACGCTCAACCAAGCGAACGAAAAAAGGGGTATGCCTATAACAAGCGGTTTGAACGCAAGGCGGGTAAAGTGCTTCGATTGAACATTTTTGGTAAGAAAATAGTATTATCTTCGTATCAATATTTGTCGGTGAAATCCGCCCTGCGTCAAGCCGCCAAACCGTTACCACCAATGGTATTAAGACAGTGCAAAATGATTAACTTTGACCAGAAAATGACGAAAAATGCAGTAATGAAACTTATGAGCAGACATAGGAACGGGCGACACGCAAGCCGACCCGAAAAAGATTTAATTTTTGCCCCTTCGCACTTTTTAAAAAGGACAAAAAACAAAAAAGAATTGCCACCGCTCAATTTTTTGTCACGGTTTTTGTCCAACGCTTCGTTTAGCACATTTGCTGTTTATATTTTTTTATGCGTAGGAAAAATTACGCATAAAAAAATATTGGCTACGCCACCAGCAGCAAAAGAGCTAAACCCTCCTCGCAAAACAAAAAACACGTGCCAAAAAATTCTACCTGCCCGCTGGAGCTTCGTTGACAAGTTTGTGCATCTTGACACTTTTGTTCTCCGTTGATGGTTTCGCTCAACAACTGCAGACACCGAATTTTCAAAATTAATTTACTCCTGTTTCACCGACTCAGAGTCATACTAAAAGAAAATTAAATAGATAACCAGTATATTTACACTTTAATTGAAGCATGAAAACTGAAAACCTAAAAATTCTCATCGTTGAAGACGAACCAGATGTGTTGCAGTTTATTCGGCAAGGACTAGAAGAATCTGGCTTTGATGTAGATTTTGCTTATGATGGCGAATGTGGAAAAAAACTGGCATTTTCAAAAAATTATGATGTTATCATTCTCGATATCATCATCCCAAAAATAAATGGGCTTGAGCTTTGTAAAAAAATCAGGGAAGAAAATCATACAGCAAAAATATTATTGCTTACCGCACTTGGTTCATTAGATGACAAACTGGAAGGTTTTGATGCTGGTGCAGATGATTACCTTGTTAAACCTTTTGATTTCCCTGAATTACTAGCAAGAGTTAACGTGCTTTCTAAAAGAATAACACAGACAACAGAAAATACCTCAAATGATGACCACATTATAAAAATAGCAGATTTAACAATTAACACGAATAATAAACGAGTAAAACGGGGAGGAACAGAAATTACATTAACCGCTAAAGAATTTGCTTTGCTGGAGCTTTTGGCGATAAATAAAAATAAAGTATTGAGCAAAGTAGATATTGCCGAAAAAATATGGGACATTAATTTTGACAGAGGAACGAATGTGATAGAAGTTTATATGAATTTTTTGAGAAAGAAAGTTGATAAAGATTTTTCCATAAAATTACTGCATACGCTTGTTGGAATGGGATATATGTTAAAAGACGAATAACGATGAAAATCAGAACTCGATTTACCTTACTTTTTACATTAATTGTAGGCATAATGCTCTCCTTTTTTTCATTTGCCATCTACTACCTTTCTGAAGAATACAGACAGGAAGATTTTCATGCACGACTACAAAACAGAGCAATTGAAAAGCTTGAAATATTGAAAAAAAATGATGGAAAACCGAAAAGTTTATCCTCCGAAAAACCACCTGAAGAAAAGAACTTACATTCCTTGAATGAGGAACAAATTACTATTTATGATGAAAATAAAAACCTTTTATATTCTTCCGACACATCAAATTCTACTAGCTTAGATTTATTAGATAATCTTAACAAACAAGAAAATTATATATGGTCGGAAGGCAACACAGAAGGATTTGGGTTTAAACACATGGATAAAGGAAAAACTTATTATCTTTTTGCCTCAGCCAAGGATATACATGGGATGAGCTACATTAATAACCTGAAAAACATCCTAACGGTTCGATTATTTATCATTATGCTTATTATTTTTATTAGCGGATGGACTTTTGCTCGGTATTTTATAAAACCCATTACAGATATTGTAAAGCAAGCAGAAAATATCACTTCCAGTAACTTAAGCTACCGCTTAAAATCTAAACATGTAAAAGATGAAATTGGGCAATTAACCACCACTTTTAATCGAATGTTAGACCGATTAGAAACCGCTTTTACTATTCAAAAAAGATTTGTTTCTAACGCTTCGCATGAATTGCGAAACCCTTTAACCGCCATAAGTGGACAAATTGATGTTACATTGATGAAGGATAGGGAAAAGGAAGAGTATCGTGCTACGTTAGAAGCCGTTTCCTCTCATGTTCGGAATTTACGAACGCTTTCTAATAATTTACTGGAACTTGCCAATACAGATGTGGATTCTTTATTTCAAAATTTGGAAGATATACGCATTGATGAAATATTATGGAATACTCGAGACGAAATACAAAAACAAAAAACCGACTGCAATATCAAAATCAGTTTTGAAAACGTAACCGATGACGAAAAGAAACTAAGCTGTAAAGGCAAAGCCAAATTATTAGAAACAGCTTTTGTCAATATTATTGATAACGCTTGTAAATATTCTGAAGATAAATCAGTAGAAATAAAAGTAGTATCTGAGAAAAAGAACATTATTTTATTATTTATAGACCATGGTATCGGTATGCCCGAAAGTTATCTCGAACACATCTTTGAACCTTTTTACAGAGGCAGTAACGCACAAGGTTATCCCGGTAAAGGCATTGGTTTGTCCTTAGTAAAAGGAATAATAAAGTTACATTCAGGCAAAGTATTTATACGTTCTGTATTAAACCAAGGCACAACTGTAGAAATCGTATTGCCGAATTTAAGCTAATTTTAATCTTATAGCTGTAAATTAAGCTAATTTTAAGTTCAGAGTCTTGTTTTACAGTATTTTATACAATAAAATTTAATTCTTTTTAATTTCATCCTAAGCCCATTTTAAGTTTAGTAGTTGACCTTTGTTCTATATAAAGCATTGTATGTCAACTAATTTTATAAATCATTTAAAAAAGGGAATTGCAAATCTATCTCCTGCTTATTTTGCCCTAACCATGGCAACAGGAATAGTTTCTATTGCAGCATATTTGCTAAAAATCCCTTTTATTCCTGAAGCCCTTTTTTATTTTAACATAGTTGCCTACTCTATTTTATGGATATGTCTTATAAGCAGAATACTATTATATTTTCAGAATTTCCTAAACGATATAATTGATCATTCTAAAAGCCCTGGTTTTCTTAGTATTGTTGCAGGAACAAATGTACTTGCCAGTCAATTTGTTATTCTAACGGAAAATTTTCAAATTGCTGCTATACTCTATTACATTGGAATATTTTTATGGACAATCCTTATATATTCCTTTTTTATTACCATCACTGTTAAGCGTGGAAAACCATCACTCGAAAAAGGATTGAACGGAATTTGGTTGCTTATGGTGGTTTCAACACAATCCATTTCTATTCTTGGAATGCAACTCGCTTCTCATCTGCCATTTTCAAAAGAGGTTGTGATATTTTTATCCATAGCACTTTTTCTACTCGGGTGCATGTTATACATCATCATTATAACATTGATTTTTTATCGCCTAACCTTCTTTGAACTCCGAGCTGAGGAGTTTGCTCCACCCTATTGGATTAATATGGGTGCTGTTGCTATAACAACGCTTGCGGGGGCTACACTTATCATGTATGCGAATGAATGGGAGTTTCTTAATTCAATACGCAATTTCTTGTTGGGTTTTACGCTCTTGTTTTGGGCAATTGCTACTTGGTGGATTCCTATCATTGTTATTCTCGGTGCATGGCGACATTTTTACCTGCTTATTCCTATAACGTACCATCCTCAATATTGGGGCATGGTTTTCCCTTTGGGGATGTACACCGTTTGTACCTGCCGTTTAGCTCAAGCCGCAGACCTCCATTTTCTATACAAGATTCCTGATGTATTCATTTATTTCGCATTGTTTGCATGGACGGTAACAACCAGTGGCCTAATATATTCAGTAATTGACAAAGTTTTTATAATTAAAGATGTAAAACCCCTTAAAAACCTCATATCATGAATACCAAAGCAATTACGATTAAAACACCGCAATCTCCTAACGAGTTAGTGAGTAAATTAAAAGAAATGACGGTTACAGATTTTGACATGATTTGTCAGTCGCATAATGCGATTTATTACGGTGAAATAACTTCACATTCCTTTAATATCCGACATGTGAGATACGGTCCAATGAGTCATGCCCCTTACATTCAAGGTGAACTTTTGGAAGGTGTAAACAATCATACCGTTATTAAAGTAAAAATGGATATCAAAGAACCTTATGAATTGGTGCGTAAAACGTACTTCAGTACGCTATTGCCTATAGGTGTTATTATTATGCTTTTAAGTGTATTGGTAATGTGGGGGACTGAGTTTCAGTGGCAAAGTTTACTGTTATCAAGTTCTTTTATTTTGGTTGCTTTTATAGTAGTTGCTTTAGAGAGGGTAACGCTTATCAGCACGAAGAAAAAGGAACTTGCGGCATTTGTTTCAAGAATAGATGGACTAATTGTTCAAGAGTTAGATTAAACAACAAGATTCATATTCAATATAAAAATCGTGTATTATGAAAACGACAATAATAAAAACACAGTCAGACTTGCCTCTTTCTGAATTACTGAACAGACTTTATCAGGTTACAGCCGAGGAATTCGATGCCGCCAAAAAAAATTGTGCAATTCAATATTATGGCTGTATTGAAGACAAAGCATTTGATATCCGCAATGTGAAATACAGTCCTTATAGCACAGGTCCGTCCATTCAAGGTGAAATTGAGGAAATAGCAGGTGGTAAAACAATGCTAAATATTAATATTGATATCGATGAACACAATAGCTATACGAATACCATCTTAACACTTACCATTTTGGTAATTGGTGTTTTAGCAACGCTGTTTTCGCTCTCATCAGAGGTCAATAAATTTACGATGCTTTCCATATTTGGAGTGATGATGATTTTTGCTTTACTCTATGTAATAATGATAAAATTAATACTGAAATCCACGAGAAAAAGTGAGTTAAGAAAGTTTTTGGAAATCACAAAAAGTAAACTAATCTAACTATAAACCATGGAAAAAGTCAACTGTATTGATTGTAAAAACATCAATTGTTATTTCAAATTTATCTTTAATCGTGATGAAAGTAAGGTGAAAAAATTATATGTTCAATGTGGGCAACATATTTATTTGGAAAATATGCCTGTAAATGGATTATACGTTGTTCAAAGGGGTTGCATTAATGAGCATTATATCAATAATAAAGACGAAAAAGAAATATGTCACATTGCAAAAGACGGAGATGTTTTCGGACACAAAGATTTTAATGCTACAAAACATTTGTTTAGTGCCGTTGCCGTTGAAAACTCATCAATTTGTCTTATTGATAAAAGTACCCTACTTGAGGTATGCAAGAGTAAGCCTGAACTGTCACTTAAGCTTATTAATTTCTTTGTGGGTGAATTAAATAAAGTAGATAATAGATACAAAACTTATGATATAAAAAATGGATAGTATTAAACCACAAGAAATTGTTTCAAATTTAATTGAAATTGGAGCAAAAAAATCAAAACTATCGGCAAAAGATATATTAATTAGAAGTATTCTATCAGGCTCCTTATTAGGATTTGCAACAGTTTTAGCATTTCTAACTACCATACAAAGTGGTTCAGGAGTATTAGGTGCATTGGCTTTTCCTGTTGGGTTTGCTATCATCGTTATATTAGGTTTTGAACTGGTTACAGGAAATTTTGCAATAATTCCAATGGCTGTTATGGCGAAAGAAACTAAGATGAAAAATCTTGCTCATAATTGGTTTTTTGCCACTTTAGGTAACCTTATAGGTAGCTTACTTTTTGGCGGATTGTTTTTTATATACATTACCAAAATGGGTAAAACCTTCGATTTAGATATTATTGATAAAATAATTTCGATAGCAGAAAGTAAAACTTTAGCCTACAAAGAACTTGGAAAAAAAGGATTTATTGTCGTTTTTGTTAAAGCCGTATTATGTAACTGGATGGTTACGCTTGGTATTGTTATGGGCTATGTTTCAACCTCTACCATAGGTAGAATTGTTGCATTATGGCTTCCCATTTTTATCTTTTTTGCTTTAGGGCTAGAACACTGCGTGGTAAATATGTTTGTTATCCCTACATCCATTTTGTTTAATGCCAATATTACGATTGGTGATTGGTGGATTTGGAATCAAATTCCAGCTATAATTGGTAATATTGTAGGTGGTTTTGTATTCACAGGCTTATTCCTTTATCTTACCTATTACAAAAAAGAAAACGCTGCACAAAGCAATAAACCTGTTTTAGAGCAGCCAATAAATCATAAATAACCATTACATATATTTGTCATTCGCTTATTCCATACTTACAAGCTAAAAATGACAAAAGAGTGTGGCTTTCAGTCAGAAAAAAATTTTTCAAACCATAGTTCAGTAACATCAATGTGCTCAGTAGGAGTAACATTAGTTGTAATTTTAATATGTAAGCTTCCCTGAAAGTAGGCCAAATAAAAAGAGAGTTTAAACAGTAGTTGCTATTGGTTCGGTAAATTGGTTAACTTCGCAATCAAAAAAAATCAAGTTGTGGAAAATCAAAATACATACGACATTACTGTTGTTGGTGGTGGAATAGTTGGCGTTGCAACAGCATATAAAATACAATTAAAATATCCTCAATTAAAAGTTATTGTAATTGAAAAAGAACAGCACTTGGCTTTTCATCAAACAGGCAATAATTCGGGAGTAATTCATTCGGGTTTGTATTATAAACCGGGTTCTAAAAAAGCACAAACATGTGTTGATGGAAGAAAACAGTTGGTGCAATTTGCTCAGCAATACGGTATTCAACACGATGTGTGCGGTAAAGTGGTGGTTGCGGTTGACGAAAGCGAATTGCCTTTTATGAACAAAATTTTTGAAAACGGAATTGCCAACAACACCGAAGGAATTGAAAAAATTGATGCCAAACGCTTAAAAGAAATAGAACCTTTTGTAGAAGGTATTGCAGGCATTTGGGTTCCTTGTACAGGCATAATCGACTATCGTGCAACAACCGAAAAATTAGCTGAATTGGTTGTAAGCATTCAACCTCAAAGCAAAATTGTTTTAGGTGAAGAAGTTTTAGAATTTATCCATCAAGAAAACGAAACCATTGTAAAAACCTCTAAAAACAAGTACAAAACCCGTTACATGATTTTTTGCGGAGGTTTACAAGCCGACCGTTTAGCAAAAAAAGATGGAGTAAAACTCAAAGAAAAAGTGGTTGGTTTTAGAGGCGATTACTATGAATTAACAGATGAAGCAAAACAGAAAGTAAAAAACCTAATTTATCCAGTTCCAAATCCAGCATTTCCGTTTTTAGGAGTGCATTTTACACGAATGACTACTGGTGATATTGAGTGTGGTCCCAATGCGGTGTTTACCTTTAAACGCGAAGGTTACGGAAAAACCGATTTTGATTTAAAAGATACCATTGATGCACTAACTTACAAAGGCACTTGGAAATTGTTTTTTAGCAACATCAGTTTTGGTATTAACGAATACCGAAGAGCTTTTTCGAAACGCTTGTTTTTAAAAACTCTACAACGAATGATTCCTTCGTTAACCATGGACGACATAAAACCAGGTAGAGCAGGAGTTAGAGCAATGTTACTTGCCGAAGATGGTGATACCAGAGACGATTTTAGAATAGAATACAAAGGAAAAAGTATTCACGTGTTAAATGCTCCTTCGCCTGCAGCAACAGCTTGTTTAGCTATTGGTGATGCCATTTGCGATATGGCTACAACGCATTTTAATTTAGAGATTAGAGATTAGAAATTAGAGATTAGAAATTAGAAATTAGAAATTAGAAATTTATACCTTACGACTAAAGACTTACTCCTAACGACTTCAATAAATGACCGAAATAATTGGATATATCGCATCAGCAATTGTGTTGATTTCTTTTTTAATGAAGAACATCGTTAAGCTAAGAATAATTAATTCGATTGGCTGTTTGATTTTTATTGTATATGGTATTTTATTAAATTTTTCCATTCCAATAATTTTAACCAATTCGGTTATAGTGGGAATAAATATTTACTTTTTGATAAAAACAAAAGCATAAAACATGTTAAAAAATAGTATTATCATCTTGTTATTAAATTTGATAGTTACTATTGTTGTTGGTCAAAATCAGGAAGAGATTGACCGAATACACTCCTTACTTCCAAAAGCAATTTCTGACGAAGAAAAACTGTTGCATTTCTCCGATTTAAGTTGGGAATACAGCAGCTATGATTTGGATAGTTCGCTTTTTTATGCTCGAAAAACACTTGAGCTAGCAAAACAAACGAAGAACAGTTCTTACCTCGCAACCGCTTTTAACAGAATTGGGTTGGCTTACGACAATTTTAATCAGCTCGATTCGGCTATTAAAAATTACAACATTGCATTAAATATTCGATTCGGTTTAAAAGATACGCTTGCTGCATCAAATACCTTAAACGATATTGGAGCATGTTATTTTTATCAATCGTTGTTAGATTCTGCTGCCAAGTATTATTTAAAAGCTGCCGAATTGCGTTACAAAATTAAAGATGATAAATCGTTGGCTCAGAGTTACAATAATTTGGGTTTAGTTCATCGCAAACAAGAAAATTACGACAAAGCCATTGAGTTTTATCAGTTGTCGTTAAAACTAAAAGAGCAATTAAAAGATGAGTTTGGAGTATTAAATACCCTTTCAAACATTAGTGTTGTTTATCAGCAACAAAACCAGTTTAAAGAAGCCGAACAATATTCGATTAGAGCATTGGATTTGGCAAAAAAAATAAATTCAGCACTTCAAATTGCTTTAGAAAAAAATAGTTTGGGTGTTATTTATCGAAACATTGGAAAGCTTGATGAGGCTGAGGTTTTTTTGCTTGAAGCCAACAAAGTGTTAGTTACCAACGGAAGAAAAGATGATTTAGCAATGAATCTCAATAATTTGGGGATATTATACTCATCAAAAAAACAACTCGAAAAAGCGAGTAAGTATCTCGAACAAAGTTTAGCAATTGCTTTATCGTTAAACAGAATTGAATTAGCAAAAGAAAATTATTTGGCATTAGCCGCAGTTTATGAGAATTCGAACCTCAAAAAAGCATACGATTACCTCAAGCATGGCACTATTTTAAAAGATAGTTTAATTAACGAATCGAAATTAAAATACATCAATTCGTTGTCGGAAAAATACCAAGCCAAACAACGCGATTTAGAAATTAAACAGTTGCAATCTGATAATGAAATAAAACAACTGTTGGTTGAAAATTCCAATAAAAAACGGCAAAATACGTTGCTGGTACTAGTTGCTGTTTTGATAGTTTTGGTTTTATTGGTGGGATTATTTTTTAATATTAGAAAAACAGCAAAAGAACTAAAAAGTAAAAATGAAACCATAAATAAATCGCTCGAAGAGAAAGAGGTTTTATTGCGAGAAATTCACCATCGAGTAAAAAATAACTTGCAAATTATTACAGGTTTACTCGAATTGCAAGAATCGTTGCATGCTGACGAAAAAATTGGAAACATTGTTGCCGAAGCTCAAGGAAGAATAAAAACAATGGCAATAATTCATGAAATGCTTTACCAAACCGACGATATTGCTAACATTCAATTACAGAATTATGCTCAATTGTTGGTGAGTAGTATTGAGTCAGGTTTTGTTTCGAAAACAGCAGTAAATAAATCGTTCGATTTAAACAATGTTCGTTTTAATATTGATACCATCATACCTTTAGGATTAATTTTAAACGAGCTGGTTTCTAATGCCTATAAATATGTTTTTGTGCCTAACTATGGCAATTTGCTTAGCATTTCTATAAAAAAAGTGGAGCAAGAAAATTGGCAACTAACAATAAAAGACGATGGAAAAGGAATTTCAAACAATGGAGTAGGCGAGCGAGAGGGTTCGTTTGGGTTGAAATTAGTAAAAATGTTGGCTCGTCAGTTAAAAGGAAAAGTGGAGTACAGTTATGAAAATGGTTCTAAATTTTGTATTACTTTTAAGGAGTTAAATTTTACAAAGTAACATGACTAAAGTTGGTATATTAGACGATGAAGTAATTATTTGCGAAACGCTAAATAAATACTTGCTTGAGCTAGGTTATGATGTGCCCGATTATGCCATGAGTTATGACGAAGCAGTGGAGTTGTGCAATAACCACAAACCCGACATTATGCTGCTAGACATCAACATTATTGGCGAAAAAAACGGAATTGATTTTGCAAAATTTCTTCGACAAAACCATAATATCCCTCTTATTTTTGTTTCATCGTACTCCGACAAAACAACGGTAGAACAAGCAAAAGAGGCGAAACCCAATGGTTATTTGGTTAAGCCCTTTTCTAAAAATGATTTGTTTGCGGCAATTGAAGTAGCATTGAGTAATTTTTCTATTCAATCCAAAGAAGAAGAAAATACATTGGAAAAAAACTTTAAACTTCTTACCGACGCTATTTTTATTAAACAAGATTCGCTATACATTAAGGTTTATTTTAAAGATGTTTTATACGTTAAATCGGAAGGTGTTTATGCCGAAATATTTACCAAAGAAAAAAAATATTTGATAAGAGAAACACTAAAGAATTTGCTGGAAATACTTCCGTCAGATAGTTTTTTTCACATCCACCGCTCATACATTGTAAACATCAATTTTGTAGCTGCTGTTAATACAGAATATGTTGTAATCGAAAAAGAAACCATTCCGATGAGCCGAACCAGTCGTGAGGAATTTTTAAAAAGATTGAATTTATTATAGTAAAAAGGAGTAAGGCGAAAGTCTTAAGGTGTTAGTAATTAGGGTAAGTATTCGTTCAACTTCGTAAGCCCCTCCTTCGGAGGGGTTGGGGAGGCTCTTTAATTTCAACATTCATTCCATTCACAACATCATAGCTTCCATTCGTATCATTTTTAGCGTAAAATTCTGAGGATTAATGATTTTTGGTTTACAATTTAAACTGAAAATATTATGAAAACAAAATTACTTACTTCAATTGCCTTAACTGTTATAGGTTTTTCCTCTTTTGGACAGCCAGGCACTTTAGATTTAACATTTACTCCTGGTTCAGGTCCTTCTGCACGAGTTTATGATTCTAAAATTCATACTAGCGAAAAACCTCTTTTAGCAGGATCTTTTAATGAATACGATTCATGGTTTACCAATCAAGTTGGATTAACGCTTCCAAATACAAATGGAACATGGAATTCATCATTTAATGTAACAAGTCCTGGAGGTTTAACTCACGATATTTACTGTTCTGCAATTGAGACTGATGGTAGTATTTTAGCGGGAGGGTCAAACTATGATTTTGGTTCAGGAGTTCAAAAAAGTACGCTAAGAAGATTTAATGAGTTTGGGGCATTAGATAATACATTCAATCCTGCGGAATTGTTAAATGGAGAAGTACGTGCTATTGGAGTTCAAACTGATGGTAAAATAATTTATGCTGCTTATTATACGGATGCTATAAACACAACCATACCTCTATATAAGTTTGAACGATTAAATACAAATGGTAGTATAGATAATACATTTAATGTTGGAACTGGACCAAACGATCAAATTCGTTCTATGGCTATTCAATCTGATGGAAAGATTATTATTGGAGGAAGGTTTACGTCATACAACGGTACTGCTAAAAATTATATTGCTCGAGTAAACACAAATGGATCAATTGATAATACGTTCAATATAGGCACAGGATTTAACACTTTTGCTGAAGTGAGAAATATTCAAATTCAAGCTGATGGAAAAATTTTGGTGGTTGGAGAATTTACTTCATACAATGGAACTTCAAGATCGGGTATTGTAAGAATAAATACAAATGGTTCAATTGATACTTCATTTAATCCAGGTACTGGTGCTAGTGGTGTTAGCTCTACAGGTGTATATGATTTGGCTATTCAATCAGATGGAAAAATAATAATTGTTGGAAGTTTCTTTTCTTACAATGGGACAAACATTAGCAAAGTTGCAAGAATCAATTCTAATGGTACTTTAGACACATCTTTTGACCCTGGAACTGGACCAAATAATACGGTACATTCAATATCAGTTCAACCAGATGGAAAGATAATTATTGCAGGAGATTTTACCTCATATAATGGAACAACAAGAAACAGAGTAGCAAGATTATTAAATTGTACACCTCCAACCATTACAGGAACAACGCCAAACAACCGTTGTGATGCAGGAACAGTAACACTGGGAGCAACAGCAAGTGCAGGAACATTAAGCTGGTATGCTGCTTCAACAGGAGGTTCGTCGTTGGGCACAGGCACAAGTTTTGTAACACCAAGCATCACTTCAAGCACAACTTATTATGTTGAGGCTTCAAATGGAGGTTGTACTTCACCACGAATAGCAGTTGTTGCAACAGTAAATACTACACCAACCATTACAGGAACAACACCAAACAATAGATGTGATGCAGGAACGGTAATCTTAGGAGCGACGGCAAGTGCAGGAACATTGAGTTGGTACGCAGCATCAGCAGGAGGAAGCGTTTTAGGAACAGGAACAAGCTTTGTAACACCAAGCATCAGTTCAACTACAACTTATTATGTTGAGGCTTCCAATGGAGGATGTACTTCGCCACGAACAGCAGTTGTTGCAACAGTAAATACTACACCAACCATTACAGGAACAACGCCAAACAATCGTTGTGATGCAGGAACCGTAACTTAGGAGCAACAGCAAGTGCAGGAACATTAAGCTGGTATGCTGCTTCAACAGGAGGTTCGTCGTTGGGAACAGGCACAAGCTTTGTAACACCAAGCATCAGTTCAACTATAATTATTGCAGGAGATTTTACCTCATATAATGGAACAACAAGAAACAGAGTAGCAAGATTATTAAATTGTACACCTCCAACCATTACAGGAACAACGCCAAACAATCGTTGTGATGCAGGAACAGTAACCATAGGAGCAACAGCAAGTGCAGGAACATTAAGCTGGTATGCTGCTTCAACAGGAGGTTCGTCGTTGGGAACAGGCACAAGCTTTGTAACACCAAGCATCAGTTCAACTACAACTTATTATGTTGAGGCTTCAAACGGCGGATGTACTTCGCCACGAACAGCAGTTGTTGCAACAGTAAATAATTCGCCTACAGCTACTGTTAATCAAACAGGAAATACACTAACCGTTCAAGAAAGTGGGCTTTCGTATCAATGGGTTGATTGCAACAATTCAAATGTACCAATTTTAGGTGAAAATGGACAAAGTTTTAATGTTACGGTAAATGGTAATTATGCCGTTGAAGTTACCGAAAATGGATGTGTAACTACATCAAACTGTACAAATGTTACTGTTACAAATGTTGAATCCATTTCAACTATAAACGAATTTAGTATTTATCCAAATCCTGTTGCAGATGAACATGTTTCAATTCATTCAACTCAAGGTGTTGAGCAAGTGAGAATTTACGATGCAATTGGAAAAATTGTTTACTTCCAAAATTTCAACAATGAAAAACAGTTGACTATTTCATTACAAAATTTTGAAAAAGGTATTTATTTCATTCAGGTAAATAAATCTATTCAAAAATTAATTGTAGAGTAAAGTATAGTAAGTTTAAATTGAAGGTAAAAAGGGGTTGATAATTTATCAATCCCTTTTTCTTTTTTTGCTAAATAACACATTTATTATTCGTGTATATTTGCAAGGTGAGTAATGCTATTAACATAAAAAATAAAAGAGCAAGTTTTGAGTATGAGTTTTTAGAAACTTTTACTGCTGGAATTCAATTAACCGGAACCGAAATAAAAAGCATTCGGGCTGGTAAAGCCAGTATTGTTGAGGGCTTTTGTTACATGAAAAATGGCGAACTCTTTATTAAAAACATGTATATTGCCGAATACGAACAAGGTACTTACAACAACCACGAACCCAAACGCGACCGTAAATTACTGCTGAACAGAAGCGAACTTGATAAGTTGGAGAAAAAGAAAAAAGATGTTGGTTTAACTATTGTTCCACTAAAAGTTTTCATCAACAAAAATGGTTTTGCAAAAATGGACATTGCTCTTGCAAAAGGAAAAAAACTACACGACAAACGTGAAGATTTAAAATCGAAAGATGCCCGAAGAGAAATGGATAGAGCGTTAAAGAAGTAGTTGTTTGTGTTTAGGAGTAAGGTTTTAGGCGTAAGGCTTTAGGTGTTAGGAGTAAGTATTAAGTATTTAGTCTTCGATCTTCAGTTTACAGTTTTCAATCTTCGGTCTTCGGTCTTCCAACCTCCAACCTCTAACCTCTAACCCCTTCCCAGATTAATAAAATCCAACCAAAAACCAATATTATTCCACCAATTGGAGTTATCGGGCCAACAAATTTTAAAAAATCGGCAGCCAAAATAGTTTTAAGCGTTAACAGATATATTGAGCCAGAAAATAAAATTACTCCCCAAAAAAATAAATTTACAGCTGTAACCAATAATTTACTGCTTTTGTTTTTTACCACTACAGCCAAAACGATAATAGCCAAAGCATGATACATTTGATAGCGAACACCTGTTTCGAAACTGAGTAGTTGTTCTGGTAGCAACACCTCTTTTAAAGCATGTGCCCCTAAAGCACCAAAAATTACCGCAATACAACCTAAAGTTGCTCCTTTAGCTAAACTCGATTTGTCCATAATTCACATAATTGTTGTTAGTAAAATTCAGTAAAATTCTTTTAAGAATGGCTAAAAATAACGAATTTCGGGCAAGTTTATTACTCATAAGTATTTTCAAAAAATCAATGAAGAAAATTTTAGTTATAGGAGCCGGAAGATCAACGTCATCGTTAATTCAATATTTATTGTTTAATGCAGAGAAAGAAAATTGGTTTGTAACCATTACCGACCAGTCGAAAGAATTGGCATTAAAAGCTGCCAACAACCATGATAGAGCAAAGGCTTTAGCATTTGATGTAAACAACGATGAAGAACGTGTTAGGTTAATAGACGAATCGGATTTGGTTATTTCGATGTTGCCAGCCCACATGCACATTTCGGTAGCTAAAGATTGTATCAAATACAAAAAACACATGGTTACTGCTTCTTATGTGAGTAAGGAAATGAAAGCATTGGAAAACGATGCAAAAAACGCAGGTATCATTATTATGAATGAAATTGGCGTTGACCCTGGAATTGATCACCTTTCTGCCATGCGAGTTATTGATGAAATTAGAACAAATGGAGGAAGACTAGAAGCGTTTGAAACATTTACAGGTGGCTTAATTGCACCAGAAAGCGACAACAATCCTTGGAATTATAAATTTACTTGGAATCCTCGTAATGTAGTGTTGGCTGGGCAAGGAACCGTTAAGTTTATTCAAAACGGAAAATACAAATACATTCCTTATCACAAATTATTTCGACGAACTGAAATAATAGAAATTGAAGGCTACGGAAAGTTTGAAGGTTATGCCAACAGAGATTCGTTACAATACCGAGAAATTTATGGATTAAAAGACATTCCAACCATGTACAGAGGTACTTTGCGAAAACCTGGTTTTTGCCGTGCTTGGGATGTGTTTGTACAACTCGGTGCAACCGACGATAGTTATGTAATGGAAGGCTCGGAAGAAATGACTAACCGCGATTTTATCAACTCTTTTTTAGCTTATAATATTACCGATTCGGTAGAATTGAAGTTTAAACATTACCTAAACATCCGACAAGATGATGTGGATTTGTATGAAAAATTTGTTTGGTTAGGAATTTTTGATAACACTAAAATAGGGTTAAAAAATGCTACTCCAGCTCAAATGCTTCAACATATTTTAGAACAAAAATTGTCGCTTTCGCCAAATGATAAAGATATGATTGTAATGTGGCACCGCTTTTTGTATGAAAAAGACAATAAATTCCATGAAATACATTCGTCAATGGTTGTAAAAGGCGACGACCAAGTGTATACTGCAATGGCTAAAACCGTTGGATTGCCTGTTGCTATTGCAACCAAAATGATTTTAAATGGAACCATTACCACGCCAGGAGTTCATATTCCAATACAAAAAGAAATTTATGACCCCATTTTAGAAGAATTAGAAAATTATGGCGTTCATTTTGTAGAAAAAGAAGTAGAACCACGTTTTTATTAACTTTGTGTTGTGTGATGGGTAGTGAGTACAGAGTACAGAGTATTGCCCATCACTCACCACTCATCACTCATCACTCACCACTTATTACTCTCCACATGAATTTACTTATTGTTTCTGCAACATACTTAGAAATTGAACCGTTATTGACTCACTTCAATTTCGTAGAACAAACCAATCAAAAATTAAGAAAATACACCTATAAAAACCATCAAATTGATGTGCTTATTCCGGGTGTTGGAATGACTTATACTGCTTATTGGCTAGGAAAAACACTAACATCAAAAATGTATGATGCTGCTATTAATTTGGGTTTGGCAGGTACTTTTGATGAAGCTATAAAAATAGGAGAGGTGGTAAATGTTAGTTCCGACAGAATAGCAGAACTTGGTGCCGAAGATGGTGAAAAATTTCTTTCTTTATTTGATATGGATTTAATTGAAGACGAAGATTTTTCGCTACAAAATGGCGAAATGTTTAATACCATACCTGTAGAAAACGAATGGACTAAAACAGTGCAAAAAGTTTCTGCAATTACAGTAAATACTACACATGGCGACGAACTTTCTATTTCAAAAGTAAAAGAGTTGTTTAACCCACAAGTGGAAACCATGGAAGGTGCTGCTTTTTTTTATGCTTGTTTACTCGAAGGTATTTCGTGTATTCAGTTGAGAGCAATTTCAAACAAAGTAGAACGTCGAAACAAAGAAAACTGGGATATTAAGTTAGCAGTACAAAACCTTACTCAAGCAAGTTTAAAGTTGTTAAACGAGTTTTAAAAAACACGCTTAAATGTTGTTTTAACGTAGAGTGTTTAGGTTAACCAATGTTTTTTTAAACCCAAAATAGTTAAATTCGTAGTCTAAAAAAATAAAATGATGAGAAGAGTTTCAGTTTTTTTTACCTTGTTTTTAATCTCCTTAACAAGTGTATTTGCTCAAAAAAAAGATGTTCAACTGGAGGATATTTGGAAAACATATTCTTTTTACGCTCGTCAAGTTGGAGGAATACGTTCATTAAATAATGGAGTAAATTACACTTCGTTAGATAGAACTCCAGAAGGCTATGAACTGGTAAAATATTCGTATGCCGATGCTAAATTTAAAGAAGTTTTGTTAAAAGAAACCGAACTAAAAAGCATTAATAACGAGGTTTCTTTTGAAGGATATGAATTCAATCAGAATGAAACAAAATTGATGATAGTATCTGATGAAGAAGGTATTTATCGCCATTCTTCTAAAGCATTTCATTATATTTATGATGTAAACACAAAAACATTATCTAGTCTTTCTGATAAAGAAAAACAGATGTATGCTACGTTTTCTCCAAAAAGTTCGGAAGTTGCTTATGTAAAAGAAAACAACCTTTTTTATAAGGATTTAACTTCGGGCAATGAAATTCAAATTACTACTGACGGTAAGAAGAATGAAATTATCAATGGAGCTTCCGACTGGGTTTACGAAGAAGAACTCGTTTTAGTAAAAGCTTTTGAATGGTCGCCTGATGGTTCTAAAATTGCATTTTACAAATTTGATGAAAGTAAAGTGAAAGAATGGAACATGGAAATTTACAACGACTTGTATCCCGAACAAGTTAAGTTTAAATACCCTAAAGCAGGTGAAGAAAACTCAAAAGTAGAAATTTACATTTACGATTTAATTACAAAAACAACTACCAAAGCAAATATTCCTATTGCGTACGAATACATTTCACGAATTAACTGGAGTAACGATTCTAAGCATTTAGCTATTCAAACATTAAACCGTTTGCAAAACCATTTGGCGGTTCATTTAATTAATGTTATCGACAATAATGCTAAATTAATTTACGAAGAGAAAGATGAACGATATGTTGAAATTCCAACCACCATTTTTTTACAAAGCAAAAACCAATTTGTGATAACCAACGAAAAAAATGGTTACAATCATGCTTACTTATATGACATCAACGGAAAATTAATCAACCAAATTACCAACGGGAAATGGGAAGTAACTGAAATTTATGGTATCGATGAAAAAACAGGCACCATGTATTATCAGTCAACCGAATTGTCGCCAATTACTAGAAATATTTTCAGCATAAAATTAACTGGTAAAGATAAAAAGAAATTAAGTACTAAAGAGGGTGTTAACAATGCCGAATTCAGTAGTACATATAACTATTTTATCAATACTTGGTCGGACGCAAACACTCCGTATTTGGTAACCATTAACGATAAACAAGGAAAACAACTAAGAGTGCTTGAAGATAACCAACCTTTAGTAAACAGACTAAAAGGATTTAATCTTGCAAGAAAAGAATTTTTTAAAGTAAAAATCAATAACAATGAATTAAATGCTTGGATGATAAAACCCGTTGATTTTGATTCTACCAAGAAACATCCTTTATTTATGTTTGTTTACGGTGGCGATGGAAAACAAGAAGTGATGGATGAATACGACAATTTTGATGCGTATTGGTTTCAACACTTAGCAAGTAAAGGCTATGTTGTTGTTTGTGTTGATAATAGAGGAACAGAAGGAAATGGAGCTGAATTTAGAAAAAGTATCTACAAGCAACTTGGTAAATACGAAACAGAAGACCAAATAGAGGTTGCGAAGTATTTTTCAACTTTACCCTATATTGACGGAAGCAGAATAGGGATTTTTGGTTGGAGTTTTGGAGGTTATTTGTCGAGTTCGTGTATTTTAAAAGGTGCTGATGTTTTTAAAACAGCTATAGCAGTTGCTCCGGTAACCAATTGGAGGTATTACGATAACATTTATACCGAACGATACATGCAAACACCACAAGAAAATCCTTCAGGATATGATGAAAATTCGCCAATTAATCATGTCGAAAAACTAAAAGGAAACTATTTATTAATACACGGTATGGCCGACGACAATGTTCATTTTCAAAATGCAGCAGAAATGATTAATGCCTTAGTAAAAGCGAACAAACAATTTACGCAGTTTTCTTATCCAAACAGAAATCATGGTATTTCGGGAGGAAACACGAGGTATCATTTAATTAATATGATGACGAATTTTATTTTAGAGAAATTATAAACTTAAATAACTATTTTAGCAATCTTAAAACTTTAAAAACACAACAATGGATAATAAATCAACTATTTTAGGTCACCCAGCAGGGTTGTTTACACTGTTTTTTACAGAAATGTGGGAGCGTTTTAGTTATTACGGAATGCGAGCATTGTTGGTGCTTTTTTTAGTTAGTGACGCTGCTAGTGGAGGTTGGTCGTGGAGCAATGAAGACGCTGCAAAACTTTATGCTTTTTACACAGGTTTGGTTTATATTACTCCAATTTTAGGAGGCTTGTTAGCAGATAAATTATTGGGTTACAGAAAAGCGGTTGTTTTAGGTGCTGTTTTAATGACAGCTGGACATGCTTCTATGGCATTAGAAACTCCAATCTTTTTTTATTTAGGTTTGGCATTATTAATATTAGGAAATGGAGCATTTAAACCAAACATTTCAACTATTGTTGGAGGTTTGTATCCAAAAGGAAGCGAAAAGAAAGATGCAGGTTATACCATTTTTTACATGGGAATAAATGCAGGAGCCTTTTTAGGAATTTTATTGTGTGGATATATTGGCGAAAAAGTAGGTTGGAGCTATGGATTTGGTTTAGCTGGTATTTTTATGTTTATTGGAATGGTTCAATTTTGGTTCGGACAAGGAATTTTTGGTGATGTGGGTTTAAGTCCAAAACAAAAAGTTAAAGCAGATTTAGCAAACAACACTACAAAAGAAGAAGTAGTAGAAGAAAATCCAGTTGTGGTTAAAGACAGGTTGTTGGTTATAGGAATTTTAGCATTTTTTACTATTTTCTTTTGGTGGGCTTTTGAACAAGCAGGTAGTAGTATGACCATTTTCGCAAAAGATTTTACAGAAAGAACTTTAACAGGAAGTGGAAGTTTAATTTTTAAATGGGTAAACACCTTGTTAACCATTATACCGCTTGGTGTTATTACAGTTGTTTTAGGAATGTTGTTTTATAAAACAGTTAAAAAATATCCAATTTCAGTTGTAGCATTAGGGTTGAGTTTTGCTTTTATCTGGTACATCGCAATATGGATGTTAATGAAAGAATTTGATTCAGAAAGTGCTGAAATTCCAGCATCGTGGTTTGGTGTTTTAAACTCGCTGTTTATTATCATTTTTGCTCCACTTTTCTCAAAACTTTGGGAAACAAAATTTAATCCAGCTCCATCAGTAAAGTTTGCTATGGGCTTAATTTTATTAGGCTTAGGATTTGGTATTTTAGCGTTTGGAGCATCTGCAATTCCTCAAGGAGCAGAAGCTGGTGCAGTTAGAGTTAGCTTGGTTTGGTTAGTTTTAGCCTATTTGTTACATACTTTAGGAGAGTTAGTTTTATCACCAGTTGGTTTATCGTACGTAAGCAAACTTGCTCCAGCTCGATTGGTAGGTATGATGTTTGGTTTATGGTTTACCGCCTCAGCAATTGCAAACTTTTTAGGTGGAATAACAGCAAGCTTTATCGATAAAATTAGCGAGGCATATTCATTATCAGTTTTCTTTTTAATTTTTACAGCTATTCCAATTTTAGCTGGGCTAATTTTAATCTCAATTACACCAATAATTAAAAAGAAAATGCACGGTGTACACTAATGGTATAATAGTTGCTAAAGTATAATGGTTTTAAATAAAATACAGATGAATAAAATTGTAACGACACTCGTTTTTCTTCTTTTATCTTCAATTGGTTTTGCACAATCTGGAGTTGTAAAATCAACCTACAAAGCTCATGCCGAAGGATGGTTGGTAAGTATTGATGAAGCTTATGCACTTTCTAAAAAAACGGGAAAACCCATTATGGCAAACTTTACAGGAACCGATTGGTGTGGTTGGTGTATTAAACTAAAAGCTGAGGTTTTTGATAAACCAGAATTTAAAGAATGGGCAAAAAAAAATGTAGTGCTTTTAGAAGTAGATTTCCCACGAAAAAAACAACTTCCTGATGAAATTAAGCAGCAAAATGCAGGTTTACAACAAGCATTTCAAGTTCAAGGATATCCAACAATTTGGGTATTTAACATGAGCAAAGACCCTAAAACCAATCAATACGGAATTGAAGCCCTCGGAAAAACTGGTTATGTTGCTGGTGGTCCGGCAAACTTTACCAAAGGTGTTGATGACATGATAAATAAAGGAGCTAAATAATTTAGCTCCTTTTTTTTGTTTCAAAAAATCTTTTACTTAAATCGATTTACAAAATAAATACCAACTAATATTACTACAATACCCAATACTTGAATAAGGTTAATTAGTTCGCCATCAAAAATACCCCACATAATGGCAAATACAGGTATTAAATAAGTAGTGGTTGAGGCAATAAGAGCTGTAGTTTGCTTTACCAACATGTTAAATAATATTAACGATAAAGTGGTTCCAAATACTGCTAGAATAATTATAAACCCTAACGATGTTGTTGCTTCTGGATTGTTAAATGTTACTGTTAAAAAATTGGTAGAAAACAAGTAAACCAATAAAGGTGGTCCGATAAACAAAAATGCAAACGACGAAACAACAATTGAATTTACTTCTTGCAAATATTTTTTAATGGTGTTTACACTTATGGCGTAGCATAAAGTTGCCGCAACTACATAAAAACTATACGATGTTTCTGATTCTGCAATATCAAAACCATTTCCTGTAATAAGCATTATTGCTCCAATTAAACCAATAAAAACACCAATAAATTTAAGTTTATTGGTAGGAACTTTAAAAAACAAAACGCCTAATGTAATGGTAAAAAGTGGAACTAATGAATTTAACATTCCAGCTAATGAACTTGATATGCCAGTTTCTGCTTTAGTAAACAAAAATGCAGGAATTCCATTTCCAAACAAGCCAACAATAATGAGGTGTTTCCAGTACTTTTTATCTACTTTTTTAAAGTTGTAAAGAATAAAAGGCAAAAAACACAAAAATGCAATAATCATTCGAAGTGCAGCAACCTGACCAGATGAATAAGAAACCAAACCTCTTTTCATCAAAATAAACGAACTACCCCAAACAAATGCAAGTATAATAATTGAAACAAATTGCCAGACAGGCTTAGATAAATCGAAAAATTTCATGTTAAATTTAAAGTGAACAAATGTAGGTACAATTCATTTGATTTTTTCGTAATTTTGAGGTATAAATTATGAAATAGCCACGTGCAAAAGCAAATCAATACTGATAAAGATAAATTGGCGTATTCCACATGACCGATTTAATAAAATAAATATCTACAGATGAAAGCTACATTAAAAATAGAAGGGTTAAGTTGCGGACATTGTGTTAATGCTGTTTCTACTATTTTAAAAGAAACCAAAGGTGTTTTAAGTTATCAAGTTAGTTTACCCAATAATGCCGAAATAGAGTTTGACGAAAACCTAGTTTCACTTGAACAAATAAAAAAAGAAATAAACGATTCAGAAATTTATAAAGCCAATTAGTTATGAAAACTATCGCAAAAATAACTTTGTTAAGTACTTTTTCCTTGTTTATGGCTTGTAGTTCTTCTACTGAACAATCTGCCGAAAAAACAGAAATAAAAGCTGAAAATGTGGTAGTTGCCGATTTTGCTATTGAAGGAATGGTATGTGCAATGGGCTGTGCAAAAACCATTGAGGAGGAAGTGTTAGGAATGAATGGTGTTGCAGCAAGTTCTGTGGATTATGAATCGGGTAAAGCTCATTTTGAATACGATAAAACGCAATTAACCGAGGCAGAATTAATAGCAAAAATTGAATCGATAGCCGATGGTCAATATCATGTAAAACCGTGGGTTGAACCAACAGAAGAACCATCAACAGAAACGGCTACTGAATCAACCACGAATGAAACTAGTAATACTTCTGCTGAAGAAGATAAAGCGAAGGTTAAAGTGAAAATGCCAAGTTTTCAACTACCCAACTTGTTTACTTTTTTAATTAATCAGGTTTAGTATTATTTCCCTTTTAACACATTAAAGTTAAAACCCAGTCCAAAAGACAATCGAAACTCGTCTAAACCAATTACTTTTTGGTTAGAAAGGTGTTTACCTGAAACATACCTTCCATCAATAAACAAATGAAACCAACTGGAAGCATAAAAGTTAAATCCCGCAACTGCCGAAATTAATGGGCTTACTTCTACATTATTTTCTCCATTTATTACTACAAAATTGGCTTCAGTTAATGCTATTCCGGGTTGTAACCCCACATAAGGAACTAAATTGCTTGCATTGGAAAAATGGTACGATGAACCAGCAAAAAGCTGATGATTTTGATTGAGCATCTGCTTGTTCCCCGATTTAAGGTAGTAAAAAATATCGCCACGAGCGGTAATGTTGTTGCTTACAAAATATTCGGTAACACCATGCAAGTAAATATTGGTTTGTTCGTGTTTGGTCATGCCTCCAAAACTTATAGTTCCTGTAGCTCGAAGTAAACCTTTTTCAGCAATACTGGTGTTTTCCTGAGCTATTAAACACAAAGGAAAAAGCAAACTAAGTAGCATAAATTTTTTTACCATAATTGTGCAATTTTATAATTTAAACTGATGGTGAATAACAAATGCCCTTCAAGGCTTAATTCTTCGTGTCCTTCACTAAAATGAATCACTTCTTTTCCATTTTCTAGGTGTGTATGCGTGTGAATATCGTTACCCAAATGTATCATGTATTGACTAGAAACCGACAAGTTAAAATTTGGAGAGAGGTTGATATGAGTTCCTAATCCTATTTGAGTAGCAGAACTCCAGCGTTCACTAAAAAGTGCTGTTGGTTTTTCTACAGATGGTTTTAATAACGATATTTTGGTGTAATCAAAACAATGTCCTGCTAAAATATAAGGTGTAAACAATTGTTGCTCTCGCTTGAGTGGATAAAACATTACCGACCAACCAATGTGTGCATCGTTTCGCTTGGCTAACCCATTTAAATCTTCGGTAAAATAATCGGCAAACCATTCGGTATTGATGTATTTGCCAAAACTTAACCTAAACTGACCTCCAAAACCTGTTCCTAGTCCGCCACTTCCGCTAAATGTGCTAAATGTTGAACGTGTTCCGAGTTCTAAAACGCCGCTGTCGCTAAATTTGTTTTCCTGAGCATTAGCTATATTTGATAAAAAAAGAGCTAAAACAATTATTTTGAATTTTTGCATAAAAATATGTTTTGGAACATATAACTGTTTTCAAAAGTAATGCCATTTTATTAATTAGCAAGCAAAAACTGATTCAACAATCGTTAACTTTGTCCCTTTATTGGTGTTATGGAAAATCAACAAAATAAATCGGTTATTGTTTGGCTATTAACAGGCTGTTTACTTATTTTTTTAATGGTGGTTATTGGAGGAATTACTCGGTTAACCAATTCTGGACTTTCTATGGTTGATTGGAATCCCATTATGGGATTTATTCCTCCATTAAACGAATCGGACTGGAATGTTGCTTTTGAAAAGTATAAATTATATCCTGAATATCAATTGGTTAATTATCATTTTACTTTAGAGGAATTTAAATCCATCTTCTTTTGGGAGTATTTACATCGCGTTATTGGAAGAGTAATAGGATTGGTTTTTATTATTCCGTTTATTTATTTCTTAATTAGAAAACGCTTGTCTAAAAAAATGATTTTCCAAAGTTTAATTTTATTAGCAATGGGAGGTTTGCAAGGTTTTATTGGTTGGTGGATGGTTAAAAGTGGTTTGGTTAAAGACCCCGACGTAAGTCATTACCGATTAGCAACTCATTTGATTACAGCATTTTTAACCTTTGCTTATACCTTTTGGGTAGCTTTAGATTTAATTTATAAAGATGAAAAAGCTTTAGATTTTAAGGCTTTACGAGTGATTTTATATTCAATTTTTGGAATTGCCGTTGTGCAAATTATTTACGGAGCTTTTGTTGCTGGTTTAAATGCTGGGTTTGTAATGAATACGTTTCCTAAAATGGGCAACAAATGGATTAACGATTCTGTAACAGCACTTACTCCTTTTTGGAAAAATTTTGTTGAAGGAGTAGGAGGTGTGCAATTTATTCATCGTTATTTGGCTTATGTGGTAGTAGCATTAATTTTATATTTTGCTGTTGCTTGTAGTAAATATTCCCTTTCATTACGACAAAAATTAGCAACAAAATTGATGTTGTATGCCGTTGGTGTTCAGTTTCTGCTAGGTGTGCTTACTTTGCTTTATGCTGTGCCAGTTTGGTTGGGAGTTGTGCATCAGGTTGGAGCTTTTGTTTTGCTTTCAACTATAGTTTATAGTTTGCATGCTTTTAGGAGGTAGTAATAAGACTTTAGTCATTAGGCGATAGTAAAAAGTAAAAATGAGCAACAAAAAGACACCTAATACCTAACGCTTAATTACTCTAAAATAAGCCCTTGCTTCACTTTTTTTTCGTAATCTAAAATAGGTAGGTAATACATCAAAACACCCAGAAAATAAAGTCCTGCGGTAATTAGAAAAACATAAACGTATTGCATTCCGCTTTTTCTTAGAACTTGAAAAATAATAGAGCTTATAAACCAACTTCCCGACCAAATGGCAGCTGTTAGTGCACTTACCATTTCACGGTTTTTTTCGCCAACGTATTTCATTACTATATCTGAAGTCATTGGTCCAGCCATATTCATCATTGGTTGACGAATAACATAAGCAAACATGGCAATATAAATGGCATATTCAAAGGTCATTAATTCGGTAAAAGCCAATAATATTAAAGCAAAAACAGCAATCAATTGTGTTAACGGAACAGCTAATTTGTAACCCAAACGTTCTTTAATTATAGGAACAAATAGAACCATGCTAAAAACCACTAATGTGGCAAAACCGCTTAAAGCTGCAAATTTATCGGAATCTAAACCGTGTATTTTGTAAAAAAATAAACCAATAAAAGGAATAGTTAAACCAGCTCCAATAGCAATAATTAGTGTGGGAACTAATGCCTTGGTAATTATTTTCCAATCGAAATCATTTAAATTTAATCGGCTTTTTTCTACTACAGGAATGTGTTCTTTGTTTTTTAATCCAAAAATAAACAGCACACAAATAAATCCAATAATTGAGATGATTTGAAGAATTAGTTTTTCATCAAATAATACAGGATTAATGTTGCTTAGGCTATAAATGATTATTCCACCAATAATTCCAGCAAAACTCCAAGTAGAGTAACTCAAGGTGATGGCAGCTGTATGTGTGTCTTTTTTAGCATTACGTAAAATGTAGGGCAAAGCTGTAATTTGAATTCCAGTAAAACTTACTCCCCAAAAAAACAAACTGGCATAAAGCAAATAATCTAAACGTAAATCAATGGCTTCTAAAATAATTAAAGCCAACGTTGGGGTAAGAATTGATGAAACGTAAAATAACGGTTTTAATTTTCTGCCTTTAATAAACAAACCCAATGGAAAAGCAAATAACAAAACACCAAGAAAACGAAACGATACAAATGAGGCACTTTGATGATCGGCATACCCCACTTTTTCCATGTAAATGAGCATAATGGTCATAAATGCGGTATTGATGAGTTGAAGGAAAAACTCAGCAATAATGAATAGCACAATATGCTTTTCTAACTTTTGATAGTGTTTTATGAAAGAAATTAAATTCAAGAAAAAGGCTAATCGATTAATTGATATTGATTGATATTAAACCCATTTAACAAGGCAGGAACATCCATTCGTTTTTTGCCTTCTAATTGAAGTTCTACTATTTCGATATAGCCTCCATGAACAGCAATTTTTATAGTGTTTTTTGTGGCAATTATTGTTTTGGGTTCTAATTGATGATTTTCAAAAACAGGTAATGTTTTAAAAATTTTTAACGACAACAATTCCTTATTTTCTTTGTTCATCAAAGTTGTCCAAGCAGTTGGATAAGGACTCAATCCACGCACTTTATTATGAATAATATCAATGGGTAAGTTCCAATCTATTTTACAATCGGGTTTAAAAATTTTAAAAGCTTCTTTTAATTCCTGATTTGAATTTTGAGGAATTGTTTTAATTGTGTTATTTTCAATGGCTTGAACAGTTTTTAAAACTAATTTAGAGCCGATAGTCATTAGTTTATCGTGCAATTCTCCTGCAGTTTCGTTTGGCTCAATTATTACTTTTTGTTGGTCGATAATATCGCCCGTATCAATTTTGTGTTGTAGAAAAAAAGTGGTTACACCGGTTAATTTTTCACCATTAATAATTGCCCAATTAATTGGGGCAGCTCCTCTATATTGTGGCAACAATGAAGCGTGTAAATTAAATGTTCCAAATTGAGGCATGTTCCAAACTGCTTCGGGTAACATTCTAAAGGCTACCACAATTTGTAAATTAGCATTTAAGGCTTTTAATTCGGCTAAAAAATCCTCCGATTTTAAATTGGTTGGTTGTAAAATATTAAGATTTACTTGTTCTGCATATATTTTTACTGCCGATTGTTGTAGCTTCTGACCACGACCAGCAGGTTTGTCGGGTGCAGTAATTACACCCACAATGTTATAATTATTTTCTACTAAAATTTTTAACGACTCCACAGCAAAATCGGGAGTTCCCATAAAAACTATTCTTAAATCTTTACTCATTAATAACACTCATTTTTTCGAACTCCAAAGGTAGGAATAAACTGTTGTTAAATCGATACAAAGCAAGTTTTGTAGGAGATAGATTTTGAGAATAGAAAACCTATTATTAAAAACAAAAGAATTTGTTTGGCGTTATGTTTTTAGCAAGTTTTATTTTTTTATTTTCTATGTAAAAACCATCAAATGGATTGTTTTTATTAAGATAAGGAGCATCTAAATCGGCCATGTTGCATTGCGATGACAATACTGCAGCCATTGAAATACCTAACGAAGATTCTGACATACAGCCAATAAGTTTAATGTAGTTAGGGTTAATTTTCGATGCAAAATCGAGCATTTGTTGTGCTTGAAACAACCCTCCGCATTTCATTAGCTTTACATTAACACCAGAATATGCCTCGTAATGTTGAACTAAATCGTTGTACAAACAAATCGATTCATCCGCAATGATAGGTAATTCTGTTCGTTGTTTTAACCAATAATGTCCTTCATGGTCGTAATCTTTTAGCGGTTGCTCAATCAATATACAATTTAGCTGGTTTAAAGCTGAAATTAAATGAATGGCTTTTTCTTTGCTTTCATATCCTTGGTTAATATCGATACAAAAAGGTAAAGAGGTTTTTAACCGAAGAGATTTTACAAATTCTAAGTCGTTTGAAGTACCAGTAAGTTTTATTTTAAAATAGTCGAAATGTTCAGTAAGGGAAAGTTTTTCGTCAATAAATGGAAAATCGTTTTTTGTAATGGTTAGTGTTAGTTTTGGCGATTGGTTAGTTTGTTTAACGTAATTGGTTAGCTGAGTTTTATTAGCTTGTACGTGCCAATTTAATATTGCCGACTGTAATGCTGCTGAAGCTGATGGATGTTCTTTCGAAAACGGAAATTTAGCCGTTTGTTCAAAAGGATTTTCAGAAAGCAATTCCAATACCTCGTTTTTTTGCTTATTAACCCAATTGGTAAGTGTTTGTATTGTTTCTTTTCTATATGGCGGAAGCGAGGCTTCTCCATAAGCAACAACAGTATTGTGCTCGAGTTTTACAAAAGCTAACTGAGTTCCTGTTCTAGTTCCATGAGCTAAAGCAAAGGGGTGAATAAATTCAAGAAAATAAGGGAGTATAGTTAGTTTCACAGCGTAAAGTTAGAACAAAAAATAGCTACCCACCTGTTTTTTGGTAGATAGGTTTAACTATTTTCTAAAATTACTGTTTTAATTTAGGGTCTAAAGCATCACGCAATCCTTCTCCAATAAGGTTATACACCGTAATGGTAATAAAAATGGCTATACCAGGAAACATTACCAACCACCACGCTTCAAACTCTTGTCTGCCCAAACTTAATAATGAACCCCACGTTACCGATTCGTCTGGCACACCAATTCCTAAAAATGATAAACCACTTTCTACTAATATTGCCGAAGCAATACCAAAAGCAATGGATACAAAAACTGGAGCTAATCCGTTTGGTAAAGCGTGTTTTAACATTGTTCTAGTGTCAGAATAACCTAATGCTTTGGCTGCTTGTAAAAATTCTAACTCTCGTAATTTTAAAAATTCGGCACGAGTAAAACGAGCTATACCTGTCCAAGAAGTTATACCAATAATTACCATTAAAATAACCAAGCTACGTTCTTTCATAATTGCAGAAATGGTAATGATTAAAAGTAAATTAGGCATAGAGTTTAATATTTCAATTCCTCGCGAAACAATAGAATCAACTGGTACAGTTACTTGTTTGTTTAAAAAACCTGGAATTTTTAAACGACCAATGGTATTGAATATAAACACCACAATAAAAAAGGTTGCCAAGCTAACTAAAAGTGCTAAAACACCTGCTCCCATTCCTTCATTAAAACTTTCAGCAAGAGCTATATTACGAGCAATAAAGGCATAGAAAAATCCCATAAATACACCTAAAATTGTCATGTAATATCTAAAACGTGAAGCAATAAGTGTGTTATCGCCATAAAAACCTGCCAAAGCACCTAAAATAATTCCAATAGAGGCAGCAATTCCCATAGATAAAATACCAACCAATAACGAAACTTTTGTACCATGTATTAAACCAGCAGCAACATCTCTACCAATGGCATCGGTACCTAAGTGATGACGGAATTTTTTTGGAGCTTGAATAATTTCTCCAGCAGGATTTTTGTAATACTGAACATCTGTAGGTCCAACATATTCTCTGTTGTAACGATCAGGTTTTTCGGGAGAATAAGGTATTGGAGCCCAAACAACGCTTTCTAGTTCCAATTGTTTCCAGTCGGTAATGTCAAATTGTAATTTTTCCCAATTTCCAGTAACCGGATTTTTAGTTGAATCAGTAATTGTTGAGTTAAAATAAGTTTGAAAAGCAGGGTAAAATGTTTTTCCTCTATACTTTGCGTACAATGGTTGGTCGTTGGCAACAAAATGTGCCGAAATAGCTAAAATAACTAAGAAAATTAAAATATACAACGAAAACATTGCAGCTTTGTTTTTCTTAAACTGTTTCCAAGCATACTGCTTGAACGAGAAATTATTTGGTTTCTTTTCTGACATAATCAATAACTAATTGTAAGAAATACGTGGGTCAACAACTGCATATAAAATATCGGCAATTAAATACCCAATAACTGTTAAGAATCCTGAAATGGTAAATATGGCTACAATCATTGGATAATCGTAGTTTAATATTGCACTAAAGGTTTCAAATCCCATGCCTGGTAGCGAGAAAATTACTTCGATAATAACAGAACCACCAATGGCAACAGGGAAAATATTAGCAAATACAGTAATAATAGGTAGCAACGAGTTTCTTAACGCATGTTTAAGCACAACGGTTTTTTCGTTTAATCCTTTTGCTCGTGCTGTTCTAACAAAATCTTGTCCCATAATATCAATCATACCCACACGCATAATTCGGCTTAAGAATGCAAACGAACCATAAGTGTAAGCAATTAAGGGCAACACCATGTATGGCCAATGATGAGCTATTTTTTGAAATATTCCCCAATCTTCTTTAAATACGGCAGGGTCTTCAAAACCTGATTCGGGGAACCATACCAACATGTCGGGGTTGGCAAAGGTATAAAGTAACAATGTACCTATAAAAAACGAAGGCATTGAATACAATACGAACAATACAATGGATGAAGTTCTGTCGAATTTTGAATCTTTTTTGTAAGCCGAATAAATACCAATTGGAATACTAATGATGTAAGCAAACAAAATAGAAAAGAAAATGAATACAAACGATACTTTAAACTTTTTCCAAATTTTATCGGAAACAGGTTGGTTATCGATGTATGAAATACCAAAATCGCCTCTTAGCACCCCTTTTAACTGACCAACTTGAGCTTCGGAAAACCATGGAGCATCGCCAAATAACCAACGATGGTATTGGTTGTTTCCGTAAAATATAATTTTAGGGACATAGTTTTTCCAAGGGGTAGCATGTTGTTTTAAACTTTCAAATGCGTTTTTTACTTCAGTAAAATGAGGTACTAATGAAGCCATAAAAGGGTATTTGGTATAAGCTTCATTTAAGGCAACCAATTTAGATTCAATGGTTTCTTCAGAGTAGGTTTCTAACAGCGTTAAGATATCGAAACTCGAATTGTTTTTTACATCGTTTATTTCGTTTTTGCTAAACTTTGAGTTGGCAACAGTATCAATGTACGTGCTATCTCCAACTTTCATTTCGGTGTAAGTATAGGTAGAGTAGGAGTTGCAAATTTTATCCACATTAAGCGAATCGTATTGCTCTAATAAATTTAATAACGAGTGGTAGTAAACCGATACTGCATCCCAATTCCCATATTTTCTTGATAGTTTTAGTAAGTTTTCTTGTTGGGCTTTATCAGGAATTTTATAAAGCGTATCACAATCAGCCAAAGTGCTTAAGCTTAAATAGAAAATGGGCAAATCCAACCCTAATCGTTTTCTAATTACTTCTTTATCTTTTTTGGTTGAGTTAGATTGTTCACTAGCCGAACCTTCTTTGTTTGCAGATTTTAGTAAACGCTCTACTGGGTCGCCAGGAGCATTAATACTGATAACAAACGCTAATAATGAAATCATTATTAAGGTTGGAATAAAAACGAATAATCTTTTTAAAATATACTTTAACATGCTGTTTACTCTGGTTTTAATGTTGTGCCTCCAAATTCAGGCTTAAGTTTTAAATTTCCTAAAATAACACCTGGTCGTTCGTTGTACATGTTGGCGTTATCAAAGCGTTTGTGAATTGCAATTTTTCTAGTGTTGCTATACAAAAAAACGTAAGGTTGGTCGTCATAAATTTTCTTTTGCAATGCTTTTACAGCAGCTATGTGTTTTTCAGGGTCTAATGAAGTATTTCCTAATCGGATTAACGAATCGCTTTCGGCATCTCCAAAACCTGTAAAGTTAGAGCCTTTGTTAGCCCACGATTCGGTGTGCCAAAGTTGAATAGGATCTGAATAAGATGCAGAACCTCCCCAACCTCCAGCCATGGCGTCAAATTTATGGTCGTAAGCGTTTTTATAAAACAAGGTAAAATCCATTGGAGTAGGAATAACATCAACTCCAGCTTTGTACATGCTTTCTTTAATCATTAAAATCATTTCTTTAGTTGCCGCAGCACCACTTATGTAGCTCAACTTAAACGAAAATGGAATGCGTTGTCCGTTTACTTCTTTGTCTCTAATGTTATCTCCATCTGTATCTATCCATCCCGCTTCGTCTAATAATTTTTTTGCTTTTTCAACATCCAATTCAATCAGTTTTAAATCGTGGTTGTAGGCTTTTTGTAAAGGCGAAATGTTAGAAACCTGACGAATGGCTTTTCCTTTGTTTATTACATCAATAATTTCTTGAACGGGTACTAAATGAGCTATTGCTCTTCTAACCTTTTTGTCAACAAAAAATGGTTTATGCTCAATTCCATCGGGTTTCATGTTTAACCCTATGTAAGAATAAGAGTACTGAGGCATAAACTCAGCATGGTAGTTTTCATTAAAATAATCGATGTTTTTTAATTTTAATAGTTTGGTTGTTCCAAGATAGGTAGATACGTCAATTTGTTGGTTTTTAATTGCTAAATAAGCAGCGGCATCATCGTTAATAATTTTAAAAATAATTTTTTCGGGATAAGCTTTATCATAGATTTTGTTTGAATTTGCTCCATACCAATTTTTCTTTTTAGTTAAAGTAATGTAGCTGCCCACAACAAATTCGGTAATTTGATAAGGTCCTAAACCAACTAGTTTTTCGGGTTTATAGCTGTTGTCGCCACTATTGAAATCGCTAAACCAATTAACCATTTCTTCTGATGGTTGATAGTTTGGGTCGTTAATTTGCTCAAAAGTATAGTTGTCTAAAACACCTTTTGGGTCCCAAAATTTCTTTTGTTGAATGTATATTTCGCCATATATATCCATGTTAGATACATGTAATAATTTAGTGCGTAAAATAAATTTGTTTGGGTTTTCTGGGTGTTTTCTAACGCTTTCTATTACAGAAGTGTAAATGCCTTTTACTTGAGTGTTGTTGGTTAAAGGAGCAATTTGAACTTTAGTGGTAAAAATTACATCGTCAACAGTTAAAGGTGAACCGTCGTCCCATTTTACACCATCAATTAATTCGTAAGTATATTCATATCCATCAGCAGAAGGTATTGGCATTTCTTTAATTAAAAAAGGCATGGATTCTAATTTCTCTAAATCCATTCGTACCAATGTTTTTTGGGTGTACTGAAAAATATAAGAACGGTCGGCCGAATTATCGTTAAATGGATGTAACCCATCTGGGTTTGAAGAAATGTGAGCAATAACTGTATTGGTGTTTAAATCACGTTTATCTACACAAGCATTTAGTAGTAATAAACTGATAATAAATAGGATATATTTTGTTTGATGCATTGTATGTTGTGTCGTTTTTTTTTTAGAGAGTTGCAAATATAACATTCCAAAGTTGATTTTAATAATGATTTTAAACATTTTATCGCTTATAAACGGTTTGGAGTGTTAAATTATTTACTCAGCTAATTGCTAAACACCTAATTAGAAGTTGTTGTAACTATTTTTATTAAAACAAATGAAAGGTTTTATACTAAGTCAGTTGGTGTAACTTGGTAATGTGCGTGGCTGTGAAGCGTTGCCATTCTTCTTTTGTTAGATGTATTTTATTCAATCTCTATCTAATCACCACGCAGTAGCAAAGCAGTCAATCTTCTTCATCAATCTATCCGTTTCAAAAAGTGCTATAATGGTTTTTACTTCAATAAATTTTCTGTTGTCAACATTTTTTAAAACTAACATTTTCCGAATGGCTATTTCTTTAATTTTTTGGCAGTAGTGTCTATTTGCTTTATAAAATCTTTTTCAACTTTTGAAAGCTCATCTTTTGTTTGCTCTCTGTATTTTTCATACTCAGTATGAGCTTTTTCTAATGCTTTTTGATGGCTAATACTTCCTGCATTGGTTAATATTTCACTTCCTGTCATTGTTAAAAAGTCGTCTAAACGGTTTATCCAATCTTTCATATACATTGGTTTTCTATTCAGTGCTTGCAATTCGGCTAATTCCAAGTAAGCCGTAACCATTCTATTGAGTACATCCAATTCTTTTTCGTTCAAATAGTTTTTGGCAACTTCAATTTCTTTTTTAGTTGGTTGTTCGCCTTTAAAATTGGTTAAACCTAAATTGGGTTTAGTAGCGTCAATGCGTTTATAAATGGTTTCTGCTGCGGTTTGCCCGTGAGCTGCCCAATGCATTTTGTTTTGTACTGTTTTAAAAAATACAAGAGAAACTTCAGCTTTACTATCATAATCAATACTGGTTGCATAAATGTCGAGTACTTTACGCCAAAATACTTTTTCAGACGAACGTATATCTCTGATGCGAGCCAATAATTCATCAAAATAATTACCTCCACCTGCTTCTTTCAATAGTTCGTCATTCATTGCAAAGCCTTTTACAATGTATTCTCTCAATCGTTGGGTTGCCCAAATACGAAATTGAGTACCTCTGTGCGACTTCACTCTGTATCCAACAGAAATAATGACATCTAGGCTGTAAAACTTTACAGGTTTGTCTGAATTACTAATGTGCAAATTTTGCACATTGCTTCTTTCTTCCAATTCTCCCTCTTTAAAAATATTGCCTATATGCTTGGTAATTACGGTTCTATCTCTTTGGAAAAGCTCTGCCATTTGCTCTTGATTGAGCCAAACAGTTTCGTTTTCCAAACGGGTTTGGATTTTGGTCTGTCCATCTTCTGTTTGATATATTATTAGTTCGCTATTCATTTCAATGTTTTCTTTCTGCTTTGCAATTTGCGGCTCTTTTTTAACTATTTGGTAATTTTTTTGTTTTTGTTAGCCGTTATTCTTTTAAAAATTCATACTCGTAAACCTTAGGTTTTATTTTATCGGCAAGTATGTTTAGTTGAGTTCTCAATTCGCTAATTAATGTGGTGTAAGTTGCATCTTCACTTTTAGCGTTCATTCTGCCTTGTGCGTTTCTGCCTTGGAAGTATTCTCTAATATCGTAAAAACTTGCATTTACATTTGCATCTTTTTGGGCGTGGTAATATTTCCATAATTCACGACCAGCATCAAAAACGGCTTTGGCTTCTTCAGAAAAAACCAAAGGCTTGTTTTCAACTGCATTTGCGTTCTCAAAAAGGGTATCGTTGCTTGCTTCTTTATTTATTTTCCCTTTTATAAAATCGGTCATAAAATTGCTCTCAAACTTGGCTTGGGCATTTACTTCTTGCTCCGTAAACGGAATCCAATGGTTGATGCCTTCTGAACTTGTTATTCTATTTTGACCGTGAAAAAGAGTATAAGCTAAACAATCATTTTGAAATTCTTGGTCGGTTTGCCAACTATTATTTGGATATGAAAATTGGTCTCTATCGTTTAACCAATTTGCTTCTATACAATTTCTTATCGAAAAATAAATCGAACCCTGTATTAAATTCGTGTCAGTAAAATTATAGAAATTAAAATGTTCAATTCCTTTTTTTAATGATATATATAGTTGACTGTTGTGCTGAAAATCTGGAGATGGATTCCCCATAAATCCAAATCCAGTTCTAATTTTATCATCGTACAGTTTTATCCAACGATTAATGTTTTGAGGCAATTCACCGTAAAAGTTTTTGGTTCCGTTATAATTACCATTTTTATCATAAAAATCAGTCGAAATTATATCTATTTTCGATTTTTTAGCAGTATTCCAAATGGTAAAACCAATAGGGAATTTTCCTTTTACGTTATCAAAAGTTTCAGCAGGCACAATAAAACCAGTAACGTAGTCTGCCAAAAAATATTCCTTGAATTTTTTGAAATTTGAACCATTAACAAATTTCAATTTTGAAAACTGACCTAAAATACAACCTGGTATTTTTTCATACATATTCGCCATAAACAAAGCGAAAATTTCATTGGAAGCATTTCCTATTTTAGGTTTCAGAATTTCATTTATTTTGAATTGAGTTGTAACACCACTTTTGTTTTCTCCAGTTCCTGTTACTGTTTTAGCAGAAGTAGCCTCAGCATAAGGTGGATTAATATACACCACTAATTTTTTTCGTTTTTCTTCATCATTAATAATGTTTTGTAAGGGTTGTGGTAGTTTGGTAAAATCGTCGTTTAAAAAATCGAACTGAAACACGTTGTTTTTAAGTAGGTTGGCTCCGTGGTCTATCCGTTCGTGTATTACGTTTACATCGGCTTGGTCTAAAGTGCTAGCGTAAATGTTGTATTTGTTGGTTAAACCTGCTAATAAATTACCTGTGCCAGCAGCACAATCCCAAATGTAATAATCGTCTTGCCAGTTTTCGCCCAAATAGTCGGTAAGGTATTTTTGCGAGAGTTCTACCCAAATACGTGGGGTAAAAAATGCACCTTTACGCTCTCTAATATCTTGCGGTACTAATAAATCGCGGCGTTCAATAATATAATCTTGAAACTCTTTTAAAGGTGGTCGTTTGTAGCGTTTCCAAAATTGCAAGTAGGTTTCTTTATTTTTTAGGTTAATTGTTGCATCAAACATTTGTTTAATGTTTTCTTTAGCAATTTTATACCCTTGGTTTTGGTAAACAACAAATAAACTATCTCTAATAGAAAGGTCGTCTTCTAAATTTTGTGTGTCGTTATCATCAACAAACAAGTCAGCAAGGTAAAAGTCGCTGTCCATAATGTTTGCTTTTTTAACTCGTCCCAATTTACATCAATATTGGGTTTATAATTCTAACCAACGCAAATAAATAGGGATAAAATTGTTCTTGTCAATTTTCAACTTACTGGTGGTGGTTGCTTTAGCTACATTGTTTTTAATAAAATATACAAGGTCTTTTTCATCATTTACAAAGTCAAAAATGTAGGTGTTTTTTTTTAGTGTTGCTTCAATTCGTTGCTTTATAAGTTGAAACTCTTTTGTTTCATGATTACTAGGCGTTACATTCCAATTAAAATCATTCAAATAAAAAATATCTTGAATATTGATGTAGGGAACAAAAGCTATTTTTTTAAAATCGAAAGCACCCAAAAAAGCGGGAGGCATGGTTTTATCAAAAGTTAGGGCTTTTCCAATGGTAATAATTAATTGCACAAACATGGAGGGTATATCAAAATTACCTGTTTTAGCTTCCGCCCAAAGTAGGGGAGTTCGTCCAAACAAATTATCTTGTTTAGGAAAAACAGTGAAATCAATATTTCCTAAAATTTCGGTAGTGTCAAAATGCTTAAACCAATCTTCACCTACTTTGTTTTTTAGTTCTTCTTCTCTAATGTTTTTGTACTTCATTTTTACTTATGTATAGTTGATTTATAAAGCTCTTACCCTCCTTTCCAAAAATAGAAAAAATAAATAAGAAAACGTCAATAGGTTTTTTTTTGAAGAATTAAATTGTGGTATAAAAATGTATAAATTGCTTTAATAACGTGGTTTGAAGTTATTTGAAACAAAAATAGCTGCCTTTTTTGAAGGCAGCTTTTAAAAAAATAAGTTGGTATTATTGTTTTACAATTAACTGAGTGTAATTGTTTTCGTTTGAAGTTATTCTAACGTAATAAACGCCTTGAGCAAAGTTGCTTAAGTTAATTTTATTGGTATAATCGGTAGCTTGTTGGTTAACTAAAACTTCTCCTAAAGAGTTTACAATCATTATATGAGAATTACTCAAATCGAAGTTTTGGTTTAGTTCTATTGTAATATAGTTGTTGGTTGGGTTAGGGTAAATGGTTGCTTTTATCGTTTTTTCGGTTGCATCGGCTATGCCAGTAGTGGTGTTACACGATTTTTGTCCTGGTAGTTTTAAGTTGTTTGGGTTGCAATCTAAAATTCGATATAAAAATGCAGCCAAACTGTCTTTGTTGTTTTGCATGATGGTTGAAGAACCATTAAATGGAGGGTGAGCACCTCCAGCATATCTGTCGTACGCTGCATGTATGCCTAAAGTGTTTAAACGAGCATTAATGGAATCGCTACCGTATAAAAATACTGGAGTAAAACCACTTAATGGTTGACCGTAACCAATTTTTACGGTGTTGTCGGTTTCGGCATGGCAGCCATACCAAGGCACATCATTTGAAGTTATCCAAAGAGGATCGGCTACACCACCAGCAAAACCAAAAGTTCCAGAAACCAACGAGCAATATCCTGGGTTTCCGCTGTTGCCTTCTAAACCGCCAACATCATTGCTCCACGATTGCCAGCTCGGACTCATTACATCGGTTGAATCTAAGTAAGCCATGTTAATACCCAAAATTCCACCAGCAGAAGTTCCGCCAATAAAAATCTGGTCTGAATCAATTTTATAAGTGTTGCTGGTTGCAGCATCTTGTCTAAAATACCTAACGGCAGCTTTTCCGTCTTGCATAGCCATTAAAACCACTTTTACGGTTGTTTCTTCGGCAATTAATGAAAAAGCACTAGGAGCTAAACGGTAGTTAATTGAGGCACATACATACCCTTTTTTTGCCATTTCAGTACAAAAATAAACAATGTCGGCATCGTTTTTTGTTCCAGCAGAAAACGAACCACCGTGAGCGAAAATAATTAGCGGTCGGCTGGTGCTGGTGTCACCTTGAGGTTGGTAAATATCCATTGTTAAATTAACACTGTTGCCATTTAAATCAAGGTTGCTTCCATAAGTTACCGTGTTTACATCAATGGTGCTGAAAATATTTGCCTGGTATCGACCTGCACATTGTGCAGAAAGTTGATAAGTGGCGAATAAAGAAATACATAGAAAATAGATTTTTTTCATAATAAATTGCTTGAAAGGTTTAACGAAGAACAAGTATAGAAAAAATAGTTGTTGTTTTCAAAACTAGCTTCACTTGTTTTTGGTCAAAACAATTCATTTAAGAAAACTATAATGGGTTGATTTGAGAAGGAAATTGATGTAAATAAAAAAGCTCCGAATTCGGAGCTTTTTTTGGAGTTAACCTTTAAATCTTCTATTTACTTCGTCCCAATTAATTACATTGTAGAAAGCTCCAATGTAATCTGGTCTTCTGTTTTGATAGTGTAAATAATAAGCATGTTCCCATACGTCTAATCCTAAAATAGGAATCCCCGAACAGCCCGAATTTGGCATTAAAGGATTATCTTGATTTGGAGTAGAGCAAATTTCTAATTTACCACCATTAACGCAAAGCCAAGCCCAACCAGAACCAAAACGAGTTGCAGCAGCTTTTGAGAATTGTTCTTTAAAAGCTTCGTACGAACCAAAGGTGCTGTTAATTGCATCAGCAACAGGTCCTGTAGGGTTTCCACCGCCGTTTGGACTCATTACTTTCCAAAACAAGTTGTGGTTGTAGAAACCACCACCATTATTACGCACAGCCATGTTGTTCATGTCTAAATTTTTAAGAATATCTTCAATCGATTTTCCTTCTAAATCGGTTCCTGCAATTGCAGCGTTTAAGTTGGTGGTATATGCAGCATGGTGTTTTCCATGGTGTATTTCCATTGTTCTAGCGTCAATATGCGGTTCTAGTGCATCAAACGCGTAAGGTAATTTTTCTAATTCAAATGCCATAATTTTAATTTTTTAATTTGTTATCAGACTAATCACTAATTACTAGTTTACTAGTCACTTTTTTATTAATGTTTCGCTAAATAATCAGCAATACCATCATGTGTTGCAGTTAAAGCGTCTTTTCCTTTAACCCAGTTAGCTGGACAAACTTCACCAAACTCTTCAAGGTGTTGTAAAGCATCAACAATTCTTAATGCTTCGTCAACGCTTCTACCAAGTGGTAGGTCGTTTACTAATTGGTGTCTAACTTTTCCAGTTTTGTCAATTAAAAACAAACCACGGTAAGCAACTAATTCGCCAGTAGCAATCATTTCGCCTTCGTCGTTCCAGTCTAAATCACCAGCCAATACATCATAATTCATTGAAATGGTTTTGTTGGTATCGGCAACTATTGGATAAGTAACTCCTTTAATTCCGCCGTGGTTTTTTTCCATTTGCAACCAGCCCCAGTGCGATTGCTCAGTATCGGTTGATACAGCAATTAATTCCACGTTTCTGTTTTTAAACTCTTGTAATTTTTCTTGAAAAGCAAACAATTCTGTTGGGCAAACAAAGGTGAAATCTTTTGGGTAGAAGAATAAGATTACATATTTACCTTTAAATTGCTCTAAAGTAAAGTTGTTTACAATTTTACCTCCATCAACTACAGCATTTGCTGAAAATTTTGGAGCCATTTTTCCTACTAATACGCTCATTTTTTATTAATTTATATGGTTAAACATTTATTACATTTTCCGATTAGATGAACTTGCGTTTGCTCAATAGTTACATCTTTTAGTTCATTTAAATTGAGTTGATTAAAATTTAAGGGAATATCAACAATAATCCCACATACATTACATTTAAAGTGCCCGTGATGAGTAACAATAGCATCATACCTTACTTCGTTGTTTTCTATAGTTACAGTTGAAGTTATGCCTTTGTCAACAAAAAGTTTTAAAGTATTGTAAACGGTTGTTTTCGAAAGCGTTGGAATTTCAGGTGCTAAAGTTTTATAAATTAAATCAACCGTTGGGTGATTCATTTCGTGATATAGATATTCAAAAATTCGTATGCGTTGGTATGACGGTTTGATGTCATTCTCGGCTAAATAATTTGGAATATTCATTTTGTTATAATTATAAAATTGTAATGATTACAAATTTACTACAATTATCTTTACAAAAAATGTTTTGATAAAAAATAATTTTGACTCGTATTACTTTTTGTTTTACATTTGGTTTTATGATTTTTCTCTTTCAATATAATAAACATAACTCAATCCCTTATTTTCTAGAGAGAGAGAGAGAGTAAACTTGCCTTTACCACACATATAACTTCATTTGATTCTTCTTAAATTTTAATTGAAAATAAATTTCAATTATTAATTCACATTTTTTTATTTACTTTTAACATTCATTTTTATGAGAACAAAACATTCATATTATTCGAATTTTTACAAAACTATCGGATTAGTCCTACTCTTTTTTATATCTAATAACACATCAAAAGCCCAAGGGTATAAAAACAATTGGTATTTTGGAGCAAATGTTGGAATAAATTTTAGTTTAGGCAATCCTACATTTGTTGCAGGTAGCCAAATATCTATGAATTTATTCAATCACAGCACAACAATGAGTGACGACAATGGAAATTTGCTTTTTTATAGCGATGCTCAAACAATTTGGAATGCAAACAATAATGTTGTTACAGGATTGATTGGAGGTTTTTTGAGCGGTTCGAATAATACCTCACAAGGGGTATCATTTAAAAATCCTGCTAATTCATCACAATACTATTATTTTTATTTAACAAATACGTTTTCTGAAGGGAAAGTTGAAAGAAATAACTCTTTATATTTTTCCATCATTGAAACTGTAAATACTCCCAATCTCACGTTGTTACAAGAGGATGTCGAAGTTTTATGTAATAATTGCACAGGTCAACCATTTTCAGAAGGAATTACTGCCATTCCTCATTGTAATGGAATTGATTATTGGGTAATTGTACATGGTGATAATGAGCTTATCGTATTTTTAATAAACGCCACTGGAGTTCACGAAAGTGGAGTATTCAATTTTAATTTATCTGGTGAAAGGGGAAATCTTAAAGCCTCTCCTGATGGAACAAGACTAGCAATTGGTATAGAACATCCCTCTGGAGGGGTAAGGGTTTATGACTTTAATTCTACTACAGGGCAAATAAGTAACGAAGTTATTATTACTACAAATTCTCAAATATCAGGAATCTCATTTAGTCCAAACTCTCAAATTCTTTATGCTTCGAATCGTGTTGATCAAGTTATTGAATCATACAATCTTTCCTCTCCAGTTCCATTTGACCAAATGATAATTAATGGGGCAAATGCGTATAACATGCAATTAGCTAATGATGGTAGAATTTATGTAAATAGAGGGGGAGCTATTTTTAGTCAAAATTTTATGGGA
>JABTUP010000023.1 GCA_015075325.1 Flavobacteriales bacterium | reverse complement strand
GAAAGAGAGGAAAAAATAGACAAAAATTCGTCGTGTCTGTTTTCAGCAATTGATATTAATCGAGCAATGGTAGGAATATTTTTATTTTTTAGTTCAGAGTCTAAACTCCCTCCTTTCGGGAGGGGAGGGGTTGGCTCATCACACTTTTGTATCATATCATTTATCATACCTTGTAATCCCATCTCTCTACCATCGTCAGGGTGATAAATACGAGTAATTCCGTAGCCTTGTAGTTCTTCAATTTCGGAAGGAAGAATGGTTCCGCCACCACCACCAAAAATTTTGATGTGCTCGCAGCCTTTTTCTTTCAACAAATCATACATATACTTAAAATACTCCACGTGCCCGCCTTGGTAAGAAGTCATGGCAATAGCGTTGGCATCTTCTTCAATAGCACAATTTACTACTTCATCAACACTTCTGTCGTGTCCTAAGTGAATAACTTCTACACCAGTTGCCTGAATAATTCGTCGCATGATATTGATAGCAGCATCGTGCCCGTCGAAAAGACTTGCAGCAGTAACAATTCTAACTTTGTTTTTTGGTACGTATTTTTGTATATCTTCCATTTGTATTGATTTAACCAACGTGTGGCGAAATTACATAAAATGCCTTGTTTTTCCAAAAGCAAAACAGCGATTAATACCAAACAAAAAAGGCTGCCATTGGCAGCCTTTTCAGTAAGTTGAGATTATTATCTAATCACATTAAATTTGTTAGTATAAACAACAGATTCATTGTTTATAACTTGATATACATATAAACCAACAGGTAAATTTTCAACATTAATGTTAACTACATTACTTAAAACAGTTTCAGTTTTAACAACTTTACCAGTTATGTCAGTAATTCTGATAGATGTAGCTTTAGTATCGTTTAAAGCAATTCTAACAGTTGAAGAAGCTGGATTTGGATAAGCAGCAATTCTTTCTACATTTTTTACTTCAGATTTTACACCTGTAGGGAAATTGATTACTAAATCATCAACCCAAAATGTACTACCAGGAGTTGGTAAACCGTCAGTGAAAACACCACCCATAGCAGAAGCAGCTAAAATCACTAATGTATCAGGAGTGTCAGATGTATAATAATTAAAAACTGCGTTAAAAGAAGTCCAAGTTGGAACTGCAGTATTTACCATCAAAACAGCTTGACCATCAACAACATTGTCACCAGCACCAGCATCCCAATGTTGTAATTGAGCAAGTAAAATACAAGTGTCGCCATTTAATGGAGCAGATTTAAATAAAATATCTAAAGAAGCTGGTTTACCTGTAAATGCAACACCGCCAAGTATATTGTCTCCAAGTAAATCACCATTTAAAGTTAATAATGCAGCAGCCGTATCAGAACCACCTGTTAGAGCAGCAAAACCAGTTTTTGTTTCTAATTTTGCAGAAATTGAGCCTTCACCTGGGTCGCTAGTTTCTTGTGTAGTACCATCTGGACCGCCAAAGTTACTAGTGTTAAATGTTTCCCAACCAACTGGATTTGAGGGACTTAAGGTGGTTGGAGCCCAAGATTCATAATTCATGTTTGTTTGAGCAACTGCAGCTGATGAAACCATTGCAGCAAGAGCAGTTAAAGAAAGTAATTTTTTAATCATAATAAAATAAGTTTTTAAGTTTCCGTAAAATTATGATTAATTAATTTATTTAAAAAGTTAAATTTTTAAAACGAACAAAATAGTGATTGGATAATAAAAATTTAACATTAATCAAAACCTTTTCAAACCGTAAATAGATTATGATTTTATTAAAGTTAATTTCTTTTCCAGAAATATGGAGTAAATAAAATTGCGATGGTAAACAATTCTAAACGTCCCATTAGCATTAATATTGATAAAACCCATTTACTAGAATCGGGTAGGTGAGAAAAGCTGTAACTAGGTCCGATGCTACCAATACCTGGTCCGACATTACCTATTGAGGTAGCTACGGCACTAACTGCCTCCATAAATTCAACACCTAAAAAAGTAACTACTAATGAACCAATAACAAAAGTAGAAAGGTAAAGAAATACGAATGCTAATAAGTTATAAATAATGGTGTTCGGTACACCTTGTCCATTCAAATGAACAGGAACAACAGCATTAGGATGAAGGCGACGTTTAAATTCTAAAAATCCGTTTTTCATCAATAAAACTATTCGAACCAATTTCATTCCACCACTGGTTGAGCCGGCACTAGCTCCAGTAAACAATAGTAAGAAAAATAAAAAAGTTACAAAAGCCCCCCAAGTGGTAAAATCTGCACTAGCAAAACCTGTTGTTGTAATAATACTAGTAACCTGAAATAATGCGTCGCGAAACGATTTTTCGAACCCTAAGTTTAAACCCGATTGAGCAACCATTACGGAAGGAACAACCACAAGCGTTAGTAGTAATATTGTGCCAAAATACCATTTAAATTCATCATTTTCCCAGAATTTTTTGAATTTAAATTTAAAGCCGAAATAAAGTAGAGTGAAATTTGTACCAGCAATAAACATAAAAATGATGATAATATAATCGATTATTGCTGAATTGTAATAAGCAATACTAGCCTGTTTAGTAGAAAATCCACCGGTTGACATGGTGGTTAACGAATGATTTACGGCATCAAATAAATTCATGCCACCAGGATACATTAATAGAATTGCTTCTATTAGCGTTAAACCAACATATATAAACCACAATCGTTTTGCTGTTTCTTTAATTCTGGGGTGTATTTTGTCTTTGGTTGGACCAGGAGCTTCTGATGCAAAAAGTTCCATTCCGCCAACACCCAATAGTGGTAAAATAGCAATGGTTAAAACAATAATTCCCATACCACCAATCCATTGAGTTAAACTTCTCCAAAATAAGATACCTTTTGGAATTTCTTCAATATTATTCAAAATTGATGCTCCAGTGGTTGTTAAACCTGAAACGGTTTCGAAAAATGCATTAGCAATATTTGGGATAGCTCCAGAAATGATGTAGGGTAATGAACCAAAAATTGCCATTGAAATCCATCCCAAAGCAACAATTAAATAACCTTCTCGCTTTTTAATTTCGGCATCTTCACTTTTTCTAGTATATAATTTTAATACGAGACCACAAACAATAGTGATTGCTGATGAAATAATTAATGGATATATAGCTGGCTCTTGATAATAATATGAAACGGGTATAGCACAAGCCATTAAAAAGCCTGATATAATAATCAATGTTCCAATTACATTGGCTACAACTTTTATGTTTATTAAACTTTTTGCCATTAGTTAATGAAAGAAATCCTCAACTTCATCAATTTCACTATTTTGAACAAAAACTACCGCTTTATCACCTTCTTGTAGTTGAAAAGAACCAAAAGGAATAAAACCTTTGTTATTTCTTATAACTCCAGCAATGTGTACTGATTTTGGTAGTTTTAAGTCTTTTAAGGTTTTGCGAGTTATTTTAGTATCAGCTTTTACAATAAACTCAATAATTTCTGCATCTACACCATGTAAATTTGCAACAGCTTGAACCTCTCCTTTTCTAATGTATTTAATGATTTCGTTTGCAGCAATAATTTTTTTATTTATTAAGGTATCAATACCAATGTTTTGAGAGATGTTGATGTAGTCCATGTTTTCTACTCGGGCAATGGTTTTTTTTACGCCACGAGATTTAGCAACCAAAGAAGTGATGATGTTGGTTTCAGAATCACTAGTTAAAGCAATAAAAGCATCCATATCGTCAAGATTTTCTTCTTCTAAAATAGATACGTCTCTTCCATCTGCATTAATTACCAAGGTCTTTTTTAATTTTTCTGCAACTTGGTTAGCTTTGGTTTTATTTTCTTCGACAAGGGTAACGTTAAATTTTTTTTCGAGCAGTTCGGCAGTTAAAATACCTATTCTACTTGCTCCCAAAATCATAATGTTTTTAATTTCAAAGCAATTGTTAGTACAAATTGTGGTTACTTCTTTTATCCCTTCTGGAGTTGCAATAAAGTAAACAATATCGTTTTTTTGAAGTACTGAATCGGGATAAACCATGTGAGTTTTTCCTTGACGAAGAAAAGCCAATGGTTTAAAGGATTGATTCGGATTAAGGTACTTTGTATCAATAATTGATTTATCTACCAAAGGAGAATTTTGGTCGATAGCAATGCCAAATACAGAAAGTTTACCATTATCAAACTCGTAATCATCAGTAAATGCAGATTGGTATATTAATCGTTTAATTTCTTTTGAAGCTAATTCAACAGGAGAGATAATGGTGTCAACTCCCATTTCTTTAAAAAAAACTTCTAATTCGCTTAACTTGGTTTCATAGTTGCTAATTCGGGCAATGGTTTTTTTAGCTCCTAATTTTTTTCCAATCATACAAATTAGCATGTTGGTTTCTTCTGAAGATGTTGCCGCTATAAGTAAATCACAGGCACTTACTTTTACTTCCTTAAGTAACCCCAAACTGGTAGCATCGCCCCTAATACCAATTACATCGATATGATTTTGAATGTAGTTTAATCGGTCTTCGTTTTGGTCAATGATATATAAATCTTGAGCTTCGTGGGTTAGCATTTCTGCTAAATGGAATCCTACTTCTCCTGCACCAGCAATTATAATTTTCATTTATCTGTCTAAAAATTTGTTCAAATGTATGACGAATTATTTTATTGTTTAAAAATTAATACATCTATTTCTCCGCTTGACTTCTTGTATGCTCTATACATACCTTCAGTATTAAATGGCATGGCTATATTTCCATTTTTATCGATAGCAATTAAACCGCCCGATCCGCCAAGTTTCATCAACTTTTCATTTATCACATAATTTGCTGCCTCAATAACCGACATGTTTTTATATTCCATTAAAGCAGAAACATCATAAGCAACTACGTTTCTGATAAAAAATTCGCCATGACCTGTACAAGAAACAGCACATGTATTGTTATTGGCATAAGTTCCTGCACCAATAATAGGAGAATCTCCAACTCTGCCATATTTTTTATTGGTCATTCCTCCAGTAGAGGTGGCTGCGGCAATGTTTCCATGTTGGTCGAGAGCTACAGCACCAACAGTTCCAAATTTACTGTCTTTAAAATTCGAAATATCTCCTTGCTCGTCAGAATGGTTGAGTTTAGTTTTTTCAGTTTGTTTTAATTTTTGAAGTTGGTTAAAACGGTTCTCATCAAAAAAGTATGAAGTATCAACCAGTATCATTTTATGTTGTTTAGCAAAATTTTCAGCACCCGAACCAATCATTAATACATGTTCAGATTTATTCATTACGAGTTTAGCTAACGAAATAGGGTTTTTAATATGAGTAACTCCTGCAACAGCACCTGCTTCTAAGGTGTTTCCATTCATTATTGCGGCATCTAATTCATTGGTTTCGGCATTGGTAAAAACAGCACCTTTTCCGGCATTAAACAAAGGAGAATCTTCCATTATTTTTATTGCAGCTTCTGTTGCATCAATAGCAGACCCACCTTTTTCTAAGATAACATAACCAGCATTTAAAGCCTCATCTAACTTTTGTTTATATTCTTTTTCCTGTAATTCAGTCATGTTTTTCTTTAATATGGTACCAGCACCACCATGTATGGCAATTGCGAATTTTTTAGTCATAGCAGATTTGTTTTGAGAGTAACAAATTTGAGCACAAATAAGAAGATATAAAAGCATTATTATTTTATGTCTCGGCATCGTATTTTGTATTTTAAAAGTGTTTCAAAGTTCATACTTTTACGACATGAATTCATCAACAACCGAAAATAACGTAATAACCCTTGCTTCCAAATTTATAAATAATACCAATCGTCATGTTTTTTTAACTGGAAAAGCAGGTACTGGAAAAACTACTTTTTTAAAACACATTATTAAAAGTACCTATAAAAATGTGGTGGTTGCTGCACCAACAGGTATTGCAGCTATAAATGCTGGTGGAGTTACTTTACATTCGTTGTTTTTATTGCCGTTTGGTGCATTTGTGCCAAGCAACAATTCTGCAGATGTTGTTGCAACAAGTTTTAAAATTAACAATCGACAAACTTTGCTCAGAGAACTCCACATAGGTAGAGTTAAACGAAAGCTACTTCAAGAAATGGAATTGTTGATAATTGATGAAGTTAGTATGCTTCGTGCCGATTTGTTAGATGCAATTGATACCGTTTTGAGGTCGGTTAGAAGAAATAATACTGTTTTTGGTGGAGTTCAGTTATTGTTTATTGGCGATTTGTTACAATTGCCTCCTGTTGTAAAAGATGTAGAGTGGGGAGTGTTAAAGAATTTTTACAAAAGCCCTTTTTTCTTTGATTCAGTAGCGTTGAAAGAAAATCCGCCATTATACATTGAGCTAGAAAAAATTTATCGTCAAACCGACGACCAGTTTATTTCCATCTTAAATCATTTAAGAAATAACGAAATAAACGAGCAAGATATCAAAGTATTGAACAGTTATTATCAACCCAATTTTGTTCCACCTAAAAACGAAAACTACATAAAATTAACAACACACAACTATATTGCTGATGGATTAAACAATGAGCAGTTGAAAAAGTTGCCAGGAAAATCGTTTTTCTTTGATGCAGAAATTGACCGCGATTTTAACGAAAATGCTTATCCTCTTGAATTGAAAATGGAGCTTAAAAAAGGAGCTCAGGTAATGTTTGTTAAAAACGACCCAACTGGGGCTCAACGATTTTTTAATGGTAAAATAGGTGTTGTTTCAGCTATTGATGATGATAAGATTGAAGTAGAATTTGATGATAAAACCAAATCGGTTACTGTTGATAAATACGTATGGAAAAATGTTCGTTTTAGAGTAAATGAAACAACCAATGAAGTAGAGGAGGAGGTAATGGGAACATTTACTCAATATCCTTTAAAACTGGCATGGGCAATTACAGTTCATAAAAGTCAAGGGTTAACATTCGATAAAGCCATTATAGACATTGAAAAAGCTTTTGCTCCTGGACAGGTTTATGTGGCATTATCGAGGCTAACATCATTAAAAGGATTGGTATTGAGTTCTCCTATTAATTTTGGTAGTTTAGAAAAAGATACAACAGTTTCGAATTATGGTAAATCTAAACCCGATGAAAATACCTTAAAAGAACATTTAATTAACGATACATCGCAGTTTATTTTAACTAATATTGTTAATGCATTTAATTTTGCTAACTTGTTGAATGAATTAAAGTTGCATAAAGGAAGTTACACCAAAACAGATGAAACCCGCTCGTTAAAGCAAAAATACTTAAGTTGGGCAATTCAATTGGAAAAAGATGTTGAACCACTTAAAGAAACGGCAGACAAGTTTATCAATCAAGTAAAATACATTTCGTATCAGCAACAACCCAACTACCAAATAACCTTAATGGAGAGAGTTTCATCGGCAAAAGATTATTTTGTTCCGCATTTAAAATTACAGTCAAAAAACATTTTAGCACATGTTGAAGCACTTCAATCGCAAAAAAAAGTAAAAACTTATTTGGTAGAACTAGTCGATTTAGATGCGCTGTTTTACAAGCAAATACAATTAATTTTAAAAGCCGAAGCACTCTTAAAATCTACAAAACAGGATGTGGAATTTACCAAAGAAACCATTAATGTTGACGAAGAAAACAAACTTCGATTAAAAGAGGTTGGAGAATTAAAAACCATTAAAAAAGAAAAACCAAAAAAAGAAAAGAAAGAAAAAATTGATACCAAAAAAGTAACCTATGACTTGTATTTACAAGGAAAAACAATACCTGAAATAGCAAAAGAAAGAACATTAAACCCAGTAACTATTGAAGGACATTTGGCTCATTATGTTGGATTGGGTTTAATTGATGTAAAAACATTTTTATCAAACGAAAAGTTTGAAAAAATTATAGCAACAGTTAAAGAACTCGATACGCTTTTATTGTCTGAAATCAAAAATCATTTAGGTGATGAATATAGTTATCCCGATATTAAATTTGCTCTGGCTTATTATCAGAACATGAACAAAGAATAAATGAATAAAATCAATTTTATATTGAACTATATAAAGTATCTATTGAAAGCCAAAAATCAACACGGTATTCATTCTCCTTTTGTTTACGAATTGTATAACAACGTAATTAAAGACCAAACTCCTTTTTATGTTTTTAGCGATATCGAATCTATTCGAGCAAAATTGCTGTTAACCAACATGGAAATTGAAGTAAACGATTATGGAGCTGGTTCTCAAATTCATTCATCCAATAAAAGAAAGGTAAGTGCCATTGCCAAAAACTCGTTAAAAGCTCCAAAATATGCTCAGTTATTGTTTAGACTAGTTAATCGGTTTAAACCACAAAACGTGTTGGAGTTGGGCACAAGTTTAGGAATAAGCACTCTGTATTTGGCAGCATCAAACACTAAAAATGTGATAACAACAGTTGAAGGTTGCCCCAATGTAGCTAAAGTTGCCCAAATTAATTTTGATAAGTTGGGTTGTAAAAACATTCGGTTGGTAAATCAACAATTCGATGCATTTTTGCCTGAATACCTAAAAACAGTTTCGTCGCTCGATTTTGTTTTTTTTGATGGAAACCACACCAAAGAAGCCACTTTACGTTATTTTAATTGGTGTGTAGAAAAAGCAAATTCGAATAGCATTTTTGTTTTTGACGACATTTATTGGAGCAATGGCATGAACGAAGCTTGGCAAGAAATTAAACAACACCCAAAAGTAACCACCACCATTGATTTGTTTGCTGTAGGAATAGTATTTTTTAATCCCGATTTAAGTAAAGAACATTTTGTGTTGAGGTATTAGACTTGTGTTTTTTTTGTTTTATAAACAATTTACGAAGAGAGTTTTACAACTAATCCAACCAACTTTATAAAAAAAAAGCAGCTTGTTACAACAAGCTGCTTTTTTAAATGTTATTCAATAATTCTTATTGAAAAATATCATCACCTAATTTGGTGTTTATTTCAACCGAAGTAACTTCCATATCCAAAGCTTGTGGTCCAAAACTTTGAACAATTTTGTGAGCAAATTTAATTCCGTTTATTTCTTTGTAATCGCTATACAAACCTATTACAGAAAACTCGCCACCCATTTGTTCGTTGGTTTTTACCGACATGGTTTTTACTTGTAAACCACTTGCAACATCGTACCAAACGGTTTCTTTTTCACCCGAAGGAGAAACTTTTTCTAATTTATAAGCTTCTTTACCTTCTAATGGTTCTATACCCAATAAGGTGTGTTTATAACCTGCTTTTTCCATATTCAAATCAGCAAACATAGCAGAACTTGCTTTCATGTCTTCCAACTCAGCACCTTCCATTGTTTTGTTGCCTTGCATACCGCTAACTTTACCAACTGTTCCATCAAAAGTTTGTTTTTGTAAAACCATGGTTCCCATAGCCATTACCATTGCAAATTTGTTTGGAGCTTTTTGGTAACGAGTAACTCCAATAGTTTGACCTTGAATTGAAGCATTCATTTTTATTGTAATGTCTTTTATTTTACTTAGTTTTTTATCCAATGCTTTTCCAGTAGCCATTCCGTATTTAGCTTTTACAGCATTGTCTAAAATGGTTTGTGCTGTTACACCTGCTGGAGCTGGCTTAAGAGCTTCTACATAGTCGTTACCAAAATTATCGTAAAAATTCACTTTGCCATCGGCACTAAATGGAGCTAATGTTTTGGCTACCGATTTATCTCCAACAACAACAATGTAAGCGTTGTCTGGTTTAATGTATTTTTCTGCTACAGCTTTAATATCATCAACCGTAACTTCGCTTAATTTTTTCAAATAAGTGGTGTAATAATCGGCTGGTAATTTATATTTAGCAATGTTTAACGCAAAATTTGCAATGGTTTGTGGGTCTTGTAACGAATAAGCAAATGTTCCAGTCATGTAATTTTTAATGTCTTGTAATTCTTGTTCGGTTACTTTTTCATTTACAATTCTTTTAAGCTCAACCATAAATTCGATTACGGCACTATCAGTAACTTCATTTCTAACTTTTGCGGTGGCATTAAAACGACCAACCAATTCGTCAGGAGTTATTGATGAATATGCTCCGTAAGTATAACCATGACCTTCTCTTAAGTTCATAAACAAACGAGCTGTAGAACCTCCTCCTAAAATAGAATTTAAGATTTTGGCTTTAATTACATCAGGGTTGTTTTGTTTTAGGTTAATTGGGTAAGTAATGTTAATCAACGATTGTGTTGAACCTTCTTTGTGAACAAATGCAACTTTTGTTTTTTCAGGAGCAGTAGGAGTTTTGTATTTATTAACTGGCACGTCAGCTTTTTGCCATTTTGCAAAATATTTTTCGATTAAAGGTTTTGCTTCAGCAATAGTAATATCTCCAACAACAGCTAAATAAGCAGTATTTGGTTTAAAGTACGTGTTGTAATATTCTTTACACTTGTCTAATGTAATGTTCTCTACCGTTTTTTCAGTATTGATTTCTCCATATGGATGATTTTTGCCATACAATAATACAGAAGTAACATTGTTAGCTATTGCATCTGGGTTGTCTTTTGATGATTGAATTCCAGAAATAGTTTGCTTCTTAATTTTATCTAATTCTTCCTGTTTAAACTCTGCATTCATCAAAACATCAGACATAATATCTAACAATTTTTCTTGATGCTTTTTTAATGAAGAAGCATAAATTCCTTCAGCGTAAGTATTTAAACTAGCACCAATAAAATCGATTTGTTCGTTAATTTGATCTTTTGTACGATTTTTTGTTCCTGTGCTTAACAATTCTCCAGTTGCCGATTTGTAACCAGACATATCACCTTCTAAAACAGGATCAACATCTAATGATAAAGAAAAAGAAACCTGAGGTAATTTGTGATTTTCTACCACAAAAACTTGTAAACCATTTTCTAAAGTAAAACTTTGGGTTGTTCCTAATTTTATTTCAGGAGCAGCAGCAGGTTTTGGTTTAATGCTTCTGTCTAATTTCGTGCCTTTTTGGGCAAATGTTGCACCACCAATTAAAAGTGCTGCAAGTGTTATTGATATAATTTTTTTATTCATAATTCTTAATTTCTTTAATTATTGAGTTATTTTCTTCTTCCGACTTCTAACTTCGGTCTTCCCTCTCTTTTAATTAGGTTTTTGTGATTTTGGTAAGTAATGTAAAACCACTCTGTTGTCTTTTCTAAAATATTCGTTTGCCACTCGTTTAATGTCTTCGCGAGTAACTTTTAAATACCTATCGATTTCTGTGTTAATAAGATTTGCATCGCCATAATACACAAAATAGTTAGCTAAATTTTCTGCAATTCCTTCTATTTTAGCATTAGAAGTAACCATATCACTTTCTATTTGGTTTTTTAGTTTTTGAAATTCTTCTTCGCTAATTAATTCTTTTTGTACTTTCTCTACTTCTAAATTTATAGCATTTTCTAATTCGTCAATGCCAACTCCCATGTTGGTAATACCAAACATTAAAGCCATTCCTGGGTCTTCTGTAGGGAAAGGAAATGCTCCAACGAATATTGCTTTTTGTTGTTCGTCAACTATACTTTTTTGAAGTCTTGAGCTTTTTCCTTGTGATAATATTTGAGCCAACATACTTACCGCATAAGAATCTGGTGTGCCTTGAGCTGGTGTGTGGTATCCCATCATAACACCTGGCAACTGAATGTTATCGTATATAGTATCTCTAACTTCTTTGTTTTTAATAGGTTCTTTTACAGTAGGTCTATTCATAGGTTTTGTTCCTACTGGAATTTCTGCAAAATATTTTTCAATCCATTTTTTAACTTGAGGTTTATTAATATCTCCAGCTATTGAAAGGGTAGCGTTATTTGGAACGTAGTAAGTTTTATAAAAATCTCTAAACTCTTCAATTTTTGCTGCATTTAAATGCTCCAATGAACCAATTGGCATCCAGCTGTAAGGATGAACTTCAAAGCCTCTTTTAAACATTTCTGGCAAAAAAGTTCCATAAGGTTGGTTGTCGTAACGCTGTCTGTATTCTTCTTTTACCACTTCACGTTGTGTTTCTACACCAGTTTCGTCAATTATAGCATGCAACATTCTTTCAGACTCTAGCCATAAACCTAATTCAGTTTGGTTTGAAGGTAATATTTCAAAATAAAATGTTCTATCAAATGAAGTATTTGCATTTAAAATACCTCCGTTGCTTTGAACCAATTTCATGTATTCTCCTCTTTTAATATTTTCAGTTCCTTCAAACAATAAATGCTCAAAAAAATGGGCAAAACCTGTTCTATCAGGATTTTCGTTTTTTGAACCAACATGATAAAGTACTGTAACTGCAACTATTGGTGTTGAATGGTCTTCATGAAGAATTACATTTAACCCATTTTTAAGTTTGTATTGCTCAAACTCAATTTTGTTTTGTGCCTGAGTAACCAATGCAACTGAAAATATGGCTACCGACAATAAAATTTTTCTCATACCTATTTAAATTAATTTCTATTAAAATTTTAATCGAGCTAAGTTAACTATAAATGTTGTTAGAATAATTTTAAATACACTAATGGTAAAATACTTGGTTAATTGGAAAAAAATAGAGTTGATTTTTAGAACTAATAATTTATGAGTACTTTTATTTTAGTTTTTAACAAAACATGAATTTTATTAAAGAAATAGAATTAGAAAAATCGGTAATTTCATTATTCGATAATAGAATTGTTAAAATTCGATTTAAAGATGGTGTTGATTTTGTTCTTGAAGATGCCGTTATTGCTAATCAAACGATGTATGATTTAGCTGAAGGTAAATCCTATTTATCGTTGGTAGATACCATAAATGTTAGAGGGCAAATTTCAAAAGCTGCAATGGAGCATTTTGCTAAAGATTCGCTAACCAAAGGTGTTAGAGTTGCTGAAGCAATTGTTGTAGATAGTTTGCATAATCGTATTTTAGCTAACTTTTACTTAAAATTTACCAAATCGCACAATCCTGTTAAGGTGTTTAGCGATATGGATAAAGCCATTGATTGGTTGTTAGAAAAATATCAAAAAAATGGTTAATCAAGTTCTTTTTTCTTAAAGTCAATTTTATAATCGGTTGAATCATATCCAGATTTCCAATATTCACCATCAAACTTATCTATATCATCATCTTCTTCCCAAACAAATACTTCTTTCTGTAAACCTTGTTTTCGGTAAAAAATGGCTAAAATAATACCCGATACAAATCCCCAAAAGTGGGCTTCGTAAGAAATGTTTAATTTAATAGGAAAAATGCCCCAAACCATACTCCCGTAAACAATTACTACAAAAAATGATAACGAAATAAGTTGTTTGTTTAATCGAATAAATCCGCTTAAAAGTAAAAATGAAAACAAGCCATAAATTAAACCACTTGCTCCAATATGATAGGATTCTCGTGCCATAACCCAGGTCCAGAAACCACCCATCAATACTATCCAAACTACCACTTTTAAGGCTATTGGTTTGTAAAAGTAAAATAATGCCGAACCTAATATTAAAAGCGGAACAGCATTATTGAATAAGTGATTAAAATTTCCGTGAATGAAAACCGACGAAACAACACCTCCAATTGCCGATAACTTTTGAGGATAAATACCAAGCCAATAGAAATCTAAGTTGAATACAAACTGAACTAAATGAATCAATCCAATAAGTATTACAAACAATATTGGATATATTATAGCATTTAAAATTCTATTTTTTTCTTCTTTTTCCACTAAAGTAAATTAGCCATTATTGTACCATTGTAATTTTGTCAGTAAAACGTTAATTTCTGTTAAGAAATATTTTTTAAATTAAATATTAGCTACATTTGGGTAAACTATTTTACATAGATGTTATGAAAGCTCAAGTAATCATTTTAACACTACTTTTTGGTTTATTAAATGTAAAAAGTTACGCTAAATCAAGCAATCCTCAAGATGCTGCTCAACAAAAAACAATTAAAAATAAGTACGATTTTAATTTGTTTAAGCTTTTTTCTTTTGAAGTAAAACCAACTCCAATCGACACTGTTGCTATAAAAGATAAAAGACAAGATGTTAGAAGAAGAAATGATTAATTCATTCCTCTTTGTTTTTTAATGTTTTCGTAAGCCTCTTGTACTTTTTGAAATTTTTCTTTTGCTGATTTTTGAAATTCCTCTCCTAAATGAGAAACTTTATCGGGGTGATATTTAACAGCCATTCTTCTGTAAGCTTTTTTAACTTCCTCATCAGAAACTGATTTTTCAATCTCTAAAATTTTATAATCACCATCCACTTCTTTGAAGAACATGGCTTTAATAGAAGCAAAATCATTCGGTTTAATTCCTAAATTACCAGCAATAATTTTAATAACATTCAGTTCATCTTGCTGCACCTGCCCATCAACCGACGCAACACCAAAAAGTAAATGAATTAACTGCAAACGTGCAGGATACAGCGTATAGGTTTTAATCTGTAAACAAACTTCTTGAATAGGAATATCTTTTTTTAAGATTTCACGAAGCGTAATGAGTAATTCTTGAGTATGTTCTGAACCAAATTGTTTTAGGAAAAAATTTTTCACATAATCAAGTTCCGATTTTAACACTTTCCCGTCAGCCTTCATTACGGCAGCAATTAAAACCAATAAACTTAAACTAAAATCGTTTGCTTTTCTTTTGTTAGATTGGTTATTTATAACAGAACCTTCTACAGTAACCACAGAATCAATAGCCGAGCCAACAGCAAATCCCAAAATTGCACCAATAGGACCACCAAAAGCCCATCCTAAACCACCACCTAACCATTTACCAAATTTTGCCATTTATCATCTAAATTTTTGTTCAAAAGTAATAAAACACAAATTGATGTAAATTTTATTTTTTTAATTCGTAAAAATTTTAAACCTTCGCAGATTGAAAAATGCAAAAAATTACACCATATAAAATTACACCACCGGCAATTAAAAGTGGTACAGTATATTCATTTACAACCGATAGTGGAGTAAATTATGAAGTGCGTTTTGGTAGAAAACAAGATAATATATTAAATGCAACCATAGTTTTTGGCGTTACAAATGATGAATACGAAGGCGAGGAATACAGCATTACAAATAAAGGAGAAGTTTATCATGTAATGGCAACTATTGTTGAAGTTGTTCGTTTATACAAAGAGGAACATCCAAATGTTAATTCGTTTGAATTTACAGGCGAACAAAGTGAAAAAGAGAAAGAAAAAAATAAAAATGTTCGTTTAAATTTATATCACAGATACATTTCTGAAGTTTTTGACAATACTTGGACAACAGAATTTACAGAAGAAAAAATTGTGATAAAGAAACAAAAATAAATAGACTTAAAATATGACGAATGACATATTGACGGAAAAAAACATGTTAAAATAGCGTTAAATTTTTAAAATTGAAGCAACATTTTATTCTAATTATACGTTTACCTAATTTAAACTGACAAAAAATTATTACAACAAAACTTAGCACAATAATTGCTATATATTTTTAGAAAAAAAGAACATAGATAAATTACAAGAATGAGACAGTTAAAGATTACACAACAGATTACCAAAAGAGAAAGCAAATCTTTAGAGAAATACCTTCAAGAGGTTTCTCGTGAACCAATGATTACAGCTGATGAAGAAGTAGATTTGGCTCAAAAAATAAAAGATGGCGACGACAGAGCTTTAAACAGATTGGTAAGAGCCAATCTTCGATTCGTTATTAGTGTTGCTAAACAATATCAAAACACAGGTTTAACACTTGAAGATTTAATTAACGAAGGTAACTTAGGTTTAATAGAAGCAGCCAAAAGATACGACCACACCAAAGGTTTTAAGTTTATTTCTTATGCAGTTTGGTGGATTAGACAAAGCATTTTAAAAGCTGCTGCCGATAATTCAAGAACCATTCGTTTGCCTCACAACCGTTTAGGTGAAATTCAAAAAATAAACAAGGCTTCGAGTGATTTTGAACAAACCATGGAGCGTGAACCAACTGACGAAGAATTAGCAGAAATCTTAGACATGGATTTAGAAAAAGTTCAAAACTCAAGAAAAATGTCTAAAAAACAAGCTTCTCTTGATGCCCCGATGGCAAACGATGAAGATAACAACAGTTTGATTAGTGTTATTGAAGGAGAAGGTACTCCAGCTCCTAACGATACATTAATTCACGAATCTCTTTCTACAGATATTGAAAGAACATTATCTTACTTAAAAGGTATGGAAGCAGAAGTTATTCGTTTGTTTTATGGATTAAGTGGTAGAAAAGAAATGACCTTAGAAGAAATTGGAAGTCATTTTGGATTAACCAGAGAAAGAATTAGACAAATAAAAGAAAGAGGTTTAAGAAGAATGAGAAGATTATCAAGAACAAACAATCTTCAAACCTATTTATAATTGAATAAAAAAAATTAATTTTAAGCCCCACGCGTTAGCGAGGGGCTTTTTGTTTATAATACCTTTAAAATATGCGAAACCTTTTTTTATTGTTTTTACTAATCCTTTTTTTAGGAAACACCAATGCCCAACAAAATACATACGAATATGGAAAATTAAAGTGGGGTTTTAATCTTGGCGGAACTTACCAAACTGCAGATGTAGCAAACGAAAAATTCGGATTAGGACTTGGTACAACCTTAGAATATACAATTGTTCAAAATAGTTACAGTTTATTTGGGTTTTCATTACGTGGACGCTATTTATGGGGAACAACCTTTGGTAACGATTTTACACCACATAGCGGTGCAATAAGTAATAATGCACTAAATGGCATTAATAATCCGCTAAACGATTATTCAAACACTCCAATATTTTTAAACAACAGAACCACTTTAAACGAATATTCATTAGAAGCCATGTTAAAGTTTAACAAACTTTATATTCAAAAAGGAGTTCTGTTTTATTTGTTTATTGGTGGTGGTGCTACTAATTATAAAAGTGAAACCAATCAGTTTGATGCATTGGGAAATGAATATGATTATTCAACAATTAACATAACCGATAAAGCAGATGTAAGAAGCCAACTAAAAACATTAAGAGATTTAAATTATGAAACTCAAGTATCCAATCCAAGTGCAAAATCATTTGTTTTTACCCCAACAGTTGGTGTTGGGTTAGGTTATAGAATTGCTCCATTTTTCACCCTTGCTTTGGAGCATAAAATATCATTACCACAAACCGATTATTTTGATGGGCAAGTTTATCAACCATCTAAAGACCATGCATTTATAAAAGATATTTATCATTATACTTCAATTCACTTTATTTTTTATACGTTTAGAAGCAATAAATACGAGGAGCAAACTTATACTCAAAATCCTAAACCACAAACCTATCCTGCACCTAAGCCAAAACCAACTCCTCAGCCAACACCAGCTCCACTGCCAACTACTAATCCTTCTCCAGTTCCAACACCTGCACCAACGCCAACTCCAACTCCAACGCCAACTCCAATACCAACACCGACTCCAGTACCAATTCCAATTGATAATCCAACAACTCCAAAACCACCAATTATTACGTTGTTAACACCAACATCAAAAACATTTAATTCACCTAATTGTAATGTAAAAATTGAAATTAAAATAGAAAATGTTTCAAACGAAAAAGACATTGAATTTTTTAGAAATAACGAGAAAATTCCATCTTATTTCTATTATTTTCAATCAGGAGTGCTTCATTCAACTATAGAGTTAAAGTCGGGAGTAAATTCATTTAAAGTGTTAGCTAAAAATTCGGTTAAAACAGAAATCAAAGAATTTAATCTAAGTTGTTTTGTTCCAATTGAAAAAAGCATTAAAATCTGCCATAAAAATACAGATGGAACAACTCAATCTATTGAAATAAAAGAATCAGAATGGTTAAATCATCAAGCTCACGGCGATGTAAAAGGAGAATGCCCTATTGTTATAAAAACAATTACCATTTGTCATACTGATGCAAAATCGAACTTAAAACAAAAAATAACCATACCTGAAAGTGAATGGGCAACCCATCAAGCACATGGCGACGTATTGGGCGAATGTCCTTTGGTAGTAAATACCAAACAAATACAAATTTGCCATACCGACCCAACAACAGGAGCAAAATCGAATTTGATTATCGATGAAAAAGATTGGTTTGCACATGCGGCTCATGGCGATTCAAAAGGATTGTGTCCGAAAGAAGTGAAAGCGATTACCATTTGTCATATCAATCAAACAAACGGTAATTTAGAGCCTATGCAAATTACTGAACAAGAGTGGGCTACTCATCAAGCTCATGGCGATGTTATTGGAAGTTGTGATGGATTTGATCAAACAATAATTACCATCTGTTTAAATAATAACAACAAGAAAATAAAAAAGTACCTGTTATCATACTATCAAAGTATTGGCGGAATATTAGGAGAATGTCCAAGTACTCCAAATCCAGTAGAGTATTTTAAAATCTGTCATACCGATCCAACAACTGGTGCAAAATCAACTTTGTCTATTACAAATAGTCAATGGGCATCGCACCAAGCACATGGAGATGTACTAGGAGAATGTAGTACATCTGGTTCTCCCAAAAACAACTTTAACATTTGTCATACAGATCCAACAACAGGAGTAAAAACAACTCTTTATATAAATGTTGCCGATTGGGGTAGCCATCAAGCTCATGGTGATGTTATGGGACAATGTCCAACAACAACTGATAACCCCGAACCAACAAAAATTAAAATTTGTCATATTCCTCCAGGAAATGAACAAAATCCACAAACAATAGAAATACCAGCATCAGCATGGCCAGCACATGAAGCACATGGCGATACTAAAGGAGAATGTATATTAAACAAACCAAGAAAAAGAAATGATTGATTTAACTAAAGAATTTTGGAACAATAGATATGTAAACAATGAAACGGGTTGGGATATTGGAGAAATTTCAACACCAATTAAAGAATACATTGATCAGTTAACTGATAAATCGATTAAGATTTTAATACCAGGCTGTGGTAATGCTCACGAAGCCGAATATTTATTTAATCATGGTTTTAATAATGTGTTTTTAATCGATTTATCGCCTTTAGCACTAGAAAATTTCAAAAAAAGAGTTCCAAAATTTCCTTTAAATCAATTGATTTGCGATGATTTTTTTATTCATAACAATATGTACGATTTAATAATTGAGCAAACTTTTTTTTGTGCTATTAACCCAAATCTGAGAAAACAATATGCAGAACATACTTCCTCTATTTTGAATAAAAATGGAAAACTGGTAGGTTTACTTTTTAATGATAAACTGAACGAAGACAAGCCTCCTTTTGGAGGAAATTCTGCTGAATATTATAGTACCTTTGCACCTTACTTTTCTATTGAAATTATGGAAAATGCGTATAATTCAATTATTCCAAGAAAGGATAGGGAATTATTTATAAAAATGACAAAAAAATAATTAATGATTAAAAAGTTTTTATTTATAGTATTTAGTTTGTTGTATTTTAATACATTAACAAAGGCTCAAAGTGTTTATATTGAGCCTTTAATTGACGATTTTTTCTGTAGAAACGGTATTTCAATTGATTCGTGTAGTTACGATTACTTATACACTGAGGCTTTTCAATGGATTGATACTCCTTATCGTTATGCAGGAAACTCAACAGCAGGTATTGATTGTTCGGGTTTAACAAAAAAACTGTACGAAAAAGTGTATAATTTAAAATTAGAAGGAGGTAGTAAAACCATTTATGATCAAATTATTCCTATAAAAAATAAAGCCGATTTAAAAGAAGGAGATTTAGTTTTCTTTAAAATTAGCAGAAATCAAATTTCACATGTAGGAGTATATCTAAAAGATGGAAATTTTATTCATGCCTCGGTTAAAAGTGGAGTAATTATTAGCAATTTAAGCGAACCCTATTATCAAAAATATTATTACGCTGGAGGTAGATTTCCTGAATAACCTATGTTAAAAGATTTAGTTGTTATAGAATTAGCAGGTGTTTTAGCTGGTCCTGATGTAGGAATGTTTTTTTCTGAACTAGGTGCTAAAGTAATAAAAGTTGAAAACAAGCAAACCTCTGGAGATGTTACTCGTACATGGAAACTTCCAACTGAAAATAAAACAAGTTCTGTTTCAGCTTATTTTTCCTCAGTAAATTGGAATAAAAAATATTTACAACTAAATCTCAAACAAGAAGTTGAACAAAAAAAAATTCATGAACTAGTTAAGAAAGCTGATGTAGTTATTGCCAACTTTAAAAAAGGTGATGATATAAAATTACAAATGGATTATAAAACATTAAAAAAAATAAATCCTAAACTTATTTATGGTGCAATAACAGGCTTTGGTTCAAATTCAGAAAGAGTTGCTTTTGATGTAGTTTTACAAGCCGAAACAGGTTTTATGTCGATGAACGGAACTAAAAAAAGTGGTGCATTAAAAATGCCTGTTGCATTAATCGACGTGTTGGCGGCTCATCAACTAAAACAAGGATTATTATTAGCTTTATTAAAAAGAGAAAAACAGCAAAAAGGTAGTTTTGTTGAGGTGTCATTATATGATGCAGCAATTTCGGCATTAAAAAATCAAGCAAGCAATTGGTTAATGAACAATTATATTCCTGAAACAATAGGCTCATTACACCCTAATATAGCACCTTACGGCGAAGTATTTACTACAAAAGACAATAAACAGGTTGTTTTGGCAATTGGAAGTGATAATCAATTTATCAAATTGTTAGATTTAATTGATGCTACAAAAATAAAATCATCAAAAAAATACCAAACCAACCCCTTAAGAGTTAATAACCGTAAATCATTAACCAAAGAATTGATTCCTTTTTTTAAACAATACAACAGAAAACCATTAATGGATTTATTAATTAAAAACAACATTCCGGCTGGAGCTATAAAAAACTTAAAAGAAGTGTTTGAAGACACTACTGCACAAAATTTAATTAACGAAGAAACAATAGACGGTGTTAAAACTAAAAGGGTAAAAACTGCTATATTTAAAATCAGTTGATTATTTTTTTATAAAGCTTTTAATTTCATGCAATATTTTTTTCGTTTGATTTGCATCTAAATCAATACCAAACGGAACCTTAATATCTTCGTAGGTAAAAACCAAATTGTATTTATTGATATTCCAATACGAGGTATTAATCATTTTAATAAATGTTGGGTCTGGAGTATCAAAAGCTTTAAAATCTTTTATTTTTTCTAAATCATAAGTTTGAGTAACGCCACGTTTACCAATTTCTTTAGTGAGTAAAAGTTTTTTTGAGTCGATAATAATTTTTTCTTTTCCAATGTTTCTCCAGCGGTAAGCATAAATTACTTTAAACTCAAAGAAAAACCAAAATGCCAAATAAACAGCAAAAAAAACTTTACTTGATTTATCGTAATCGTAAAAAAACTGATTAAAAATAGCTAGTCCACACAACGAAAATAAAGCAATCCAAACCAAAAGTAACTGTTGTTTTTTATTGTCTTTTAGAGCCTTTATTTCTATTTCTAAGGCGGCATCATTTTTCTTAATTGAAATTCTATCGAACATAATTATTGAGTAATTTACAGTAAAATTAGGTAGATATATTAAATTGGGCATTATCTTTGTTTGTTTTAAAGCTTTAAAATATTTACTTTTAATAAAAAAATTCAAACCCATGAAAAAATATATTTTACTCTCAGCCATCGGATTGTTGTCGTTTTTACGAATAGATGCTCAAACAGACAAAAAAATTGATGAATTGGTTTTTCTTTATGTTGATGAAAAATACGACAAAGTGGTTGATAAATCATTAGCATTAGCAGAAAATGATGCTTATAAAAAGAATCCTCTTCCGTTTATTTACGCCTCAATGGGTTATTATCAAATGTCGAAACGACCAGATAAATATGATATTGGAAAAGGCGGAAAGTACGCCAACACATTAAAAATGGCTCAAAAATATTTGTATACTTTTATGAAAAAAGATGCAAAAGCAAATGAGCATTACAACGATTACAAAGAATATTACGACTTATTAGCAGATACGTCAAACAAACTTGGACAGCATTATTTTTTAATGGAAGATTACAGAAAATCTGCAGGAGCTTACAAAAATGCTGTTAAAGCTTTACCAAACGACCCAATTTTACTGCTTTGGCAAGGAATAGGGGAGGTAAAATCATTGAACTATGCCGAAGGAGATAAAAACATTTTAGATGCATTAGCTAAAATCGACGAAAACTTTAAACCTTCTGAAGTTACAGCAGGCGTGTTGGCTCACGGAATGCTTATTGTGAGTGAATATTTAACTCAAAAAGGCGATGCTACAAATGCCAATAAAGCAAAAAAATTAGTTGATGTATTTAAAAAATACGACCCAGATGAATTGGATAAACAAAAAATGGAACAACGTAAAGAAAAAGCTAAAGAAGACGATAGAATTATGAGAAAATTCTATAGTGAAGATGAAGACACCTCTACTAATGAATAGTAGAAATTAATTGATTGTAAATGCTTAAGACTTGGGGAATAACCAAGTCTTTTTCATTATTATAAATGATGTAATCTGCAAAATTGATTCGTTCAGCATCACTCATTTGGGCAATAATTCTTTTCTTTACATCAATTTCATTCACCTTATCTCTTTTTACCACTCGTTTAACTCGTAATTCTTCTGGAGCAGTAACTACAATAATTTTATCCAAACCTTTATTTGCACCACTTTCAATTAAAATTGCTGCTTCTTTTATTAAAATAAGGTCTGTTTGGTTAGAACATACCCAATTTTCAAAATGCTCTTTAACTCTTGGGTGAACTATTTTGTTTAATTCTTCTAAAGCTATTTTGTTGTTAAAAACCAATTCAGCCATTTTTTTTGAATCAATACCAAATTCAGTGTAAACATCAGCTCCAAATTTTTGCTTTAAAAGTTCAATAGTTTTGGCATCAGTATTAATTATTTTCTTAGCTTCAATATCCGAATTATAAACCTTTATGCTTAATGAACTAAATATTTTAGCAATGGTAGATTTTCCGCTGCCAATTCCTCCAGTTAATCCAACCAATAAAGGTTTAGTTTTCGTTTCGTCTAAGCACATACTCTACATTTGCTGGTTTTAATGAAATGGATTTTATATGGGTTGGATACTTATCTAAATTGACTTTTATTTTTTTGAATTGACTATTTATAGAAGAGCAATCTACAGAAGCACTAAAATCAAATTCATTAATTGTGGATAGTTTACTTAACGAAACCATAAACTTAATTTCTACTTGATTAGGGAATATGGTAACATCCATGTTTTCAGGTAGGTTTATTTTTTTAATTGGAATTTTAATGTTGTATTCAGTAAATCTATCAACTTGCAGTTGCAGTTGAATGGATTTTGTTTCAGTGGTTAATTTTCTCGATTTTAAAAATTGATTATTCAGATCAACTTCAATTTGTTGAGATGATTCAATGTTATTTAGTTTCAATAATACGGAAGGAACTTTTTTTAGCGTATCTAACACAATTTTTGGCCCAGTAATTTTAATAAAATTTGGAACCACTTTAATGGTGTCTGATAGTTGGTATTGGCTGCCAAATGAAATATTCATTAGCGGAATTACTTTAATGAGTTTTTCAGTTATTTCATCTAAAATAACATTGTAACTTAACGGGTAAATTGATTCCAATTCTATTTTATTTCCTAATTGATTTTCAATAGTTGATTCAAATTCATTAAAATAAATAACCTTTTGTTTATTCGACTCTAAAATATTTATTTTACTTAAATCAATTGAAATAGATGGCGTTTTTAAACCTAGCTTGTATATCAATAAATAATAACCAATTCCTGAGATTTCGACATCTATTGTTTTTGGGAGGTCATTTAAAATAATATAATTTTCTGGATTGTTTTTATAGGTTGTATTAACTTTAAGTGTGGTATTGTATGAATTTCCTAAAACATTTAAAAGCCAATAAAAAGCCGATAATACAAAACACACCAAAAACACGTAAAGCTTCCTGTTTACAGAAGCTTTACTAAAATTGTTTTTAAATTGTGTTAAAATATTTTTCAATACTCAATTATTTTTTTTCCATTTCTTCACCTGAAAATTCCTTAGCAATTGCTGATTTTTCAATTTTCAAACGATTTCCACCTTCTACTTCAATAACAACAGTTTCGTCGTTTACTTGGTCAATTTTACCGTGAATTCCACCAATAGTAACAATTTTATCACCCTTTTTTAAAGCTTCTCTAAATAGTTTTTGTTCTTTTTGTTTTTTTACTTGTGGTCTAATCATAAAAAAGTAAAATACCACGAAAATTAATCCAAACATTATAAGTGTTTCAGCACCTTTTGGAATAGACATTAATAAAATTGCTAATTTGTTCATTTTTTTTTTATTTGTGTTTGTTATTTGTGTTTTGTTTTTTGTGTATTGTTTTTTGTGTATTGTTTTTTGTGTATTGTTTTTTGTGTATTGTTTTTTGTGTTTTGTTATTTGTTATTTGTTATTTGTGTTTTGTTAATTATTCATTTAGCGGTTCATTTTCCTTTCCTTTAGGAACTAAAACATCTCCTTTTAATGCAATTACTTTTGTATTAGGAACGGTGTTGGCAACAAGTGTAATGGTTTTGTTTTGCATACCTTGTTTACCGCTTGAGTTAAATGAAACTTTAATTATCCCTTCTTCACCTGGTTTAATTGGTTCTTTTGGCCATTCAGGTACAGTACATCCGCAACTACCTTGAGCTGATGATATAATTAAATCTGATTTTCCTGCATTTTTAAATTTAAAAGCGGTTGAAACAACCTCTCCTTGAGTGATGGTTCCGAAATTAACCACCTCTTCTACGAAATCAAAAAATGGCAACAAGTCTTTATCAACAGGTTCACCAGATGCCGTGTTTGGGTTGCCTATAATGCTTGAACTTATTTCAGCTTCATCGCCTCCTTTACAAGCTATTAAACTTGAGAAAATTGTAATGGCAATTAGTATTTTTTTCATTGGTAGATATTTATTTTTTTTAATTAGGTTAGTTGCAATTTTTGCTTGTTTTTATCGGCTACAAATATAATCAAATTTGAACCTAAATCTTGTTAATCTTTTTTCTAACAATTTCCTTTTCTAATTGAATTTCTAAAAAATAAAATCCAGCTTTAAATGCTGACAAATTAATTGTATTATCTTGAATTATTACATTTAATAATTGACCTTGCTCATCAAAAACACGAATTGAATTAATTTTTGCAGCTGTATTAATGTGTACTATTCCGTTAGTTGGATTGGGGTAAACAATTAGTTTTGCTGAATTAAACAGCTCATCAACGCCAACAACAGTGGTATTATTTTTTGAAATTATACACAATTCTGGGTCAAATGCAATAGAATCGACTAAAAATGGAATTGATGCAGCAAATTGTTGACCCGAAAAAGTGTGATTAAATACTAAAGTGGTGTCAAAACCTTGTCCTGATAGGTAAATGGGTATTGGCATTTCATAAAAATCTACTGAGTTATGCGAAGTGGTTTGTTCAACCAAAAAGTGAACATCGTTTCCTTGTTGATTCCATGTAATTTGATAAGATGGATAACCTTCGCCATAAAACCAGTCATTAAAAAACTCAGTCAAATCAATTCCGCTAACTTGCTCTAAATGAATTTTTAACATTTGCGTATTTGCATAACCATAACTTAAGTTGACATCTGTAATATAATTATTGATACCTTGAAAAAAATGTTGTTCACCAATTTTCCATTCCAACATTCTTAAAAGATAAGCTCCTTTTTTGTATGATAATCTTGAACTAAAAATTCGATTAACACTAGTGGAATCGGGGTTGTAAACCGAACCATCAGGCAAACTGGTAACGGTGTTTATCATATCTTGTCGCCAGGGCAACCACCATGCTGGAGCTAAATGTTTGTAAAACATCCCTGTTGCATAAGTTGCAAATCCTTCGTTTAACCAAATATCTGCCCAACTTGCACAAGTAATTTTATTACCAAACCATTGGTGAGCCAATTCGTGCGACATGAGGTGTTCACTAAAACTACCCATCGAACTCATGGTTTGGTGTTCCATGCCGCCACTCCATCCAAATTTTGCATGACCGTATTTTTCGTTCATAAATGGATAGGGGGTAAACAACGAATCGTATAATTCAAAAATGGGTTTAATTAAATTTATTTGCGAGTAGTTTGTAAGAGAATCTTCAGGATAAACATAGTTTAAAATAGGTAACGAGCCTTGAGTTAAATTGGCATTAATGGTAAATTCTGAGTAATTGGTAATTGCTAAAGAAATTAAATAAGTGGTTATTGGGTAGCGATGTTTCCAATAATATGTTTTATTCGTTCCATTGTCAGTTTCATTAACCAACAAACCTTGGCTGGCAACTTTGTTAATTTTAGGGGTTGTAACTATAACATCTATCGAATCAATTTTATCGTCTAATGTTTGTTTGCATGGCCACCATTCCATAGCTCCAAATGGTTCGGATAGGGTCCAAATTATTGATTTTCCGGCATGACTAGATTGTACAAATGAACCAAATCCTGAATTTGCAGGTACACCTTGATAGAAAACGGTTATTGAGTCTAAGTTATTTTGAGAAATAATAGCGGGTAAATCTATTTTTAAACTATTGTTGGCAAGTTGAGTAAACGAAACTAATGATTGATGATACTTAACCGAATCAACTGTTAGAGAGGTTGTTAAATCAAAATAAATTTGATTAAAATTAGAAACTACTGGTATAAAATAAGATGTAATTTCACCTTTAATATAATTGGTATCAGGGTCGATTTCCCAACGTAATCGATGATATTTTAAATCGTAATTTCTTGTTTCGGCAGCACTTTTTAAAGTGTTGTTAAAATGTAATTGATGGCGATTGGCTTCTGATGTAGCAATCTTATCAATTTCAAAAAAATCTTGTGCTTGAATTGTTGAAATTAAAAATTGAAAAGTGCAAATAAATAAAAGCCCAATAGAATACTGCTTAAAACTCATTATCGGTAAATTTTATCCACTAAATGTTGGTATTTAGTAAGGATAAATTTACGCTTTAATTTTAAAGTTGGTGTTAGTTCTCCTGTTGGAATTCCCCATTGAGTATCTACTAATTCAAACTTTTTAATTTGTTCGTAGTTCGGAAAACCTTGGTTTAATTCATCAACTTCTTCTTGTATTCTATTAATAACGGTTTGATTTTTAATTAAATCAGTAAAGTTGGAGTAGGTAATGTTTTTTCTTTTGCACCATTCTTCCAAAAACAAAAAGTCGGGCTGTATGATAGCACTAGGAAATCGCTCGCCTTCTCCAATTACCATTAATTGTTCAATAAATCTCGATTCTTTAAACTTATTTTCCATTACTTGAGGAGCAATGTATTTGCCTCCCGATGTTTTAAACATTTCTTTTTTACGGTCGGTAATTTTTAAGAAACCATTTACAAACTGACCAATGTCTCCAGTATGGAAATAACCATTTTCATCAATTACTTCTTTTGTTAATTCGGGTTTGTTATAATACCCTTTCATTATACTTGGTCCTTTAACAATAATTTCGCCATCTTCTGCTAATTTAACATCTAAGTTTTCTAGCGGTTTTCCGATAGTTCCAATCATTCTACCCCCTGGCAACAAGCAATTTACACCTATTACTGGAGATGTTTCGGTTAAACCATAACCTTCTAAAACTGGAATTTGAGCTGCAGAGAACACCCTTGCTAAACGAGGTTGCAAAGCTGCGCCTCCAGAAACAATAGCTATAACATTGCCTCCAAGAGCTTCTCTCCATTTAGAGAAAATAAGTTTGTTAGCCAATTTTAATTGAAAATTATACCAAAAACCTTTGTTTTCATTAGGGTCGAATTGAAGTCCTAATTCTAAAGCCCAAAAGAAAAGTTTCTTTTTAATACCAGTTAACTCGGTTCCTTTTGTAACAATTTTATCATACACTTTTTCTAATAATCGAGGAACGGTTGCAAACAATTGAGGTTTTACTTCTTTTAAATTATCGGCAATAGTGTCCATCGATTCAGCATAATAAATTGACACACTTTTGTAGATGTACAAATAATCGAGCATTCGTTCAAAAACATGACAAAGCGGTAAAAAACTCAAAGCTTTTTGTTCTTTGGCAATTGGTAAACGTGGTTCGGAAGCCAACACGTTGCTAATAAAATTTTTATGTGTTAGCATTACTCCTTTTGGCTTTCCTGTTGTGCCAGAAGTGTAAATTAATGTAGCTAAATCATCGCCCTGAACTTGATTTTTGTGTTGCTCAATGTTTTCGGAAGATGATGTATTTAACAATTCCGAATAATGGTTCTGGCCTGAAATTTTATTAAACGTGTATATTTTTTCTAAAGACGGAACATTTGCTTTAATGGATAAAATTTTACCAAGTATTTCTTCATCTGATAAAAACACCAATTTAGCACCACAATCATTTAAAATGTAATCGTAATCTTCTGGATTAATATTGGAATAAATAGGAACATTAACCGCCCCAATTTGTTGAATAGCCAAATCGGTTAAATGCCACTCTATTCTGTTGTTAGAAATCATGGCAATTCTATCTCCTTTTTTTACGCCTAGTTCTAGCAGTCCCTTGCTTAACAGAATGGCTTTGTCAACTAATTCTTTTGAAGATAATGAAACCCATTTTCCATTTTCTTTTTGAGTAAAAGCGTCGGATTTTGGTTGAAATTGTAGAGGATAGTAATAAAAGTCTGCTAAATTATTTATTTGCATTACGAATAGTTTTTTTTATAGATTTTGTTCACTTTGAACAGTTCCATTAACGTATTTCTGAATTTTTGAAGGAGAACCGTTTTCATTAAATAATTTCCAATCGCCAATACGTTGGTAATCAAACATGGCTTTATCGTATTTAACAGTTCCTTGTTCTTTTAAGTTGCCATTTTCATAATAAGATGAATAACTGTAAATCAGCTTTTTTTTGTCAACTAGCAGAAGAACATCTTCGGGTTTTCCACTTTTAAAGTATGCAGCTTTTTTTTCGTAGTATTGGAATGATTTATCGTAAATTTCTTCAAATTCAACAGTTCCGTTTGGGTAGTAATCAATCCACGATAATGCTTCATTTCCAATGTAAACGATATCGGATTTCATTGTTCCATCTTCATAAAATAAAGTCATTTTACTTTTTTTAATGTCAACCATTCTAAAATTACGCTCTTCTTTTCCGTTGGGATAATAGTTTTTATAAATTTTTAATTGTCCATCAACATAAAATCCTTTGTGAAGTAATTGTCCGGAAGTATAATAATCTTCAATAAAACCGTTTGCAGCATATCCTGTTGCTCCATTTCTAACAGAATCTTTTCCTAGCATCATGTTCAATTTTTCGTACATAACAATGCCGTAGGTTTTATCAATAACTTTTTCAGGGTCATAAGTATTATGATATAACTTTTTGTCAGTCAAATCATTTTGAGCAAAAACTGATAAGTTGAGTATTAAAGTTAAAATTGATAAAATGTATTTCATAGCGATAAAAATAATTTATTTTTTTAATTTATTGTCGTTTAATCTAGCAATTTTAATATTAAAGTAGCCAAAAATAATAGTCATTATAGGACTAATTAAGTTAAAAAAGCAATACATAAAATAATCTCCTGTAGCAACACCTAAAACGCCTGAATGATAAGCTCCACAAGTATTCCATGGTACTAATGCAGAGGTTACTGTTCCAGAATCTTCTAATGTTCTACTCAATACTTTAGGATGCAAATTCCGTTCTTTGAATTCTTCTGCAAACATTTTGCCAGGTACTACAATTGCTAGATATTGGTCGGATGCAGTTACGTTAAAAACTACACAAGAAGCAGTCGTTGTTGCAATTAACGAACCATCAGTTTTTGCTAAACCAATAATTGATTTAGTAATTCGTTTCAACATTCCAGTAACTTCCATAACTCCGCCAAAAATCATCGCACAAATAATTAACCAAATGGTGTTTAACATTCCTTTCATTCCACCAGACGTAAGCAATTCATTAACCAATTCATTTTCTGTTACAATTGCTGTATCGGTTGTCATTGCATTTACCACAGCTTTATATGAAGACACAAAACCATTTGAACCAGTATATAACGAATTTATTAATTCTGGTTGAAAAATTATTGCAAAAGCACCCCCCAACAAACTGCCAAAAAATAAAGAAGGGATAGCAGGAATTTTAAATAAGATTAAACCAATAACAACTAGTGGTACAATAAACAAGAGTGGTGTAATATTAAATTTAGAAGAAATTGCTAATTGAAGAGTATCTACTTGGCTAACCTGATTGCCTGCATCATAGAAAAAACCAATGATTAAAAATATTATTAACGTAATTAAAATGGTTGGAACGGTGGTTAAGGTCATGTATTTAATGTGAGTAATTAAATCGGTTCCTGCCATAGCTGGAGCTAGATTGGTGGTGTCTGATAAGGGTGACATTTTATCTCCAAAATATGCTCCTGATATTATAGCTCCGGCAATAATTGCTTCATCAATACCTAAAGCTTTTCCTATTCCAAGTAATGCAATACCAACTGTTGCTACTGTTGACCAAGAACTACCTGTTGCCAGTGAAACGATAGCACAAATGATGCATGATGCAAATAAAAATATGGTAGGGTTTAAAATATCTAAACCATAATAAATCATTGCAGGAACAACACCGCTCAGTAGCCATGTTCCAGCTAAAGCTCCAATTAATAATAAAATAATGATTGCTGATAATGCTGAATTTATACTTTTGGTGATGCCTTCAATTATTTTTTCAAAATCAAATCCGTTATAAATCCCAATAAACCCAGCAACTGTAGCAGCAAGAAGTAGTGCTAATTGATTAGCTCCATCTAAAGCTCCATCGCCATAAACCTGTAACACATTAATCGCTAACAATCCTACCAATACTACAATTGGTATTAAGGATTGAATTAATGTTGGTTGTTTAAATTTACTCATCTACACAAAATTCTAAAAAACAATAGCGGTAAATTTATAAATGCTTTTAGTTCTATTCTAATTATTTGGCAACTTATTATTAACAAGTTATAAATAAAACAAGGTTGGTTTTATTTTAGAAATTTAAAAATCAAATCCGATTCATAGCCTTTACTTAAAAGGTATCGGTATAGTTTTTCGTTGAGTTTTTGAGGGTCAACTTCGTTTAGCAATTGCTTTTTTTTATCAATAAGTTGAATAATGGTTTGGTGATAATCGTCATCGTTAATTTCTTTATCAATTGCTTTAGCAACTTCTTTTCCCGAAATTTTTTTCTGATAGAGTTCCGATATAATTTTCATTTTTCCCCATTTTTTTATAGAAAATTTTCCTCTTACAAAAGCTTCTATGTAGCGTTGTTCGTTTAAATAATTTTGTTCAAGAAGTGTATCGATTATTTTATCCCAATCCTCTCTTTTTACATTCCAAGCTCTAAATCGGGTTTCTACATCAAAAACACATCGTTCCTGAAAAGAACAATACCACATTGCTTTTTCAAGAGCTCTGTCGTACGACATATTTTTAAAAAACTTGGGCATATTTAAACTAATTTTGCTCCCTCCAAAAGTAAAGAATTGAAAAACAAAAAAGCTTTATATCTTTTATTTGCTGCAAACGGAATTTCAGGAATTGCTCAAGGTATAAGCATGTTGGCAATTCCATGGTATTTTACTTCCATTATTAATGACAGCGAAACTTTTGGACTTATTTATGCAATAACCACCATTGTTACATTATTTTGGGGTTTGTATGCAGGAACTTTAATTGACCGATATTCTAGAAAACTTGTTTTTTTAAGCATTTGTGTGGTCAGTTTTATTCTTTTGTTGGGTGTTTCTTTAGTAGGATTTTATTTAGGTGAAGTACCCATTTACCTCATTGCATTAGTTTTTTGTTTTACCATTTTTAATTATAACATTCATTATCCTACGCTTTATGCTTTTGGACAAGAAATTACGGAAAAAGAAAATTATGGTAAAACCAACTCCTTAATTGAAATAATAGGACAGCTAACTAGTATTGTATCAGGTGTTTTTGCTGCTATTTTACTTACTGGAGTTAATAAAGATTTTTTAAATCAGGTTGGACTTGGTTTTCTAAAGTTTAATGTAAATCCTTGGCAATTACACGAAATTTTTCTATTAGATGCACTTACTTATGTCGCGGCATTTGTACTTATACTATTTATTAAATATACTCCTATTGCAACCCATGAAATAGATAAAAGTTCTGTTTGGAACAGGCTAATTCAAGGATTTAGTTATTTAAAAAAACATCCGTTATTATTTCACTTCGGGGTTTCATCTTTTGCCATTTTTGTTATTCTTTTAATTCATGTTCATCAATTGATGCCCATCTATGTAAGCAAACATTTGCATTCCGATTCTAGTGCTTATGCAATTGGAGAAGTTGTTTATGCATTCGGAGCATTGATTGCTGGAGCAGGAATTCGTTGGATTTTTAGAAAAACCAATACCATTTATGCAATTATAGTTTTAATGATAATTAGCGTTGTAAGATTCGAAATCTTAACATTTTCTAACAATATTTTAATTTTTATGATGGTTAGTTTTGTTTTAGGAATAACCAATGCAGGTGCTCGAATTTTACGAATAACCTATCTGTTTAATCACATCCCAAACCACATTATTGGGCGAACAGGAAGTGTGTTTAACACCGTAAACATTTTTCTACGTTTTGTTTTTATAGGTATTTTTAGCCTTCCTTTTTTTCATATCAGTAACCATATTATTTGGGCATATTTTATTGGCGGAATGTTTATTTTAGTATCCATTATACCCTTACTTTTATACTATAAAAAATTAGTTCATTTTAATATTTCAGATGAGTAAAGAAAAAATATCATTTTCAAAAATTTTTAAAACCATTATTTGGCCTAGAAAAAAATTACTATTTATTGGTTTATTTCTAATTTTTATAAGTCGATTTTCTGGTTTAATTCTTCCAGGAGCTTCAAAATACCTTATTGATGATGTTATTTTAAAAAATGATTTTGAAACCTTAAAATTGTTGCTTTTAGTAGTTTCATTAGCAATAATTATTCAGTCAGTTACATCGTTTTTGTTAACGAAAATTATGAGTGTTGAAGCACAACGATTTATTTCAATACTAAGAGTTGATGTACATCGGAAATTGCTTTCGCTGCCAATTAGTTTTTTTGATAACAATAAAACTGGAGCATTAGTATCACGAGTAATGAATGATGTTGAAGGAGTTAGAAACATTATAGGTACAGGGTTGGTTCAATTAGTTGGAGGAATTATTACTTCTGTTGTTTCGCTTATTTTATTAATAAATATTAGTTTTTCGTTAACACTCTATGTTTTGGTTCCTGTAATCGTTTTCGGAATAATTTCATTTTATGCTTTTAAAAAAATAAGACCCATTTTTAAACAACGCCGAAAAATTGAATCGGAAGTTACCGGAAGACTAACCGAATCGCTTGGTGGAATTAGAATAATAAAAGGATTTAATGCCACTCATTACGAACTTACTATTTTTGAAAAAGGAGTTACGGCTATTTTTAACAACGTAAAATCTACGTTAACAGCATCGGCATTAATTTTTAGTTTAGCCACTCTTTTGTTGGGTTTTGCTTCAATTACAATTATGGGAATTGGTGGTTATAAAATAATGAATAACGAATTATCGCTAGGAGATTTTCTTTCTTTTACACTTTATTTGGGTTTTTTAGTTGCTCCAATAGTTCAAATGAGCAACATTAGCACACAACTCACCGAAGCGTTTTCGGGGTTGGATAGAACCGAAGAATTAATGAATTTAGTTGGTGAAGATGATGATAAAAATAGAGCAACAGAAATAACAACTTTTAATGGAAACATTCGTTTTCAGGATGTTAATTTTGCTTATCAAGAAGATAAAGAAGTACTCCGCAACATTAATTTTACAGCACCAGCTGGTACAATAACGGCTTTGGTTGGTTCTTCAGGTTCTGGTAAATCAACCATTGCTGGGCTTGTAGCTTCATTTTTAAATCCCGCAAAAGGTAATATTTTTATTGATGATATTGATTTAGCTAGTATTACATTAAATTCTTACCGAAAAAATATTGGGCTAGTTTTACAAGACGATTTTTTGTTTGAAGGAACCATTAAAGAAAATATACTGTTTTCAAAACCAAATGCTAGCGAAAATGAAATAAACGAAGCAGTAAAAATGGCTTATGTAAACGAGTTTACCGACCGTTTTGAACATGGATTAGATACCGTTATTGGTGAACGAGGTGTTAAACTTTCGGGGGGTCAACGACAACGAGTGGCAATTGCTCGTGCCATTTTAGCCAATCCAAAATTGTTGATTTTAGATGAAGCAACATCAAGTTTGGACAGCGAAAGCGAGTTATTGGTTCAAAAAAGTTTAGCCGAATTAATGAAAGGACGAACAACTTTTGTTATTGCTCACCGATTAAGCACCATAAAAATGGCTCATCAAATTTTAGTTGTTGAAAATGGTGAAATTATTGAACGAGGAACTCACAACGAACTCATCAAATCAGAAGGTCGTTATTTTAATTTATTCACTTACCAATCGAGGATTTAGAAATTATAAAAATGTTTTTTTTTTTGTGCCTAACAGAAAAGTTAAAATTGACAATAAAAGAAAACATATTAAAAAAGTTAAAAGCAAATTAATCTAATCTTTTAAAATAAATCAGCGTGAGTTCCTATTGCAATAAGGGTAATTAACTTAATGGTATCTTCTTGCTCCCAAACAAGCAGCCAATCTGGTTGAATGTGGCATTCCCAAAGTCCTGTATATTTTCCTTTTAGTAAGTGTGGTTTATATTTGGCAGGTAGTTTGCCATTTTCTACTAAAACACTAACAACTTCATCAAGCAAAGTCATTTTTAAACCTCTCTTTTTAGCTAGTTTAAGGTCTTTTTTAAACCCATTTGTTAGTATTAATCTATACATTATTCGTATAGTTGTTTTCTAAATTCATCTAAGGTTACTTCAGTTAGTTCTTTTCCAGATCTTGCTTCTTTAATTGATTTTTCAGTTTTGTCGTTGTAACGGTTTTTTTCATCATTAACCAATTTAAAAGAAATCTTCAATCTTTTAGCTAATTCAATTAAAAGTGTTAAATCTTTTGGATTGGTTGCGTAAATTATTAAAGTGCTCATGGTAATGGTTTTAGACAAAGTTAGCAAAAATAACCTTACAAACGCTTGTATTACAGTAAAATGATTTGGTATAAATTTTCGTCATTTTTTTATTTCTAAAGAAAAAAACAATCAAAAAATAACACTTCAGACTAATACAAGCTCAAAAATAAATTGAACGGTTTTTATGTTGTAAAATATATTCCAAAAAATTAATTTTATGACCTCAAGAATTTAATAATACGGAATAATGAAACTACAAAACTACGCTCAAGGAAAATGGATTGCAGGTGAGGGAAAAGAAAAACCATTGTTTAATGCCATTACTGGAGAACAAATAGCAACAGCATCTAGCGAAGGGCTCGACTTTGCAGCAATGATGGATTATGCAAGAAAAGTGGGCGGACCAGCATTACGAAAAATGACTTTTCAGGAAAGAGGCTTAATGTTAAAAGCACTTGCAATGCACCTCATTTCATTAAAAGCAAAGTATTATGCGGTTAGTTCAAAAACTGGTGCAACCAAAGTAGATAGTTGGATTGATATTGAAGGAGGTATTGGTAATTTATTCGCCAATGCAAGTTTGCGTCGTCAGTTTCCCGACGAGTCTTTTTACATTGACGGAGAAACCGCTCCACTTTCAAAAGGTGGAACTTTTATTGGTCACCACATTATGGTTCCAAAACAAGGTGTTGCCATTCACATCAACGCATTTAACTTTCCTATTTGGGGAATGTTGGAGAAAATAGCTGTTAACTTTATGGCTGGTGTTCCCGCAATTGTTAAACCAGCAACTTTAACATCTTTCTTAACCGAAGTAATGGTTAAAGATATTATCGATTCTAAAATTTTACCAGAGGGTGCTTTGCAATTAATTTGTGGCTCAGCCAACGGAATTTTAGACCACGTAACCAACCAAGATGTAGTAACTTTTACAGGCTCTGCTTCTACAGGTAAGATGCTTAAATCTCATCCTCGCTTGTTAGAAGAAGCTGTGCCATTTAATATGGAGGCCGATTCATTAAACGCTTCAATATTGGGAGAGGATGCTGTGCCAGGAACTGAAGAATTTGATTTGTTTATCAAAGAAGTTCAACGCGAAATGACTGTAAAAGCAGGTCAAAAATGTACTGCAGTACGTAGAATTATTGTGCCTGAAAAATTGGTTGAAGATGTACAAATAGCTTTAGGCAAACGATTGGCTCAAACCGTAATTGGAAATCCAGAGGTAGAAGGAGTTCGTATGGGTTCTTTAGCAGGATTAGAACAAGTAAAAGAAGTTCGCGAAAAAGTAGAACAACTTTCTAAAACACAAAAAATGGTGTTTGGAAACTTAGATAATTACGAGGTGGTTGGTGCTGATAAAAACAAAGGTGCATTTATGTCGCCCATTTTGTTTATAAACGACAACCCTTTTGTAAATACCGATTGCCACAACATTGAAGCTTTCGGACCAGTTTCTACCATTATTCCTTATAAAAATTTAGACGAAGCCATTGAATTAGCAAAAATGGGTAAAGGTTCGTTGGTTTGTTCAATTGTTACCAACGACGATAAAATTGCTAAAGAATTTGTTTTGGGTGCAGCTTGTATGCACGGACGAATTTTAATTTTAAATGCAGCTTGTGCTAAAGAAAGTACAGGGCATGGTTCTCCAATGCCATTACTTACTCATGGTGGACCAGGAAGAGCAGGTGGTGGAGAAGAAATGGGAGGTAAGCGAGGTATTTTACACTACATGCAACGAACAGCTATTCAAGGTTCTCCAACCATGATAACTAAAGTAACCAACCAATATCAATACGGTGCGGAACAAACCGAATTCGATAAACACGTTTTCCAAAAGTATTTTGAAGAAATCCAAATTGGTGAAACGGTAATTACTAGAAAACATACCGTTACCGATGCCGATATTGTAAACTTTGCCAATGTAAGTGGCGACCACTTCTATGCTCATGTTGATGCAACTTCGTTAGAAGGAACAATTTTTGAACGTAATGTTGCCCACGGTTATTGGGTATTATCGAAAGCAGCTGGTTTATTTGTTGATGGTAAAAAAGGTCCTGTTTTATTAAACTATGGTTTAGAAGAATGTCGTTTTGTTAAACCTGTTTATCCGGGTATGACCATTGGCGTTCGTTTTACGGCGAAAGAAAAAATTTCGCAAGAGAAAAAAGAATTTAATGAAGGCGAAGAAATTCCAAAAGGAATGGATATTAAAAAAGGAATTGTAAAATTTTTAGTTGATGTGTACGACGAAACAGGAGAAACCGTAGCTTTGGCAACTATTTTAACCATGGTGAAATTTAAAAATCAAGATTAATCTCCCTCCTAAAAAGGAGGGATTAAGGGTGGTGTAATAAAAACACCCCTCTAACTCCCCTTTTTAGGGGAGAATAAAAAATAAAAATTATGCTAAACTCACTTACCCCAAACCTAATGGTAAACGATGTGGAAGAGACCATCGAATACTATACTGATATTTTAGGATTTACGTTATTAAAAACTGTTCCTGAGAAAGGAAACCCAGATTGGGCAATGGTAAAACGTAACGATGTGATTTTAATGTTTCAATCGGCAAAAAGCTTGAAAGACGAACTACCCAAATTAAAGTCGCAAAAACCTGGTGGCGGATTAACTTTTTACATTAAAGTTGACCGAATTACCGAATTGCACGAAGAATTAGTAGATAATGAAGTAGAAATAATAGCCGATTTAGAAAGTACTTTTTATGATACCATAGAGTTTTCAATAATTGATAATAATGGTTATGTATTAACTTTCTCGGAAGAAAAATAAAAGCCTCCCCAACCCCTCCGAAGGAGGGGCTTGCGTGGTAGCACAAAAAAATGGTAAATTAATTAATATAAACATAAAAAAAACATCCAATCACACTTATACACTTAAGCAAGTGTGATGGAAACTCCTCCCCTTTGGGGAGGTTGGGAGGGGCTAAAAATGACAACAATAACAGAACAAGGCTCAGTAGAGATTTCGGTTAACGAAAAAGGAATTGCAACGATTGAATTTTTTCATCCGATGAGTAATTCTTTGCCAGGAAAAATTTTAAACAAATTAGCCGAAACCATTACCGAAGCAGGAAAAAACAATGCAATTAAAGTAATTGTGTTAAAATCGAAAGGCGATAAAGCATTTTGTGCAGGAGCAAGTTTCGACGAGTTAATTTCCATTAATGATTTGGAAACAGGAACTAAATTCTTTTCAGGCTTTGCAAATGTTATCAATGCAGCACGTAAATGTCCAAAATTTATTATTGGCCGTGTGCAAGGAAAAGCAGTTGGTGGTGGCGTTGGAATGGCTAGTGCTGTAGATTTTTGTTATGCTACCAAAAATGCTGCTGTAAAATTAAGCGAATTAGCTGTTGGTATAGGTCCTTTTGTGGTTGGGCCAGCTGTTGAACGTAAAATTGGCACTTCTGCAATGAGCATGTTAGCAATAAACGCGACCGAATGGTACAGTGCCGAATGGGCTAAAGAAAAAACACTTTATGCTGAAATTTTTGATTCGGTTGAAGATTTAGATAAAGCTGTTGAAGAATTGGCAAATAAATTAGCTAAATCAAACCCCGAAGCCATGAGCATGATGAAAAAAGCTTTTTGGCAAGGTACCGACCATTGGGACACGCTATTAATTGAACGTGCAGGAATGAGTGGCAAGTTGGTTTTGTCTGATTTTACTCGAAATGCCATTAATGCCTTTAAAGGAAAATAATACACTTGTTTTTTAACATTCAATAGCCTGATAATTGTCAGGCTATTTTGTTTTATGTAAGTCGAACTTTATTGCATAAACCAAAAACAATAGAATTATGAGTCAAAATGTAGAGATTAATCAAGGTGAAATTAAAGTAAAATTTACAAGCCCAACAAGCGGAAAAATATCGTTTGCAGCATTGGGGTTAAAAAACGAAGATTTAATATTAGAGAGTGGATTGGTAAGAATGGTATTCGATTTTGAAGGTATTGGTGCACACAATTACTTTCAAATGCCCACCATAAGTGTAGCATACCAAGAAGAAATGGGAGAAACACATTGGCAATGTGATTTTAATGGCGAATCCATTCTTGACAAAACTGACCACCATGGAAAATCGACTGTGATTTTGATTAACAAAAGCAAATTACAAGAATTGGAGCACCGACATGAAAATAAATTAGTTCTTCATGGTGAATTTCCAAAATCGGTACACATCATTGCTGAAGATTCATTTATTACTTTCTTTTCTTAACTGTCTCGTTCTGAAATAAGTTGACACAAAAACGACTTATTTATGAAGAAGACATTAATTACAAATGAACTTGCGGTTATACACAAGTTATATGCGATTTATGACGACACGATAATGAAGAATTTTGTTCTATTTCTCTTATTGACTACTTTCAGGGAAGCTTACAAAGTCAGTAGTTGCTAACAATCAAAGGCTTGGTTTCAAACTACGGAAAGAATGTGATTAAACTGAGAGACGCATCATCATGCGTCTCTACGAATAATGTGATAATTTTGACTCAGCTTCAACACATTATTTACACAGCCTGTTTAAACATGGTGGTATTTTTCTCCTTTTATAATGGTAAAAGCCCTGTAAACCTGTTCAACAAAAAACAAGCGTATCATTTGGTGCGAAAAGGTCATTTTTGAAAGCGAAATTTTATCGTTGGCACGTTGGTAAATTTTATCAGAAAAACCAAAAGGACCTCCAATTAAAAAAACAACATCAGTTGATGCATTCATTCGTTTTTGAACATAATCGGCAAAAGCTACCGAAGTAAACGATTTGCCATTTTCATCTAAAAGCACTACAAAATCGTTTGGCTGAATTTTATCAAAAAACAATTCGGCTTCTTTTTCTTTTTGCAATAATGTATTGGGTTTTGAGCCAATTTTTACATCATTAATTACCACCAATTCGAACGAAATATAATGTTTTAACCGATCTAAATATTTTGCAAATCCGTCTTGTAAATACTTTTCATCGGTTTTGCCTATTGCAATAAGTTTTATCTTCATGCAGCTAAGATAAAAAAATTATTACTTTTGGGTAAACTAACAGAGCTATTGAATTTTGATATAATGGCTTAATTATTGCAATAACCGCTTCAAAAAAACAAAAATGAAAAAATTATTTTTTATCTTTTTAGTGTCGTTAAGCCTTTTTTCTTTTGCTTTACCCTTATCAACCTCTATTGTAAATGCTTTAAAAACAGGCAATTCAGGTGAGTTGGCAAAATTTATGGAAGCTTCCATTGATTTAAGCATTCCTGGAAACGAAGGAGCGTTTAGCAAAACCCAATCGGAACTAATTTTAAAAAATTTCTTTGAAAAAAATACACCTTCTGCGTTTAAAATAATGCACAATGGTGATGCAAAAAACAATACTCACTACACTATTGGTAACCTCACAACCACTACGGGGGTTTATCGGGTATATATTCTTTACAAAGATTCCTCCACTTTAAACACTATTCTTGAATTAAGAATAGAAAAAGATGAATAATCAAATTATGCTCATTAACGAATTAATTGAACTTGCTGTTCGAGAGGATGTTGGCGATGGCGACCATACCTCATTGGCTTGTATTCCATTTGATGCAAAAGGAAAAGCAAAACTTTTAGTTAAAGAAAACGGTATTATTGCTGGCGTTGAATTAGCAGAAAAAATCTTTAAAAAAATAGACTCGTCATTAATTTTTACTCCGTTAATGAAAGATGGCGAACCCATAAAAGTTGGCGATGTTGTTTTTACTGTTGAAGGAAGTAGTCAATCGATTTTAAAAGCCGAACGGTTGGTATTAAACTTTATGCAACGCATGAGCGGAATTGCCACCAAAACAAACCATTATACAACTCTTTTAAAAGGTTTACCAACAAAAATATTAGACACCCGAAAAACCACTCCCGGAAACCGATTGATAGAAAAATGGGCGGTACAATTGGGGGGCGGTGTTAATCACCGAATTGGCTTGTATGATATGATTATGATTAAAGACAACCACATTGATTATGCTGGTGGAATTGAAAATGCCATAAATAAGGTTGTTGACTATTTAAAAACAAACAACAAACCCTTAAAAATAGAAATTGAAGCCCGAGATTTAAACGAACTAAACCAAATTTTAAGCATTGGAAAAGTTCATCGAATTATGCTCGACAATTTTTCGTTTGAGGATTTACGAACTGCCGTAAAGTTGATTGATGGAAAATACGAAACGGAAGCATCGGGTGGAATAAATGAAAAAACCGTTAGAGCTTATGCCGAATGTGGTGTTGATTATATTTCTGTTGGAGCTTTAACCCATCAAATAAACAGTTTAGATTTAAGTTTAAAAGCCTGTTGAAAAAGGAGTTAGGTGTTAGGCTAAAGTTTAAAACATAACCAACTCATTATTGTCAGATAAGCAATGAATAAATTTATATCAAACATCTATCAAAAAAGTTTTGTTCAACGACCCATTGAATACTCTAAAAGACTTGTACTGCCTGGTTTTGATGGCATTCCACTTTTTGATGTGTTGGTGTTTTTGTTTAAAGGACTGCAAAAAAGTTCGTTAACCACAAGAGCTTCATCGTTGGCATTTCGCTTTTTTTTAGCTCTTTTTCCAACCATTATTTTTTTACTTTCTTTGTTACCCTACATTCCAATCGATTCGTTTTATCAGGAACTCTTACTTATTTTAGAAGAATTGTTACCCGAAGAAGCCTATAAAACAAGTGTTGATACCATTGACGATTTGTTTAATAAAAAACACAACACCCTCTTATCGTTTGGTTTTTTGTTTGCCATATATTTAGCCAGCGACGGCGTAAATGCTATGATTTTGGCTTTTCAAAATGCTTACCACAACCCAAAAGAAGTTGGTTTTATTAAACAACGAGCTACTTCACTTTTGTTACTTTTAATTTTAACAGTATTAATGGTGCTTGCTGTGGGTTTAATTGTGTTTAGCGAAATCATTATTACCTTTTTAATTTCTAATGGATTTATGACCGATGGTATTTCGGTAATATTATTAAACATTGGAAAAATGATCATCTTACTGCTTATTTTCTTGTTTGGAATTTCTTCCATTTACTATTTTGGAAGTATGGAATACAAAAAATTTAAGTTTATTTCGGCTGGTTCAACTTTGGCAACGCTATTAACCATTTTATTGTCGTTTGGATTTGCATTTTATGTAAACAACTTTGCATCATACAATAAGGTTTATGGCTCAATCGGAACGCTTATCGTTATTATGTTGTGGTTGTATTTTAATTCGTTAGTTTTGTTAATAGGTTACGAACTAAATGCCAGTATAAAACACGCCAAAGAAGTTAAATTAAATCATCACTAAAAAATTAAATGTCATGAAAAATGTATTATTTATAATTGCTTTATTTTTTTCCGTTTTAACAAGCAACGCCCAAAAGAAAATTGCTGGAATTGAAATACCAACCAAAGTTAATTTTAATGAAACCAATTTAGAATTAAATGGTGCTGGTGTAAGAACCAAATACATGATGGATATGTATGTTGGGGGTTTGTATTTAACCGCAAAAAACAACAACGGAATTTTGGTAATGAACGAAGATAAAACCATGGCAATTAAACTTCAAATTGTTTCTTCATTAATTACCACAAAAAAAATGGTTGATGCTGTTGACGAAGGTTTTAAAAAATCGACCAAAGGAAAACAAGCCGAATTAAAAACAGAAATTGATAAATTTAAAGCTGTATTTAGTCCTGAAATTAAAGAAAACGATATTTACGACTTTGTTTACATTCCAGAAAAAGGGACGGTTATTTACAAAAACAGTAAACCAGTAACAACCATTAAAGGATTAGAATTTAAAAAAGCTCTTTTTGGCATTTGGTTGTGTAGCGAACCTGCCGACAGCGGATTAAAAGCTGCCATGTTAGGCAAATAACCTCCAACAACAAGTTACTTTAACCATGTATAATTTTATAAGGAAAAACCTCATTTTCGTTATTCTTTCCTTGTATTTTGTACTTGCATTAATTTTGTTGTTTTACGTTGAAGGTACTGGAGAACGAGGTTCGGGCGACAGTATTTTACATTATTTGTATGCCAAATATGCAATCAACGATATCAAATTGTTTTTTAACCATTGGGCAAAACCTATTTATGTTCTTCTGGCTTTTCCTTTTGCACAGTTTGGCATAAAAGGATTGATGTTTTTTAATATTGTTTTGTCTCTTTTTACTGTTTATTTTACTTATAAAACAGCCATTTCATTACAACTTAAAAATGCAATTGTTTCGGCAATAATATTAATTTGTACCCCACTCTATTTTACTTTACTTTTTTCGGGATTAACCGAACCTTTGTTTGCCTTCGTTTTAATAATTACGACCTATCTTTTTATTAATAAAAGATGGATTTTTGGTGCATTGTTGCTTTCTTTTCTACCATTTGTTCGTTCGGAAGGATTGATATTTATAGGTGTATTTGCATTTTATTTAATGCTTAAAAAACACTGGAAATACATTCCGTTATTGGGTGTTGGGCATGTATTTTATGCTATAACTGGTTATTTTATTTACCACGATTTTTTATGGATTTTTAATAGAATACCTTATGCAAAACTTAGCAGCACTTATGGCAGAGGCAGGCTAATTCATTTTGTTGACCAACTCTATTATGTTGTGGGTTTGCCCATCTATTTATTGTTGTGTTTGGGCATTTTTGTTATTGTTTTTAATGCAATTAAAAAGAAAACCAATTTATTTAGTGAAATGTTTGTGTTAATTTTTGGAGGATTTTTAATTTATTTCGTTGCTCACTCCTTGTTTTGGTATTTGGGTATTTTTAATTCGATGGGATTAAAACGGGTATTGATTGCTGTTGCTCCATTTATAGCCATTATTAGTATTATGGGTTTAAATACCATTACCGAAATCCAATGGATAAAAAATAGCATAATAAAAACTATCATATTATGGATATTTATTATTGCTATTGTATTATTTCCTGTTTCTGGCAACAAAGCAGGTATAAATTGGAATGAAGATTTTTCGTTAACCAAAGAACAACATTTAGCAAAAGAAGTAGCTGATTATATAGCTGTTAACCAAACAAAAAAAAGCTATTTTTACTATAATCCCTATTTAAGCGAGGTATTTAATATTAATCACTTCGATGCAGACCTTCGAAAAGAACTTCGTTTTTCAGCAATTGATTCTGCTTCAACTGGCGATATCATTATTTGGGATAGCTGGTTTAGTTTTATTGAAAATGGCATAAGTGAAGAAACAATAGTTTCGCAGCCTTCTCTTCAAGTTGAAAAATCATTTAAATTTAAAGAAGAAGACAAAGAAATTGGCTTTGTTATTTTAAGAAAAAAATAGTTTCTATTTCTTAATTACTTTTCCACTACCCGATTGTTCGGTAACATTAACTGTAGGGTTTCCAAAATAATTTACGTTTCCAATATGACGAATTTCAACTCTTAATTGATCTGTAACATTAACAAAAACATCTCCAGTGCCACTGCTGCTAACATGCCCCGTTTTTGCAACAACATTTTCGGTATAAAACCACCCCATTCCATTGGTATAAACAAAAATGTTATCGGTTTGTCCGCTTAGCTTAAAATCGGCAGGCCCGGCATGTTGTTTAATTTTAATTTCAGTTGAATTTAATGGTAAACTTACCGTTCCAGTTCCTCCATCAGCTTGAATCATAAAATCAGGAAAATTCAACAAATTGGTTGCACTAATGTCGCCATATCCTTTGTATAAAATTTCTTTAATGTTTGGACATGAAACATATACATTTATTGGTTTTTTGTAATCTCTTAAAAAGCTACACTTGTTATCGCTTCTAATATTCAGTTTGTTACCGCTAATTTCAGTAAAAATTAAAGGCATTAAATTTTCGCCTGCTTCAACTTTTAAAGAATAAAGCGAATCTTGGGTAATAATTAAATTAATTTTATTGTTAAGCTCAATAAAATCGAATGGTTGAGTTACTTGTCGGACTTCAACAATAGAACTTCCACTTGTTTTTAAGCAACCGTTTTCTTTTTTACAAGAGAAGATTACCGATAATACAATCAGTGTTATAAAGCTATGTAAAAATCGAGTTTTCATCGTTTTTAATGTATTCTGTAACCAATTCCGTATTCGATATAATCGGCAACAAAAAAGTGTGTTGTTAAACTTAAGTTGACAAAAACCTTTTTATTTATTCTGTATCTTGAACCAATTCGAGAATAAATATTTCCATCTTTTTCGTAAGTGGTGTACAAGTATCGCCCGGTTTGAAACAGCAACGATAACGAACCCATATCTAACGAGTAAATACCACTTATTCCCATTCTAAAATTACTTATTTTTCCATTATCTTCGTTTTGCAATCTCAATACCAAAGGCTCTAACGAGGAATTGTAAACAAAATCGGCACCAACTCCAAACGAACTTTTATTGGTTATGCTTCGCATCAAATTGTACGATGTATTATAAATCATATACTTTTTACCTCCAATTTTATCCACTTCCTTTATTCCGAAATTAGCCAATACTAAATGACTGGTTTCTCGAGGTCTTTTTTCAACTTCGGCAATACTTTTTACAACAGGAGCTCCAAAATAATAGCTAATTCCAGAATTTAATGTAAACATGTTTATTCCCAAATTAGGCCTCTTTAACGAACCGTTTGAAAGATGCGTTAACGAAACTCCTGCCGAAAAATCTATCTTTTCTGTAATTGGAATATTCCAATGTGTGTTAAAATAAATTAACGCATTTACATGCGATCCTATTACTAAATTTTTGTAGTTTGTTTCTTTATTAAATGGTTTTTCAACAAAACCAGCACCATACCCAAACCTAAGATGCCATTGAACTTTCCAATTGTTTAAAGGAAAATCGACAAAAGGGAAAATACCATAAATATTTCCTAAACTTTCGGGATTTCCAGTATTAAAAAAAATTGCAGATAACCCAATGGTTGGATAATTAAAATATTGCTGCCATTGTTTTTCTCCGTTGGTTTTTCTAAACAAGCTGAGTTCGGTAATGTGAATATGATTTTTAATAATTTCGTTTACCATTTGACTGTGTGGCGATAAAAAACCATAATGATAGGTTAGCCCCAACCCAAAATCGTTGTTTTTTTCTTGTGCATTACTGAACTTAAAAAAAAACACCGTTGCTAGTAAAAACAGATATTTAACCATTAATTTTATCACATAGCAAATTTATAATAATTAATAGATAATGACTAAAGAAGCCGAAGCATTTGTTCGATTGTTAAACATAATGAACGACCTCCGTGAAAAATGCCCGTGGGATAAAAAACAAACCATGCAAAGTTTACGGCATTTAACGGTTGAAGAAACTTACGAATTAACCGATGCAATTTTCGAAAACAACTTGGATGAAGTAAAAAAAGAACTCGGCGATATTTTGTTACACATCGTTTTTTATGCTAAAATTGGCTCTGAAACCAATGCTTTTGATATTACAGATGTAATAAATGGAATCTGCGAAAAATTAATTCACCGCCACCCACACATTTATGGCGATGTAAAAGTTGAAAACGAAGAAGAAGTTAAAGCTAATTGGGAAAAACTAAAACTGAAAGAAGGAAAAAAATCGGTTTTGGAAGGAGTTCCTAAATCGCTACCCGCTTTAATTAAAGCCATTAGAATACAAGACAAAGCTCGTGGTGTGGGTTTTGATTGGGACAATACCGAACAAGTGTGGGAAAAGGTTAACGAAGAACTTAGCGAATTAAAAATAGAAGTTGATGCAAAATCTACAAAAATTGAGGATGAATTTGGCGATGTACTATTCTCCCTTATCAACTATGCTCGTTTTTTAGGAATAAACCCCGAAGATGCCTTAGAAAAAACCAATAAAAAATTCATCAAACGATTTCAATACCTCGAAACCGAATCGGCAAAAGATGGTAAAATAATGGGCGAAATGACTTTAGATGAAATGGATGTGTATTGGAACAAAGCAAAAAAATTGTAGCAAAATGTTGTAAAAAGAACTATCCATTCGTTCCGTTATATTGTTTTTTTTTAGATTAAGGATTAATTGTGCGAATTGCAATTCGTATCAACTTTAATAAAAATGATTTGAATTTTTCTGCCAATATTTTATCATAAAAAAGCCAAACAGCATGCCACCTAGGTGAGCAAAGTGAGCAACATTATCACCAGCATTGTTAGCTACTCCCGAATACAACTCAATTGCTCCATAACCAATTACAAACCATTTGGCTTTTATCGGAATTGGAGGAAACATCAGCATTAACTCGGTATTTGGAAACAACATGCCAAAAGCCAATAGAACTCCAAAAACACTGCCCGATGCACCAACAGTGGTTACATTCATCAATAAATTAAATTGACCAGCAACGGGTTCGCTAAAATTTTTACCTTCTTGTAAAATTTGGTAGCCATTTTCCAAAATGTAAGCCAGTTCTTCGGGCGAAAGTTGGTTGTATAAAGGCATCAACCTAAAATAGATTACCAGCAATTGTATTATACCGGCACCAATACCCGTAACCATGTAATATATTAAAAAGCGTTTACTTCCCCAAACGCCTTCTAGCACACGCCCAAACATCCAAACCGCAAACATGTTAAAAAACAAGTGAGTAATGGTAAAGCTGTGCATAAACATATAACTCACCAACTGGTGCGGATAAAATGCTTCACTTTTCCAAAAATGTAAACCAAAATAGTTGGTCAAATCAATACCTTGTCCGCTTAACATTATCATAGCTAAGTACGCTAACACATTGATGATAAGCAAATTTTTTACAACTACAGGAGTATCTCTAAACATGGTATTTAATAGTTAAATTGTTTGTTTAAATCGTCTAAATCTAGGGTAATTATAATGGGTTTTCCGTTGGGTAAATGGTAAGGCATTTCGCATGCAAAAAGATTATCAGTAAGCACACTCATTTCTTCTTCCGAGAGTGTTTGTCCCGATTTTATGGATGCACTTTTGGCTAACGATGAAGCCAATTTTTCTTTCTTTTCTAACTTCAATTCGTTTGAACTCGATTTGAGTTGTTCCAGCAAATTTTCTAATGTTTGTTTAATCGGAAAGTCTTTGATTTCGGCAGGAACAGCAGAAACAACAAACGAATTTCTACCCACCTTGTCCATTACAAAGCCAAGAGCAATAATTTCGTATTTTATTTCGGTCAACATTTCTGCATCTGCCGAGCTAAAATCAACCGTTTCAGGAAAAAGTAATTGTTGACTGCTGCTTTTGTTCGACGATAAATTTTTCAAGAAATGTTCAAATAAAATTCGTTCGTGAGCTCGTTGTTGGTCGATGATTAAAAACCCCGATTTTAGTGGAGCAAAAATGTATTTTTTGTGCAGTTGAACAAAGTTCTTTTTTACGGCTGTTTCCGTTTCATCCCAGTTGGTTAAAATGGTTTGATTTTCTTGCTGTTCAACAATTTCTTCTGCATCGTCTTCTTTCTGATTGGCTGCAATTTCGGCAGTACTTACTTCAAAATTTTCGTAAAGTTTGCTCCAATCTCTAGAATTGTTTTTTACAGGTGGTTTACTTTCAGTTCGGTGTTTTACTTCCTCAGATTGAAAAGGATTGTAGTTTGGATTTACCTTAATTGTTGGAGCCTTTATCGGGTCGGTAGATTTAAAAATAGGAATGTTAAAACTTGCTTCTTGCTCAAAATCGAGTGTTGGCGAAATGTTGTTTTTACCCAACGCTTGCTTTACTGATGTGCGGATAATGGCATAAATGGCACGCTCGTCTTCAAACTTTATTTCGGTTTTTGTAGGGTGAATGTTGATGTCTATTTTTGTTGGGTCGATAGTTAAATTTAAGAAATACGAAGGAAATTGGTCGGAACTCAGCAATTGGTCGAAAGCACTTTGAATGGCATGGTTGAGGTAAGCATTTTTAATAAAACGATTGTTTACAAAAAAGAATTGTTCGCCACGAGTTTTCTTGGCAAATTCGGGTTTAGAAACAAAACCTTCAATGCTTACAATGTCTGTCGATTCGGTTACA
>JABTUP010000022.1 GCA_015075325.1 Flavobacteriales bacterium | reverse complement strand
GTAAGTTTTGGAAGTTTGTTTAGAGGCAAAAAAAGCTCTTTTCCAACCAATAATTCTGCTTGAGCCACATCGTTGATGTCGTCAATTTTTAGTTTTATAGTACCATTGTTTAGTACTTGAGCTTGGGTAATAAAAAAAGGAATCAGTGAATTGTCGTTTTTATTTAAACGAACCAACACTGATTCCAATTTATTGTATTTATTGGGATTATCCACATCGAGTTTAGCGATGAGTTCTCCCTGTTTTCCATGAACTTTAGAAGTGTAACCTAAATAAAAGCACTCTTCAATGTTCATGATTTATTCTTCAGTTTTTTCTTCTGTAGATGCTTCTGGAGCAGCTTCTTCAGTTACTTCGGCAGCTGGAGCTTCTTCAGCAACAACTTCTTCTACAACTGGAGTGCTTTTAGCTAAAATTTCGGCAGCTTTTTTAGCGTTAGCTTCTTGTTCAGCAGCAAATCTTGCTTTTTCAGCAGCAATTGCAGCTTTGCTTAAGCCTTCTTTTTTACCTTCAATTTTACCTTCTTTTTCGCTTAACCAAGCAGCAAATTTTTTGTCAGCTTGTTCTTGTGTTAAAGCACCTTTTAAAACACCTTTATCAAGGTGATTTTTGTAGATAACTCCTTTGTAAGAAAGAAGTGCTCTGCAAGTGTCGGTTGGTTGAGCTCCTGTTTTTACCCAATGTAAACTTCTTTCGAAGCTAATGTCGATGGTAGCAGGGTTGCTGTTTGGATTGTACGTGCCTAATTTCTCAATAAACTTCCCATCTCGTGGGGCACGACTATCAGCTACAACAACGTGGAAAAAAGCATGACCTTTTTTACCGTGTCTTTGTAATCTAATTTTTGTAGGCATTTTTTTTTACTATTTAATTGTTAATAATTTTTTTAAGGCTGCAAATGTACACTTTTGTTTGAAACTACAAAAGATTTATACAGGATTATATTCTTAATGAGCTTTTTAGGAATGGTTTTACATAAAACCCAACTCAAATTTAGCTTCTTCACTCATCATGTCTTTAGTCCATGGTGGTTCCCAAGCCAAAGTAACTTTTGATGATTTTACACTCCAAAGTGCTTCAACTTTTTGTCGGACTTCTTCTGGCAAGGTTTCGGCAACAGGGCACGATGGAGAAGTTAACGTCATGATTACTTCTGCATTAAAATCATCGTCGATGTTGATTTCGTAAACCAAACCCAGTTCATAAATATCAACTGGAATTTCGGGATCGTACACTGTTTTTAGTGTTTCAATAATTTGCATTTCAACATCTTGTTTCGACAGTTGTTTTTGGTGTTCGTTCTCTTCGCTCATAATTAGTTCACTATTTTATTGTTTAGCCTGAAAGGCAACCGCGTACATTTTAATTTGTTTTAACATCGACAACAAACCATTACTACGAGTAGGCGACAAATGTTCTTGAAGGCCTATTTGGTCGATGAAAAACAATTCTGTTTCAGCAATTTCTTTTGGTGAATGACCAGAAAAAACACGAATTACCAAACCTATTATCCCTTTGGTTATAATGGCATCGCTATCGGCAGTAAAAATTACGTTGCCATCAATCAATTCGGCATGTAACCACACCCTACTTTGACAACCTTTTATTAAATTTTCGTCGGTTTTGTATTTTTCCTCAATCAAAGGAAGTTCTTTACCCAATTCAATGATGTGTTCGTACTTGTCCATCCACTCATCGAACAACGAGAATTCTTCTACTATTTCTTCTTGTTTTTCTTTAATCGTCATTCTATTTAAGCATTGTTACTGCTCTTTTAAGTGCAGCAATAAAAATATCTATTTCCTCAAACGTATTGTAAAAAGCAAATGAAGCTCGTGCTGTTCCAGGAACATTTAGTCGGTTCATTAAAGGTTCGGTACAATGGTGTCCGGTTCTTATGGCTACACCTAATTTGTCTATTATCATTCCAATGTCTGATGGGTGTGTGCCATCAACTACAAACGATAATACGCTTGCTTTTTTTGCTGCTTCGCCTACAATTCTAACACCTTCAATTTGTTTAATTTGTTCGGTGGCATAAGTCAACAATTCGTGTTCATAAGCTTCAATTTTATCTAAACCTATGCTATTCATATAATCAATTGCAACACCTAAGCCAATCCCTCCAACAATATTTGGTGTTCCTGCTTCAAATTTATGAGGCAATTCGTTGTATGTTGTTTTCTCGAATGTTACGGTTTTTATCATGTCGCCACCGCCTTGGTATGGAGGCAAATCGTTTAAAATAGCTTCTTTTCCGTAAAGAATTCCTACACCAGTTGGCCCAAACATTTTGTGGCCGGAAAAAGCATAAAAATCGCAACCTAAATCTTGAACATCTATTTTAGTGTGAGGTACTGCTTGAGCTCCGTCAATTAAAACAAGTGCCCCAGCCTCTTTTGCCAATTTTATAATTTCTTTTACAGGATTTATTGTTCCTAATGTATTGGAAACATGGGTAATGGAAACAAATTTTGTTTTAGGAGAAAGTAATTTCTTAAACTCATCCATTAACAATTCGCCTTTATCGTTAATCGGAATAACCTTTAACACGGCTTCTTTTTCTTCGCAAATCATCTGCCAAGGAACAATATTGGAATGATGTTCCATGTTAGAAATAATTATTTCATCGCCTTTTTTAAGGTGTTTTTTACCAAAACTAGCTGCTACTAAATTGATGCTATCGGTAGTTCCTTTGGTAAAAATTATTTCGTGTTCGTGTTGGGCATTAACAAATCGTTGCACTTTTTTTCGGGCAACTTCATAAGCATTAGTTGCTTCTTGGCTCAAGGTGTGAATACCTCTGTGTATGTTGCTGTTCTCGAAAGTATAGTATTTGTTTATGACATCAATAACCAGTTGTGGTTTTTGCGAAGTAGCACCATTATCGAAATAAACTAAAGGTTTGCCGTTAACTTCACGTTTTAAAATAGGGAAGTCGTCCCGAATTTTATTGATGTTTAATATGTTTTTTTCTTTTATCATAATTTAAACTCCTCCCTTGAGGGAGGTTGGGTGGGTGATTGTCACCCCTCTAAATCTCCCCTCAATGGGAGACTTATGCAAATCGTTCTTCAATTTTAGCATCAATATATTCTTGTAAGGCTTCTATAGTAACTTTTTCTAGTGCATCTTTCGCAAAAGCGTTAATCATTAGATTTAATGCACTTTTTCTTCCAACCCCTCTCGATTGTAGATAAAAAATAGCTTCATCGTCAATTTGACCAGTGGTTGAACCATGGCTACATTTTACATCGTCGGCATAAATCTCTAATTCTGGTTTAGAGTTCATTACCGCATTATCAGATAATAAAATGTTGTTGTTTTGCTGAAAAGCGTTGGTTTTTTGTGCATCTTGACGAACAAATACTTTACCGTTAAAAACTCCTGTTGATTCATCATCTAAAATACCTTTATAAACTTCAAACGAGTTGCAATGTGGTTTTTTGTGGTCAACAACGGTGTGGTTGTCAATATGGTCTTTGTTTTTACCCAAATACAAACCACTTAAACTAGTTTCGCAATTGCTTGCATCAACTTCAATGTTTAAGTTGTTTCTAACCAAAGCACCATTAAAGGTTGCTGTGTTTATTGCAAAGTTGCTATTGGCTTGTTGGTAAACTTGTTCGGTAGATATACTAAAATTTGTATCTTTTTTATCCTGAATTTTATTGTATTCTACCATCGAATTTTCCGCCACATAAATTTCAGTTACGTTATTGATGAAATTTTCAGAACCGTTAGCATTTACAAACGATTCAATAATTTTCACCTCACTTCCTGCTGAGGAAACAAATAAGTTTCTGCTTTGTGAAATGGAGTTGTTTTCAGTAGTAATGTTTATAATGTGATAAGGTTTTTCAGCTGTTGTATTTTTTGCTAATTCAATGTAAATTCCATCGGTATGGAAAGCATTGTTGATGGCTAAAAAAAGCTCCGATTTGTTTTGTGTATATTGGTTAAAGTGTTTTGCAAACACTGTCGAATTTTGTGTTTTCGCTTTTGACAATGAAGAAACCGTAATTCCATTTTGAGAAGCAATTTGCGACAGTTCTTCCATAAAAAAACCGTTAACTACAACCAATAAGTTTGCATCTAAATTTGGAATTAAAAATGGTTTAATGTCAACTTGTTCGACTTTGCCAATTTGAAAATTGTTATTTGTAATTTTTCCCAATCGGGTATATTTCCAATATTCGGTTTTTGATGTAGGAAAATCGAGTGTTAAAAGTTCTGCTTCAGCCTCTTTTCTAAGTTGGGCATAATGTTCGGGTTCACTTTTAAAATCAAGCGAAGAAAATACAGTAAGGAATTTATCTTTTTTTGTTAGTTCTGCTGTTGTCATTTTTTTTTCTTTGTTTCTGATTTTTAGTTTCTGATTTCGAGTTGGTTCAACATCGAACTTTAAACTTTAAACTTTGAACTCACCTTTTATCCAGTCGTAGCCTTTTTCTTCTAATTCTAAAGCCAGCTCTTTTCCTCCAGTTTTAACAATTTTTCCGTTGTACAATACGTGCACAAAATCAGGAACAATATAATCCAATAATCGTTGGTAATGCGTAATAACAATAGTTGCGTTGTTTGGCGATTTTAGTTTGTTTACGCCATTTGCAACAATTCTGAGTGCATCAATATCTAATCCCGAATCGGTTTCATCTAAAATTGCCAACTTGGGTTCGAGCATTGCCATTTGAAAAATCTCGTTTCTTTTTTTCTCACCACCCGAAAAGCCTTCGTTAACCGAACGGTTAGCCAATTTAGAATCCAATTCTACTAAAGCAGATTTTTCTTTAACCAAAGCTAAAAATTCTTTTGCCGAAACAGGCTCCATTCCTTTATAAGCTCTGGTTTCGTTTATGGCAGTTTTCAAAAAGTTGATGTTGCTCACTCCTGGAATTTCTACTGGATATTGAAAAGCAAGGAATAATCCTTCTCTTGCTCTGTCTTCCGGACTTAACTCCAAAATATCTTTTCCATCAAAAGAAACCGAACCTTCAGTAACTTCATATTCTTCTCTTCCAGCTAATACTGAAGACAACGTGCTTTTTCCAGAACCATTCGGCCCCATAATAGCATGAACTTCTCCAGCTTTTATTTCAAGATTAATTCCTTTTAAAATTTCCTTTCCGTCGATTGACGCGTGTAAGTTTTTAATTTTAATCATTTCACATATTTTTATGGAACACGGATAACACTGATTTAGCCGATGCTCACTGATATTTTTATTTTATCTATTTTCATTTATTCTGTGTAAACCTTTTTAATCCGCGTCATCTGCGTTCGTTAATTCGTAAATATTTTTCTTTTAAACTGAGGTTTCTTCCCAAAATTCAAAAGTAAACCAACTTCAATTTCAGTAGCTTTTAAATAATTTATTAGTTGAAATTCATGTTCTTCGCATAATGTTTCTGCTGCTTTTAGTTCTATAATTACAATTTCGTTTACTACAATATCAGCATAGTATTCTCCCACTAACTGACCATCATAGAAAACATTTATCTTTTTTTGTTTTTCACAACTTAAACCAATAGCCATTAATTCTATTAATAATGCATTTTCATAAACTTTTTCTAAAAATCCATAACCAAGCTCATTATAAACTTCATAAAATGCTTTGATTATTTTGTCAGTAATATCTTTATGTAAAAGTTCTGTCATAATTTAATTGAACATTGATAATACTAGTGTTGTCTATGTTCGCTAATTTTCTTACCCATTTTTTATTTACTCTGTGTAAATCCGTTAAATCTGTGTCATCTGTGTTCTATCCCACGCTACCTTCCAAACTAATTTCTAATAATTTTTGAGCTTCCACAGCAAATTCCATAGGGAGCTTGTTTAATACATCTTTGCAATAACCATTCACAATTAAGTTGATAGCTTTTTCGGTATCAATTCCTCTTTGATTACAATAAAATATTTGATCTTCTCCAATTTTTGAAGTAGTTGCTTCGTGTTCAATTTTTGCTGTACTGTTTTTTGATTCAATATACGGGAAAGTGTGTGCTCCACATTGATCGCCCATTAGCAATGAATCGCATTGTGTAAAGTTTCGGGCATTGGTTGCATTTTTGTTAATTTGAACCAAACCTCGATACGAATTATTGCTAAATCCAGCAGAAATACCTTTTGAAATAATGGTGCTTTTGGTATTTTTTCCAAGATGTATCATTTTTGTACCTGTATCTGCCTGTTGGTGATGGTTTGTTACCGCAACAGAGTAAAACTCTCCAATTGAGTAGTCTCCTTTTAAAATACAAGATGGGTATTTCCAAGTAACAGCCGAACCCGTTTCTACCTGTGTCCATGAAATTTTTGAATGATTGTGGCAAATACCTCTTTTGGTAACAAAGTTGTAAATACCTCCTTTACCATCTTTATCGCCTGGATACCAGTTTTGTACTGTAGAATATTTTATTTCTGCTTTATCTAATGCAATTAGTTCAACTACAGCAGCATGCAGTTGATTTTCGTCGCGAACTGGTGCTGTGCAACCTTCTAAATAACTAACATAACTTTCTTCATCAGCAACTAACAATGTTCGCTCAAACTGACCTGTGTTGGCTTCGTTAATTCTAAAATAAGTTGAGAGTTCCATTGGGCAACGAACACCTTTTGGAATATAACAGAAAGAACCATCAGAAAATACAGCCGAATTTAATGCTGCATAAAAATTATCGGTTGGCGGAACAACTGTACCTAAGTATTTTTTTACTAAATCGGGGTGTTCTTTAACGGCTTCGCTAAATGAGCAAAAAATTACCCCCAATTCTTTAAGTTTATCCTGAAAAGATGTTTTTACCGAAACAGAATCAAATACAAAATCGACTGCAACGCCTGATAAAGCTTTTTGTTCATCCATAGAAATCCCCAATTTATCCATGGTTGCCTTCATTTCTGGATCAACATCTTCCCACTTCACGTCTTTTTTGGTTTTTGGTGCAGCGTAGTAAGAAATATCTTGAAAATCGATTTCCGGATATTTTACATGAGCCCAATGTTGCTCAGTCATTGTTTTCCAATTGGCAAATGCTTTAAGCCTAAAATCGAGCAACCATTGTGGTTCATTTTTCTTTGATGAAATTAAGCGAACCACGTCTTCGTTTAATCCTTTCGGAATAACTTCCGATTCAATATTACTCGTAAAACCGTATTTGTATTCCTGGTCTTTAAGTTCGTTTTTTAATTCTTCTTCGGTATAAGCCATCTTTTATATTTCTGGTTCAATGTTTGGGGTTTAATGTTTGGGACTAAGCTTCTGTAGAATTAGTTTTTATATTTAGTTCCTTTTAGTTCAGATTTTTTTAAATAATTTATAAAAGCACCAATTTTAGAACTTATAGCTCTACAATCGTTCGATAATCTGTTGTGAACATCTTCGTTGATAAGACTTCTATCAAAACATCGGTACAATTGTGATCTAACCTCACCGCATGAAGCTTTTGCAATGGATAGGTATTGTATAAATTCTTTGTTGCCATCCCTTTCAAATCCTTCTGCGATATTATCCATTACCGAGCCACTCGACCTATCAATCTGATTTAGTAAAGCGTATTGATTGTTATGGTTTTTAATCAAAACATTGTTGTAAATGTTGATACATAACTCTCTTGCCATCTTCCATGCTTCTATATCTTCAAATTTTTCTTTACTTGCCATAACTCGAAACTTTAAACCTTGAACTTGAAACTTATAGTGAAAAACTCTCTCCACAACCACAAGTTCTGTTAGCATTAGGATTTTTAAAAATAAATCCTTTTCCGTTCAATCCTCCTGAAAAATCTAACTCTGTTCCAGCCAGATAGAGGATGCTTTTTTTATCGCAAACAATTTTTACTCCTTTATCTTCAAAAACTTTGTCATCATCGTTTAAGATGTGGTCGAAAGTTAAATCGTATGTTAAACCTGAACAACCACCTCCTTTTACTCCAACACGAATAAAGCTCCCTTCTGGTGCATTATCGTCTTCCATTAGCCTAATAGCTTGTTTTTTTGCGTTTTCAGATACTGTAATCATAATCATCCTTATTTAGACTGATTCTAAATTAGAGCAAAAGTACCTAAAAAAAGGTAGTAGAACAAAAATTCGTTAATAAATTTTCAGAAAAAAGATGGAAGTCCGAAGTTGGAAGACCGAAGCTGTATGTTTAAGAATTGAACACTGTGAACTGACCCCGAAAGCTTTCGGGGGTGAACTGCAAACTAAATCCAGCCTTTCAATTTATAAAAAGCAATGGCTACATATTCGCGGTAAACACGTATTTGGTAACCCAAATGATTCCAAAATTGATAACGAACCTGAATATTTTCTCCAATGTTTGGTATTACCTTGTTTCCGCCTAATTTATCATCATTAAACCTAAAATCGGCTTCCATTTCTTGAGCCCATGAAGGTTCTCCCGAAATATTGGTTAAACCAACTTTGTTAAAGCATTTTACAGAACGATAGATGTGTTCGGGAGAAGTTATTAATAAAATTGGAGCATTGGTTTTTATAATTTTTTGAACTTCTTGTGCCTGCGAACGAGTATTGGTTCCAATATTTTCGAAAATAATTCTATTCGGATTTACTCCTCTTAATACAATTTCTTTTCGCATTAAATAACACGAAGAATTGGTATCAGCAGTATCACCAGGCATGGTTACTATTACTTTTGCTTTTGGATATCGATTGGCTACTTCGGCTGTTTTATAAGTTCGCATTAAACCCGATTCGCTTGGTATTCCTCCTCCACTCATTACTACAATGTATTCTGGAGGAGAGGTTAGTTTAGTTTCGGAAACACTTAAATCGTAAAACATCCAAAAAGGTAGAGTTGTAAACGATAAAATAATAATGATAAGGAATAAAATGCCATTTGAAATGACAAACCATTTGGCAAACGATTTTAATTTGGGCAATATGTTTTTAAGTGTTTTGATAACACAAAATTAGTTAAAGTTTATGAAGTTGGATGTAAGAAGTTGAATGTCCGAAGTATTATCTAAACTCTAATATTTAATTTCAGATTATCTACTTAACTTTGCAATTATGTTAGAAGATAAAAATCCAAAGCCATTGAGCGAATTACATCAACTCGGAGAGTTTGGTTTAATTAAACATCTTACACAAAATATAGAACTGCAAAACAAATCGTCGGTAAAAGGTGTTGGCGATGATGCTGCTGTTATCGAATTTAAAAACAAACAAACGGTAGTAACCACTGACTTGTTGGTTGAAGGAATTCATTTCGATTTATTGTACACCCCTTTAAAACATTTGGGCTACAAAGCCGTGGTGGTAAACTTATCGGATGTTTATGCTATGAACGCACACCCAAAACAAATTACGGTGTCGTTGGCTGTTTCAAATAAAATTTCAGTTGAAGCTTTAGAAGAATTGTATGAAGGAATTTTATTGGCTTGTAATATTTATGGTGTTGATTTGGTTGGTGGCGATACCACTTCGTCAACTTCTGGATTAATTATTAGTATTACCGCAATTGGTGAAGTAGATAGCAAAGATGTTGTTTACAGAAATGGAGCTAAAGAAAACGATTTAATTTGTGTTTCGGGCGATTTAGGCGGAGCTTTTATGGGTTTACAATTGTTAGAAAGAGAAAAACAAGTGTTCAATGACAATCCTGCTATACAGCCTGATTTTGCTGGACATGATTATGTGTTGGAACGACAATTAAAACCCGAACCACGACAAGATGTAATAGAAATGTTTAAAGAAATAGGCGTTAAACCAACCGCAATGATTGATGTTTCAGATGGACTTTCATCTGATTTATTGCATATTTGCGAGCAATCAAAAGTAGGCTGCGTAATTTATGAAGATAAAATTCCATTAGATTTTACTGTTGTTGCTCTTGCTCAAGATTTTAATTTTGACCCAACGGTATGTGCCTTAAATGGAGGAGAAGATTATGAATTATTGTTTACCATTCCTCTTGAAGAATACAACAAAATTAAAGACCAAAAACGAGTAACTATAATCGGACACATTACTGCTGATAAAGGAAATTACACCATCGTTGATAAAAACCAACAAGTACATCAGTTGATTGCTCAGGGTTGGAATGCGTTAAAGAATTAGTGAAGTACGATTGTTGATTGTGTACTGAAGACTGAAACCCATCTCCTTAATTACAAATTTATTAGTAACTTTGTAGCGTGAAAGTTGTAAAAAACATACTCAGTATATTTTTAGTACTTACCGTACTCAACACATTTGTTGGAAAAACTATTCACGAACTTTTTTTCCACCACCACCACAGTGAAGCCCAATGCGAAGCAAAAACATCGCAGCATTTTCACGAACAAGAAGCTCCTTCAACCGATTTGGTTTGTAGTTTTAATTTTTCTGCCTCACTGGTATCAAACACATTATCGTTTACAAAAGTTGTTTTAAATGAATTAACAAACAGAAATGTAGTTCGCATTAAAATTGCAGTAACTAATCTGTATTTAAAAACAAAATCCCTTAGGGCTCCTCCTGCGTTTTAATATTATTTTTTTTTAACAAAAAAAGAAGATTTTCATCTTCAACAATAATATTAAAACAAACAACATGCTAAACAAAAGTTTATTTTTTGTTTTAGTTATAGTTTCAAGTCAGTTAAAAGTTTTTGCCCAACAAATCAATTGCAATATTACGCTATCAGGCAAAGTAATAGATGAGCACGACAACTCTCCTTTAATGTTTGCAACAATATACATTAAAGAGTTAGAAAGAGGTGCTGTTTCTGACGAAAAAGGGAATTATCTGATAGAAAACCTTTGTCCGGGAACCTATACTTTGGTTTGCAATCATTTAGGGTGTGATGAACTTACAGAAATTATAACCATTACAAAAAGTGTAAAACATAATTTTTATCCCGAACACCATACTGAAGAATTACAGTCGTTTTCGTTGATTGAAGATGCGTTTGTCGAAGAAAAAACTGTACCTAAAAAGGAATTGTCTATTCGAGAATTAAACCAATCGAGAGGAAAATCGTTGGGAGAGAGTTTAAAATCGATACCTGGCGTTACTTCATTAAATACTGGAAATAATGTTTCGAAACCTGTAATTCATGGTTTGCATAGCGATAGAGTATTGATTTTAAATAATGGAATCCGACAAGAAGGGCAGCAATGGGGCAGTGAACATGCTCCCGAAATTGATCCTTTTATAGCTAAAAACATTAGTGTAATTAAAGGAGCCGAAAGCATTCGTTATGGAGCAAATGCCATTGCAGGAGTGGTGTTGGTTGAACCTCATCAATTAAGAGATTCGGCAGGAATAAACGGCGAATTAAATACTGTTGGAGCTTCTAACGGAAAAAGTGGAGTTGCCTCGGCAATGCTCGAAGGTAATATTGGTAAACTAAAAGGCTTAAGTTGGAGGGTGCAGGGAACAACCAAACAATCAGGTAATATTCATACACCTGATTACTTTATGAAGAATACTGGAGTGAAAGAACAGAATTTTTCTTGGGCATTAGGTTTTAATCAACCAAAATATGGTTTAGAATTGTTTTACAGTCAATTTAATTCTGATATTGGCATTTTCTCTGCTGCACATATTGGCAATTTAACCGATTTAAAAAAAGCCATTGCTTCTGATGTTCCTCTAGAATTGACTGATTTTACTTATGATATTGACAGACCTTTTCAGCATATCGAACACGAGTTGTTTAAAGCCAAAGCATATTGGTTTACAGGTGATGCAGGAAAACTAAATTTGGTTTATGCTCGCCAATACAACTATAGAAGTGAGTACGATAAGCATCGTCCGCGAAAGGATAGTTTGGCTGCATTAAATTTACCTGAGCTACAATTTACCATTACAACTCATACGGGCGATTTAATTTGGGAGCAAAATAGGGTGAAATCGTTTAAAAGTATTGTTGGTGTAAGTGCAATTAATCAAGCTAATACTATTAGTGGAAGACAATTTATTCCTGCCTTTGTGAAGTACGGTTATGGTGCATTTTTTATCGAAAAATGGCGAAGTGACAATGCAAAATTAGAGTTGGAAGCTGGTATTCGTTACGATTATATTTATCAGCAGGCTTATGTTTGGAAAAATAAACAATGGAATTCTCCTGAGTTTGAATACCAAAATTATACTGCAAGCATTGGTGCAATTTATAAGTTAACTTCATATTTCACCATTCGTGCAAATATAGGTTCTGCATGGCGACCACCAAGTGTAAGTGAATTGTTTAGCGATGGTTTACATCATGGAGCTGCAGCAGTAGAATATGGCGACACCAATTTGGTTGCTGAAAATGCTTACAATTCAACGCTTTCGTTGGAGTATGCAAAAGATAAGTTGGTGATTCAGGCAGAAGGGTACTACAATTTCATCAATAACTTTATCTATTTAGCTCCAACTTTACCAGCAACATTAACCATTCGAGGTGCTTTTCCAACATTCAATTATAAACAAGTTGATGCTGTTTTAAAAGGTTTAGATTTTAAAGCAAGTTACAAGTTAATGAAAAATCTTACATGGACTGGTAAAGCAGCTGTTTTGAGAGCATTTAATCAACAAACCAAAGATTGGTTGGTTGGTATGCCTGCCGACCGATTGGAGAATGGATTAACGCTAGAACTACCTAAGCTAAAAACTTTACAGGAAGCTTATTTAGGAATATCGATTGGAAATGTATTTACGCAAACTAGAGTTCCTGCCAATAGCGATTATACCAATCCTCCTGCGGGTTATACCTTATTAAATGTTCAAACAGGAATAAAAATTCCAATAGCAAATCAAAAAATAGCTGTTGATTTTGAAATCAACAACCTATTAAACACAACTTACCGCGATTACTTGAATCGTTTCAGGTATTTTGCTGATGAAATGGGCAGAAATTATTCAATTAAAATTAATATTCCATTTAACTTAAATTCAAAAAAATGAAATACGCAGTATTCACGAATTCAATAAAAAACAATCTAGAAATCATGAGTAAAAATTCAATAAAATCAATCTTTACTATTTTAATGTTATCATTAGTAGTATTTTCATGTAAAAAAGACGATAAAACGCCTACTCCAAGTAATCCGGATGGAAACACTCCTCCACCAAACGAAGAAGAATTAATAACAACCATTGTATTAACTTTTACTGATACAACAGGGATTGTTGCTCCATTTACGGTAACTTTTGCTGACCCTGATGGTGATGGAGGAAATGCACCAACTATTCATGAAGAGATTCATCTAGATTCTAATAAATATTACAATGTAACAATTCAGTTTTTAGACGAATCAAAAACTCCTGCTGAGGATATTACACAGGAAGTTGTAGCGGAGGCTAACGAACATCTTATTTGTTATAATCTTTCTGGAGCAAATTTATCGATTACCAGAACCGATTCGGATGGTACCTACGAATTAGGAGTACACTCGTTTTGGTCAACCGGTTTACCATCATCAGGGACTGTAACGGTTGTTTTAAAACATCAACCAGGTATAAAAGATGGCACTTGTGCACCAGGAGATACTGATGTGGAGGTGGTATTCGATTTTCATATTCATTAATAAATAGTGCTTTAAACTAAAGAGGCGAACAATTGTTCGCCTCTTTTTATTTATACAATTCCCTAATAATTACTTTTTGTAATTCTCTTTTAATAATAAGGTCGGTAATTACTTCGTCGGTATCGGTGTGAGGATTTTCTCTAAGTTTTCGGTTCAGGAAATCCGAATCAATATCAATTCTGTAAAGCAATGATTGCAATTTGTTGTAGTCGTCGTTTAGCATTTCGTCAACCATGGGTAAAATTTGATTAAAGAGTTCTTGATAGGGAGTGAGGTCTTTTCCTGTAAAAGTTACTGATAGGTTAAACCAATTAAAATCTTTGGCAATTTGGGCTACTACTTTTTCGATTAAGTCTTGTCGGTTGTAGTAGGGATAAAGTTCGCTTAAAGTGGGAATGGGTTTATTCATTTTTAGTATTCAGTTTACAGTTTTCGTATAAAAGTGTAATATTGTCTGTCATAAATTCTCTTCACCCATTACTCAACACTCATCACATCATTAACTTTCACGATTCATTAAAGCTTTCGCAAAATCTTCAAATATTTTTTTCTTTTCTTGTGGAGCATTTACAGAGTCTAAATGAGCTAAAGCCGAGTTGTAAAACAAATTCATTTCTTCTTCTGCTCGTTGTTTAATTTTAAGCGAATCAAAAATTTTAGCAACTCTTTTTACTTTAGTTTCTTTGTCTAAAACAGCAGAAGTCAAACAAAAATCAAGCTCTTTTTTAAGGTTGTCTTTTGCTAATTCTTTTGCTTTCAACAGCAAATAGGTTTTTTTGTTGGCTATTACATCTCCACCAATTTGTTTCCCAAATTTTTCTGGATTCCCATAAAGGTCTAAAATATCATCCATCAACTGAAATGCAACACCTAGGTTTTTACCAAATTCGTAAATATGATTGGCGTCTTCTTTTGATGCATCGGCTAAAATAGCTCCAATTTTTAAACTAGAAGCTAATAAAACAGCCGTTTTAAGTTCAATCATATTAAGATAATCATCAATACTTACGGTATCTAAAGTTTCAAAATTCATGTCTAACTGCTGTCCTTCGCACACTTCTATGGCAGTTAAATTAAATATGTTTAGAATTTCTGATAAGTATTTTGGATTAGATTTTGCTAAAAATTGAATTGACTCTACAAACATTACATCGCCCGAAAGGATGGCAATATTGGCGTTCCATTTTTTAAATACTGTTGGTTGGTTTCGACGAAGAGGAGCATTGTCCATAATATCATCATGGAGTAATGTAAAATTGTGAAAAATTTCAATAGCCAATGCAGCATTTATAGCTTCTTCCGTTTTCCCTCCAAACAAATCATTTGCTAATAAAAGCAATGCAGGACGCAGTCTTTTCCCACCTAATTCTAACGAATATTTTATAGGTAAATAGAGTTCTTTTGGCTCTTTATTACTATAATCAATAGAAGATAACTCTTTGTTTATTAATAAAATGTAGTCCTGAATTTTTTGCATTTACTAAATAATAAATGAAGGGTCTTTTAAAATGATATTAATTCCATCTTCCAAGCTGATTAAAGGCTTGTTGTTTAGCAATTTTTTCATATTGGTAATATCAGGATGTCTTCGAGTCATGTCGCCTTCAGCCAAAGGAGGCAAAAATTTGAGTTTAGATTGAGAGTTGGTTAATTTGATAATTAACTTAGCTAAATCTAAAATAGAAGTTTCAATATTATTTCCGATGTTTAATGTTTTGTTTGCATATTCTGGAGAGAAAGCAGCTGCAACACATGCTTCCACATTGTTTTTCACAAAGCAAAATGTTCGAGTTTGGTTACCCTCACCATAAATGGTAATTTCTTTGTTGTTTAGTGCTGCATTTATAAATTTAGAGATAACAAAATCTTTGCTTTGTTTTGGTCCATAAGTATTAAAGAACCTAAATATGGTGTAATCCAAACCATATTCTTGTTTGTATGATTTCAGGAATGCTTCGCCAACATTTTTAACAATAGCGTATGGCAAACGAGAGTTTAATGGTGTGGTTTCTTCGTGTTGAGGATATTCAACAGGTTCGCCATAAACTTCTGAAGAAGAAGCATACATGATACGCTTTACACCAGTATTTTTTGATAGTTCAAGAATATTTTTGATTCCTGTAATATCATTCAATACTTTAATAGGATTGTCTAATGTTCTTTTTACACCAACTAAAGCAGCATAATGAAAAACGTAATCGAATGAAAAGGTATGAAAAACACTAGTTATTTCGGAGATGATGTTTACATCACACTGAATAAATTTTAAATTATCGTGAGGTGCTTTAGGTAGTTTGTTTTTATCTCCAGTTTGTAAGTTATCAACAACAACAACAAAATTATTTTTATTTTCAATAAGTCTTTCAACAAGTGAACTACCAATAAATCCTGACCCTCCAGTAACTAAAATGGTTTGTTTATTCTTCATTTGAAATATTCATTAAGTAAATACCGTAGCCACTTTTAATTAAAGGTTCTGCTAATTTTTGCAATTGTTGTTTTGAAATAAAACCTTTTCGATAAGCAATTTCTTCTAAGCAGCCTATTTTTAACCCTTGACGTTCTTCGATAACTTGAACATATTGCCCTGCTTGCATTAAAGAAGCATGAGTTCCTGTGTCTAACCAAGCAGTTCCTCTATCAAGAATACCTACTTCAAGTTTACCTTTTTCAAGATAAGCTTTGTTTATATCAGTAATTTCATATTCACCTCGTTTACTTGGCTTTAGTTCTTTAGCAATCTTTACTACATCGTTATTATAAAAATACAAACCAGGTACGGCATAATTTGATTTTGGATTTTCAGGTTTTTCTTCAATAGACATTACTTTACGATTTTTATCAAATTCAACCACACCATATCTTTCTGGGTCAGAAACATGATAGGCAAATACAACTCCTCCATCGGGATTTGTTTTTTGCATCAAGAGTTCTTCCATACCTGTTCCGTAGAAAATGTTATCTCCTAAAATTAAAGCAACTTTGTCGTTTCCAATAAACTCTTCTCCAATAACAAAGGCTTGAGCTAAACCATTTGGAACTTCTTGAATTGCATAAGTAAATTTGCATCCAAATTGAGTTCCGTCGCCTAAGAGTGTCTTAAAACTGGGGTTATCGTGAGGAGTAGTAATAATCAAAATATCATTAATTCCCGCACTCATTAAAACAGATAAAGGGTAATAAATCATCGGCTTATCGTAAATAGGCATTAGTTGTTTACTAACGGCAAGTGTTAATGGGTGTAAACGAGTTCCAGAGCCTCCAGCTAAAACAATTCCTTTCATTTTTGAGTAGTATTATCGGTTTTATTTTTCAATATCTTCTGTTTGTTGACGAACAATTGGTTTAACTTCTAAATCATCAAGTTCAATATCTTCTTCTTCATCATAAATTTCAAACAATGGTTCTTTTTTAAATGCTTTAGTAGTTAAAGCTTTATCCAAAGATAATAATAATGAGGGTAAAAGTATTAAATCAGCTAAAATAGCTATCATTAAGGTAAAAGACACCAAAAACCCTAAAGCTACAGTACCCCCAAAACTTGAAACGGTAAAAACTCCAAATCCAAAAAACAATATCGTTGAGGTGTAAATCATACTAACGCCTGTTTCACGAAGTGCTGCAAGAACAGATTTTTTAATTCCAACTTTATGTAATTTCAATTCTTGTCGATATTTTGCTAAAAAATGTATAGTATCGTCGACAGAAATTCCAAAAGCTATACTAAAAATTAATATTGTTGATGGTTTTATAGGTATTCCAATATATCCCATTAATGCCGCTGTTGTAATTAATGGTATTAAGTTAGGAATAAGTGAAACAACAACCATTCTGATAGAAGAAAACAATACCGACATGATGGATGCAATTAATACAATTGCTAATGCCAAGCTAGTAAATAAATTTTCCACCAAATAATTAGTGCCTTTTAAAAAGGCGACACTTGTTCCTGTCAGCGTAATATTGTATTCATGAGGACTAAAAATTGAATCGATTTTTGGTTTAATTTCAGCTAACAAAACCTCTAATTCTTGAGACCCGATATCTGCCATTTGGAAGCTTACACGTGTTATTTGATTGTCTTTATCTATAAAAGAAGAAAAATCTTTTCTAGTAGAATCTTTAGAGATGTACTCTTTCAGTTTATTAAGTTCTGTCGCTGGAGGTAAAATATAAAACTTAGGGTTACCTTTTTTATATGCTTGGTAAGAAAACTGTATAGCTTCTACAACTGAAAGTGGATCTGAAAATTCGTTGTATGCAGCTAATTCTTTTTGTAGTTTTTTAATTTTATATAATGTTTTGGCATTATCAGCAAAAACTCCATTTTTCTTTTTAGTATCAATAATAACTTCAAAAGGCATTACTCCTTTAAAATTTTCTTCAAAAAATTTCAAATCGGTTACAATGGGGTCGTCTTTTGGCAAATCATCAACAATATTTCCTGTGGTAGTAATTAACGATATTCCATAAAAGCCAAATGCCACTACCAAAACAGTTGCTAGGTATATTTTTTTTCTATGATAAGTAACTAAATTAATTAGTTTTTCAACTAATTTTTCCATCAGCTTATTTTCCAAATGCTTAGTATGCTTTGTTTTTGGTTCTTCTAAGAAACTAAAAATGATAGGTATTAAAAGAATAGACAACACAAACACCAAAACAATATCTATTGCCGCAACAATACCAAATTCAACAAGAATCGAACTCTTGGTAAAAATAAATGTAGCAAATCCAACAGCAGTGGTAGTATTAGTTAAGAAAATAGCATTTCCTGTTTTTTGGATAACACGACTTAGTGATTTGATTTGGTTTCCATGTTTTTTAAATTCAGCATGGTATTTATTTAAAAGAAAAATACAATTGGGAATACCAATTACAATAATAAGGGGAGGAATTAATCCTGTTAAAATGGTTATTTCAAAATTAAATAAAACAAGAATTCCTAACGACCAAATTACACCAATACAAACTACAAGCAAAGAGTACATTGTTGCTTTAAATGACCTAAAAAACAGGTATAATATAAATGCTGTTATTAGGATTGATAAAAACAAAAATATTTTAATTTCATTAGCAATTTTTGTTGAGGAGTTTGCTCTTATATAAGGCAATCCAGATTTATGAATTTTAATACCTGTTGTTTCTTCAAATTTCCCTAACAGATTGTCAATAGCAGTAAATAATCCTTTTCTATATTTAGAATCGAGAACTTCTCTGTTTAAAGTTACAGCAATTAAAGTGGCCTGAGTAGAATCAGAATACAAAAAACCCTCATAAAAAGGATAGCTTAATAAAACTGCTTTTAATGAATCAACTTCTAGTTGTGTTGATGGTTTCTTGGTAACGAGTTGTTGTAAGTCGAATTGTTTTTCTTCTTCGTTTCTTGTAAGTGTGTACGCATTTGCAATGGAAAGTGCTTCGGTAACTCCATTAACCACTATTTCTTTTTTATCCTTTTTAAATGGAACCTTAATACTTTTAAGGTTATGTGTTAAATCGTACCAAGCATTAAAATTATTTATCTCAAATAGGTCTTTGTTTTTTATACCAATAACAACAACACTTCCGTCTGTTCCAAAAGTATTTTTAAAATTTTCATAATCAATATAAGTAGAGTCTGTTTTGGGTAACATTTGAGCCATTTGGTAGCTCATCCTAACATTTTGAGCTAAAAACCCCATTACCAAGGTTATTATTCCAATTACAATAAGAAATGCTAATCTGTTTTTAAGAATAATTTTGGATAGGTTAAACCACATATGACATTACTTGTTTTAAAAATCAATTAACAAATATCCTAAATAAATAAAGGTTTCCCCATATTTCAAAAGATATTTGAGCAATTAACTAAATACAAATTATTTTAACTCTTGATCTTGTTTTTTAGGGGCAATTTTTCTTACTCTTTCGAGATAGTGAAGATGCATAACATTAGGCTGATAATCAACTACATTTGATTGAAACAATCGATAGTTTTCATTATACCACAACGGAACAATTGGAGCTTCATTAATTAATATTTGTTCGGCTTTTAATATTAATTCATTTCTCTTTTTTTCATCAATTGTAGAAATTGCTTGTTCAAAGTAAGAGTCGAATTCACTATTTTCAAATCGTGATGAGTTGGGGAACGAAGGCAATTCAAGTGTAGCTGGAACATAACCTCCATATCCAATATTTAAAAAATTATCAGCAGTTGGAAAATCGGCAAGCCAAGCTGAAATTCCCATACTGCCTTGTGCCATTTGATCCATCGCTAATTTTTCAGCAAATGTAACCTTAACTATTTCTGTATTAATGTTCAATTCTGTTAAAAGTTGTTTCTGAATTTCAAGAGCAACTCGTAACAATTGATTTTCATCACCGCCAATAAAGAACTTGATTAAAGGTAATCCTTCGCCATCTTTAAATCCTGCTTCTGCAAGAAGTTTTTTTGCTTTTTCAATATTGTGTTCGATACCAATAACTGATGCATAGTCGTAATTATTAATTGCAGGAGGAACAATACCATTTAATGCTGGGCCGTATGCTTCGCCATTAAGCACAACATCTACAATTTTTACTTTATCAATCGCCATTGCAATGGCTTTTCTAACTTTTACATTTTTAAATGGTTCAACCTTTGTATTGAATTCTAAATAGGTAGAAACTAGTTCAGGGTATCTTCCCAAAACAAATTTTGGTGGTTTCGATTCAAAATCAGCTATTTGGTTTTCAACAACATCTTTAATTGAGGCTGAAGGCAAATCAACAATTATGTCTATTTTTTTATTTTGGAATTGCTCAAGTCTATCCTGACTTTTAGGAATAATGTGAAACGCAACTGCATCCAAATAAGGTAATTTATTTCCTTTTTCGTCGCCAATGTGATAATTATTATTTCTTTTTAAAGTTATAATGTTCTCTTTAATAGAGTTGTTGTCGAAAACAAAAGGACCTGTTCCAACAATAGTAAGTTTTTCTGATTTGGTTGCTTCCTCAGGTATTATTGCTAAACTAGAAGTTGCTAATGTTTGTAAAAAATTAGATGAAGGCTTTGATAAAGTAAAACTTACCGAGTAATCGTCGATAACTTTTACTCCAGAAACTTCATTAATTGCTTCACTTTCGTAACATTCTTTTGCCCCATTTAATTTGTTTTTTAAAAGGTTGTAAGCATAATTTGCTGTTGGATTGTTACAAGCTCTATTTATAGAAAAAAACACATCATTCGCTTTAAGTTCTCTTCCTTTTCCAGCGTCAAAACATTTATTATCGTGAAAATAAACTCCCTTTTTCAGTTTAAAAGTGTAAACCAATCCACTTTCATCTATTGTCCAACTTTCTGCTAAAAGCGGTTCTATGCTTAAATCTTTAGCATTAAATTTAACCAAACCTTCAAAAATCTGACCAACAATTTGAACCGAATAACCATCAACCATTCTAATAGGGTCAAGTTCTTTAATATCTTGGTTTAAAGCAATTTTAAGCGTATCGCCAAAAAGTGATTCTGTATTAGTATTCTCCTGATTATTTTCATCTTCTCCACAAGAGTAAAAGCTCAATCCTATAATTGAAACAAAGATGTATTTTAAAATAGTTTTCATTTTTATTTTATTAGGAAACAAAAGTAAGAATTTCAATACATCTATGAAAATTCTTTTTTTAATTGGTTGCTAACCAACTTCTTTTATAAAGTTCTGTTAATTGATGTTTATGAAGTTTCTACAATCATTTTTTCATATAAGATTTATCATTACTTTTGTAAGTTAAATCATAGAAAAAAAAGAAAAACAACAACAATGACCTTATCTCACAATTTTCACATCCCAGTAATGGGTATTGGTTATACCGTTGACACACCAGTTAAAGTTGCTCAATATGGAATATCTTCGGTACTTTCTGTTGGCGACGACATGTTACTTGAACGTCTTAGAGAATTTTATTCAACTAAGCTAAATCGACCATTTTCGCCAATACACAAAGATGAGTTTGATAAAAGAGCCAAAAGGATTACTGCTTATTTAAACCTTGTGAACGACATGGTTCACGATAAATTTCAAGAATTAAAAAGTTCTGCTTTTGAAACAGGCTCTGAAATTACTAAGTATTTTGAAATGCTTCCTGATTTTTCAACACTTAAGAAAGAATACCAAAAAATGTTGAATGAAAAAGAACATGAAGTAAAGCTTAGTATTCAAAATTGGCTAAGAGCCAATATTGTTGCTGGTTCAATTGACATCAATATCATGACCAAATTAGACCGAGATAATTACAACCAAAAAGGAGAACAATTACCTATTGAATTTAACGACGCTCATGCTGCCGTTCGTGGTTTTGCAAACAGCAACCTTAAATCGGGATTAGTACTTTCTGCTGGTTTAAACCCAAGATTATATAGCTATATTTCTAATTTCGATGCTTTTTTTCCGAATGAAAAAGGAGAGGTAGATAAAAAAATTATTCTCAAAGTGAGCGATTACCGCTCGGCATTGGTGCAAGGAAAATTTTTGGCAAAAAAAGGTGTTTGGGTTTCCGAATACAGAGTAGAATCAGGTTTAAACTGTGGCGGTCATGCTTTTGCTACCGATGGTTTTTTAATGGGACCTATTTTAGAGGAATTTAAACAAAATCGAAAAACTTTAATTGAAGAAGTTCACCAAATATTAAACGACGCTTTAGAAAGTTTAGGTAAACCAAGATTGAATCGTCCATTAGAAATGAAAGTTACCGCACAAGGTGGAGTTGGAAACATTACTGAGCATCAATTTTTAACTGATTATTATGAGGTAGATAGTGTTGGTTGGGGAACTCCATTTTTACTTGTTCCTGAAGCAGTTAATATTGACAACGACACTTTTAATTTACTATCCAATGCAAAAGAAGAAGATTTGTATTTGAGTGACATTTCTCCTATTGGGGTTCCGTTTAACTGTGTAGTTGGAAATACTAAAGACAATGAACGTGATGAAAAAATTGCAGCTGGAAAACCAGGAAGTGCTTGCCCTAGCCAATATTTAAAACTTTACAACAAAGAGTTTACCGATAAACCGATTTGTTTAGCATCTCGTCAATATCAAAAATTAAAAATTGCTGAATTAGACGCCAAAAATATTTCGGATGAAAAAGAGTATAAAAAGCAATACGATAAAATTACTGTAAAATCTTGTTTGTGTGCTGGTTTGGTAATGACAGCCTACACCGAAAATGATTTATTAAAATCTTCTGATGGAAAAGGAATTTCTGTGTGCCCTGGTCCAAATATGGCTTATTTCTCTAAAAAAGCAACCTTAGCAGAAATGGTTGGACACATATATGGTAAAATTAATTTACTAAACGACACCTATCGTCCAAACATGTATATTAAAGAACTAGGCATGTACATTGATTATTTAATAAAAGAATTAAACAATTGTGCCCCCGAAGATGTGAATGAACGTAAAATAAAATATTTTGCTACGTTTAAAGAAAATCTTTTGAGTGGAATTGAATACTACAAAACATTATTGCCAAAACTAAAAGATAACACACAATGGAAATCGGAGTTAGAAACTTATTGTGCTAAAGTAAACTTAATACAACTACCTGTTTTGGTTACATCAAACTAACAAACTTTGATGGCTTATATAACATCTAAAATGAAAAAATCCCTAAATTATTAGGGATTTTTTCATTTTTATCATACCAAGAAATCTAACTGATTTTTTTTTCAAAAATGCTCATAAAATACGGCATCGCTATTTATGTTAATTTGATTTAAAAACCGTTTCATTAAAGATAAATTCCCGTTGGTATAAAAAACATTTTTTGATGATGCAATTGAATTAAGTAATTGATTTTGTTCTAAAATATTTTTTGTTTGCTTTGCTACAGCTTCACCCGAATCAATTATTTTAATTTCTTGAGGTAAAATTGATTGAATAATTGGTATAAGAAATGGGTAATGCGAGCAACCTAATACAACACAATCAACACCTTCGTTAATAAGTGGTTTTAGAAATTCCTCTAAAAGTGGCTTTGTGGCTTCTATTTCTCCTGCCTCAATTAATGAAACCAACCCTTTTCCTTCAACCTCAATAATATCTTTTGATGCCCTAAATTGTTCTGAAGTTGAAATAAACAACTCGCTACTTAGTGTTCCTTTGGTTGCCAACACTCCAATTTTATTGGTTTTGGTTTGTAATGCTGCTGGTTTTATAGCTGGTTCAATTCCTATAAATGGAATAGAGTAGTTTTTTCTTAATACTTTAATTGCATTGGTTGTGGCTGTATTACAAGCAACGACAATCATTTTACACCCTTTATTTAGTAAATATTCAGTGTTTTTTATACTGAAATCAATTATTTCTTGCTTCGATTTTTCGCCATAGGGAGCATTTTTGCTATCAGCAAGATAAATGGTATTTTCGTTGGGCAACAATTGGTTTATTTCTTTCCAAATGGATAAACCTCCCAATCCTGAATCGAAAACTCCAATTGGTGATTCTGCCGATATGTTTTTATTGTAATTCATAAAAAAAGCTCTTTCAAATTTAATCGAAAGAGCTTTTAGTTTTTATCAGTTGATAATTTTTTATAAACCTAATTTCTTTTTAACCAATGGTAAAATATCATCACCTTCAACAGAGTATAAAACTACACCAACACTTGAATCTAAAATATAAGTATAAGCGTTTTCTTTTGCAACATTGTTAATTGCTTCTTTGGCTTTATCTATTACTGGTTGCAACAATTCTTGTTCTTTCTTTTGTAAATCAGCTTCTGCAGTTTGTTGAAACTCAGTAATTCTTTTTTCTAAATCGGTAATTTCTTTGATTTTAGAATTTTTAATTACATCGGTCATCACATCTTGTTTTGCTTGAAACTCTTGAATTTTAGTTTCATATTCTTTACGCATGGTTTCAAGTGTTGTTCTTAAATCATTTGCATAAGTTTCTAATTCAGTTTGAATTTTTGTTCTTTCTGGCATTGCTGACAATAATTCGTTAGAATTAATATGACCAATTTTTACTGCTTTTTGACCAAAAACGCTAGTTGCCATTACAACTACAAGTGCTACTACTATTAATTTTAAGTTATTCATGTTTTTTATTTTTTTTAAGATTGTAAATATAATTTATTATTTAGATTCGCCTGGTGTGTAGCCTAATTTTTTTAACACCGCATCACTTTTATTGTACTTCGCATTTGAATAAAGCATGGTTAACCCACTTGATTTATCAAAAATAATGTCTAAACCACTTGCATCAGCAACATCTTTAACTGCTTGATAAACTTTATCCTGTATAGGTTTTACCAATTCCTGACGTTTTTTAAACAACTCTCCATCAACGCCAAATTTTTGCTTTTGGTACTCTTTCGCTTCTTTTTCTTTTTTAATAATTTCTTCTTCACGTTTAGTTTTCATGTCTTCCGTTAAAAGAATTTGTTCTGCTTGATAATTTTTATACATTTTATCAATTTCGCTGTATTGACGCTCCAATTGTTTTTGCCATTCTATTGATAATTTATCAAGTTCTCCTTGTGTTTCTTTATAAGCCGGAATGTTATTCAAAATGTACTCTGTATCAACATATCCAAACTTTTGTGCTGTTGCTGAAAAAGTGTAAAATATTAAACCAAATACAGCAATAATTTTTGTTAATGTTTTCATTTTTTTGTCCTCCTACAATTTTTTTTCGAATTGCTTCGATGTTAGTTAACTATTATTTTACCAGCCGTTTATGCTGCCTCCAATACTAAAGTGGATTTCGCTACGACTGTTGGGGTCTGTTTTGCCTGGGATTTGGTCGAACCTATAACCCCAATCTAAACCTAACATTCCAAAAAATGGCATATAAATTCTTACTCCAAAACCAGCAGATTTATATACTTGAAATGGGTTAGCTCTGCTAAACGAGCCCCATGAGTTACCTGCTTCTCCAAAAACTAAGCCATAAATTGTTGCAGTTGGGTTTAACGTAAGTGGGTAGCGGAGTTCGGCTGTATATTTTGCAATTACTGTTGCTCCTGTGTTAGGTGATGCATCGCCGTTTCCAAAACCTCTTAAAGCTATTATTTCTCTACCATCTATTGCAAAACCTGATAAACCATCGCCACCTAAATAAAAACGCTCAAATGGAGAGGGTAATTCTGGATTATACGAACCTAAAAATCCGAAACCTGCTTTGGTGTTTAATACTAAGTTCCCTGCAAGTTTTGAAAACCAAGAAGTTTGGAATTTCCATTTGTGATATTCAGTAAATCTATATTTTTCTTGTGCACTCATGGTTGAGTAGTCAGTATCCTTTGGTCTGAACATTGAATAAGGTGGTGTTAACTGCAATGTTAATGTCGTTTGAGAACCTGTTCTAGGATAAATAGGGCTATCAACTGAGTTTCTGGACAACACCGTTTTAAAGCTTAAGTTATTGGTAAAACCGTCAGAAAACGCAAAAGCTGAATAATATTGATTTAACACATAATATTGATAAGATACCTCATTGTATAAGGTAAAAAAGTCATCAGGGAATTTTAATCTTCTACCTAAACCAACTGATGTTCCATAAATTTTTATCGACTGATTGTTGTCTCCTGTTAAACCATTTGATTGAACTTGGTGAAATAAACTCACGCTTAAAGAATTCGGCTTTCTTCCTCCTAGCCATGGCTCAGTAAACGAAAAGCTATATGCTTGATATTGTCGTCCACTAGTTTGTGCTCTTAAACTTAACTTTTGTCCGTCACCCGCTGGCAATGGTCTCCAAGCATCTCCTTTAAAAATATTTTTAGCAGAAAAATTATTAAAACTTACACCTAAAGTTCCAATAACTCTTCCTCCTCCCCAGCCTCCAGAAAGCTCGATTTGGTCAGATGGTTTTTCCTCAACTACATATTCAATGTCAACTGTTCCATTTTCTTGGTCGGGTTTTGGGTTTACCCCTAAACTCTCTGGATTAAAATAACCCAATTGAGCCAACTCTCGTTGTGTTCTAATAATGTCGGAACGGCTAAAAAGTTGACCTGGTCGAGTTCTTATTTCTCGACGGATAACATGGTCATTGGTTTTGCTATTTCCAACAATTGTAATGTTGTTAATGGTTGCTTGTTTACCTTCGTAAATTCTCATTTCCAAGTCAATAGAATCGTTTTCAATCCTAACCTCAACAGGCGAAATATTAAAGAAAAGGTACCCATCATCTAAATAAAGTGAACTAACATCTCTACCGTTTTGATTCATAAAAAGACGTTCGTCGAGAATTTTTTTATTGTAAACATCGCCTTTTTTAATATCTAAAATTCTATTAAGCACATCTGTTGAATGAATGGTATTACCCACCCATTTAACATCTCTAAAATAGTATTGGTTTCCTTCTGAAATGGTAATATCAATTTCAACTAATTTTTCACTGAGGTCAGTAACAGAATCGGATTCAATTTTTGCATCACGATATCCTTTTTCATTGTATTTTTCAACAATGTTATTTCTATCTTTTTGGTAAGAATTGGGGATGTATTTTGAAGTTCCGAATAAATTATACCATCTCCTTCGTTTAGTATCTTTAAAAGAACGTCTTAGTTTACTTGATTTTATTGCTTGATTACCATAAATGTTAATGTTTTTAATTTTAGTTCTTTTACTAACATTTACATTAATTGATAATATAACATTATTTGCAGCATTAGAATCTACCTCTTGAGTAATGTTAACTTTTGTATTTAAAAAGCCTTTACCCACAAAATGAGCTTTTACTTTATTTTGGGTATTTAATATGAGGTTTTCATTTACAATTTTACCACGTTGCAGATTGAGTTCTTCTCTTAAATCTTTTTGTTTTCCTTTACGAACACCTGTAAATTTATATTTTGATAAACGAGGTAATTCTTTTATTCTTATTTCCAGAAAAATTTTATTTCCATCAATTTTTAAAGCAACAATTTTAACATCAGAAAATAGTTTTTGATCCCATAAGCTTTTAATTGCTTTTGTAATTTTATCACCAGGCACTCTAATGATTTTACCAACCTCTAAACCAGACAATGAGATGATTGCTTGAGAATCAAAAAAATCTGCTCCAGCCACAGTTACGCCTGCAATTTCATATTCTTTTGGAGTAGAATAGCTGATATCGTTTAAATCGTTATTAATAGAAAATTGTCCTTTAAGGAATAAAGGAGAAAAAACAATAAGTATAAAATAGATGATTTTTTTCATTTAAGAAGTTAATTGCTCACTAGTAAGTCCAAATCTTCGCTCTCTTTTCTGATAATCGATAATGGCTTCAAACAGGTCTTCTTTTCTATAGTCTGGCCAAAGTTTATCAGAAAAATACAATTCTGAATAAGCAATTTGCCACAGCAAAAAGTTACTAATTCGGTGTTCTCCACTAGTTCGTATAAGCAATTCAGGTTCAGGAATGTCTTTGGTGTTTAAATAATTGTTGATAATAGATTCTGTAATATCATTTACAGGCAAGGTGTTATTTTGCACATCTTTAGCAATTTGTTTTATGGCTTCTGTTAATTCCCATTTAGCACTATAACTTAATGCTAGAATCAAATTCAACCCTGTATTAGCTGAAGTTTTTTCAATTGCTTTATTTAGTTCTGAATAACACGATGATGGCAAGCTTTTCAAATCGCCAATAGCTGTTAGTTTTACATTATTTTTGTTTAAACTGTCGGTTTCTTTACTAATGGTATTAACCAAGAGTTGCATTAATGCCGAAACTTCGAGCTTAGGGCGTTTCCAATTTTCGGTAGAGAATGCGTAAAGAGTGAGGTGTTTAACTCCTATTTCTCCAGCACCTTCAACAACATCTCGAACAGAAACAACTCCTTTTGAATGTCCAAAAACCCTTGGCTGGTTGTGTACTTTAGCCCATCTTCCATTACCATCCATAATAATGGCAATATGTTTAGGTACTTTGGTTAAATCTATTTGTGTTTTGTTACTCATTAAAAAAAGCCTGCAATTTTGCAAGGTGCAAATATGGTATTAATAACCCTATTTTACAACAGGACAATGATCTGATTTTGTTAAAATTTTATAATTGATTGTAATTCCTGCGAAAGAGTACCAATCATTGTTTTGCGAACTAGTTAATTGTAGCCCATTTGAATATGTCGGCAACAACCCATCTATTTCATCAGTAAAAGTTTTTCTCAAGCTCCATTCAATATTTAAGCCTAAATTTCTAATAAAATTAAATTTTAAGCCAAATCCAAAAGGAATAGATGGTGCAATTAAATCTTTAGCATTTACCGTTAAATTTGTTGAATTATTTTTTATTTCAGGAGCAACTCTAAAAACAGCAGCTCCAATAAAAATAAATGGTGTAAATGGTGCTGTATTATAGTTATTAATTTGATAAGGTAAAAAATTAAATTCCAACAAACCCGATGCCTCCATTAGGGTTGTTGAAAATGAAATATTTCTAAAGCTGTTCCATTCTGCACCATTATTATCGTCGGTTGCACTAAGGTATCCAAAATTAAATGCATACCTAAGTGAATAGCGTTTACTTAAGTTTTTACGATAAAGAACTCCTAAAGCTGGATTTATTTTGTTAATAAAGTGATTATTTGGATTTAGGTCGCCAACATAATAAGAGGAGCCAAGGAATATTCCAATTTCGGTATGTTGAGCATGTGTTTTAAGATTAAAAAAACACAGTAAAGAAACAAGAAGGAGAAGTGATTTTCTCATCTTTTAATTAATTCAAAAAAAACTAACAGCATTTAAGCAAAAATATTGCTAAAATTTAGGTAAATTTCTTCTTCTTTTGGCAGGTTTGTAATTTAAAGAGATAATTCCCATCATGTAAGTATCCTTATCTGATTTATCACCTCTTTGTTGGGGTTCAGCATATCCAATGCTATTTTTTCCTGATGGATCTGCAAAGTAAGCTGCTTCATCGCCATAAGCTGCTCTAATAGCATTTCCATCGTAATAAACATCACTCACATCGTCAATATAATCAGAGAATGTTTTTCTCATACTCAACTCTAAACCTATAGCCCATAAACCTTGTCTAGTACTACCTCCAAGATTTCTTCTGATTCCTATTCCATAAGGAATAACTGCTGTAAAACCACTATAATCTTTTGGACCACCAGCCAAACCTTGTCCTTCAGTATTTAAGTTTTTTAATGAAACCCAATCTCCTTGCGGATTTCTAGATTGGGGGTTATACCAAATACCTCCTATACCACCAAAAACATAAACTTCAAATCTAAACCATGATTTTCCTCTAACACCTCGCAAACGATATAAGTGACCACTTTTTTGTTTCACTAACATGTACTCACCTTGTGCAGAAAGCTCCATAATGTGTGATCTAAAACTTAATTGTCTTCTATTTCGAGCTGGTTCTTTTGTTAAAGCATCATCTCCTGCAACCATAACGTAATTAAAATTACCACGCACGAACCAGTCTTCGCCCAATTGATATCTATAACCCAAAACACCACCCATTCTAGTAGCTTGCATTTCTAAATCTCTTAAGCCATTTGTTCCAACTTGGTCAGCTCCACCCAAATCGCCTAAGAAGTTAGTAGCACCAATACCAAAAGAATACTCAACTCGGTTTCTTTTCCACTTTTGAGCATTTGTAATAACGGGCAATAGTAAAATTGTAAATAGTATAATGATAAAATTTCGCATTCTTATTAAATCTTTTAAAATCAGAATAGTTGCAAATATATTATTTTATTTGTTATACGAACAAATAAATTAACAAAGTAGGTTTATTTGTTGAAAAATTAATGTTAATTACGTTTGTCTAACCCCCACATTAACTTGTTTCGAAGTGTATTGAAAAAGTCATGATTTTCAAACCGTATTAAATTAATATTGGTGTTTGATTTTTTTATAATTATTTCTGTTGAAACTGGGATTGTTGCCGATTTATAATCTAATGCAACTAAATAATTTTCTTCCCGTCCTTCAATTTTTAATTTTATTTCTGAATTGTCTGGTATAATTAATGGGCGAACATTTAAATTGTGCGGTGCAATTGGTGTAATAATTATATTTTCGGTATTTGGTAAAACTATTGGCCCATTACAACTTAATGAATAAGCTGTTGAACCTGTTGGGGTTGCAATAATTAATCCATCTGCCCAATACGAATTTAAAAAAACTCCATCTAAAAAAGCGTGAATTGTTATCATCGATGACGAATCTCTTTTTTGAATGGTAACTTCATTTAAGGCAAAATTTAAATCACCAAATGGATTTTCGTTGATGTGAACATCTAATAAAAATCTATTGTCTAAAGTATAATTTTTTGACAAAATACTTTCTATCGCAAAATCTATTTCTTGATTAGATACAGAAGTTAAAAACCCTAATCGTCCGGCATTTATTCCAAGTATTGGTATGTTTAGTTCTTTAACAAACGAAACTGTTTCGAGTAACGTTCCATCTCCTCCAACACTAAACATGTAATCGATGTTATGAAGCTCTTTATTTGTTTTAAAAGATGAAATAGAGGAATTAAGCTCTATGCTGTTTTTAAGTTGCTCAAAGAATGATTGATATAAAACAACTTGAATGTTGTATTGGGCTAATTTTTGAAGAAGTTGATGAACAAACTGAACATAATTTTCAGCTAAGTCTCGGCTATAAATGGCAATTCTCAATGGGCTAATTTTTTGATGTAAAATTACTTATTAAGTTTTAGAGTGGAGCAACAAAATGGATAAACAAGCCTTTTTCGTTGAGATTGTTTATGGAATATTCAAATCGAAAAACTACATCATAATAAGTTGCTAAATCTATCGAAAAACCTGTTCCTGTCATCCATTGTTCGTTTAAAAAATTTTGATTTGGAACAGTAGCTTCGCTCACATAACCTCCATCAACATAGGTTCCTAAATAAATAGAAAGTGGTACTTTATTAAATTTATCAAAAGGTAAAAAATTTAATCTAAAAATTTTATTGTCTAATAAAGCATATCGTATTTGAACTTTACCTAAAGCATAATGTTCTCCATTTATTACATAATATTCGTAACCCCTAACTAAATGGTTCCCATAACCAAGCCCTCCTAAAAAATAAAAAGGTGGTTTGTTTAATGCTGTTTTACCTCTTATTAAACTCGCAAAATACCAACGATTATGTAATTGAATAAATTTTTTATAACCTATTAGAAAAAAAGAATTGTTTGTTCTTTTATCTAAAATTCCTAATCCATTTTGAGTAAATTGAAAATCATAAAAATACCCTTTGGTTGGATACGATTTATTGTTTCTTTTGTCGCGTTTTAAATAATAAGTTAAACTAAAAAACTCGGCAGCATTTTTATTTTTGGAAAGATAATTGTTGTTGTAAAACAAAATTGAATCAGTTATCTCAATGTTTGAATAAGCCAACTGAAGGCTATGATTGTTGTAGAGTTTCGGTCGAAATTCATAAGTTGCTTTAGCTGAAATTTCTTTTCTTAAAAAGAAATTGTCGTCTTTTATGAATAATCTTTTATTGTCTAACGTTGAATAGTTTACTTCTCTATTTCTGCTGTATCTAAAACTTACCGATACACCTTGAGTTTGTTTACGATTTAAATATGGAATAGAATAACTAAATCCTGCTTGCTCGGTGTAGCCGCCCTGAGCATGGAATGAAATTCGTTCTTTCCTTCCTCTAAAATTTTCTTTGGCAACAAACATTCCATAATTTGCCCTATCTAAATTTCGAGTTTGCCACCAGGTATTGAAATTGGTTTCTTGAATTTCAAAAACGGGCAACGGCCACCAATACCAACGTTCTTCAACAGTTATATAAAACGAAATGTAAGTATCATTAAAATAAACAGGTTCTACTGTAATAAAATTAAATAACGAAGTATTAAAAATATTGCTTTGCGAACGCTCTATGGTTTTAGGTAAATCCTGAACCAAAATGGTATCGCCAACTTGAAAGGGCAATTCACGAATAATAATGTGGTCTCTAGTTGTTTTATTACCTATCAACTTAATTTCATTAACAATAACAAAGGATGTAGAATCTTGAGCACTACCAATTTTAAATAGAACAAAAAATAAAACTACTAATGCTGTTGTTTTAAAAAACATGAGAAAAATTAAGGGTTTAAAAACCTCATAAATTCATCATACCTATTTTTTAAATCTTGGTGATAATCGCTTTCGTTGTATGATGCGGTAATTGTGTAATTAAACCGCTCAAAAGTTTGTAATACTCTTGAAATATCGGTTTGATTAATTTTTAAGGTAACCTCAATTTTGGTAGAGTTTGGATGAGAAGTAATAAATGACGCTAAAATTTTGGCGTCGTTCGATTCAACCAACCTCGAAATTTCTGTCATCGAATAATCTACCATATTTAGTTCTAATGTAATAATGCTGCCTGGGTTTGCAACCGAAACAATATCTGCTAAATGTTGAAGTATATTTTTGGAAGTTATTAAACCCAAATATTCTTCTTTTTCGTTTAAAACAGGAAGCACATCTACATCATGTTGAACAAACAATCCTATTACATCAAAAATATGCTGATGTTTAAATACAAATGGTTTTTTTAGGTTTAAGGTGTACGACTCCAACCTGTCTGCAATGTTGTTTCTATCCAATAAATCAGACTCTTCAATTATGCCTACATACTTTTTACTTTTAACTACAGCCATATCTTTTACCTTAAACTCTTCCATCCACTGTAAAACTTTTGTTCCAGTGTCGGTTGGCTTTAATGGTGGAATTTCGTAAGATATTAGCTCTTCTGCAATCATTGTTCTAATTGAAAGTTTTACCTTTGTTTTGTAAACCTATCTATTTTAGGTCAAAATTACAAATTAAAACATGACAAAATTAAGTGTAAACATCAATAAAGTAGCAACCATAAGAAATGCCAGAGGTGGAAACACCCCAAATTTGGTTCAAGTTGCTATCGATTGCGAAAAATTTGGTGCTCAAGGTATCACCATTCATCCTCGACCAGACGAGCGACATATTAGATATGCTGATGTGTATGATTTAAAAAAAGTAGTAACTACCGAATTTAATATTGAAGGTTTTCCTGATACTAAATTTATTAATTTAGTGTTAGACATTAAACCCGAGCAAGTAACCTTAGTACCTGACCCTCCTGGAGTTTTAACATCAAATGCAGGATGGGACACACTAAAACAAAAAGATTTTTTAAAAGAAGTTATTGCTGAATTTAAAGCCCAAAACATTAGAACTTCCATTTTTGTTGACACCAACATAGTAAACATTGAAAATGCTATTCAAACAGGAACCGACAGAATTGAATTGTACACAGGCCCTTACGCCGAACATTTTTCGAACAACAATGCCGCTGCAATAAAAGATTATGTTGAAGCAGCAAATTTGGCAAACAAATTGAAGTTAGGAATAAATGCTGGTCACGACCTTAGCTTAGAAAACTTGACATATTTTAAACAACACATTAATGGCTTATTAGAAGTTTCGATTGGTCACGCACTAATTTCTGATGCATTATATTATGGATTAGAAGAAACAATAAAAAAATACTTATTTTGCTTAAAATAAAAAATATACCTATGAAAAATTTCGGTAAAATAGTATTTGCACTTAGCATTATTGCTCTTATCGCCTCCTGTTCAAATCCTCGAAAATGTGGCGGCAAAAAAGGAATTAAAACCCCAATGGGTACCATGTAATAAAAATTTAGAGGCAAAGCTTTTTTTTAAGCTTTGCCTCTTTCTAATAATGATATAATATGAAATAGCCACGTGCAAAAGTCCACAAAGACTGATGAAGGTACGCTGGCGTATTCCATATGACCGATTTAATAAAATAAATATCTACATATGAAAAAAATAACAGCAATAATTCTCTCCATTATTTTTATTTCTTGTACAGCAACAAAAACACAAGAAAGCAGTGGTGTAGTTTCGTTTAAAACATTAGACAAAAACTCAAATAGTGGCATACAAGAACCTAAACAAGAAGTTTACACCAATAAAGCGTCTTTTGAAGAAGCATGGAACTTGGCTTGGTCAAATTTTTCGGAATCGACACTATTACCAAGTATTGATTTCACAAAAGAAACCGTTGCTTTAGTTGCTTTAGGCATGAAAAATAATGGAGGTTTCCAATTAAATATTGACCAAATTACCCAAGACAAACAAAACTTTACTATTGAGTATACCGAAACAACACCAAACCCAAAATGCAGCTATACCATGGCTATTGTTTTTCCTTATCAGTTTATTGTTTTTCCTAAAACAAATAAAAAAGTGGTTTTTAAAAGCATTACTAAAGTTGGAGATTGTAAGTAAATAACCAAAAAACTACTGTAAACAAAAACAAATCTTGTTTATTCGTCATTTTTAACTAAAGTAGATTGTTGGATTTTGTTCCTCTCTGATAATTCAACACCTTGCATAAAAACTAATTTTTTATCGTAAATTTGTTTCAAACACTATTGTTATGCAACCACCAAAAATTCCATCATTTTTTAAAACTAAAAGACCTGCCCAATTTTATTTTGAACCTCGTTATTACAATGAGCGTAAAGAAAAAATGGAAGAACGCTACAATCGAATTTCAAAAGAACTAAGCAATGACAACAAAGGAGAGCGAACCGATGCGAATGTTTTTCGCTCTTCGTTACGCGATAATTGGGCGTCATCGAGTCGACATGCACAAGGTTCGGCTGTAAACAAACGTGTGCTATTTTATATTATCTTATTGGTTGCAATAGCTTATTATTTTTTGAGATAACATGATTTCCAAAAAAACAAAATATGCTATAAACGCACTGGTTTATTTATCAAAAAAACCTAACCAACAACCCATATTGATTAGCGAAATAGCTGAACATGAACACATACCACAAAAGTTCTTGGAGGCGATTTTATTGGATTTAAAAAAAGCAGGAATCTTAGCCAGTAAAAAAGGTAAAGGTGGAGGTTATTTCTTGTTAAAATCGCCAAACGATGTAAATATGGCAGATGTAATGCGTTTGTTTGATGGCCCTATTGCATTACTTCCTTGTGTAACGCATAAATATTACCAAAAATGCGATGAATGTATTGACGAGGAAACTTGTGGCATTCGTTCGGTGTTTCTAGAAGTCAGAAACCAAACGGTGGAATTGCTTAAGAAAGCAACATTAGCTGAAATTATCAATAGAGACCATTAGTATTTTATTTAAGCAGAATTAATTTTTTTTAAATTTATTACTCTATAAAATCTATAGGATAAATATTTTATATATTTTTGTCTCTGATTTTTAATCAGAAGAACTATGCAATATTTTAAAGAATTATTCCAAAAAGTCGATAACGGAAGTGTTAATCTTGAGACTGTAGAGCAATTATTATCCGATTTTAACCTTGATGTTGCTATGTTTGATGAATATAAGAACGAAACAGATGAATATCTTCGAATACCAATTTATGAAGGAAATTATAGTGTTTATGTAATGAAATGGCCGATGAATGGTAAAAGTACCATTCACGAACATCGAAATATTTCTGGAGTTATTAAGGTGTTGAGAGGTAAAATTCAGGAGAATAGTTTTTTGTATGATGGAGTACTAAATAAACTTGTTTTGAAAGAAAAACTAAATTACTCAACAGGTAGCATAATTATAGAAGAAGTAAATGCAATTCATCAAGTAATTAATGTTTCAGAGCATGAGGATGCTTTAACGCTGCATGTTTATTTTCCATCTGCCCGTAATTTAGAAGGTTCTAGGTTGTTTAATGTTCAAGATAAAAAGATAGGTGTTTTGAATGAGAAAGCATCTTCATTTAATTGGAGTCAGCCTGCATTTGGATTTTCAGAAATCATCATAAAATCGTTTGATTATGTTGAAGAGTGTTAGTTACGGTATTGTTGGAGGTGGATTAAGCGGCACTCTTCTTTGTATTTATTTAATGAAATACACGAAAAAGCCACTGGAGTTGTTTTTATTTGAAAAGCAACAAGAACAGTTGCATAAAGGAGTCGCTTATTCATCAGAATTACCCTATCAATTGCTTAATGTTCCTGTAAAAGGAATGAGTTTGTTTGAAGATGATGCTCTTCATTTTTATGCGTGGTTGAAAATACAAAACATTGACATAACACCTGATGATTTTGTTTCCAGAAAATTATTTGGTGAATACTTAACCTACTATTTAGAAAAAACTGTTTTAGAAACTAAAATACATCAACTTCATATTGTTAACGACGAAGTAGTTGATATTGAGAAACAAGGAAAAAAACAATTCATCTTTTGCAAGAATCGTGATAAAATTGAGGTTTCAAAAGTTTTTCTTTGTACTGGAAATTTCCCCGCATCACATTTAAGAGGATTTTCTCATGAAGTACTAACTAACTCAAACTATGTTTCAAACCCATGGAATGGTGAAAACCTATCAAAAATAAAACCCCATGATACGTTGTTGGTTATTGGAACTGGTTTAACCATGGTGGATCAGGTAATGAGCATTACAAAGCATACCAATTTTAGAGGTAACATCATAGCATTGTCTCGGAGAGGATTATTGCCATTGCCTCATGGCGATGCCCCAATATTTCATCTTTTACCAACAATTGATTTTACTAAAGTTTCTTTCTTTGAACTATATCAATTTATTAAAAATGAAGTAAAGAGAGCAGAATCTCAAGGGTTAAATTATAGATGTGTTATGGAGTGTATTCGCCCACATTTAGATAGTATTTGGAAGAATTTATCTATTTCTGATAAAAAACAATTTATCAATCATTTTAAACCTTATTGGGAAGTTCATCGCCACAGAATACCTGCCTCATCAGCTGATTATTTAAAACAATTACAAGAGAAAGGTATTTTGGAATTAATTGCAGGAAGAATTTTAAGTGCTGATATAACGAATGATAAATTTGAAGTAAAAATTACTCCAAAAGGTAAAAGCGAGACTTTTACATTAAAAACAGATTGGATAATTTACTGCACTGGCTCACAGCTTAATTATAAATCAATAAACTCTCCGTTGTATAAAAGCTTAATTAATAAAGGTTACCTCACAAGTGCAGCTTTTGATTTTGGATTAAATACTGCTGATATTGGTTTTGGTATTGATTCAAATGGAATTATAAGTAATGATTTGATACTTATTGGTCCAACCGCTAAAGGAAATAATTTCTGGGAAATTACCGCATTAAAAGAAATTAGGCAGCAAATAAGAACGATTGTTCATCAGATTACATGAAAATTATTTAATTGAATAACAGCATATTAACTGTTTTTTATAATTACTCTATAAATTCTATAGACTAAATTTAATTTATATGTATTTTTTCCATATAGTTTTGCAGCCACAAAAAAATATTGATAAAATGAAAAAGCTTAGATTATTTATTCGACCATATTGTTGTTGCAAATGTTGTATGTAAAGGTTAGTAAATCTTTAAATGAATAATATCAATATGAATTACAAAATAAATAACTAACAATGAAATCACTTAAAAGAATACAATTATTAATCATCACTATTATAATATCAAATAACTTAGTTGCTCAAAAAACGATAAGCGGTATAGTAAAAGATGAAACAGGAATAACTTTAGTTGGGGCAACAGTGTTAATCAAAGGAACAAATAGTTATGCCATTGCAAACAATGATGGAAAATTTACTATAACACAACCGGAAAAATTGCCCTTTACACTTCAATTTAAATTTGTTGGATATCAACTGAAAGAGGTAGTATATAGTGAAATACCAAAAGAACTAATTGAGGTTGTACTTTCTAGCAACACGAATCTCTCAGAAATTGTGATAACAGCAAGGAGAAGAGAAGAGACAGTTCAAACAGTTCCAATTCCTATAGCTGTTGTAGGTGGTGCACAAGTTGAAAACACTGGTGCATTTAATGTAAACAGGCTTAAAGAATTAATTCCCTCTGTTCAATTGTACTCATCAAACCCAAGAAATACAACATTAAATATTCGTGGACTTGGTTCTACATTTGGTTTAACCAATGACGGCATAGAGCCAGGTGTAGGGTTTTATGTAGATGGCGTTTACTATGCACGACCAGCTGCTACAGCATTAGATTTCGTAGATTTAGAACAGGTTGAAGTCTTGAGAGGTCCTCAAGGAACCTTGTTTGGAAAAAACACAACAGCAGGAGCATTTAATATTAAAACAAGACGACCAAGTTTTACTCCTGGAGCTAAATTTGAACTTAGTTATGGAAACTTTGGTTACATTCAAGCCAAAGCATCCGTAACAGGTCCTTTAACTAAAAAGATTGCAGCTCGTTTATCGTTTTCAGGAACACAAAGAGATGGATTAATTGAGAACGTAAATACTGGAAAATTTGTTAATGACATAAATAATCAAGGAGTAAGGACTCAGCTATTATATACCCCAATCGATAATGTTTTTATTACTCTTGCTGGTGATTATTCTCGTCAACGACCAGATGGTTATGCCCAAGTTGCTGCAGGCGTAGTTACGACTAAAAGAGCTGCTTATCGCCAATTTAATCAAATTATAGCTGATTTAAATTATACTTTGCCAAGTCAGAATGCTTTTGATAGAAAAATAGATCATGATACACCTTGGCAATCTGGTAATGATTTAGGAGGTGTTTCACTTAATGTTGATGCAAAAATAGGTCCTGGAACATTAACCTCTACTACAGCATGGAGATTTTGGGATTGGGATCCTTCTAACGATAGAGATTTTACGGGTTTACAAGCTCTGGCTAAATCCCAAGCACCATCAGAGCATCGAAATTGGTCGCAAGAAATTCGTTATGCAGGAGAATTTTCTTCAAAATTAAGTGGTGTAATAGGTGTTTATGCTATTGGACAAAATCTAAAAACTTCGCCTTATCATACTGAGGAATCGGGTAAAGATCAATGGCGATTTGTTCAAACTTCTACTAGTGCTCTATGGAAAACCCCGGGCTTATTAGATGGTTATGGTATTAGAACAACATCTGAACTTATTACAACAAGTGCTGCTGTTTTTGGTCAAATTGATTGGGAAATTTTTAAAGGATTACATTTACTTCCTGGTATCCGCTATAATTATGACGAGAAAAGTGTAGACTACAGCCGTGTTACTTATGGTGGATTACAAACAACCGACCCTGCATTACTAGCTCTAAAAAGAGCAGTATATTCAAATCAAGAATTCAAAGCAAAAGTAGATGATACTAATTTTTCTGGTCAAGTAACGTTGTCTTATAAAGTGTCTGAACGAATAAATACTTTTGCCACTTATTCGCAAAGTTTTAAACCAGTAGGAATAAATCTTGGTGGATTGCCAACTATAAATGGACAAGTTGCTTTAGATTTAGCAGTTGTAAGACCTGAGCAGGTTGTCCATTATGAGTTAGGGATTAAAACTTCTCCATTTAAAAATTCATCATTTAACCTAACTGGTTTTAATACCGATATTAAGGATTATCAAACACTTGTTCAAGCACCTGAAATTGGAGTTAATAGAGGGTATTTAGCCAATGCCGAAGCAGTTAATGTTAGAGGTTTAGAGTTAGAAACAAGTGTTGGTATAAAAGAATTTATCTCATTTAACGGAGGTTTATCTTACACCGAAGGAATCTACAAAACATTTAAGAATGCACCACTTCCTTTAGAAGAAGTTGGTTCACAAGTTTCATTTAAAGATGTTTCTGGTGGTGATTTACCAGGTATTTCAAAATGGGCAGGTTCTGTTGGATTAGAGCTATCTACCAAAGGAAAATTTAATGGCAATGAAAAAGGCAGGTATTTTATTGCGAGTGATGTTTATGCACGTTCTGCATTTTCTTCAAATCCTTCGCCATCTCAATATTTGAACGTTGCGGGATATGCTTTGTTGAATGCTCGAATAGGCTTTAAAGCAGCTGAAGGTTTGTCATTTTCAATATGGGCTCGTAATGTATTGGATAAAAACTATTTTGAACAATTGTTGCCAGCAGGTGGAAGTTCAGGCCAATATGCAGGAGTACTTGGCGACCAACGAACTTTTGGTATAACATTAAGGTATTCATTATAATTGACGACTATGACAGAAAAACCAACATATACACTTGCTGATATTGCAATATATTTTTTAAAATTAGGGGCAACTGGTTTTGGAGGACCAGTTGCCTTAGTTGGATATATGCATCGCGATTTGGTTGAAAATAAAAAATGGATTTCAGAAGATGAATACAAAGAAGGTTTGGCTCTGGCTCAATTAGCACCAGGTCCATTAGCTGCTCAATTAGGTATTTATTTGGGATATGTTCATTATGGCATTTTAGGGGCTACAATTACAGGTATTGCTTTTATCATTCCTTCGTTTATTATGGTAGTTTTATTAGGAATGGCTTATAAACTTTACGGAGGTTTAGAGTGGATGCAAGCTGTTTTTTATGGTGTTAGTGCATCAGTTATTGGTATTATTGCATTTAGCTCATATAAATTAACAGTAAAATCAATCAGTAAAATTGATTTTCAGTCTATAAAGACTAATTGGTTACTCTGGTTATTTTATGTTTTAATGGCTATTGTTACAGCTGTTACTCAATCAGAAGAAGTTCTTTTATTTGTTGGTTTAGCAATAATTTACATGATTGTAAAAGCACCACCTAAATGGATGAAAAAGGTTAACACTTTGCCATTGATATTATTCTCAGGCATAGGATTTTGGTCATATGAAGTAACTAAACTAGAACAAATTGCTATTTTCTTCACTAAAGCAGGTGCTTTTGTTTTTGGTAGTGGACTTGCAATTGTTCCATTTTTACATGGAGGTGTGGTAAATGAATTTGGTTGGTTAACAGAAAATCAATTTCTAGATGCAGTAGCCGTGGCAATGATAACGCCAGGTCCGGTTGTAATCTCAGTTGGGTTTATTGGCTATTTAGTAGCAGGATTTCCTGGGGCTGTTATTGCAGCAGGAGCAACTTTTTTACCGTGTTATTTGATGACCATTATTCCAGCTCCCTATTTTAAGAAGATTGCTAAAAATACCAGTATTAAGGCATTTGTTGACGGAATAACAGCTGCTGTTATTGGTGCATTGGTTGGTGCTGTAATTGTAATCTCAAGTCGCTCACTTATTGATATTCCAACTGTTCTGATTGCACTTGTAAGTTTATTGGTTCTAATTTATGTTAAAAAAATTCAAGAGCCCTATATAATTGCTATAGCTGCTTTGGTTGGTATAGGATTAAAAATGTTTTTTTAGTATTTATCTAATATTAAGCCTATATAAACTCTATAAATTAAATAGACTTATTACTTTTACTACTTAAAATAACAGATATGTCAATAGATGCTATTATCACTTTAATTGTAATTCTCGGTGCAATCATTTTGTTTGCAACCGAAATTATCTCCATTGATTTGGTTGCCTTGTTGATTATGACTACCTTAATTTTGTTTGGGATAGTTACTCCTCAAGAGGGGGTAGAAGGGTTTAGTAACAAAGCAACGATTACTGTTGCTTTTATGTTTGTGCTCAGTGCAGCTTTACTAAAGACGGGGGCTCTACAGTTTTTTACTCACCGATTATCTAACTTGTTTCGAACCAATTTTACATTAGGTATTAGTTTAATGATGATTGTGGTTGCTGTAATATCTGCCTTTATAAACAATACACCAGTTGTAGCTATTTTTATTCCTGTGGTTATTCAAATTGCTCACGCATCTGGTCAAAGCCCAACAAAAATGCTAATTCCATTATCGTTTGCAACTATTTTTGGAGGTACGTGTACGTTGATAGGAACATCAACAAATATTTTGGTAAGTGGTATTGCAGAGAAAGAAGGAGTTGGAGCTTTTCAGATGTTTGATATGGCTCCAATGGGATTGGTTTTTCTGGCAGTAGGTATTGTCTATATGGTCTTTTTTGGTATAAAATTACTTCCTGACAGAAAACAAGAAGATTTGAATACCAAGTTTGGTATGAGAAATTATTTGTCAGAAATTGAATTGCTTGAGAATTCGGATGCTGTTGGCAAAACAATAATGGATTCGACTTTGGTAAAAGAATTGGAAATGGATGTTATTGAAGTTAGAAGAGGAACAGATATATACAACTTACCAGCTGGAGATTTTGTGTTGCTTGCCAACGATGTGTTGAAAGTTAGATGTAATGTGGAAAAAATTAAGCAACTAAAAGATAGAGCAAAAATAATGGTAGCTTCTTCGCTTAAAATAGGAGGCGAAGACATTAAAGGACAACACACAACTTTGGTTGAGATGGTGATTACCTCTAATTCGGAATTAGAAGACCAAACTTTACGAGAGGTCGATTTTAGACGACGATTTAGAGCCATTCCTCTAGCTATTCAGCATAGAGAGGAAGTTGTGCATGAAGATTTGTATAATGTTAAACTAAAAGCTGGAGATGTAATTTTGGCTGAAGTAAAGAATCACTACATTAAGGAAATAAAAAAATTAGAGACAGATCAAGACAATCCATTTGTATTAATATCGGAAGATACCTTGATGGATTTTGATAAAAAGAAATTTTATATTGTGATATCAGTAATGTTAGCCATAGTTGGGTTGGCTACATTTGAGGTTCTTGATATTATGGTTGGAACTATAGCAGGAGTGGTTCTATTGGTTTTGCTTAAATGTTTAACCATGAAAGAAACTTACGAAGCCATCAATTGGAAAATTGTGTTTTTGTTGGTTGGAGCATTAAGTTTGGGAGTTGCCATGAAAAATACTGGACTAGACAAACTAATAGCTGAAAATATTGTTGGAAATTTAGGCCAATGGGGACCAATAGCCATTATTTCTGGGTTATATTTGGTTACATCCTTACTTACAGAAATTATGTCGAATAATGCAACTGCAGCTTTGTTGGCTCCTATCTCAATAGCTACAGCCCACAATTTGGGATTAAATCCAACACCTTTTTTAATGGCAATTACATTCGCCGCTTCAGCAAGTTTCATGACACCTGTTGGTTATCAATGTAATGCAATGGTTTATAGTGCTGGAAATTATAAATTTTTGGATTTTTTAAAGGTTGGAACAGCGTTAAATATTCTGTTTTGGATTATTGCAACTATTTTTATTCCAATATTTTTTCCGTTTTAAATCTAACTATTTATTTAGAAGATATAAGTTCCAATACAATATTTGTCGATATATTTCTAATCAAACATATTCCAACTTACCCCAAACTTAAACGAGCGATCTAAAAAAGGAGTGCTAGGTGTTGCCAAATATGTTAAACCAGAGTACCCTGCATTAATATGTTCCCATTTAAAAAAGATTTGTGCTCGTTTTAAGTGCGTACTCAAAAAGAAATCTACAAACGGATAGTCGCCAATTTTGGTATCGTTTTGTGCATAATACTGCGAAATACTAGGCATAAATGCATGTGCATAATATTTGGTTGAGTAGGTTACATTAGCTCCCACTCTAATTTTCATGGCTTTTTTAAATATTCTATTTTCGTAATAAATAATTTGTCGAGCCGCAATGTTTGGCATGGGCAAAATGTACCTGTCAGAAGTTAATTGATACAACAACGCCGTTCTAAAATGTACATTTTTAAATCGGTAACCTTTTTCAGCCATAAACGTGCTTATGGTTTCATTTTGATTTTGCTGAGCAGGCAAAGCAAGCGTATCAAAATAAATTAAATTGGAAAGTAATTTAGCATTTGCAACCAGCTTTAAATCCCACGAATTGATGTAAAACTCCGAACCAATAAAGGTCTGCTGCTGTTTATCAAACGAATAATTTTCCCACATAAAGTGGTTCGACGCGAATGTTTTGAAATACACATCTGGTTCGTTTAATTGAAAGAACACCTGTAGCTTCAATTGGTAATTATCTTGCTTGGTATAGTTAGCTGTTAAATTAGCATTCACATCATTTTGGTGGTATCCGTTTATTCCATAATTAAAATCGGCGAGTAAATTCACACGTGATTTTACATAAGCTAACGAAGACCCAGCATAACTACTCGAAAACAGTGTATCAATTCCTAAATATTGATGATACTTATAACTTTCATAACGAATATAAGGTTCTATTGTAAATGATGTATTACTAAATCCTAAAGAGAAACGATTAAAAAAAGAATTCAAATGAGTAGAATCCTTCCATTGAGTAAAAGTGGTATCAAAATACGTTGTATCATAAATTGGCGAGTTTGAATTAAAGTCGAAATATTCACGACGTGTATTTGAAACATGATTGTTTAAACCTAAAAAAATGGTTTGATTACGAGTAGAGTCAATTTCTTTGTTAAACAAATTTACTTGTTGATTGATACCAAAATCAATAATTCTAGTTTGATAATACGATTTGTTAAGGTTAACCTTAAACAATTCTCGTCGTTCAATACTATCTCTAGCAAAGTCCTTAATATCATTTAAACCACCATTTTCCTGATTATTTAGTCGTCGTAAATTAAAAAACAATTTACCCTGATATAATTTATTTGGAGTATAAAAATTAAATTCACTTCTAAGGTCGTTATCATTTACTTCTTGATTAATATAGCTTCCAGGAGAGCTTATTCTTTTATAATACAAATGCAAATCAGCAACTCTACCAAATTTTTGAATATGATTAATTGAAAGAATCTGTTCTCTTCTTCCTGCATTTATCCAAGTAATATTGGTAAACGGTCTAAAACCATTTAAAGCAAGTAATCTGTTTTTTAAAATAATTGGAGCAAAAATAGAGGACTGATTATCGGTTAAATAAGTTGTAGCATAATAGTGAGAAGACCCATAAGTGCCCAAATTATTGATAAACATATTATTGAAATGCTTGTAAAAAAGCACATCAAGAAACTCCTTATCATTAAATAAAATAGTTTTATACTCATTGTTGGTTTGAACAGAATCAAGTTCTTGAGCATTAATAGCAAAAGAGCTAGAAAAGAAAACAAAAAAGCTAATTATTTTAAGTTGAAAATTCATTTCAAAGCGAAAATAATAAAATTGGTGATGAGAATTAGGAAAGAGAATAAAATAAGCGATAAAAAAGATTAAAAAAAAACCCCGAAATAGTAAACTAAATCGGGGTTTCATTAAAATTGGCGACGTCATACTCTCCCAGGTTAACCCCAGTACCATCTGCGCAAGCGGGCTTAACTACTCTGTTCGGAATGGGAAGAGGTGATCCCCGCTGCTATAATCACCATAAGTCATTAATATTTTTAAGACATATAATGAAAGAAATTATAGTTTAAAATTTAATGTAGAGTTAGAAAGTTCTTGGGTAATTAGTATTGCTCAGCTTTGACATTACTGCCTTTACACTTGCAACCTATCAACGTCATCATCTTTAACGACCCTTAAGGGAAATCTCATCTTAAGGCTGGCTTCGCACTTATATGCTTTCAGTGCTTATCCAATCCGAACTTAGCTACTCTGCGATGCAGCTGGCGCCACAACAGATACACCAGAGGTTCGTCCAACTCGGTCCTCTCGTACTAGAGTCAGATCCTTTCAAATTTCCTACGCCCACTGTAGATAGAGACCGAACTGTCTCACGACGTTCTGAACCCAGCTCGCGTGCCACTTTAATGGGCGAACAGCCCAACCCTTGGGACCTTCTCCAGCCCCAGGATGTGACGAGCCGACATCGAGGTGCCAAACGATTCCGTCGATATGAGCTCTTGGGAATCATCAGCCTGTTATCCCCGGAGTACCTTTTATCCTTTGAGCGATGGCCCTTCCATGCGGAACCACCGGATCACTATACTCTACTTTCGTACCTGCTCGACTTGTAAGTCTCACAGTCAAGCTTCCTTATGCTATTGCACTCTACGCACGGTTACCAAGCGTGCTGAGGAAACCTTTAGAAGCCTCCGTTACTCTTTTGGAGGCGACCACCCCAGTCAAACTACCCACCACGCACTGTTCTTTAATTAAAAAGTTAGACTCCAAGCAAATAAAGGGTGGTATTTCAAGGACGACTCCCCGATTCCTGGCGAAACCGGTTCGATGTCTCCCACCTATCCTACACATCATTTACCCAAAGTCAATGCGAAGCTATAGTAAAGGTTCACGGGGTCTTTTCGTCCCACAGCGGGTACGCGGCATCTTCACCGCGACTACAATTTCACCGAGCTCATGGTTGAGACAGTGCCCAGATCATTACACCATTCGTGCAGGTCGGAACTTACCCGACAAGGAATTTCGCTACCTTAGGACCGTTATAGTTACGGCCGCCGTTTACTGGGGCTTCAATTCAATGCTTCGCCGAAACTAACATCTCCTTTTAACCTTCCAGCACCGGGCAGGTGTCAGGCCTTATACGTCATCTTTCGATTTTGCAAAGCCATGTGTTTTTGATAAACAGTTGCCTGGGCCTTTTCACTGCGGCCCCGCCTGAGCGGGGCGCCTCTTCTCCCGAAGTTACGAGGCGATTTTGCCTAGTTCCTTAACCATGAATCACTCGAGCACCTTAGGATTCTCTCCTTGACTACCTGTGTCGGTTTGAGGTACGAGTAGAACATACCTGAAGCTTAGAGGTTTTTCTAGGAAGTATGATTAGGAACACTATCCAATTGCCCGAAAGCTCTTGGTACTATTAAGTTCAGCTAGGTCTGCGGATTTACCTACAGTCCCAATACCTACACTCTTTAACGAACTATTCCGTCAGTTCGCGGTTCTTTCACTACTCCGTCACCCCATCGCAGTATATTCTAGTACTGGAATATTAACCAGTTATCCATCCACTACCCCTTTCGGGTTTGTGTTAGGTCCCGACTAACCCTGATCCGATTAACGTTGATCAGGAAACCTTAGTCTATCGGTGGGCAGGTTTCTCGCCTGCCTTATCGTTACTTATTCCTACATTTTCTTTTCTAGACGCTCCAGCATGCCTTACGACACACCTTCAGTGCAGACTAGAATGCTCCCCTACCACTTGCAGTAAACTGCAAATTCATAGCTTCGGTAATATACTTATGCCCGATTATTATCCACGCCCAATCGCTCGACTAGTGAGCTGTTACGCACTCTTTAAATGAATGGCTGCTTCCAAGCCAACATCCTAGCTGTCAAAGCAATCGGACCACGTTTGGTCAACTTAGCATATATTTAGGGACCTTAGCTGATGATCTGGGTTCTTTCCCTTTCGCCCACGGACCTTAGCACCCATGGGCTCACTGCTGAGTAAAAGTTATAGCATTCGGAGTTTATTAGGGTTTGGTAGGCGGTGAAGCCCCCTAGCCCAATCAGTAGCTCTACCTCTATAACTATACGCTCAACGCTGCACCTAAATGCATTTCGGGGAGTACGAGCTATCTCTCAGTTTGATTGGCCTTTCACCCCTACCCACAGCTCATCCGGAAGCTTTTCAACGCTTATCGGTTCGGTCCTCCATTGCATGTTACTGCAACTTCAACCTGGCCATGGGTAGATCACAAAGTTTCGCGTCTACCCCCACTAACTAAACGCCCTATTCAGACTTGCTTTCGCTTCGGCTACGCATCTAAAATGCTTAACCTTGCTAGTGAGGAGTAACTCGTAGGATCATTATGCAAAAGGCACGCCGTCATAACGCCGAGGCGTCACTCCGACCGCTTGTAGGCGTACGGTTTCAGGTTCTATTTCACTCCCTTGTTCAGGGTTCTTTTCACCTTTCCCTCACGGTACTAGTTCACTATCGGTCTCTCAGTAGTATTTAGCCTTACCAGATGGTTCTGGCAGATTCACACAGAATTTCACGTGTTCCGTGCTACTCAGGATACTGTTAGGTAATAATTTAATTTCATCTACAGGGCTATCACCTTCTATGGCTCTTCTTTCCAAAAGATTCTATTATTAAATTATAGTCCACATTACAGTCCTACAACCCCATTAATGCCGAAACATTAATGGTTTGGGCTATTCCCGTTTCGCTCGCCACTACTTAGGGAATCACTATTGTTTTCTCTTCCTCCGGTTACTTAGATGTTTCAGTTCGCCGGGTTAGCGCCTTTCGGCAATACATCTTCAATGTATTAGGTTGCCCCATTCGGAAATCTACGACTCAAAGGTTATTTGCACCTTATCGTAGCTTATCGCAGCTTATCACGTCCTTCATCGCCTCTGAGAGCCAAGGCATCCGCCATACGCCCTTAGTTACTTTCTTAACTAATTTCATTAAATTTTATTCTATAATTTCTTTCAAGATGTCAAAGAACTTTTTCCTTACAATTAAGGATAAAGTGGAGAATATCGGAGTCGAACCGATGACCTCCTGCGTGCAAGGCAGGCGCTCTAGCCAGCTGAGCTAATCCCCCAATACAAGTTGTAGTCCCACGCAGATTTGAACTGCGGACCTCTACATTATCAGTGTAGCGCTCTAACCAACTGAGCTATAGGACTAAATAATCTAAGCTTAGAGGCAGAAGCCCTAACTGAGCTTGTTTTGGGTAAAAAATGAAGAAGATAAAAAAAAAGATAAGTATCACCACGCTAAAGCGTAGTAGAAACAACCTTCTCTAAAAAGGAGGTGTTCCAGCCGCACCTTCCGGTACGGCTACCTTGTTACGACTTAGCCCCAGTTACCAGTTTTACCCTAGGCAGCTCCTTGCGGTTACCGACTTCAGGCACCCCTAGCTTCCATGGCTTGACGGGCGGTGTGTACAAGGCCCGGGAACGTATTCACCGCGCCATGGCTGATGCGCGATTACTAGCGATTCCAGCTTCACGAAGTCGAGTTGCAGACTTCGATCCGAACTGAGACGGACTTTAGAGATTAGCATCTAGTCACCTAGTAGCTGCCCTTTGTATCCGCCATTGTAGCACGTGTGTAGCCCTGGACGTAAGGGCCGTGATGATTTGACGTCATCCCCACCTTCCTCACCGTTTGCACGGGCAGTTTCTCTAGAGTCCCCGACATTACTCGCTGGCAACTAAAGATAGGGGTTGCGCTCGTTATGGGACTTAACCCGACACCTCACAGCACGAGCTGACGACAACCATGCAGCACCTTGAGAACCGTCCGAAGAAAGGTCTGTTTCCAGACCGGTCGTTTCCCATTTAAGCCCAGGTAAGGTTCCTCGCGTATCATCGAATTAAACCACATGCTCCACCGCTTGTGCGGGCCCCCGTCAATTCCTTTGAGTTTCAATCTTGCGACCGTATTCCCCAGGTGGATTACTTATCACTTTCGCTTAGGCACTAACCGTATATCGCTAGCACCGAGTAATCATCGTTTACGGCGTGGACTACCAGGGTATCTAATCCTGTTTGCTCCCCACGCTTTCGTCCCTGAGCGTCAGTAATAATTTAGTGAGCTGCCTTCGCAATCGGTGTTCTGTGTCATATCTATGCATTTCACCGCTACATGACACATTCCGCCCACTTCAATTACACTCAAGAAAAACAGTATCAATGGCAGTTCTATCGTTAAGCGATAGGATTTCACCACTGACTTATTTTCCCGCCTGCGGACCCTTTAAACCCAATAAATCCGGATAACGCTTGGACCCTCCGTATTACCGCGGCTGCTGGCACGGAGTTAGCCGGTCCTTATTCTTATAGTACCTTCAGCCCCTCTCACGAGAGGGGGTTTATTCCTATATAAAAGCAGTTTACAACCCATAGGGCATTCATCCTGCACGCGGCATGGCTGGTTCAGACTTGCGTCCATTGACCAATATTCCTCACTGCTGCCTCCCGTAGGAGTCTGGTCCGTGTCTCAGTACCAGTGTGGGGGATAACCCTCTCAGGCCCCCTATCTATCGTAGTCTTGGTGAGCCGTTACCTCACCAACAAACTAATAGAACGCATGCCCATCCATAACCGCCGAAGCTTTAAGAACAATGTGATGCCACATCGAAATATTATGGGGTATTATTCTTCCTTTCGGAAGGCTATTCCCCAGTTATGGGTAAGTTGCATACGCGTTACGCACCCGTGCGCCACTCGCCACCCAGTATTGCTACCTGTGCTGCCGTTCGACTTGCATGTGTTAAGCCTGCCGCTAGCGTTCATCCTGAGCCAGGATCAAACTCTCCGTTGTAATTAATCTTAAATGTTATTTGAGATTATTTCTCACGAAGTTTAGAAATTAAATTCTTTATAAATCGGGATACTTACCTTGTTTTTTATCTTACTTCAATTTTTTCAAAGAACGCTATAATATGTATAGAGAACTATTATCTTTTTTTCCAAATAAACTTCAGAACATTTTCTGATTATTTTGGGGAGGCAAAACTACAAATAAATTTATTACCTCCAAATAAATTTATAACTTTTTTTCAAACTTTATTTTTAACATTTAAAACCGTTGTTTCGAATGGGGTTGCAAAAGTAGATTAATTTTTTAATCTAGCAACTTTTTTTTGAAAAAAATTTTTATTTCAATTTTTTCGCTTTTTATTTGATGAAACCGTTGTTTCGAAAGCGGATGCAAAAGTAGACAGGTTTTTGATATTAGCAAACATCTCTTTACTTTTTTTTTTAATTATTACTTATCTGCATTGATAATCAATCAGATATTTTTCACATTGATTTGTTGATAAACCGATTTTTCCTTTTAAGATGAGCTTTTTAAGAGATATGGTAAT
>JABTUP010000021.1 GCA_015075325.1 Flavobacteriales bacterium | reverse complement strand
AAAAAATGCTTCTTCTCCAAATGTGTTGTAAGCATCTACATATCCTTTTAGCATTAATGCGTTCCAAGAGGTAAGGGTTTTATCATCTAAACCTGGACGAACTCTTTTGCTTCTAGCTTCAAGTAATATGTTATTAATATTCTTTATTTTTTGTTCAAGTTCGTTTGTTGTTATGTTAAATTGCTTGGCAATGGTCTCGTTATCTTCTCTTCTAAGTAAAATGTAATTATCCTCCCAAAAACCAAATTTATTGATGTTGTAATAACTTTCAGTAAGAGAAAAATCTTCTTTTAGAATTTCTTGTAATTCTTCTTTTGTCCAAACATAAAACTTGCCTTCTTCACCTTCGCTATCTGCATCTAAAGCTGAATAAAATGCACCATTTTCATTAGTCATTTCGCGAGCTACAAATTCCAATGTTTGGTAAACAACCTCTTTGTAAAGCTTGTTTTTGGTGAGCTGGTAGGCTTTTGAATACAACGAAACCAATTGAGCATTGTCGTAAAGCATTTTTTCAAAATGAGGAACTTTCCAGTAGCCATCAACCGAATAGCGTGCAAAACCACCACCAATTTGGTCGTAAATACCGCCATAAGCCATTTTGGTTAAACTTAGGTTGAGGTATTGTAGCAATTTTGGGTCTGGATTATGGTAATAATAATCTAATAAAAACTCATAATTGTTGGGTAAAGGAAATTTCGGAGCTCGATTGGTGCCACCTTCTAAATAATCGAAATGATTTTTAAAACGGTTGACTGCTATTTCCAACACCTCTTTACTAAATGGATTTTGATGAGTTGCTTTGGGTAAAAAATCGCTTTCTTTTATGCCTTTGGTTAGCTCGGTGGCATAATCCTTTACTTTTTGAGGATTGGTTTTGTATTCATCGGCTACAGCTTGTAAAATGTGTTTCCATTGTTCGGTTTGAAAATAAGTTCCACCATAAAAAGGTTCTCCATTAGGTAAGGCAAAACAATTGAGCGGCCAACCGCCTTGTCCTGTCATTAGCTGAACGGCATTCATGTAAATTTGGTCAATATCTGGGCGTTCTTCTCTATCTACTTTTATGCAGATAAAGTGATTGTTCATTATTTCTGCAACTTCCTCATTTTCGAACGATTCGTGTTCCATTACATGGCACCAATGGCAAGCCGAATAACCTACGCTAATCAACAACAGTTTGTTTTCTTTTTTTGCTTTGGCTAACGTCTCGCTGTTCCAAGCAAACCAATTTACAGGGTTGTGTGCGTGTTGCAGTAAATAAGGACTGGTTTCGTTTATTAAACTGTTGGTGTGTTTGTGTATAATGGTTTTTCCCATTTTAGTATGGATTATAAATTGTTGTTAAATTTAATTTTAATTAAGTATTCGAACGACTGATTGTAAATGTTAGAATCTATCCAACTTAAAACATCAAAAACTTCAACAATTATTTTTTCATTTGAGTCAACAAATAAATTATTCAAATCTAATTTTAATTTTTCCAATAATTTTTTTGTTTCTGATTTAGTAAGCTCATCGAAGTTATTCGAATAAAAAAAACCGATTAATAAATCCAAACTTTTTGGTCTATTTTCGACTAAATCAATTTCATTAATATATTGCTTGGTAATAAAATTAAGGTAAGTAAATTTTTTTTGTTCAAAGGCTATAATCAGTGATAAAATTTTACCAATCAATAAATGAGTTGCAATGCTTTTAGAATGTAATTCGTTTAACAGTTTGTTTACCCAAAAGGTTGCTTTTTCGTAATTTTTTACTCCTATAAAAGATACCGTTAAGTGTAAATGCAAACTAACCTTTGCAAAATCATGAATGGCATTATTAAAATTTATTAACCCTTGATTAATATCGGTTTCATAAGAACTGCTTTTAACAAAATCGCCTTTCTTGTTATAAAAGGCTAACCCAATGTTTAAATAAGTAAACAATTTTAGGTTTACCAACCTACTGTTTTGTTTTAACCGATAAGCATTTATGGTGTTTAAAATGGTTTCAACCTTTTCGAACTTTTTTAAAATTAAGCAAGACACCATTAAATTATATAAGGCAGAAAGATAATTTGAATGTTGTAACTCTATTTGTTCAGGATAGATTTTATACAGTTCTTTTAATTGTTGTTGTACTTCTGCTGCACTTTTAAAATCCTGATTAGAAATATAAAAATAAGATTGTGTAATCAATGCTGCTTCTGCATTTTCAAACGATGTATTTTCATCAATCTTTAATGCCAACACTTGATTCTCTATCGCTTTTGTTTGTAATTTTAGTTGATTTTTATCGATATTTTTTGATTCTCTACTGGTTAAAATCAACTGATTTCTTAAGTGGAGGGTTTCACAGGTTTTCAGGTATTGATTGAGCAGTTCTTTTTCTTCGCTTAAACCTTCGGATGCAAAATACTCTATCTTTTCTTTGATGTAAAGCTCTCTTGCTATTTGTTTTTCTTTCTTTAAACAATCTAAAAGCAGTAGGTTTAAATTGTGTTTTTTTGCTAAATTTTTTGCTTGATTTATTGCTTTATAAGCGTGATTAAAAAGTCCTTTTTCGAATAAAATCTGACCATTTTGTAAATGGTTAAATACTTCATTCTCAATAGTTTTTTGGTAGTGATAAGTATTTAAACACCTTAATATCTGTAAATTAAGTTGGTGTTTAATGTTTCGAATGTTGGTAAGATTTTTAATACGAATTTCCTGTTCAATATTTTCTTTTTCGAACACTGCAAACGAATCATAAATATCGAACAATTGAAGGTATTTCAAATCATCTTTTTCTCCATGTCGTTTGGAGAAAATTTTAAAAAAACGCTTTTCGTTTTTTGTTAGGCTTTTTACTAATTCAAAAACATCATCTATTTTAGACATAAAACAAAAATAGATATTAATATCTATAAAATAATATGTTTTATTTAAAATATATTAACTAGATATAAAACAAAATATAATCAACTTCATTGTTTTAATTTTCGATTGAAGCAGCATCATTAAATTTATAATCAGGATAAAAATCTGGTTCATTTATAAATTCTAATAACATGAAAAAAAATCTACTAATCATCCTTCTAGCTGTTTCTCAGTTATCCATCTCTCAAGATTTACAATGGTTTAGACAAATTTCAGATGTAAATGATGATATTGATGCACATGCCATGACTACTGATGCTGCTGGAAATGTATATGTGGGAGGTTCATTTGATGACCAAACAGCTCCTCAGGTTACTTTTTTTGGTGCTGTAGAGACAACTACGCACGAACAAATGGGTTTCATTTCTAAATTTGATAAATTAGGTAATTTACAATGGACTAAAAAATTTGGAAGTCCAAATAGCACAACAGGATACAGCCCTTTGGCTATGGCTGAAAAAAATGGTTTCTTATATGTTGCAGGTAGTTTTACGTATTCGTCAGCACCCGGGTTGGATTTTGACCCCGATGCAGGTACTAACTTTAGACAAAGTGATGCAAGTTCTGCTGCTGATTTCTTTCTTGGAAAATACAATGCTTCAACAGGAGCTATGGTTTGGTGCTATACCGGAGGAAGTCCGGGAGGAGGAGGTTCGGATTTACCATACGGAATTGGGTTAGACAATAGTGAAAATATCTACATGATGGGATTAGTAAATAATGGATCAACCCCTGTAAATTTTGATATAAAAAGCAGCACTGCACCATCTGCAACAGGCATTGCCAACACTACTCACATGTATTTAGTTAAATATACCACAAATGGAGACTTCTCTTGGAGAGTAAATGTTACCAATAGCATCAATAATTCTGGTGGAGGTTTAGTAGTAGATAACGTGAATAATTACGTTTATTTTAGTGGTGGAATAGGTCAAAACAGTGGTGCAAATCCGATTTTTTCAGGAACTCCTCTTGCTGTTAATGCAAGCAGTAGAGATGCTTTTATAGCTAAATATGATTTTAACGGAAACCGACAATGGGTAAACAATATTGCAGCAGGAGCTTCCTCTAATTACGTTTGGAATATGGATGTTGATAATGCCGGGAATATTTATGCAACAGGAGTTTATCAAGGTACGGCAGATTTTGATCCAAGTGCAGGCACAAGAAATCTAACTGCTGCAGGCTCTTTAGATGTTTTTGTTGCTAAATACACCGGTGCAGGTAATCATGTTTGGTCTTATGGTATTGGAAGTGCTTCATTTGGTGAGGCTGGTTATGGCATTAAGGTAGATGGAGCAGGTAATATAGCTATAGGTGGTGCCATGTTGGGGCAAGCTGATTATAATCCTGAGGGTACAGGTGGAGCACAACTAAAGGGGGTGAATGGTCAACGCCACATCTTTTTTGGAGAATATGATTCTGATTTTAAATATCAATGGGCTCATGCAATAACATCTGCCACAGTAACCTCTTGGGATAATTATGCAAGTGCTGTACATTTAGATAGAAGTCAAACACCCAGCCCTATGTATGTGTGGGGCTATTTTCGAAACAATTCAACTCAAGATTTTGACCCCAACAATGCTGGTGGAGATTATACTGCTACAGGCACTGCTGATAACGCCTTTTTGGCAAAATATTCTACCCTCATATTATTACCCATAAAACTGTCTAGTTTTGAAGTTAATCCAGTCAAAGAAGGAAAAGTAGAGCTTACATGGGTAACAAGTACCGAAATAAACAACGATTATTTTACCATTCAACGCTCAACGGATTTAAAATTTTGGGAGGATATTTTAGTAAAAAAAGGAGCAGGAAACAGCAGCCAAAACCAACATTATATTGATTATGATTTCTCTCCTTTAAAAGGAGTTTCTTATTACCGCTTAAAACAAACCGATTTTAATGGTGAATCTTCATATTCTGAAATCAGAACCATAAGGATAAATCCTGATAACCGAATAGTTTTTTACCCGAATCCGGCTAAAAACGAGTTAACTATTGATTTTAACAATGATTTAACCAACGAAACTTTAAATATTTCAATTGTTAACACTTTAGGACAAGTTGTGTTCAATCAATCATCGGATGTTAAAGATAGGATGAAGTACAAAAAGATAGATTTACAACTTTTTCCTGAAGGAGTGTATTTTATCACTTTTAAATCCGAAACAATATTTGAATCGCATAAACTATTAATTAAAAAATAACACAACAACAAACATCTGCAATGGTTAAGAAAGCAATAACTGTATTATTTGAGGTATGTTATTATAATCATTCAACTCCTTTTTATCAAAAAATCATCGGAGCAGTTTTTCCTATAATATTAATAACCATATTGCTGTGGATAATTTGCATTAAATAACAACGATTAATTAAATACAAAAATGAATTTAACAGGTCAGATAATTTTTAAAAAATCAGTTTTTAATTACACATCAGTAAACAAAAACAAAATTATTATTCGTTCAATAGAACCCGCAAAATTAAGCGTGATTAGAAAAGTTCGAGAAGAAATTCAAAACGAAATACAAGAAAAGATGGAAGGTGAAATACCTCATGAAATATTATACGATTTCAAATCTCAGTTTTAAATTTATTTAACTGTAAATCAATAGTTTAAATGCAATACATAATATTCTTATGTATTAAAAATTACATACATAAGAATATTATGTATATTTGTCCTATGTATTCATCAGAACTAATAAAAGGAACATTAAAAACTATCGTTTTAAAATTGCTCAAGGAGCAAGGTAAAATGTATGGTTATGAAATTACTCAACGAGTAAAAGAACTAACAAACGACAAAATTCAAATTACAGAAGGTGCTCTTTATCCAACTTTACATTTACTCGAGAAAAATGGAGAAGTGGAAACAGAAACAGAGTATATTGGCAAAAGGGTAAGAAAATATTATACGATTACCCCAAAAGGCAATATTACGGTTGACCTAAAAGTGAATGAATTTGTTGATTTCATGAATACTATGAAATTTTTGTTAGACGTTGAGTTAAAAATAGCCAATGTACAGAATAACCGATGAACAGATAGATTTTATTCTCGACAACATTAGGGCAAATGGGATTGTTATTGAAGATCTGCAAAACAATCTACTAGATCACATTTGCTGTATTGTTGAAAACGAGATGACCGAAGGTGAGGACTTTTACAAGTTCTATGAACGCATTGTGCCTCGATTTTTCAAAAAAGAATTGAAAGAAATTGAGGAGGAAACAACCAATTTGTTAACCTTTAAAAACTATTACGCCATGAAAAATACAGTAAAAATATCAGGAACTATATCAGGAATACTAATACTACTTGGAGCAATTTTTAAAACCATGCATTGGCCTGGAGCAGGAATAATGATTGTTTTAGGAGGATTGTTCTTTAGCTTAGTTTTTCTACCATTAATGATTGTACTCAAATTTAAAGATGATGAAAGTAAAACCGATAAATGGGTTTTTGCTTTTGGATTTTTAATGGCAATGGGTGCTGCCACAGGTATTGTGTTTAAAGTAATGCACTGGCCTTATGCTAATTTCTTAATGCGATGGAGCGTTACCTTTTTCCTTTTTGGATACATTCCGTTGTACTATTTTACTAGAATAAGAAGAGCAGAATTGAAATTTAATACAACCATTAACACGGTGTTGATGATGGCTTGTGGAGGTATGATGTATGCGTTGTTTAATTTACATCCAAGTACTGGGCTACTAGGAAGCATTAATGCATCTTACGATTTTATGAACAATAATTCAACTGAGTTGGTAAAAGCAAATACTACCTTGTTTACTAAATTGAGCGATAAGCAAGAAGTAAAAGAATTTCATCAAACCTCAACCCAATTATTTAATAAAATTGCAGACATTAAGGCTCACTTAATAGCCAAAACAGATGTAATTCCTATTGAAAAAGCTAAAAATCTATCATTAAACGAATTACAAAGCGGAAATGATAATAGTATGATTCGACGTATATTTGAGAATGGAACAGGTGAGTACTCGTTAGCTAAATTAAAAAGTGAAATTGAGGTTTACAACAATAAAGTAAAAATGTTGTTTCCAAATCAACAAGAGAAAATTATTGCTATTGAAAAGTTGCAGTTAGAAAACACCATTCTTTCGGTGTTACTACAAGAATTATCACAAATCCAGTTGCAAATTGCTACAACTGAGAACAGTTACTTGAGTTCGGTAAAAGAATAAATTAGAAAAGTTTAGTTAGTGTGGTTAAAAGGCGATGGCAGTAAAATGTTGTCGCCTTTTTTCTATTTTAACTAACTCTAGTTCAAAACAAATAGATGTTTGAAACAGAAGTAATTATTTTATTTTTCAAAAGCTAAATTATACCAACATGAAACATCTCTCCCATTTTTCTTGGCTGGAATCCATTTTGGGGTATTTTCAACACAATTAACAATTTTATTGAACATTATTGAATCATTTCCAAATAGTACAATAGGAGATGTTGGAGTTCCAATTGAATCAATAATAAACGATACACCAATATATCGATTCTTATCATTTTCTAATAATTTCAACCCACATCCTTTAAAGTGTGTTTTTATTTTTATTCCATTGGTTTCTTCAGTAGCACCATTAAATAGTGGGCTTTTGTCAGCAAATTGGGTGGAGTTTGTTTGACCAAATCCAGTTTGAGCAATAAACAAAACAATCAATATGGAAAAGATGTTCTTCATATTCTCAACTTTACTCTTTCTTTAAACATTACTTTCGTTGTTCAAAATCATGTTAATTTCTACTTCCAAATCGGGGAGAATATTTTCTACCACACCCCAAACAGCCCACAAATCAACGCCAATATAATCGTGAATTAATTTATCTCTCATTCCAGCAATCTTCTTCCATTCAATTCTAGGATATTTTAATCTAAAATCATCATTTAAATGTTTTGTGGCTTCTCCAATAATTTCAAAATTTCTAATAACAGCATCTTGGATTAGAGGGTTATTTAAGAATCCACTTTCATCTAAATCAATAGTGTATTCTTTAATCTTTTTAATACACTCAGCAATATGTTCGATATAAATAATTGGATTTTTTTTCATCTAAACAATTCGGATTAAATCTGTGTTAATGTATGACTTTAATTTTTCATTAACCGATTTTACGGTTACTAAATCAACCTTTATTCCTAATAATTCTGATAATTCTTGTTCTAGCCCAATTAGCTCGAGCAAGTTAATGTTAGATTCGAAATCGATTAAAACATCAAGGTCACTTTCGTTAGTTTGTTCGTTTCTAGCATAAGAGCCAAAAATACCAACCATTTTAGCATTGTATTTGCTAGTAATCTTTTTAATGATATTTTTTTGTTTTTCTGAAATCATAATTTAAAATTACTATTTTTTTATTTGTCCAATCTTACCCTTTCCTTAAAATCAACAGGAAACGATTTGCTTAATGATTTTGCTTGAGCTTTTATTTCTCCTTTTACTTGAAGGTCAACACTATCTTCAAACAAAACACTTAAAATTACAGGAATAGCTGTCCCAATCATGTCTTCAACAGTAGTCTTTACAACAATTTGATGCGTTTCATCTGAATTTTTTGGTAAATCTATTTTATCTTTAATTTTTGAGTTGCCTACTTTTTTGTTTTTCACAAACAATTCCAAGTCAGAATCTACAATACTTATTTTATAGTTGTTGGGGTTGATAATTCGCATATCAACCTTTATTTCAATGTTGTTTGCCGAAAAACTATTAACACTAACATTAGTAACTTCTTTCATTACCACCTCTTCGTACTTAAAACACGAGGTAAGCGTGATTGAAATTACGATTAGAACAAGTACCGATTTTAGTTTTAGCATGGTATTAATTGATAAATAATGCCACAAATTACACCAATTTTCACTGATTCTGTTTTTTTAATATTTCCACGCCAAGCGTGGAAATATAATCTGCGTTAATCTATGTAATCTGTGGCAAATAAGGTGTTATTTTAATTCAGCAAAGTATTTAAAAAACAACGGAATGGTTTCAATGCCTTTTAGGTAATTAAAAATACCGTAATGTTCGTTTGGCGAATGTATTGCATCCGAATCTAAACCAAATCCCATTAAAACCGATTTTAAACCCAGCTCTTGCTCAAACAAAGCAACAATAGGAATACTTCCGCCACTACGCACCGGAATTGGCGATTTACCAAAGGTTTCTTCCATGGCTTTTTTTGCAGCTACATAACCGTTAAAATCAATAGGAGTAACATAAGGAGTCCCGCCATGATGAGGCGTTACTTTTACTTTAACTGATTTTGGAGCAATGTTTTCAAAGTGTTTGGTAAACAATTCAGTAATCTCATCAGAAATTTGGTGAGGAACTAAACGCATCGAAATTTTTGCAAATGCTTTTGATGGCAATACCGTTTTTGCTCCTTCGCCAATGTAACCACCCCAAATTCCGTTTACATCCAAAGTTGGTCGAATAGAAACCCGCTCTAAACTGCTGTAGCCTTTTTCGCCTTGAACTGCATTAATATCTAACGATTTGATGTAGGTTTCATCAGAAATTGGTGCTTTTGCCATTTCGGCACGTTCTGTAGCACTCAATTCTTCTACTTTATCGTAAAAACCAGGAATGGTAATGTGGTTGTTTTCGTCGGTTAACGAAGCAATCATTTTTGCCAACGTGTTTATTGGGTTGGCAACTGCACCACCATACAAACCTGAGTGTAAATCTCGGTTTGGACCTGTAACTTCAACTTCGAGATAACTCAAACCTCTTAAGCCTGTAGTTATTGAAGGAACATCGTTTGCAATAATACCCGTATCAGAAATTACAATAACATCGGCTTTTAATTTGGCTTTGTTTTGTTTTACAAAAGTGCCTAAGTTTTCAGAGCCAACTTCTTCTTCACCTTCAATCATAAATTTTACGTTGCAAGGTAAAGTGTTGGTTTTCATCATTAATTCAAATGCTTTAACGTGCATGTACATTTGTCCTTTGTCGTCGCAAGCACCACGAGCAAAAATTGCCCCATCAGGATGTAAAGCTGTTTTTTTAATTACTGGCTCAAAAGGTGGGCTGTCCCATAAATCAATTGGGTCGGCTGGTTGAACATCGTAATGTCCGTAAACTAAAACGGTTGGTAAGTTGGTGTCAATAATTTTATCGGCATACACAATTGGGTGACCAGCAGTTGCACAAACTTCTACGTTTTCAGCACCAGCTTCAATCAAACGTTTTTTAACTTCCTCAGCGGTTTTTACTACATCATTGCTATAAGCTTTATCGGCACTAATCGACGGTATTTTTAGCAAGTCAATTAATTCTGTGATAAAACGGTCTTTGTTTTCTTGGATGTAGTTTTTGATGTGATTCATTTTTTATTCAGTTTATAAAGTTAATTTTTATTTTTTTTTAAGACTGAGTATTGACGACTGTAGACTGACGACTATCAATTAATCAAACACTCTCCATCCATTTCCTTCGATGGCTCAATGTTTAACAATTTTAAAATGGTAGGAGCAACATCGGCTAATTTGCCATCTTTAATAGTTTTATAATCGTTGTCGATTAAAATACATGGAACCAAATTAGTTGAGTGAGCAGTATTTGGCGTTCCGTCATCATTTATAGCAAAATCGGCATTGCCATGGTCGGCGATGATGATAAATGAATAACCTTTTTTTAATCCAAGTTCTACAATTCGCTCAGCCGAACTATCCACTTTTTCGACAGCTTTTATTATGGCTTCGTAAACACCAGTATGTCCAACCATGTCGGGGTTAGCAAAGTTTAGGCAGATAAAATCGGTTTCTGCTTTTTCAATTTCTGCTAAAATGGAAGTGGTTACTTCTTCTGCACTCATTTCGGGTTGTAAATCGTATGTAGCAACCTTTGGAGAGTTTACTAAAATTCGTTTTTCTCCTACAAAAGGTTTTTCTCTACCACCCGAAAAGAAAAAAGTTACGTGAGGATATTTTTCTGTCTCAGCAATTCTAATTTGTGTTTTGTTGTTTTTTTCCAAAACTTCACCAAGTGTATTGGTTAAGTTGTCTTTATCAAACATGATGTGAACATTCTGGAATGTTTTGTCGTAATTGGTCATGGTAACATAATACAACGGAAGGGTACACATGTTTTGCTCGTGCAAGTCTTTTTGAGTAAGTGCTACAGTAATTTCACGGCAACGATCGGTTCTAAAGTTAAAAGAAATTACCACATCGTTGGGTTGAATAGTTCCAACAGGTTGGTTGGCATCATTCACTTTTACTAATGGTTTGATAAATTCGTCGGTAACATTGTTTTGGTAAGAAGTTTTTATACTTTCTACCAAGTCCTTTGAGTGTTCACCTGTTCCATGAACCATTAAATCGTAAGCCATTTTAACACGTTCCCAACGGTTGTCTCTGTCCATGGCATAATACCGACCAACAACCGAAGCCAACTGACATTTGGTGTTCTTTATTTTGTTTTCTAAGATTTCGATAAAACCTAATCCACTTTTTGGGTCGCAATCTCTACCATCGGTAAATGCATGAACAAATGCTTTTGGAACTTGATGAAGATTCGCTAACTCACACAATTTGTATAAATGGTTTTGGTGCGAATGTATTCCACCATCGGAAACTAATCCGATAAAATGAACGGCAACATTATTTTTTTTAGCGTAATCAAAAGCAGCTAAGAGTGCCTCGTTTTTTGCAATGGTATTTTCATCTACAGCTTTGTTGATTTTAGCAAAATCCTGATAAACCACCCTTCCTGCTCCTATATTTAAATGCCCTACTTCCGAGTTGCCCATCTGTCCATCTGGTAAGCCCACAAAACCACCAAAAGTTTTTAAATAGGAGTGAGGATAATTTTGCAAACAACTGTCGTAAAAAGGAGTGTTGGCGTTGAAAATAGCATCCGATTTGGTTTTGTTTCCACAGCCCCAACCATCAAGAATTAATAAGGCTACTTTTTTGTTGTTCATTTTGCATTTTTTTGGTTTTACAAAGTTAGCATATCTTAAAAGTTGATGAATGAAAAACCAGTTTTTATTTATTAACCGCCATTTATAATTTTAGTAGTATTTTAGCTATTGATTTTAAAATAGTTGACCATGAAATACATCTTAACCATAGCATTATCAATAATTACCTTTTTGGGTTATTCTCAAAAATCAATTCATCAGCAACAATTAGAGTATTACAACAGTTTAGGTAATGCCGACGCCAATTATTACGAACAAAACACCATTGCTGCAAGCAAGCCAACTACCAGCAAAGCAACCTGTAACTTAAACAAAGTGGTTTATGGTTGGCATCCCTATTGGAGTGGTAGTGCGTATTTAAATTACGATTGGGATTTATTGAGTCATTTTTCGTTTTTTAGCTACGAAGTAGATGCTGCAACAGGTAATGCCAACGATACTCATGGTTGGTCAACCAGTGCTGCTGTTACTGCTGCTTTGGCTTCGGGCAATACCAAAGTTACTTTGTGTGTTACTCTTTTTAGTAATCACAGCACTTTTTTTGCTAGTTCAACGGCTCAACAAACTCTCATCACCAATTTAATAAATCTTGTTCAAGCTCGTGGTGCTCATGGTGTAAACATCGATTTTGAAGGATTGCCAGCAGCACAAAAAACTGCATTTGCCAATTTTATGGTTGATTTGGCTAATCAATTCCACACAGCTATTCCCGGTTCGGATGTTAGTACTGTTTTATATGCAGTAGATTGGAACAATGTGTTTGATTTTACCATTATGGCAAATGCTGTAGATAAGTTTATTATTATGGGTTACGATTATTATTGGACTGGAAGTACCACCGCAGGGCCAAACGACCCATTGTATCATTTTAGTTCAACCTACAATTACAATTTATCGAAATCTATTACTTATTATTTAAACAAAGGTTGCCCGAAAGACAAGTTGATTTTAGGTTTGCCCTATTATGGTAGAGAATGGCCAACATCTAGCACAAGTGTGCCTTCTGGTGCTACTGCAAATGGAGTTGCTCGTTTTTATAACGATGTTAAAGATGATGTAAATGGATATTATTCAGCAACAAATCATCAGCAAGAGGTAGATAGCTATTCGGATGTTTTTGTTTTTAACAACGGAGGAACTCGTCAATGTTTTATTACGTTAGAAGATAATTTTTACAAACGCTTAGACCATTTAAACAATACTGGAATTGGCGGAATGGGCATTTGGGCGTTGGGTTACGATGATGGCTACTCACATTTTTGGGATGGAATTAACGATTACATGACTACTTGTTACACTAAACCTTGCTCGGGAACAATACACGATTTTGGAGGCCCATCCAAAAATTATTACGATAACGAAAATTATACTTGGACGATTGCTCCCGAAAATGCATCTGCCATTCAAGTTACTTTTTCTTCGTTCGATGTGGAAACCAACTTCGATTATTTGTACATCTACGATGGGCCAACCACAAGCTCACCACAAATTGCAGGAAGCCCTTTTACTGGAACAACCATTCCAGCTCCTTTTACTTCAACTTCAGGAGCATTAACTTTCCGATTTACTTCTGATAATGCTACAACACGTCCTGGATTTAATGCTACTTATGTTTGCTACCAAGATACGGTTAAACCAACAACTGTTGTTAGTGCTGCACCAAACCCTGCAACCGACGATTTTAATACCAATATCACAGATGCCGACAACATTGGCGGAAGCGGTATAAAACATCAATTTTATCAAGTAGCTGATTTTAACGGAACCGACTGGTTGGCAAACGAACAAAACGGATTTTTTAATGATGAATTTAATACCACAATAAATCCTATTTGGACATCATTTTCTGGTATTTGGAATGTGTCTTCATCAAGCCTAATTCAATCTGAACAAACCAATACCAATAGTAATATTTATGCTGCCTGCGACCAAAATAATTACTCCAAATTTTTATACCATTATAAATTTAAAATAATGGGTACGGCTGGAAATCGTCGAGCAGGGCTACATTACATGAGTGATGATGCCAATTCAACCAATAGAGGAAACTCTTATTTTGTTTGGTTCAGACAAGATAATAGTAAACTTCAATTTTATGAGGTAACCAACAATGTGTTTACGTTGGTTAAAGATGTACCTTTTGCATTTAGCACCAATACATGGTACGATGCCAAAATTGTGTACGATAAAACCACTGGACAAACTGATGTGTATGTAAACGATGTTTTTATTGATTCGTGGACTGATACCACTCCGCTAACTGTTGGTAATTACATTTCTCCGCGTAGTGGCGATTGTATTTATGAAATAGATGATTTAATGGTGTATAAAACCCGAACAGGTAATGAGTTAATTACGGTAGGTCAAAACCCAACCGATGATATTCGTTACGAAGGTAACCCTGCTGGAAGAATAAATTCGATTGTTATCGATTCGGCATATAATGTGTCGGTGGTTAATACTCAGCTGGTAAATGTTGATTTTACCACTTCTATAAACGAATGGACAATGGATGATGTAAAAGTTTATCCAAATCCTGCTAGTAAGCAACTAACCATTGAGCTTGGAGCAGAAAGTTCAAATACTGAATTAAGAATAAAAGACATTACAGGTAAAACAGTATTGAATCAGCGAGTTTTGGATAACAAAACCATTGTGCCGCTCGATAACTTTGCCAAAGGGGTATATTTCTTAGAAATCAATAACAAAGTTATTAAGTTTATTAAGGAGTAATTGGTTTGTTGGCATTTTTGTTTCTGCTTTTTTCATGTTTACACGTTGTTTTGTGTAAAACTGTTTCAGGATGAGACAAGAAGTTCTATCCTTTCCGAAACCATTTTTTTTAAATCAATTTTATGTTCTGTTGGCAGAAAAGAATTATCTATCCACCAATTTAATTTATCCAACCGATTAATAAATAAATTGTAGCAATTCTGAATTTGTTTTTCTGTCAATTTTAAATTTAAACCTAACGCATCAAAGTCTTTTCTTGAAATTTTATTTTTCTTACCATTCAGATTCAAACTCATTTGCTCTGTTTCGCCTTTAATAACAAGATGCGTGCTTACCAAGTCATATGCTGGACTGAGGCAAAATGTCCCATCTTTCTTTTCCATCATGGAAAAATTTTTTAAGTGCATATCCGCATTGCCCGAAATGAAACTAAATAAAACCAATTGAAAATAATGTAAAATATCTAACCCAGATTGTGTTGAATATTGTGTTATTGTTTTGCCAACTTTTTCGTAGCTGCCTCTGTATTTATGTTCGGTAAGTGTTTCTGTAAGTTGACATAGGTCTTCGCAAGATATTTTGTTTGTCTTATCTCTGTCAAATCGCTTTGTAATATAAGCAAGTTTTCCGCTTTTTAGTCTTACCAAACTATGTATTGATACTTCAATTCCTAATTCATTTGCAAGATGCATACACAAGTCCTCATTTTCAGGTAAGGATAAATATGTTTCACTTTGGGGTTTGATTATGTAGTTGCTTTTATCATTAACAATTGTAAATCGGATACTTTTTTTCGTTTCCTCCAGCCATAAACTAAGCTTAGGTTGAACTCCTGTTATAGCTCTGTTTGCTCCAATAATTTTTTTTGCGTAATCACTTAATTTTTTTTCGTCAATATCAAATTCTGGTATTTGTTTTACGCCAAAAACACGGGCTATACACTTTACGTGATAGTCGGTTTCTTGTGGCGTTAATGGTTTATAGCAAATTAAACACTTCATTATTTTTCATTTTGAATAATAGATATATCGCCATTACAATCTTTACAAAGTGTTAGCAAAAGGTTCATTCGGTCTCTTGGGTTAAGCTTCCAATTTTCAACGGCTATTTGTAATAACCAACCTTCCGGTATTAGTCCATCAAAAAAGGGCAACATTTCATTTGCAGTAAATGCCTCTTGGCGTAAAGGTAATGTTCTACTTACGTCTCCGTAAATAGGATTAGACAAATAGTCTTTATCGTATTGAAAAGAATAGCCATTTTCATCTTCCCATATCAAACCAACCAATTTATCTTTTTTATAAACCAATCCTTGTTTCATAACTAACCAATCTATTGATTTTCGATTAAGAAGATATCTGAATGAGTAATTATTTCGGTCAGTTTATCATCGGGTTTTCGTTGATATAGTATCGCGTTATTGTTTGGGACGAATTTCCAAGCAATAATTTTATTTTCTTTTTTGTCTATAATTTCCTCTATTATAATTCCATATTTAATTACTTTATTGAATAATGTGATTTTTACACCTTTATTAATATAATTCCAAAATATGTCGTATGGGTCAAGTTGTTGTTTGTTTGGGGTTAGTTGAAAACCAAATAAATGAAGAACCTGTTCAACTTTGTCTAACTGCAAACTTGACTTGCCTTGTTCTAACTCACGAATAAAGCGAACGCCCACACCCGCTTTTGTTGCAAGCTCTTCTTGCGTGATGCCAAGTTTTTTCCTTTGAAATCGGATAAATGACGAAATGTTATTCATTTTATTATACCTTTACGGGTACAAATATAGTGAAAATAATAATAAGCGAACCGTTCGGGTATAAAATATTTTAAAATCGTAAATTTAGCCCTTTTCGGGTATAATTACTTGAGATTTTGTGATAACGAGGAGATATGAGTACCGGTACTCATATCCCTACATATACGTTTACTTCAAATTTAGTAATTCAATTGGATTTTTTATTGCTTTAATGTTATTTATTGCAATACAATCCAAACACTGCTGCTTAGCGTGTTCGGTTTGTTGGTAGGTAAACTTTAGTGAATTTTAGCGAAATAAATTGGTTATGGTTTTTCTTTCCATATTTTGTCTGATGCCTTTAGGTATTCGGGTAAAGCAGCAGAGCCGTACCATTCAATAATTTCGGCTTCTAGTAGTTTTTCTTTAACTGCGGGGTCGGTATCTAACAATTGACTGGCTTCTTCAATGGTGGTTACATTTAAAATAAAAATGCCACGGTAGGTTTTGTCGTTTTTTCCTAACGGACCAGCAACAATCAATTTGTTTTCTTCAACCAATCGGTGTATGTTGTCGAGGTGCCCTCTAAATAAACTGTCGCGTTCAGCTTTTTCGGCAGTGGTGTTGCTGCCTGTTTTAAGCATTACAAAAATGTATTTTTTCATTCCGTAATCGTCGCCACCAAGAGTTTTTGCTAATTCGGCATCGTAGTTGGGGTTTTTGGTTTGTGTCATAGCAGTAATTGTTATAGTAAGTAACAAAAAAGTAAACAACGTTTTCATATTCATAGTTTTATTATTTTCCGTTAAAGTCGCTCATGGTTCTACCCAAACCAATGGTTCCGAAGCTTTTAATGGCATCGGTAGCTTTTTGTATTCGTTCGGAAAGTAAAGCTTGTTCTTCGGGAGCAAAATTTCCCAACACGTAGTTAATCTGTTTGCCTTTTACAAATTCGCTGCCCACACCAAAACGTAAACGAGCGTAATTGTTGTTGCCCAAACATTCAATAATATTTTTTAATCCATTGTGTCCGCCATCGCTACCATTACCTTTTATTCGGATGGTTCCAAAGGGCAAAGCAATGTCGTCGGTAATAACCAATAAGTTTTCTTGAGGAATTTTTTCTTGTTGAAGGTAGTAATTAACTGCTTTTCCGCTCAAATTCATGTAAGTTGAAGGTTTTACTAAAATAAAGGTTCTGCCTTTAAATTTTAGGGTTGTAGTAGAGCCAAGTTTGTTGGGCTCAAAAAAAATATTGGATGCCTTAGCCAAGGCATCCAATATCATAAAACCTATATTGTGTCGAGTATTTTCGTATTCCGAGCCAATGTTGCCCAATCCTACAATTAAATACTTCATTGTTCGAATTATTATTCAGCAGCAGCTTCAGCGGTTTCTTCTTCCTCTTCAGCACCAGCAGCCGACATAGCAGCTCTACTCATTTTAATTGCAACAACTACAGCGTTAGCAGCATCTAAGAAAGTTAAACCGTCAACTTTTAAATCAGCAACTTTAATTGATTGACCCATTTTTAATTTAGTAATATCAATGGTAATAAACTCAGGAAGGGCTTCAGCAACACCTCTAACTCTTAATCTTCTGGTAACTGTTCTTAATTTACCTCCAGCCATAACTGCTTTAGAAGTACCTGTAATTTTAATAGGTAAAGTTAAAGTAACTGCTTTTCCAGGTAATACTTCTAAAAAGTCAACATGCAAAGGTTTGTCGCTAGTTGGGTGAAATTGAATGTCTTTGATAATTGCTTTAAAAGCTGTACCATCGATATCAAGATTTACAAAGTACACGTTTGGAGAGTTAATTACTTTTCCAAAAGGAATATCTTCAACTGTAAAATGAATGTTTTCTTTTCCACCATACAAAACTGCTGGAATTTTATCTGTTTTTCTAAGGTTATTAGCATCAGACGATCCTCTGTCAGTTCTTTTGTTTCCTTTTAATGCTATTGATTTCATGTTTATTTATATATAATTGTTTAACAAATGAATGTGTTACTAATTGATTCGTGGTGGAATACTTTTTTAATAATATCAGAAAATAAATCGGCTACTGTTAACACTTTTATTTTATCCGATTGTTGTGCTAATGGAATGGTATCAGTAACAATTAGTTCTGTAAGTTTTGAGTTTTCAATTCTTTCAAGGGCTTTTCCTGATAAAATGGCGTGAGTTGCAATAGCTCTTACGCTTGTTGCTCCGTTGTCAATCATAATATCGGCAGCTTTGGTAAGAGTTCCTGCGGTGTCAACCATATCATCAACCAAAATAACATCTCTTCCAGCAACTTCACCAATTAAAAACATGTCTTCAATTACGTTGGCTTTTTTACGTTGTTTGTAACAAACTGCAACTTCGGCATGTAAAAATTTGGCGTAAGCATTGGCACGTTTAGTTCCTCCCATATCTGGCGAAGCCATGGTAAGGTTTGGCAGGTTTAAGCTGTTGATGTAAGGTATAAAAATAGTAGAAGCAAACAAGTGATCTACTGGAACTTCAAAAAATCCTTGAATTTGGTCGGCGTGTAAATCCATTGTCATTACACGAGTAACTCCAGCTGTTGCAAGCATGTTGGCAACCAATTTTGCTCCTATCGGAACTCTTGGTTTGTCTTTTCTATCTTGACGAGCTAAGCCAAAATAAGGGATAATTGCAACAATTCTTCTAGCAGAAGCACGTTTTGCGGCATCTACCATCATTAGCAATTCCATTAAGTTGTCTGATGGAGGAAAAGTGGATTGAACGATAAACACATCAGCACCTCTAACCGATTCTTCAAAAGAAGGCTGAAATTCACCATCACTAAACGTGTTGATGATAACATTGCCAAGAGGAACACCATACGATTTAGCTATTTGTGTTGCCAAATACATCGATGCTCTTCCGCTAAATATTTTAACTGTTGGAGTAATCATTCTTTAATAACCCTAAAATCTAAAGGGCTGCAAATTTATTAAAATATTAATTCTTAGCCAAATAATTAGTAAAAACTATTGTAAAAAATTTCTAAAATTCTTTTTAGTTTCAAAACTAATGAATATTTTCGCACTCTCAAACGAGTTTTGAGTACGCCCGGATGGCGGAATTGGTAGACGCGCACGACTCAAACTCGTGTTCTAACGAGTGTGGGTTCGACTCCCACTCCGGGTACAAAAAAATCCTCTTGTAAAAAAAACAGGAGGATTTTTTGTTTTAAAGAATATTCGCTATTAAAAAACTATTTTCTGAACCGTTTGTTTATTGTTTTCAAAAGTAATTTTTACAAAATACAACCCTTGAGGCAAATTGGTGTTTATTGCTGTTTTACTTTGATTAATGTTTTGCGAAAAAACAGTTTTTCCATCAATACTCATTATTTCTAACCATTTTGCTTGTTCACTTTCAAGAGTAAAATTGCCCGATGGACTTGGGTTGGGGTAGATGCTAATTGTCGGATTGTTTATTGTGTTTTCTTTTACATTGGTAATTAACATCATCCAATTTGCTCCTTCTGAAATTCCATTGATGGTAGAACCGATTATTTTCCAAGAATAGTCTTCTGGTGTTACACCAAACCCATGCCCATACTCAAATAACCCATATTTAGTATTGTAACTTTCATAACTATAATAATCCCACATGTACTCTGAAACACAGTTGTTTCCTCCTTGGAAATTAAGATATTTAAATTCATTCATTTTTGTTTTATGAATAACTCCATTTTTGATATAATAAGGAGAAACTTCATTTAAATCGACATCACCAAAGGCGTTGTAAGGACTTGGAGCAAGAGTTGATGTTCCAGAGTTGAAAATTATTTCATCATTATTTCTATATCTTAAAGTTCCTGTATTTGTGGTAGATAAATCGGTAAAGGTTCTTAAAATTCCATATCTTAATGTGTCGTAATTGTTATAAACATTTACGATAGAGTCTTTATAATATTTTGTATAGCTTGGAGGACTTCCTGGAAATGGAGGGGCTTCGCATTTCTCTTCCCAAATTAAAATATCACCAGGGTTTAAATGGTGATAATCATCAAATACAGGAGCAAGAAATCCTTCTTGTAAGGTATTGGTTTTTATTCCTAATAAAGGAAAGTTCTTAAAAGATTTAAATCCATAGTTTTTTGATAGGATGTATTTGGTTTGATTTATTACATCAGAAACAGGTATACCACTATTTAAAGCTTGCACAGAAAACAGTTTTAAAGAATCGGAAATTGTCCCAAAAAAGTTATCAAAATAAATACTGTCGCAAGTAATTTTTAATTGATTAAATCCGTTTCCAGAGTAACTAAAAACCCAAGAACTATCCTTGTGGGTTAAAGACTTAAAAAGAAAAGTGTTTTGGAATGTCAAATAATTGTCGTAAAAATAGAATGTATATTCATTGTTGGTAACAGTAATTGAATCAGGTCTTTCGTTGTCATGCATTGAGTGATAAAATCCTTGTGAGTATAATGCACCCATTGGTGTATTTACGATTGTACTATAACAATTACCAACATTTGGAGTAGTAAAATTAAAATACATGGTTTGAGAACTGCCATAATCTCTCAAACTATCAACACAAAATTCGTTAATCAATGTATCAGAAGAGAAATAATAATTCGTTACATTATTGTGCATAAAATAACTCTTCTGTCCCAAAGGAAAAGGGTTCCAATTTTGTGAAAAACTTAAAAGTGAAGAGCAAAGAAGTAAAGCAAGTAAAAGTTTTTTCATACAAGTTGTTTTTAATCGGTAATAACTAATTTTTGAATCGTTTGTTTATTGTTTTCAAAAGTAATTTTTGCAAAATACAACCCTTGAGGCAAATTGGTGTTTATTGCTGTTTTGCTTTGATTAATGTGTTGCGAAAAAACAGTTTTTCCATCAATACTCATTATTTCTAACCATTTTGCTTGTTCACTTTCAAGAGTAAAATTGCCCGATGGACTTGGGTTGGGGTAAATGCTAACTGACGGATTGTTTATTGTGTTTTCTTTAACATTGGTAATTAACATCTTCCAATTGGCTCCTTCTGAAATACCATTGATAGTCCAGCCGATTACATCATTTGTTTTCATGTGCCAACCCCAGTCTCTTGAATGCGAAAAACCAACCTTGGTATTGTAGCGTTGGGCAATGTTAAAATCTGTGGTTTGATAAATTTGACAATCGGTAGTATCAAGATTAAACCCATATGATTCTACCTCTCGGCTAAAATTGTTATTGGTTAAAGGGTAAATGGGGTAAGTTTCCCATAAATAGTTAGAATAAGCTATGGAATTTAGAAAGAGAGATGTTGGTTTGTCTAGCCATTCAAAGTTTTCTCTTAAATATTTGTAATTTAATGTCGATGTAGAACCGCTGGTTTGTTCTCTTTCAATGTAGTAATAAACAGAATCGTTAGATAAAAATGAAGACATAATAGAATCCTTATAATACTTTGTGTAGCTAGGATTTAAAATGTCGCCTTGGAAATCTTCTCGCCAAATTACAACATCTCCAGCATTAAGATGGAAATATTCAGTAAAATCTGGGTAATTAAAGCCCTCTTGATTAAAGGTTGTTGAAAAGCCAATTAATCTGGCAGGTGTGCTTAATTCTCCACTAAATACAATCATGGTTTTAAATCCATAATTTTTTGATAAAATAATTTTTTGATTATCGAAAATGGAAGAAACGGGATTGGCGTTGTCGAAGGCTTGAACTGAAATAATTTTAAGTGAATCGATAGTGTTTCCCACGATGGTGTCAAAATAAATACTGTCGCAAGTAAATTGTAGTTTATTAAAGTTTGTTCCGATCAAATTTATGGTTGAGAACCATGAAGTTCCAATGTTACTTTTTGCTAAGAATAAGATAGAATCGTGGTATTGTGGGTTTGCTGAAGTAAAATAAATAAGCATTGAATCATTCTTTAGTGTTATAGAGTCTGGTTTAACACGATAAAATTGTTGATTAGTTGTTGAGTATAATCCAGAATATGGGTTGAAATAAACATTTTCGTAACAACCTGCATAATTTTCATCGTTATAATTAAAAAACATGGTTTGAAAACTTCCTCTATTTAAAATAGTGTCGGCATGCAAAACATGAATAGTAGTGTCATTCTTATAGACATTATAAAAACTCTTCTGCCCCAATGGAAAAGGGTTCCAATCTTGAGCAAAGCTTATAAAAGAAGAACAAAGTAGTAAAGCAAGTAAAAGTTTTTTCATATGTACATATTTATTGTTTTTTATATGTCATATGGAATAGCCTTATTTTCATTGGTGTTTGTTTGCAACAAACAAGTTGTTAGTGGCTATTTCATACCCATATTTTAAAATCAACTATGAAAGTAAGCATTAAAATGTTAATAAACAATGATATTTAACAAACGGTCGATTTTTGGCTTTTTTGTGAAGAAAACAACAATGCAGTTCAATGCAATTTACTTTGCAAACTTTCTACTTTACAAACTTTACGAACTTTATACTTTACAAACTAATCTCCAACTTATTCTGGTTCACAATTCCGTAAACTTTCCCTATCAAAATTCTGTCAACAAGTGGCGTGTTTTTCGATTTTGAAACCAGTTCGTCGGCTTTTAGAGTGGTTGAGGTTGTTGGGCTAAATAAAGTTAAGTTTGCCATTTCACCTTCTTTAATTTTTGGCAAATCCAAGTTTAAAATTTTTCGAGGATTTACGGTAATTAAATCAATCATTTGCTGAAGTTCTACTTTTCCGTTTAGAGCAGTGTTCATTGCAGCAAATGAAGTTTGCAGATTAATCATGCCAAATTTTGCGTGGTCAAATTCGCATTGTTTCATTTCAATATCTTGCGGTGTGTGGTCGGAGCAAATGGCATCAATCACACCTTCTTTAATTCCTTTTATTAGGGCTTTAATATCGTCTTTTGTTCGCAACGGAGGCAATACTTTTAGGTTGCTGTCGAAGGTTTCTAGTTCGGTTTCGTCGAGTAACAAATGATAAGAGTTGGTATCGGCAGTAACTTTTATTCCTTTGGCTTTGGCTTCTTTAATTAGTTGTACCGATTTTTTGGTGGTAATGTTGGTTAAATGTATGGTGGCGTTGCAGTATTCAGCCAAAAACAAATCTCTAATAACCATTAATTCTTCTGCTATTGCTGGAATTCCTTTTAAACCTAAGCGAGTGCTGGTAATTCCTTCGTTTATTTGTCCGTTGTTAAACAGGTATTTGTCGTTCGGAAAATCCATTACCAAGCCATTAAAACTTTGGTTGTATAACATGGCTCTGGTTAACAAACCAGGGTTATTTACCGATTTTTTATTGTCGGTAAAAGCAACTGCTCCAGCCAAGTGCATGTCGTACATTTCTGCCATTTCGTTTCCTTCGCATTTAACTGATAAAGCTCCTGCAGGATAAGCCGTTACAATGTTGTTTTTTGATTTGTTGATGATGTATTCAATTCCGCCTTTTGTATCGGTGGTTGGGTTGGTATTTGGCATTACTAAAACTCCGGTAAAACCACCTTTGGCAGCAGCTTTTAATCCGCTGTTTAAATCTTCTTTGTGTTCGAAACCTGGGTCACAAAAGTTTGCTCTTAAATCGAACCAACCAATAGAAACATGTAAATCTTTAGCTTTTACTTCTTGAACCTTTTCGGTATTTTTAATTGAATTAGCTATTTTTTTTATGATTCCTTTTTCTATTAAAATGTCAACAGTTTTACCATTAAAAGGAGATTGGCTGTTTACAATTGTTGCGGATTTAATTAAAGCGTTCATTTTTTATTGTTTTTTATTTTGCTACAGATTACACTAATTTACACAGATTAAAACCACACAAGTGTGGTTTTAAGTTTTAAGCAATTTTTATTAATCTGTGAATAAAAATTGGTGTTAATTTGTGTAATCTGTGGCATCTATTTTTATCTAAAAAGTTTAATAAGAGCAATTTCAATAGCTAAAAAAAGCAAGGCTAAAATAATACATATTTTCCAATATGTTGTACCATTTTGCAGTTCGTTTATTGCTGATTTTAACGAAGCATTTTTTGATTCAACAACTGCTAAATTTAATTGATTACTTATCGCAAGGTCGGTTATTTCTTCAGCTGAATAATTGGTTAAATCCGATTCTAATCGGTTGTAGTTGTATGCTAATCCTAAATTGGTGGTTGCCGATTGCAGCAAATAATTTCCTGCTTTTGAAACACCATTGGTAACAAAAATAGTGGTGTTTTCCATTTCATTTTTCGTTTTTGGAATAAGTTCAAAATTGGTTGTAGTAATTCGTAACGAACCCTCATTTTCAATGTGGTTAAGTGTTAGCACATCGTTTTTTCCAATGGTATAAAATAGTGGGTAGTTTAGCTGGCTCAACAAAGCCATGTTGTATATGGTTGGGACAAAAATGGCATGTTTGGCAAAATTTCCAGCACTTTCATCAAAGCTAATGCTCGACAAGTAAACCGTTCCTTTTTCAATTTTGTATTCGGTTAAAACAGCTTCTCCATTTTTTAATAAAAGTAAATTGTTGCGGTAATTGGTTGCTCCTGGCGATAGTTTGTAATGAGCATTTACAGTTGGTAAATTAATATTCGCTTCGGGTTTTCCTTCAAATACTGAGGCATAGAGTGGGTGAGTGTAATTTACTTCACTCACTTTTAAGTTGCTGGTGTCGGTTGCAGTAAAATGGTTGATTTGCAGCAGCGATAAAAAGCTTTGGTAACTTTCAAAATCAATATCTTTTGCAGGAATAACAACCAACGAACCTCCGTTTTTAACAAAGTTTTTAATGCTCGATGCTAAGCCTGATGAAATGTTTGTTAAACCATTTAGCACTACTAAATTGCTTCGTTTTATTGCAGAATAATCCAATTGTTCAGCTGCATAGCTGCTAAATTTGAATAAACTGTCGGTCGAAAAAATGGCTTTAATATTTGGTAAAGCTTCTTTTTCGGTTATTTCTAGCACATCAATAGTTGAGGCAATTAAGTAGGAGAAATAAAAAGCATCATCCATTGTTACTGGTGCGTCCGACAATTCAATTTTTCCAGCTTGAGTGCCTTTGGTGTGGTTCTGGTAGTTTAGTGTGACAATGGTTTTGTCGTTGGCTTTTATCGAAAAACTAGCAGGAACAATTAGCTTATCGTTGATGTATAATTTTAAAGGGATGTTTTCTAAATCTTGGTTAGAATGATTTTTAATTCGCACCAGTAGTTTTTCTTGCTGCAAGTAAAGGTGTGTTGGGTTTTCGAACCAACAACTATCAACATATAAATTGGTTTTTTCGGAGGTTTGTACAGGAAAAAAATAGGTTTTAATGGTCGAATCAGAAACAATGTTAGCAATATCGCTGGTACTTTGTTGTAAGTCGGATAATACCACAATGGTTTTACTTGTTTTGTCGTTGCTTGTACTGTTTAACGATTCGGTAATTCTCGAAAATACGGTTGAAAGTAATCTGGTTTCCGAAGTTATTTCCAATTCCTCAATTTTGGTAATGGCTTCATCTGCGGTAAGCAAACGCTGACTTCCTGTTGCAAACTTATTGTCGCAAACAACAAATTGATCGGTTTTAGCATATGATTTTACCAATTCAATAGCTTTGGTTTTGGCTTCGCTGAGTAAAGAGCCATTTTCGCCAACGCTTTCCATGCTAAATGAATTGTCGATATAAATTCCTACCACATTATTTACGTTAGTTCCCAAATTTGCTGATGGAACAAAAGGTTGAGCAAAAGCAAATACCAAAAAAGTAATGGCTAAAATTCGTGAAGCTAAAATAAGCAGGTGCTTGAGTTTCGATTTCGATTGACTTTCCTTTTTAACTTCTCGTAAAAAACTAACATTCGAAAAGTAAATTTTCTTGAATTTTCTGAAATTAAATAAATGAATAATGATTGGTATCGCTATGGCGAAAAGAGCAAAAAGGAATTCTGGATACGCAAATTTCATTAAAGACCAAAAGTACGAAAAGATTAATTGTAAATTTACAAATCGAAGTTAGAGATGAAAAAAGCAATTGTAATAAGTTGGTTGGTTTTTTTTGGAAGTGCAAATTTTATTTTTGCACAATCATTTCATGTAAACCATTTGTTTAGCCCAGGAGTAACCGTTGGAATCGATTATCCAGTAGCTTCAGCAATAAACGATTCAACCGATTTTCAATTGGTTAAATATAAAACACAATTTGTAAAGCCCCTAAAAACAAAGTTTGGAGTAGCACTTAAAGATTTTGACATAAATAAAGCTGATGCAAAAGCAAGTCAGCTTTTTATTGCAACCAAGTTTAGCGTTGCAAAACCCTCTTTAACCAATTATTCGTTTCAAGAAATTTACAAAGGTGAGCTCGAGTTTACCGCAATTACAGCCAGTATAAGAAACGGAATTTGGATTTATTCAGCCAATGTTTTTGCCGAAGAAAGCGAAACTTCAATTAAAAAGTATTTTACACCAAACTTTAGAGGTTATACTGCTTACATCAACATTCGAAGTTTAAAATTTATTCATTTTTATGGAGTAGCTGTAGTGTTTAATCAAGGTCGTTTTTTGCCGCTTCCAATGTCAGGTTTTAGGGCTAAACTAACCAATAAATTAAAAGCAGAAGTAATATTTCCAGTTCATGTAAAATTAAATCACGATTTGTCAAAAACTTTATCGGTTGATTTGGTTGGGTTTTTTAGTGGAATAAATGCAGTTGACCGACAAGGTTCAATCTATCAAAATAATGATAACACGTTAAATTTTAGAGAATTAAAAACCTATTTGGCATTAAACGCAAAATTGGCAAAACATTATAAAATGAAGGTTGAAACTGGTTATGCATTTTTTAGGTCAATACATGGCATTAGCAACGATTATCATCAAAAAGTGAATTCGGGCACATATTTTAGTTTGTCGCTCAACTATGATTTTGGAAATTCAATTTTTGGAAATTTCATGGATAGGGCGGAATAATCATTCACATTTATTACTTTTAAGGCGTTAAATTAAAATCGATAAAATGAACAAAATTTTAGTAGCTAACAGAGGAGAAATTGCATTGCGAATTATGCGAACTTGTAGAGAAATGAGCATCAAAACAGTTGCCATTTTTTCGGAAGCCGATAGAAATGCTCCTTTTGTGAGGTATGCAGATGAAGCAGTTTGTGTTGGTCCGCCTCCATCAAGCCAATCGTATTTGCAGGTAGATAAAATCATACAAATTTGTAAAGATTTAAAAGTGGATGGTTTGCACCCTGGTTATGGATTTTTATCAGAAAATGCTGCAGCAACTCGAAAAATTACCGAAGCAGGAATCAATTTTATCGGACCTTCGCCAGAAGCAATGGAATTGATGGGAAGTAAATTAGCTGCAAAAGCTGCGGTTAAAAAATACAATATTCCAATGGTTCCTGGTACTGATGAGGCTATTGATGATATTAATGCTGCCAAACAAATTGCGTTAGAAATAGGGTTCCCAATTTTAATAAAAGCTTCTGCTGGTGGTGGAGGAAAAGGAATGCGTGTGGTAGAAAATGCTGCCGAATTTGAAGAGCAAATGAACAGAGCGGTAAGTGAGGCTCAGTCGTCGTTTGGCGATGGTTCTGTTTTTATTGAAAAATATGTGGGTTCGCCTCGCCATATCGAAATTCAGGTAATGGCTGACAAACACGGAAACATTGTGTATTTATTCGAAAGAGAATGTTCTATTCAGCGTCGCCACCAAAAAGTAATTGAAGAAGCACCTTCGGCTGTGTTAACTCCCGAAATACGAAAAGCAATGGGCGAATGTGCTGTAAATGTTGCTCGAGCTTGTAATTATGTAGGTGCTGGAACAGTAGAGTTTTTATTAGAAAACAACAAAGATTTCTACTTTTTGGAGATGAATACTCGTTTGCAAGTAGAACATCCAGTTACCGAAATGATTACTGGAAAGGATTTGGTAAAAGAGCAAATTAATGTGGCTCGTGGCGAAAAATTGAGTTTCTCACAAGATGAACTGAAAATACTTGGTCATTCGTTTGAAGTGCGAGTATATGCCGAAGACCCAACCAATAATTTTTTACCAGACATAGGCCGATTAAATACTTATCAACGACCAGAAGGCATGGGCATTAGAGTGGATGATGGTTTTGAGGAAGGTATGGATATTCCAATTTACTACGATCCTATGATTTCGAAATTAATAACACACGGAAAGGATAGGGAAGAAGCAAGAAACAGAATGTTAAGAGCTATTGCCGATTATAAAATTAGCGGTGTAGAAACTACGTTGCCTTTTTGCAAATTTGCTTTAGAACACGAAGCTTTTGTTAGCGGAAATTTCGATACTCATTTTGTGGGCAAATATTTCACACCAGAAGTATTGCTAGAACAAGATGATGAGTTACAAGAAGTAGCTGCATTATTTGCTGCAAAAATGCATTTAGAAAGTGCCAAAACTACTGCTCCAACAACTGAAGCTGTTGTTTCAAAATCAAAATGGAAATTAAATAGGTTATAAAAGCCTCCCCAACCCCTCCGAAGGAGGGGCTAATTCCCCTCTTGAGAGGGGTTAGGGGTGTGTTTAAATAAAAAAGAATAATGAGCAATATAGGATTCAAATTAGAAAACGGAGTAGGTGTAATTACTTTAAATCGACCAGATAAATTCAACAGTTTTGTTCGTCAAATGGCATTTGATTTACAAGCTGCTTTAGACGAATGTGAAAAAAACAATGAAGTTAGAGCCATTTATTTAACAGGTGAAGGTAAAGCATTTTGTGCTGGTCAGGATTTAGCAGAAGCCATTGACCCAAACCAAACCGAACTGACCAAAATTGTTGAAGAACATTACAACCCAATTATTGAACGATTAAGAAAAATTGAAAAACCAGTAGTTTGTGGAGTAAATGGAGTTGCTGCTGGTGCTGGTGCAAACATTGCGTTGGCTTGCGATATTACATTAGCTGCAAAATCGGCAAGTTTTATACAAGCATTTAGTAAAATTGGTTTAATACCAGATAGTGCTGGAACTTACTTTTTACCACGTTTAGTTGGTATGCAAAAAGCAACTGCCTTAATGTTTTTAGGCGACAAAGTTATGGCAGAAGATGCCGAAAAAATGGGTATGATTTACAAAGCCGTGGCTGATGAAAACTTACAAGAAGAAGCCATGAAAATTGCTCAAACACTAGCCAAAATGCCAACCAAAGGAATTGGCTTAACCAAACGATTATTAAACGAATCTTACAACAATACGTTAACTCAACAATTGGTTTTAGAAGGCGAATTGCAAACCATTGCAGGTTCAACTTACGATTACAACGAAGGAGTAAATGCCTTTTTAGAAAAACGACTAGCTAATTTTAAAGGAGAATAGTTGGTTTATTGTTGTTTGTTAATAGTTGATAGAAATTAAAATGAATTATCAAGAGTATACTACTTTGAATGTTTGGCAAGAATCTAAACAATTGGTTGTTGATGTTTATTTGATAACAACTAAGTTTCCTGCTACGGAAATTTATGGATTAACTTCTCAGATAAGAAGATGTGCAGTATCTATTCCTTCAAATATTGCAGAGGGTTGTGGAAGAAATCATGTTAAAGATTCTATGCAATTTTTTTATATTTCAAGAGGTTCGTTGTATGAATTAGAAACACAACTATACATTTCCCAAGAACTGAATTATATTGACAATGAAGAATTTACTAAAATTTTAAATCAATTAGTAGTTTGTAAGAAATTGTTAAATGGATTTATAAACTATTTTAAAACTAAATTATAAGATGTCAACAAATCAACAACCATTAACTATCAACAACCAACCATTAACCAATTTTAAAATAGGAGTTCTCGGAGCAGGTTCAATGGGCTCTGGAATTGTACAAATTGCTGCAACACAAAAACACCAAACGGTATTAGTCGATTTAAATGAGGATGCATTAAATAAGGCGGCAGCTAATCTAAAAAATATTTTAGCTAGAATGGTAGAGAAAGAAAAAATTGACCAAGCTACTGCTGATGTGATTTTGGGGAGAATTACGTTCTCGAAAAACATCTCCGACTTTCAGGAGTGCGACATGGTTATAGAAGCCATTATAGAAAATTTAGAGGTAAAAAAGAAAGTTTTTGCTGAAATGGAAAGCGTTGTTTCTCCCGATTGTATTTTGGCGAGTAATACATCTTCTTTATCAATTGCTTCAATAGCTGCGGCGTGCAAAAAACCCGAACGAGTTATTGGTATTCACTTTTTTAACCCAGCACCATTAATGCCTTTGGTAGAGATTATTCCTGCGGTGCAAACTTCGGAAGAAACCAAAAACACTTCGCGAGCATTAATTGACAGCTGGGGAAAAGTTACTGTTTTAGCTAAAGATACTCCAGGGTTTATTGTAAACCGTGTGGCTCGTCCGTTTTATGGAGAGGCATTAAAAATATATGAAGAAGGAGTTGCCGATTTTGCAACCATCGATTGGGCAATGACCGAAATTGGTGGTTTTAAAATGGGACCATTTACGTTGATGGATTACATTGGCAACGACATCAATTATACTGTTACAGAAACCGTGTTTGCAGCTTTTTACTACGACCCACGTTACAAACCATCGTTTACCCAAAAACGACACGCTGAAGCAGGTTGGTTGGGTAGAAAAACAGGAAGAGGTTATTATAACTATGCTGAAGGAGTGGAGCAGCCACAACCAAAAAAAGACGAAAAACTCGGTAAAGAAATTTGCGATAGAATATTAGTGATGTTAATGAATGAAGCCATTGATGCCTTGTTTTTAAATATTGCCAGCAGAGAGGATATCGATTTAGCCATGACTAAAGGAGTAAATTACCCAAAAGGTTTATTGGCTTGGGCTGAAGAAATGGGTTTAGCAAATGTTTTAGCAAAACTCGAACACCTTTTTGCCGAATATGGCGAAGACCGTTACCGACCAAGTGTGTTGTTGAGAAGAATGGTAAAAAGCCTTCCCTAGCCCCTCCGAAGGAGGGGAACTCACTACTTGATAGTGGGTTAGCGGGTTGAAATAACTATAACCACATGGCTTATTTTAAATCTTCAAGGTTTTTAAAACCTTGAAGATTTGCTCGATAATTATGTCTATGTGGTTAAAAAAATGTAAAACTATTTTATGACAGCAATTGTAAATAAAATGATGGAAACCGACGCTTTTAGTCAGTGGTTGGGTATAAAAATTTTGGCTTCCGATAAAGGCTCTTGTAAGTTGCAAATGCAAGTGCGACCCGAAATGTGTAATGGTTTTGGGATAATACACGGTGGCATTACTTTTTCGTTAGCCGATAGTGCATTGGCTTTTGCCTCAAATGCACACGGAAGGTTAAGCGTTGCTTTGGAGTGTTCTATATCTTTCCCCAATGCAGTAAATGTGGGCGATGTATTAACCGCCGAGGCTACCGAAGTAAGTTTAACCAATAAAATAGGCATTTACAACATACCTGTTACCAACCAAAAAGGTGACATCGTAGGTGTATTTAAAGGTTCGGTGTATAGAACAAGTAAGGAGTGGTAGATGCAAATCTGCAATTCTTAAGCTAGTTCGAGTTTAACGAAGTGTAACTCGGACTTACAGCAACAAAAAAGAGAAAGATGATAAATAACCACGAGTTACACTTCGTTAAAATCGCGGCAGCGTGGGGGGATTTAATTAAAAAGAATTTCATCAATTATTCTATCAAAATATGAGTTAATATTATTTCTCCAAAGATAATTTGGATGGTATGTCCGGAAACAAAAATCTACAGATTCAAGTGATACTTTTGATAATTGTCTTTCAGAATATGGAAAGAGAGATTCATAATTTAATAAACCAAAATTATCTTTAATGACCCAGTCATAGTTCGGACCTGTAAGGAATACAACTATATTTGGTTTAATTATTTTCAATTCGTCTTTGATTATTGAGAAATAGTTACGCTCAACTTCGTAAATGTAGTTTGGAGGCATGCCTCGACCGTCTGACTTGCCAGTTTTAACAATGTTATTCCATACAAATCTTATTTTTTTTGATGGAAACTTAGCTTGAAGTAATGTTTGAAAACGATTAACACCATTCCAAAACTGACCACCATATTTATAACAATATCCAGTACCATAAAAATTACTGTATTCATTAGAAATAGAGTTTATATCATCCGAGTTTTCGTACCAACCATTTGTTTCTTGTCCAAAAATCATCACTTTTAAATCTGAATTAATAAAATCAACTTCATCGTCGATTTTCAGTAAGAGTGGGTTTGTTGGCTTTTTTATAAGCGATTCATCTTTCCAAATATTCTGTAACTCAATGTGGTATTTTTCCCATTTTGAATTATATAACTTATTGAGAGTATTATTCATGATTATTATATGAAAGTATAAAATATACTGAGCAATTTTTTTGATGTAGGAAAGTTAATTTTTCTTGGGTTTTCTAAGTATCAAGTTGATGCTTTTTACTCGGACTTTTTCCACATGAGAATCCAGCTATAAACTTGTCACCACAATAAACGCAATGAGTACCATCAGCTAAAGCCACATGAGATTTTATTGGGCTATGAGAACAGGAAAATCCCTTTATGAATTTTTTACCACAATATTTACATTTTAAATCAGCCATAATATTATTTTTTAAAATTATTCAACAATAAATTTTTTAGTTTCATTTTTGTATTTATAAAAATATAGTCCTTTAGCATAATTTGTTACATCAAGTTTTATTTCATCAAGTGCACCTCCTATTTTTATGGCTTCTATTAATTGACCAGATGAGTTGAATATATTTAAAATCTCTACTTCAGAATTCTTTAGGTAATATTTTAAGTTTATGATACTACTTGAAGGATTTGGATAAGGATTATATTTTGGATAATCATTTTCAATATTAACCTTTCCAGTAATCATTGTTCCAGGTAAAGAATAAACATCTGTTTCTGTATTATTTGGATAATTAGAGTATCTAAAAACACTAAAACGTAATTGTGAATTGAATGTTTGATATGGATACGCAGAAGTTGCGTTACCGAAGTTAAACAGTTCATTACCATTTTCATCGTATAGTTTTAAAAGATAACCAGTATTATTTAATGTATCTCTTAATCCACATGTAAACTCTAATAAGTTGTCATTGTTAAAAAGCATATCGGATACATTAGTGATAAAATTTACTTTATATCCGCTTGGAGGGTTAATAGTTACAATTTTATAAATAGAATAATTTTCATTATAAAATGTAATTTGATTAGTGTTAATATTTACGATATAATAAACAGACTTTAGGTGGGTTTTAACGTGTTGTACTGATCCACCAAAGAGGGTCTGCTCAAAATTTATTTGGGCAATTATATTCAATTCTAGAAGACCCAATAATAAGAATAGAATAAGCTTTTTCATTTAATCAATTTTTTATTTATACAAACGAAAGTAACATTTTTTCATGTTAAAATCTGTAAATAAATGATGGAAATTTCCACTTTGTCTTTTTTTTAGTATTTTCCCCCACTCTGTCCGTAGTTTGAAGCCAAGCCCTTGAGTGTAATGGTAACTACGGACTTTATTTAATTACCGAAATCTATTTTAATCTATTCTTCAAGTCCATGTGTTCATGAAGTATTCTCGTAATTTCTATGGTTGATTCATCAATCAAGCGATAAAAAATGATGTGTTTGATAGTTTTAATTCCAAGTAATTTTGGGTAGATATCGGAGTAATCTTTTCCAATTTGTGGTTTTTTAGCTAATTCAGCACAAGTTTCGATAATTAGTCGATAGTATTTTTCAGCTTGTTTTTCCGACCAAGTTTTTAACGTGTATTCCCAAATATCAGAAAGGTCATTAACAGCACTCTTGGTAAATTTTAATTTTGCCATTTATACTCAAACTTAATGGCTTTTCGGGAGAAAAGACAGTTAGTTTGAGTTATACCGCAGCATATCCCGAGTACTCGGAATTTCGGAAATTCATTTGATTGCGGTATATTTACTCTTTGCTTTTAATGTCTTTAAGTGTTCATCTGCATTAAAATCTTCTGCCCAACCACTGTTTACACCTTCTTCAATAGCTTTTCGTAATACTAAAGCTTTTTGTTCTTCTTGTTCTAACAACCGTAAACCAGCCCGAACAATTTCACTTGCATTTTTATATCTTCCTTCTGTTAAAACACTTTGAATAAAATGCTCGAAGTAGCTACCTAATGTAATGGATGTGTTTTTGCTCATAATTAAATGTTTTTATCAAAAGTACCAATTATTGGTATAAATTACAATTTTTTGACTGTATTTTTCAACTTAAGGAAAATATAAAAACACCAAATCCCCGCAATTGCGGGGATTTTTATTGAAACCTGTTTAGTTAGTGCAAAGTTTCATCTATTTATTTGGGTTGCTAAATTAAGCAAGTATTGTGTAGCACAATAAAGTTGACAGTAAAAAAAGCTTCATTCTTAAGTTAACCTATCAAACTAAATTTATGAAGTGACCTTTTTTTTAATTGGTACGAGTATAGCTCTGAAAGTATTCAGGGTAACTCGTACCGGGGGATTTGTTACCTAAAAATTAAAAAAATAACTAAACTCGATATTCAAAAGCATGTTGTTTAAGATCTTCGTTTGCTTTTAAAATTTTTGTTTTCAAATTTTCTTTGAATTCAAGTACTTGCTGAAGTAGTTCGGTATTACCAGCAGCTAAAACTTGTACGGCTAAAATTCCTGCATTTTGGCCACCATCAACACCAACAGTTGCAACAGGAATTCCTGGAGGCATTTGCACAATGGAAAGTAATGAATCCCAACCATCTAACGAAATGGCTGAACGACACGGAACACCAATTACCGGACAAGGTGTTAGTGCAGCAACTACACCAGGCAAATGTGCAGCCCCGCCAGCACCAGCAATAATTACCTGAACTCCTCTTTTGTGTGCATTTTTTGCAAAATCAACCACTTCCTCTGGAACTCGATGTGCCGAAAGTGCATTTATTTCGAACGGAATTTTAAATTGATTTAAAATTTTTGCTGCTTCTTGCATAATAGGCATATCGCTTGTGCTGCCCATAATAATACTTACTAATGGTTTCATTTTTATTTGGTTTTATTAATTTTCAAAAAAAGTTACTTCGCCAGAAGTGATGTCGTGAACTCCTCCAACAATTTGTATTTCATTTTTTTCAATCATTTCTTTAAGTATTGGGCTTCGTTGAATAATAGAATTTACCGTACGTTGAACATTTAAATTGGTAACTTTTTCAACAAATTCGTTATTGCTCGAATTTCTATTTTCTTTGGTCGAAGTTTCATCTTCTACTGCAGGTCTAATTTTGGTTAAAAGGGCCGTTAAATTTCCCATTTCAACGTGGTCGCAAGCACCTTTTACAGCTCCGCATTTGGTGTGTCCGAGTACAACAATAATTTTTGAACCAGCCACTTTACAAGCAAATTCCATGCTTCCCAAAATGTCTTCGTTAATAATGTTTCCTGCAATTCTAACACTAAATATATCGCCTAAACCTTGGTCGAAAATTAGTTCTGCAGAAGTTCTAGAATCAATACAACTTAAAATAACAGCAAAAGGGTGTTGCCCATCCGAAGTTTCGTTTGCTTGCTGTAGCAAGTTTCGGTTTATTTTAAGGTTATTGATAAAACGTTGATTACCGTCTTTTAATAATTCTAGAGCCTTTTTTGGAGTTATGGCAGCTTGCATTTCTTTGGTAAGTGTTTTCATGGTATATCTATTTTTATGTTAATACATTTTTAAAAAGGTATGTTGTTGAATAATGAGAATTGTAGAATATACAGATTTTGATTTCTGGTAAGTTGATTTAAAACCCCCAGTTCGCTTTTTAAGTGTTTGTTGATAAAATAACCCAAACCACCAAAGGCTCTGTTTTGGTCAAAAACATTGTTTTGAGCATTTAAAAACAGTTCGTTGTACAATGAAATGTAAATGGTGTTTTGGTTTAATTCGGATTTGTTTAGCGGAATATTCATGCTTAAAAAATACCTTAATCTCAATTTAAAATCATCAGAAAAAAAGCGTTCTTCGAGTCGTAATCGATGCATTAAATAAAATTTATTGATTTTGTTTTTGGTAATAAATTGTTGGAAAACACGGTGTTCGTTATTTATTTTTTTTTCGGTTTCATTTATTGCTAAAGACGATTGAATAAAACCGTAGCCTAGCAATACGTTGTTGTTATTCTCCGATAAATTTAATCCGAGCCCTGTTCTGAATATAAACGTATTGTTTATTGATGAAGGATTGGATTTGCGGTACTGAAACTCGTTATGAATGTTCCATTTGGTTTTAAAACTTTGATTGCCAAAATATCCAAGCCAACCGCCAATGTTTTTTTGCTGGCCAAAAACACTTAATGAAATTACTAAGCTTATAAAGAAGATAGCTATGCGTTTGAAGTAATTCATTAGGTTACGATAAATAAAATTTGTTAGGTTCATAAGCCGTCGGAATTTCTTTTTCCTTTAACAATTGCTTTATATTTATTTCAATAGTTCTTGCAATAGCAGTAACAGCAGTGTCGGTTGGTTTGTTTTCAAAAGGATCTTGCATGTGTGTAGCAGTTTTTTCTAAAAGGAAGAAAGCTGCTGATATAAACAAAAGAACAGGCACTTCAATAAAACCTCCAATATCTTGTAAAGAAATAGCCAGAGTTACAACAAAAAGATAAATGATGAAATGCAAAAACATTCGGTAAGTTACCGGAAACACGGTTGATTTTATTCGCTCTGCCTTACCTTGAGCATCGCATAAACGAACCAGAGTGTTATCAATTTGAATGTGTTCGAAAGTATTTAGTTGGTTCATTTCTTTCCATTTTTTTAAATCTTCAGCATGAAGTTGAAGCAATGCCAGTGGTTTGTTGTTGTGTAATTGTAAACGATTTAATTCTTCATCAGTAAGGTATTTTTCTAATTGTTCGGTTGGATTTAAACCTCTAAGCGATTGTCCGAGCGAATAACACCATGCAATTTGTCGTAATGCCATTTTTTTTATGGTGTTTTCATTATCGTTTAAAACATATTGCTGAAGCTGAAGAACCAAACTTCTCGAATCGTTAACAATGCTTCCCCATACTTTTCGTGCTTCCCACCAACGATCGTACGATTGATTTAATTTAAATGAAAGTAAAATAGAAATTGCAGTACCTATAAAAACTGGAATTGTTAGAGGAATTTCAGGAAGTAAAAAATGGTATTTTTCGGTTAAATAAAGCACTATTATTGATAAAATAAATACATAAACAATGTTGTATTTAACCTTATTAAGAATGTAGCTAAAAGGAACTTTCTTGTTTAATAACATGCTTTTATAATTTTTTTGACAAAAATAGTAATAGTTTTTTAAATAATAGTAATACTATCATTTTTAATTGTAAAATTATTTTAACTTTGTCGTGTACCAAAAAAATAAATAGAAATGAAGTTGCATTTACAAATTCAAATGAATGAGGCACTGTATTTAAGAAATCCAGAGCTTTCTGAGTTGGGCAAGAAAATTATTATGCACAGTGTTCAATTAATTTATAATTATGGTTTTGAGGCATTTACTTTTAAAAAATTAGCTGAAGATGTGGGTACAACAGAAGCTAGTGTTTACAGGTATTTTGAAAATAAACATAAATTATTGGTATATCTTACTTCATGGTATTGGGGTTGGTTAGAGTTTCAAATAGGATTTCATACCAACAATATTGAAGATGCTGAGGTAAAGCTTAAAAAAGTAATTCGACTATTAGCATCAACAGTTGAAGATGATGAAAAAACAAATTATGTAAACGAAAGTTTATTGCATCAAATAGTTATTTCTGAAGGGTCGAAAGCGTATTTAACAAAACATGTGAGTGAAGATAATAAACAACACTTTTTTAAGCCCTACAAAGATTTATGTGCTGTTATTGGAATGATGATAAGCGAGTATAGTCCAAACTATAAATATCCTAAATCGTTGGCATCAACCATTATAGAAATGGCACATTTTCAGAATTTTTTCATGAGAAATTTACCTGCTTTAACCGATTTTGGTAACTCTAAAGAAGATACAGAGGTTGTACTTTTTTTAAATGATTTGGTTTTTTCAACCATCCGAATGTAAATTCAGCTAAGCTAAATAAAAAAGCCTGATATTGCTATCAGGCTTTTGCTCCCCCTACTGGGCTCGAATCAGCCCCGAAAGCTTTCGGGGATCTGATTAATCACGAAGTTTCGGGACTCTAACCAACTGAGCTAATTTTCCAGAAGGAATAAAATTGGGGTCGATAATTTTTTCAATAAAAAGTTTGCTCTTCTGCTGTTTAATAAATCTTTCAATTCTTAGTGCTTCAATTCTCGAAGTTCCAGCTTCAAAAACTGCAGCAAAAACCCAAGGACGATGTTTTGAGGTAAAAGTGTTTTCATCAGAATTATTATGAGAAATTAACCGGTTTTTGAAATTTGAAGTACTTCCAATATAAAAAATGTTAGAAGAAGTGGATTGTAAAATATAGATGTAAAAGGTCATAAACGAAAAAAAGCCGTTATAAATATAACGACTTTTTCTTAAAGCTCCCCCTCCTGGGCTCGAACCAGGGACCCTCTGATTAACAGTCAGATGCTCTAACCAACTGAGCTAAGGAGGAATGTTGTAAAACAACAAAATATTTTTAATAACACTAAGAACTTTTACTCTTTTTTCTTTAACCCTTCTGATTAATCCCGAAGCTTCGGGACTCTAACCAACTGAGCTAAGGAGGAATTTCCATCAAATGGGCTGCAATATTAGTTGAAAGTTTTTAAATATACAATATATTTGCACAAAAAAATTAGAAAAATTAGAAACAGAAACCAAAATTAATTGAATAATAAATAATTACAGATGAGTAAAAAATATAATGTATTTGGAATAGGTAACGCTTTAGTGGATATCGTAACAGAAGTTGATGATCAATTCTTGAAAAGTCACAACATTGAAAAAGGCTTAATGACTTTAGTTGATGAAGAACATCAAACAAGAGTTTTTAATGCAATTCAAAATAGTGTAAGCAACAAACAATGTGGTGGTTCTGCTGCAAATTCAGTTATAGCTGTTAGCCAATTTGGAGGCACAAGTTTTTACTCTTGTAAAGTTGCTAACGATGAATTAGGTCATTTTTACATGAAAGATTTAATAGCAAACGGTGTAGAAACTAATTTGCGTAAAGAAATTCTCGAAAATGGAATTACAGGAAAGTGTTTGGTAATGACAACAGCAGACGCTTCAAGAACAATGAATACTTTTTTAGGAATTACTTCAAATTATTCGAGAGCAGAAATTAAAGAAGAAGCATTGAAAGATTCTCAATACTTATACATGGAAGGTTATTTGGTTACTTCTGATAATGGATTAGATGCCATGAAACACGCTAAGAATTTAGCAGAAACTAATGGCGTTAAAACCGCTTTAACATTTTCCGACCCATCAATGGTAAAATATTTTAAGGAGCAAATGCAATCAGTTGTTGGAGCATGTGTCGATTTATTATTTTGCAACGAAGAAGAAGCCATGCTTTATACCGGAAAAGATAATTTACAGGAGGCTCGTGAACAATTAAAACACGATGCAAAACGATTTGTAATTACACTTGGTAAAAACGGAGCAATGATATTTGATGGAGATACATTTATTGATATCGAACCTTATAAAGTTCAAGCCATTGATACCAACGGAGCAGGAGACTTATTTGCAGGAGCATTTCTTTATGGAATTACCAACGGGCACAGTTTTGCTGACGCAGGAAAATTAGCGTCATTAGCTTCATCAAAAGTGGTAACTCAGTTCGGACCTCGATTGGAATGGCATCAAGCTAAAGAAATTTTAAACAAACTGAATAAAGTTTTTTAATTTGATAATTATTCGTTTGTAAAAAAATATCGACAATTTGTCGGTGTTTTTTTATTGTCAAATGACATAAAACGTGCTGATATATATCAGTACGTTTGTTTTTTGATTAACCGATATTTACACAATCTACTAACTAATATTTTCAAACTTATGAGAATCGTTTTTATTCGAAGCATTATTGCTTTATCACTTTTTACTTTCTCTTTTCAAGCAAAATCGCAAACAATTATTGATTTAAATGGAGCCTCCATAGAAACACAAAAAAAATCGTTGGAACAATTATTTTCTTTAATAAACGACGTTCAACCAAGTGTATATTTTGTAAAACAGGAGCAAAATTTAATTGAAGAAAAATACCCAACTAAAATAGTGGTTGATGGTGGCTTAATAAACTTGGTTACTTCAGCAACATTTAATAAAACAGACGTTCAATTAATTGAAGTTCGAATTAATAATGATGAAGATTTTAACTTGAAAATGGATTTAAATAGTTTTCAAAAACACTTCAAGAGCTTAAAATACATCACTTTTATTTTAACCTACGATTATTGTTTAGCAAAACATCAGCAAAGCAATTGTGTAGAGAAAAAAATTGAAGAAATACTTCAAAATTATCCAAACCAAAATATTCAACTAGCATATCTATTATCTGTAAACGATTAAAATCATGAAAAACAAATTAAAAATTAATAAGTTATCTTTTTATACAAAACAGTTGATTTGTATAATGGTGTTTGTGTTTGCAAACATTATTGGAGTTCAAGCTCAGGTAATAAAATCGTTTGTTCAACGAACGTCGGCAGCAACACCTACTAAAAAAATATACAATATTAAAGGTGATTATGTTATGATTGGAAATACCAATCTTACCCTTCAATCGTATGGAAATAACACCAACAATAGTAATAATACAATGGTTTATGTAGATGTAGATGGAGATCCAAATACGTTAAACTCTTCCACATCAACCTTATCATTTTCTACAGAAAACGGTGCAGATCCGTCTTGTTCAAATATTATTTATGCTGGACTTTATTGGACAGGAAGAGCTAGTAATGATGCTACAAGTCCCGAAAATTTTACCGTAACAAAAGGTGGTGTTACCAAAAATTTTAATAAAAGAACTGTTTCGTTAAAAGGACCTGGGGCTGCAGGTTATACCAATTTCGTGGCAAATCCTGGTAATATTTATTATCCCAATGGAACTTATGGAAGCATGTATTCTGGATATGTTGAAGTTACTTCTTATGTTAAAGATCATGGGATTGGACAGTATTCGGTAGCAGACATTGCTTTGGTTGAAGGAAACGGAGGTTCAACAGGCTATTATGGTGGTTGGGGTTTAATTGTGGTTTATGAAAATTCAAAAATGAATTGGCGAGATGTAACCGTTTTCGATGGTCATGCTTATGTTGTTGGAAATTCTTCAGTTAATTTTGAGCTGCCTGTTTCTGGATTTAATACAGCTCAATCGGGTCCAATAAACATGAAATTAGGTGTTATGGCTGGTGAGGGTGATGTAGGTATCTCTGGCGATTATTTTAGAATTAGAAATTGGCAAGATAATGCTTGGGTTACTTTAAGCCATTCGGGTAATTCAACCAATAACTTTTTTAATGGTTCAGTTAATACTGGGGGGAATGCCCGAAATCCTAACCTTCAAAATAATACGGGGTTAGACATAGCCATGTTTAACATATCAAATCCAGGAAATACTGTGGTAACCAACAGTCAAACTTCAACACGTTTTCAATATGGGTCAACCCAAGATACTTATATCATTTTTTGTATTGCAATGGCCGTAGATGCGTATATTCCAGATGTGGAATTAGTTGTTTCTACAGAATATATTGACGGAGTACCAGTTGGTGCAGCTCCTTATATTGCACAGCCTGGTCAAGAAATAGAATACAAATTAGAAGTAAAAAATCTTGGTACAGAACCTGTTGATAGTACAAAGTTCGTAATTCCTTTGCCGTATACAGTGAGTTATGTCCCAGCAAGTCTTAATACTCAAATTAATTTTACACCATCACCTACACCCAATAATGCTTATTTTGATCCGCTTTTAGGGCCTACAGGATCTATAGTATGGGATTTTGGAACACTTCCTTTACCTCCTTTAGGTTTTCCTGATAGTGTTTTAGCTGAACTTACTTTTAAATTTAAAGTTACTTCAGATTGTAATATTTTAAAAAATCCTGATTGTCCTCCAAATGTAGTATTATCTGGTGGTACCATTAGTGGAACTGGAGCTATTTCAGGTTCTTCGTTTAATAATATGCCTTTTATTCAAGGATATCAAACTTCTGGAGGTTGCATTGGAGAACCTATTACAGACCCTCTAGTGGTAGAAATTGATGCAGCTACTTTTATTGCTGATAGTTGTCAGAGTACGCCTGATAACCGCTCTCTTGCGTTTTGTAATTATACACAGGCAACAATTCCTGTTTCTGCTGTGTCGCCTAATTTTCCTACAGGCTTAAGGTTTTTTAACACCAATAACATTACACCTACTTCTATTGAATATGACGAAAACAATCCTTTCCCTGCCTTACCAGGAACACATACTTACTATGCAATACCTGTTGGTTTAGATTTGTGTTACTATACTTTTACTATTTCAGTTAGTAATCTTTTAACAACACCAACAGCTAATAATGTAGTATATTGTTTAAATGAGGTTGCATCTCCATTAATGGCAACACCATCTGATACATCGTACACTTTACACTATTATACATCATTATCTTCAACAACATCTTATGATTCAATTGTCCCATCTACTTCAGTAGCAGGTGTTACTACTTATTATGTTGCTGAAGCAGAACCTATCTCACTTGGAGGGTGTATTAGCCCGAATAAGGTTCCAATTGTTGTTTCTGTTTACGATATGGGAGCAAGTATTTCTAGCCAAACCAATGTGTTTTGTAAAGGTGACTCAACTGGTTCTGCAACAGTAAATGTTACGGGTGGTACAGGTAATTATTCTTACCAATGGAACACCAACCCGATTCAAAATACACCAACAGCAATAAATTTACCTGTTGGAAATTATACTGTTACTGTAATTGATAGCAACGGATGTACTGTTCCAATAAATGTTCTTGTAGCTATCTCTGAACCAACTGACTCGCTAAAAATTGATTCAATATTGATGCAGCAGGTTAGTTGTTTAGGAGGTAACGACGGGGAATTAAACATTTTTGTCAATGGAGGTACACCAAACTATCAATATAGTTGACTAATTCCTAGTTTTAATTCAACTAATGAGGATTTAATAGGATTATCTGATGATGAATATTTTGTTACTGTAACAGATGATGCTGATGTATTGTACTGATTCAGTAATAGTTACCACTGTAGTAGATACTACAAAACCTGTTATTAATTGTATTACAGATCAAACAATTTATTCAGCCTCAACATCTTGTAACTATACTCAAGTAGTTAGTGCCTTTAATGCTTCCCCTACTGACAATTGTGTATTATTATAAACTGATTTAACTTATGCTCAACAGGAGCTACTGTTGGAACTGGAATACTTTAAATAATGTTGCATTTAACACAGAGTAACAAATGTAGTATGGACTGCAACTGATAGCCTTGGAAATACAAATCAATGTAGTTTTATTGTTACTGTTTTAGATACTGTAAAACCAAGCGTACTAAACTGTGGAGCAGGCGACCAAACAGTAAATGTAGATGCTAACGAGTGTAACTACACACAAAACACTACCGCATGGGATGCAACAGCAAGCGACAACTGTACAGATATAACCATTACAGCAGCGTTAAGCGGAGCAACCACAGCAACAGGCTTAACCACCTTACAAGGAGTAGACTTTAACACAGGCATTACAACTGTATTGTGGTCGGTAACCGATACCTCAGGCAACAGCGTAACCTGTACCTACGACATTACAGTAATCGACAACATTGTTCCAAGCGTACTAAACTGTGGAGCAGGCGACCAAACAGTAAACGTAGATGCTAACGAGTGTAACTACACACAAAACACTACCGCATGGGATGCAACAGCAAGCGACAACTGTACAGATATAACCATTACAGCAGCGTTAAGCGGAGCAACCACAGCAACAGGCTTAACCACCTTACAAGGAGTAGACTTTAACACAGGCATTACAACTGTATTGTGGTCGGTAACCGATACCTCAGGCAACAGCGTAACCTGTACCTACGACATTACAGTAATCACAACATAGCTCCAAGCATCATCAATTGTGGAGCAGGCGACCAAACAGTAAATGTAGATAACGAGCAACCACACACAAAATACTACCGCATGTACCAGCGTTGACAACCGTATTTGGATATAACCATTACAGCAGCGTTGCTGGAGCAACCACAGCAACAGTATTTAACCACCTTACAAGGAGTAGACTCAACACAGGCATTAATAACCGTATTGTAATGGTAACCGATAAATTTCAGGCAACAGCGCAACTCCGTACCTACGACATTACAGCAATCGACAACATTGTTCCACAGTACTAAACCGTGGAGCAGTATGACCAAACAGTAAACGTAGATGCTAACGAGTGTAACTACACAATAAAGCAACACCCACGATGCAAATACAAGCGACAACCGTGCACGGATATAACCATTACAGCAGCGTTGGTGAGCAACCACAAGAAACATATTTAACCAATCTACAAGGAGTAGACAGGCACATAACCGTATTGTGGTCGGTAACCGATAATTTCAGGCAACAGCGTAACCCGTGCCTACGACATTACAGTAATCGACAACATTAAAACCCAAGCGTACCAAACTGTGGAGCAGGCGACCAAACAGTAAACGTAGATGCCAACGAGTGTAACTATTAATAAAACACTACCTACGGATGCAACAGCAAGCGACAACTGTACAGATATAATCCATTACAGCAGCAAGCGGAGCAACCACAGCAACAGGCTTAACCAATCTTTGCCAAGGAGTAGACTTTAACACAGCATTACAACTGCATTGCGGTCGGTAACGATACCAGTAACAGCGTAACCTGTACCTACGACATTACAGTAATCGACAACATAGCCCAAGCATCACCAATCGTGAGCATGACCAAACAGTAAATGTGTAGATGCTAACGAGCAACCGCACAAAATACTACCGCATGGGATGCAAATATAAAGCGACAACCGTACGGATATAACCATTACAGCAGCGTTAAGCGGAGCAACCACAGCAACAGGCTTAACCACCTTACAAGGAGTAGACTTTAACACAGGCATTACAACTGTATTGTGGTCGGTAACTGATAATTTCAGGCAACAGCGTAACCTGTACCTACGACATTACAGTAATCGACAACATAGCTCCAAGCATCATCAATTGTGGAGCAGGCGACCAAACAGTAAATGTAGATGCTAACGAGTGCAACTACACACAAAATACTACCGCATGGGATGCAACAGCAAGCGACAACTGTACGGATATAACCATTACAGCAGCGTTAAGCGGAGCAACCACAGCAACAGGCTTAACCACCTTACAAGGAGTAGACTTTAACACAGGCATTACAACTGTATTGTGGTCGGTAACCGATACCTCAGGCAACAGCGTAACCTGTACCTACGACATTACAGTAATCGACAACATAGCTCCAAGCATCATCAATTGTGGAGCAGGCGACCAAACAGTAAATGTAGATGCTAACGAGTGCAACTACACAAAACATCACCGCATGGGATGCAACAGCAAGCGACAACTGTACGGATATAACCATTACAGCAGCGTTAAGCGGAGCAACCACAGCAACAGGCTTAACCACCTTACAAGGAGTAGACTTTTAACATGCGTATTTACAACTGCATTGTGGTCGGTAACCGACAAATTTCAGGCAACAGCGTAACCTGTACCTACGACATTACAGCAATCGACAACATTAACCTGCTACCAAACTGTGGAGCAGGCGACCAAACAGTAAACGTAGATGCTAACGAGTGCACTAACACAAAGCACCACCGCATGTGGATGCAACAGCGCTGACAACTGCAATGGATATAACCATTACAGCAGCGTTATGGAGCACCAATACACAGGCTTCAACCACCCATAAGGAGTAGACTTAACACAGGCATTACAACTGTATTGTGGTCGGTAACTGATACCCCAGTACCAGCGTAACCCGTACCTACGAGCATTACAGCAATTCCACAACATTGTTCCAAGCGTACTAACCGTGGAGCAGGCGACCAAACAGTAAACGTAGATGCTACGATAACTACAATAATAAACACTACCTACGACGCAACAGCAAGCGACAACTGTACAGATATAACCATTACAGCAGCGTTAAGCGGAGCAACCACAGCAACAGGCTTAACCACCTTACAAGGAGTAGACTTTAACACAGGCATTACAACTGTATTGTGGTCGGTAACCGATACCTCAGGCAACAGCGTAACCTGTACCTACGACATTACAGTAATCGACAACATAGCTCCAAGCATCATCAATTGTGGAGCAGGCGACCAAACAGTAAATGTAGATGCTAACGAGTGCAACTACACACAAAATACTACCGCATGGGATGCAACAGCAAGCGACAACTGTACGGATATAACCATTACAGCAGCGTTAAGCGGAGCAACCACAGCAACAGGCTTAACCACCTTACAAGGAGTAGACTTTAACACAGGCATTACAACTGTATTGTGGTCGGTAACCGATACCTCAGGCAACAGCGTAACCTGTACCTACGACATTACAGTAATCGACAACATTGTTCCAAGCGTACTAAACTGTGGAGCAGGCGACCAAATTGTTGTTGCTGATTCAGGAGTATGTGATTATACACACATAGATTCAAGTTGGGACGCAACAGCAACAGATAATTGTACTGTAGCTTCAGTAACTTATACGTTGAGTGGTGCTACATCAGGTACTGGAAATACATTGTTAGGAGTAACATTTAACTTAGGTTTAACAAATGTATTGTGGACCGTTACTGATACTGTTGGAAACACAGATACTTGTTCATTTAATGTTGTAATTAACGATACTGAATTACCAATAATTTCAAACTGTCCAACAGATATTATCGTAAATAATGATAACGACTCTTGTGGTGCTGTTGTAAGTTGGTTAATTCCAACATATACCGATAATTGTGGAGCTACCATGGTAAGCAATTACAATACGGGAGATTACTTTAATGTAGGAACTACAACAGTAACTTATACAGTAACAGATGGTTCAGGTAATGTTTCTATTTGTGAATTTAATGTTACCGTTAACGATACTCAAGTACCAGAGGCAATATGTAACAATCCTATTGCTACTTGCGATTCGTTGGTGGTGTTTAATTCTCCAACAGTAAATGATAATTGCGGAATATTAGCTGTAAATCAAATTGCAGGATTATCGAGTGGTTCTTATTTCCCTGTTGGAACAACAATAATTACATACGAAGTAATTGATATTCATAACAACACGACTCAATGTTCTTTTGATGTTACCATTCATCCAACTCCAATTGTGGTGTTAAATACCGAAGATGTTTCTTGTAACGGATTTAATGATGGAAGCATTGATTTAACCGTAAGCAATGGAACAGCACCTTATTCGTACGCATGGAGTAACTTGGCTATAACTGAGGACATCAATAGTCTTGCTCCTGGTAACTATAGTGTAGTTGTAACCGATACCAATGGTTGTTCTGCAACTGCACAAACAGCAATTAACGAACCAACAGCATTAAGCATTTCTGGAGTTGATACAAAAGTTAAATGTTTCAATGAATCGAATGGAGCTATAGATGTTACCGTTAACGGTGGAATTTTACCATACACTTACTTGTGGAGCAATGGCGAAATTACAGAAGATGTTAACGGATTAACAGCAGGAAACTATTCTGTAAATGTTACAGATAACAAGGGGTGTAATATCAGTTATTCTACTACAATAACTCAACCCGATTCATTAATGATAGAAACAGTTGTTTATGATGCAACTTGTAACACCAATAACGGTTCTATTCAAGCACAAGTTTCGGGAGGAACAACACCTTATGTTTACAATTGGTCAAATGGAACAACCGATTTAAATTTAAATAATGTTGTTGCCGGAACGTATACTATGACAGTAACTGATATAAATTTATGTACAGCACAATTTACAGGAACAATTAATTCTATTTCAAATTTAATTGCAGAGGTTAGTTCTACTGATGTATTATGTTATGCTGGTAACAACGGATCAGTTGATGTGTTTATTAGAAGCGGTAATGCTCCGTACAATTTCCTTTGGTCTACTGGAGATACAACTGCTTTTGTAAATAATTTACCAATCGGAAATTATGATGTAACTGTAACCGATATTTTTGGTTGTCAGGTAAATCATACTGTAACGGTAAATCAACCCGACTCGTTGTTCATTGAATTAACAGTTTCATCATATCCATCAGAAACCAACATCAGCCTTTATGGTGAAAACGATGGATACATTAATTCAACTGTTTTTGGTGGTGTTTCTCCTTACACCTATTTATGGTCGAACGGAAGCACAGAACCTGAAATTAGCGATTTAGTTGCTGGAGAATACTCTTTAATAGTGACAGATGAAAATGGTTGTTTGGCTTATGCAAAAGCAATATTAACACAGCCAAATCCACTTGAAATACCATCAGGCTTTTCACCTAACCAAGATGGTAGCAACGATTATTTTGTAGTAAAAGGTATTGAGGCTTACCCTCGAAACGAAATTACTGTATTTAACCGCTGGGGAAATATTGTTTACCAAAAAGCCAATTATAGTAACGAATGGGAAGGCGTGAACCAAAGTGGAGAACCATTACCCGATGCTACTTATTTTGTAGTATTTACTGCATTTGGAAATGAAGACATTACTTTAAAAGGTTATGTTGATTTAAGAAGATAATAATACATGAACAGACTAAAAATCTAACGATATATGAAAAAATTAGTTCTAATAATATTAATTGCAGCTTTTTATATGCCAGAGGCTAAAGCTCAGCAAGACCCCTTGTTAACTCAATACATGTTTAATGGATTATTCTTAAATCCAGCTTATGCAGGTTCTCATCCTTATTGGTCATCTACTTTAACTTTTAGAAACCAATGGGTAGGTTTAGATGGTGCTCCTGAAACAGGTATTGCTGCGGTTGATGGTCCTCTTCCTAGTCAAAACATGGGGTTAGGGGTTGTGTTTTTTCACGATAGGATAGGTGTAACTCGTCAAAATACCATGGTGTTTAACTACTCTTACAGTATTAAAACCGGCAACGATGCAAAACTTGCTTTTGGTATTAACGCAGGATTTTCGCAATACAGTGCTCGATTAACCGATTTAACTGTTTGGGACAACGATGTAGTTTTTCAAAACGATTTAACCAGTAAAGTGCTTCCAAAATTTGGTGCTGGGGCATATTATTATGCCGAAAAATACTACGTTGGATTATCTATTCCTACCTTATTTGCTTACCAAAGTGGAGTTGATTTTAGTTTAAATTTAACCAAATCATCTTTTTTAAGAAGACATTATTTACTTACTGGAGGTTATGTTTTTGATGTGGCTGAAAACATTAAATTAAAACCATCTGTATTAGGAAAATATGTTCAAAATGCACCATTTGAGGTTGATATCAATTTAAGTGCAGTATATAAAAATGCTTATTGGGTTGGTCTTTCTTATCGTTCAAAAGATGCGGTGGCTATTATTCTCGAATATCAAACCAATATGTTTTTTCGAATTGGTTATTCTTACGATATAACACTTACCGAATTAAACAAATACTCTTATGGCTCACATGAAATAATGTTGGGAATTGATTTTGGTAAAGATTTACCAAAAGTTAAAACTCCTCGTTTCTTTTAATGTAAAAAAAACTATACATGAAAAATAGATTAATAAAAGGACTCTCTGTTGCACTAATCTCATTAGTGGCAATTTCATGCTCAACAGAATATCACATTCGAAAAGGTAACGGTTATCATGATAATTTAGCCTATTCATCTGCAATTCCGCATTATCAAAAAGTTCATAACAAAACTTATGTGCCAGAAGTAGAAGAAAAATTGGCCGATTCGTATTACAAAATGAACAATTTGAAAGAAGCCGAAAAACTGTACAAGGTTGCTGTAAAACGTGAAACCTATTCGCCTCAAATCAATTTTAACTACGCAAAAATTTTAATGTCGAATGGCGAACACAACGAAGCTATTCCATATTTTAAAAAATATTTAAGCTCATACCCCGATGATGCTGTTGCACAAATGTTGCTTGCATCGTGCATTTCTGTTGGAGAACGATACCGAGATACTACGCTTTATAAATTATATCCGATAAATTACGACGAATTTAAAAACAGTTTTAGCATCATCGAATATCAGGAAGGAGCTGTATTTGTTGCTGATAAAGAAGTTTTTTCGGGTAGTAAAAAAAGCCAGTGGACAGGCAATTCATACCTTGATTTGTATGAAATTAAAAAAGATGAAGATGGTTTCTGGATGAATCCACAACTGTTGAAAGGAGATGTTAATGGTCGATTTCATGAAGGACCAGCTTGTTTTTCAAACGATGGAAATACCGTTTATTTTACACGAAGCAATTACTTTAAACGCAAAATGAAAGTAAACGAAAACAAAGAAAACAACCTGAAAATATTTAAAGCAACTTTAAAAGATGGGAAATGGAAAAATTTAGAAGAATTTCCTTTTAATAGCGATGATTATTCGATTGGACACCCAACACTTTCTGCCGACGAAAAAACACTTTATTTTGTTTCGGATATGCCAGGAGGGTTTGGTGGAACTGATATTTACAAAAGTGTTTGGGACGGTTCAAATTGGTCGAAACCAGAAAATTTAGGTGCTATTGTAAACACGAAAGGCAACGAAATGTTCCCATACATCCATACCGACGATGCATTGTATTTTTCTTCAAATGCACACAATTCCATGGGTGGATTAGATGTTTTTATTACCTATTTTAACGGTGAGGTTTGGGCAAAACCCGAAAACCTAAACTATCCTTTAAATTCATCAAAAGACGATTTTGGTTTTAATTTAAGCAAAAAAAATGCGAATGTAGGTTTCGTTTCTTCATCTAGAACAGATGCCGATAAAATGTATGCTTTTGATAAAAAACCACCAAAATTTAACCTTTATGGAAAAGCTCGTTTAAAAGGTACTCAAACCCGAGTAAAAGGTGTAACAGTGCAAGTTACCAATGCTAAAACAGGAAAAGTAATTAGTATGGTTAGCGATGCTAAAGGAAATTTCGAACTTAAATTAGAACCCGAAGCCGATTACGATTTGTACTGTACTAAAGAAGGATGTTTTACTCGAACCGATAAAATTTCGACAGTTGGATTAAAGTATTCGCAAGATTTTTATGCCGATTTTGAAGTAGAACCAATAGTGCTTGATAAACCAATTGTTTTAGAAAACATCTATTACGATTTCGATAAATGGAACATTAGACCCGATGCAGTTTTAGGGTTGGATAAGTTAGTTAAAATATTAGTTGATAACCCCAACATTGAAATTGAGTTAAGCTCTCATACCGATTCGAGAGGTAACGATCGATACAACGATATTCTTTCTGAAAAAAGAGCAATGGCTGCAGTTCAATACATTATTGCAAACGGTATCGACCAAAAACGTCTAACTTACAAAGGTTATGGCGAAAAGAAATTGGTTAACCATTGTGCTAATGATGTGGTTTGTACCAGAGAAGAACATCAACAAAACCGAAGAACCGAATTTAAGGTTACCAAAATTAATAAGTAGAAAGTTTTTTATAACTTGACTTAAAAACTAAAAAAAGCACCGACGTTTGTCGGTGCTTTTTTAATTTACAACGGCAACAATGGCATCAATTAACCCATCGAGGTTATGAATTTCTGCAGTAGCATCAATGGTTAAGTGTCGTTTTTCTGCTGCGGCAGTGGTTGATGGTCCTATCGATACTTTTTTTATGCTTCCAAGCTTAATTTTATGTTTTCTGATTAAATCCATAAAACTGTCAACAGTTGAGCCACTTGTAAAGGTTATTACATCAATAGGTGTTTGTAAAACTTCCTCAATTTCTTCTTTCGAATAGGCAACAGGGGTGTTGTCGTAAGTGGCAATAGTGGTAATTTTAACTTCTTTCTTTTTTAAAATTTCTAAAATAGTGTCGTTGGCAATTTTTGAACGAGGTATTAATATTTTTTCGTTTTTCTTTACAGGAATTTCTTTTGCCAGTTTTTGTGCAGTAGCTGCCGATGGGATAAAATCTACTTTTAATCCCAATAATTCTATAGCTGCTTTAGTTTGGGTCCCAACTGCTGCAATTTTCGAATTTATTTTTTTTGAGCTAATAACTTCAAAAAAACATTTTACGGCAATTCCACTAGTAAAAATAATCCAGTCAAAGGTTTCGCTAGTAAAAACTTCGTTAAGCTTGTCTTGATTAATTGATTTAACTTCAATTAAAGGAAAAACCACAGGAACAGCCCCAAGGTTAACTAGTTTTTCAACAAATTCGTTGGTTTGTTCAATCGGTCGAGGTACTAATACCTTTACATCATTTAGTACTGAA
>JABTUP010000020.1 GCA_015075325.1 Flavobacteriales bacterium | reverse complement strand
TAATTCAGGAACTTGTGATGATAAGCTTCCCATTAAAAGATAAGGCAGATTTGTTTCTTCACAAAGCCCCTCTTTGATTTCTTGATTTCTTTTTGATAATAAAGATTGTTGAGCATCATCAGCATCAATTACCAAAATTCTAATTTTTGAATTGTTGGAAAGAAAGTTTGCAATAAAAGAAGTCATGGTTGATTTACCACTCCCTCCTTTTTGACTTCCTACTAAAATTACTTTTGCCATATTAAAAATGTTTAAGGTTTTGGCAAATGTAAATAATTTTTTATAATAAAAAACAATTATTTATATCTTTATTTACAACTAACTAACTACATAACATACTAACCTTAGTTACAAATAAATATAGTTACATATTTATAAGGTTATAAATACATAACAACAGTTACAACTACATACATAAATAAATATACATAGTTACGCAATTACGCATTGATTAAATTATGTATTAATACAATTACGCATCAACGCATCAACGCATTTATGTATCAACACATCAACATCCGCAATTTTTCCCTCCTAAAGCCGAAGAAAAATAATTTTCAAGACAAATTAAATGCAAAAGAAAAATAATGTATCTTTACTAGAGAATTTAAACGCAAGGTGGGCGTTTTGGGAAACCCAATAAAACGCCCACCTTGCGAAATGTCGGAGCATTTCGGAAAAAGAATAATTTCTCCCAATGGTCGCAATTATTAAAAAAATGAAACAAAAAAAAGATAAACAAAAGATAGATTGGGCTAAATATGATAAAAAATATTTAATATTTAATATTAAGTTTAATAAAAAAGAACAAATAGAATTTAAGAATCTATTTGAAAAATCAAAAGAAAAATATCCAACAACATTTATAAGAAAATGTGTTTTTTTTGGTGGAGTAGATTATAAAGAAACAGAAGAGTTAAATAAAAAAGTTATAGAAAGTAATATTGAAATTAAAATGCAATTAAGAAAAATTGGAACAAATATTAATCAAATTGCAATGAAGATAAATATGTTAAATGAATTTTCTAAAGAAGATATGAAAGATTTATTTAAGGAAATGGAGGAAATTAAATCTTTAATTCATTCTAATATTTTTTTAAAATGATAGTAAAAGTTGGGGCAGGAATATCAAATTATACAGGGGTAATTAATTACCATGATAGAAAAGTTTCTGAAGGAAAAGCTGAAGTTTTAACTTCTTCTTTTGGAATAACAGAGCGTAAAAGCGTGATAGATTATTTAACCTTTCAAGGAGAAAAAAATACTCATGTAAAAAATAAAGGGCATGATATTCCTTTTTCTTTTAGTAAAAATGATGTTGTTTCAAATGAAAAAGCATTAATTGTGATGTATGACTATTTAACTGAAATGGGGTTTAAAAATCATCCATACATCATTTATAAGCATGATGATAAGCAGCACCAACATTATCACGTTGTTGTTTCAAATGTTGATGAATTTGGAACATATAACCAAACCATGAGAGGGCTTTATAAAAAGGATAGTCAACGGATTTCAAGAGAGCTTGAGTTAAAGCATGAATTAACAATTACAGAATACACTAAAGTAGATAAAGGAGAAAGATTAGAGGTCTTAAGTGTTGATGATTTTAGTTTACACAATGGAATAATGAAAGCTTTAAATAATCAAGAACTTTCTAGTAAGGTTAAAGAAATAGTAGGAGATTCTTTAGATTATATTAAAGAACAACCGCAAACCAATGATTATTTACAAGTTTTAATTGGTAATAACTTTAACGAACTGGAACATTACTTAAAGGATAATGGAATACTTAAAAAATCACTTAAAACTACTTTAATTTCAATCTTAGACGAATCTTTAATTCACACAAACGATATAGATTCATATATAAATTTTGCAGAAAATAAAGGCTTATATGTAAGATATGTTAAAAGCTTAAAAGAATTTTCATACGGTATTAATAATCCTGACACAGATACCATGATGTATTTTAAAGAAAAGCATTTACCTATACGGTTTCATTCTAGTTCATTCTGGAAAAATGAACAATTAAAATCATATCCGATTGAACAGCAAAAGAACTACATCAAGAACTCTATTAACCAAGCATTAAAACAAGTTAAAAGTAAAGAAGCCTTTATTCAGTATTTAGCTTTACGTAATGTAGAGGTAATATTTAATGAGAATAAAGCAGGAATACAAGGAGTTGGATTTAAAACTTTAAACATTGAAAATCCAACTTTTTTTAAAGGTTCTGATGTACATCGTAGTTTTAGTTGGAATAAATTAAAAGAACAACTGGATAATCAAGTTCAACAAAAAGATATAACATTATCCAATGAAATGGAAGCTGTAATTAAAGTTGAAAAAGTTGATAATAATTTCCAATTCGAGGACAATAATTTACCAATAGATATTAACGATGTTACACGAATAAGAAAATTTGATAAAGACGACGACGAGGACGACAACAAGAAAAGAAGAAGAAATTCAAATAGGAATAGATAATATTTGTATTTTTGAATACCCTAAACATTAAATATTAACAACTTAAGCAAATTTTAAACTCATAAAATGACATTATCTAAAGAGAAAAAAGACCTGACAGGGATAGTCATGGGCTTTACGTTATTGTTTTTAGCATTAATTGCTATACATTTAATTTTAACATTAAAGCTTTGGCTTCCTCAAATGGAGAGCATACTGTATCAGCCTTTATTTACATTCTATCATAAATTAAATGATAAAATGATTTTTATTCGTGGGGCTTATATTTTAGGAGTAATTGCTGTTTCATGGTTTACACCCAGTATAAAAATTGGTAAAAATGTAAAAAATGAAGATTTGAAATATTACTTAATTTTTCTAATTGTCCTTTGTGCTTTAATACTAATTGGACCAATTAACTTTTATTACTATGACTTGTTAGCTTTTCCACTTTTTCTTATTGTAATTGTATATCCTTCAGCTTTATATTTTTCTAAAACTAAAGGGAACCTTAAAGAAGAAGAAATGCTTAATGATGTAAGTTCTTTAGCTGAAGGAGAAATGACCTTTGCTTTTGATACTAACAAAGGTAAATTAGTTGTTCATTCGCCTCAACAAGGTATTTGGATAGAAGGGGGAGCAGGGAGCGGTAAATCTGCTTCTTTAATTGAACCATATATTCATCAAGCAGTTGAAAAAGATTTTGCAGGGGTTATTTATGATTTTAAAGGAAACCCTCCAACATTAGCATTAACAGCTTATAATGCTTTAGTTAAAAAGAATAGCGGAAATAAAAAAGGCAATGTAAAGTTTGCCATGCTAAATTTTTCACTTTTAAAACAATCCATTCGTTGTAATCCAATTGCTCCAAGATATTTACCTTCAGATTTATTTGCTGCTGAAGCTGCGGACATTATCATGAAAAACTTACAAAAAGAATGGATAAAAAAAACTGACTTTTGGGCTGATAATGCTATTAGTTTGTTAAAAGCATCAATATGGATGTTAAGGGTGCATTATCCACAATATTGCACTTTACCGCACGCCATAAGTTTAGTTTTAAATGACTATAAACGGGTATTAGATTTTTTAGCAACCGATCCAGAGATAAAAAGATTGATTTTACCAGTTATTGTAGCACATGAAAATGATGCACAAGGACAATTAGCAGGAGCAATTTCATCAGTACAATTACCATTAACCAAATTAATGAATAAGCAATTGTTTTGGGTATTGAGTGAAGATGGATTTGATTTAGATATTACTAATAAAGAAAACCCTAAGATGTTTAGTATTTGTAATGACCCAGCCCTTAAAGAAAGTTTATCTCCTGCAATTTCACTTATCTTATCAGTATGTATGCAGCAAATGAATCAACAAGGCAAACACCGTAGTATATTCTGTATAGATGAATTACCAACAATTTACATCAAAAATTTAGATGTACTTCCTGCAACAGCTCGTTCAAATAAAGTTTGTACTATTTTAGCTTGTCAGGATTATTCACAATTAGAAGATGAATACGGTAAAGAAAAAGCAAAAGTTGTTATTTCCAATTTAGGTAATCAATTTACAGGAATGACTAATAATACAGATACAGCAGAGCGAATAAGTAAAGGATTAGGGAAAATTGAGAAAAAATCTACCAGTTATTCCACAAGTGAAAGCAGCTTATCAGAAAGTGAAAGTTTAAAAGAAAAAAGCGTTTTACAAGCTAGAGATATTGCAGGACAAGATATAGGACATTTTACAGGTAAAATAGCAGGAGGGAAGCCACCTTTCTTTTCAGCCCAATTTCCTTATTTTGATAAGGGAAAAATTTATAAACCTTATTTAGAAAGTGTTCCTGATTTTGCATTAACAGCAATTACTGGAGATAAAGAACTAGACGATAAAATTTTTCATGACCAGGTAGAAGCAAACTTTCATCGTATAAACAAAGAAGTAAACGATATGCTTATTAATCATTTCAAAAAATAATGGAAGAAAAACTAAATTTTATTGATGTTTTAGAAGGGTTTTATTTTTTTCAAACAAACAAGAATCCTTATTATATAACATACTCTAATGGTAGTGAATGTTATTCTGTTTTTAAGGAAAAAGAAAAGGAAAAGCTAGTTTTAGTAAAAAACAGTTCATTAGAATTTTCTAGTGATATTAATCAAGTTATTAAATTTTTATCTCCTTATGCAATTACATCTGAAGAAGTAGTTCAAGAAATTGAGCGTAGTAATTCTATTGATTTATCAAGTTTAATTTCACTAACAGAAGATGAATTTTTAAGAATATTTCTATTAATTAAAGAAAAATCTAATTTATTGAATGTTGATTTTATTTATAACACAGATAGAGAGGGCGAATTTAAAGATGTGATTTTTTTAGATAAAAGCATTGAATCTGAAGGAAACTTTAATCCATTATTTTTTAATAATAATTATTATTTGATAGACCAATCTACATTAAGTTGTTATAAGTCTATTACTGTAAATGAAAATGAAATATTAATTACTTGTAATCCTTTTGTGTATTGTTTTTATAATCAAGATAATTATAAAAACTCTATATTGTTTAATACCTTAGAAAATGGCAGGGAGATTTTCCATATTTTATTAAAAGAATTTCCTCACCTTTTAGAAAAAGGTTTAGAAAATCTTTCAATTGCTTTTTTAGAAAGAATACCTGATTTAACTTTTACAATTAAAGTACTTGTAGAACTATTTAATCTAAGTTTTGGAAATCATTTAAAAGTAAAAGACACTAAAGAAAAATTTATCGTAGGTTTTGAATTTGAGAAAAAAAACATGAATGACTTACACGATAAATTTTTGAAATTTAATCAACTATTAAACTCATTAGTACATAATGTAAAGGAATTAGATATTCAAGACGAAAATATTAGCTTTAAGCTTGTAAGAAATGATTTTTTTGATGTTAAGATTGTTCAGTACGTATTCCCTAAAAAAATTGAATTGTTAAAAATATTCATAGAAGAATTTATAAAACACTATAATTTAAATGTTCAAGTCTATAGTGATTTAAGTTTTACTAAAGAAGAAGATAACTTTAATATGTTTTCATAATTTAAATAAATAAAAGGATGATAAATAGATACAAAAAAATTATTGATTTGGTCCAGTTTATGAAACAGGAACAATACGGTTTAAAGGAAACTCAAATCAGTACTCCTGAAAAACCAATGTTAGAACGAGTTGCAGATAACAATATTAAGGAAACCTATACCGTACAAAGAAACCAAGATAATGAATTTATTTACTGGTCAACCAAAGACAACAACTTAAAGGGAAAATCTATTATTGATTTTGTACAGGATAACAATAAAGACAGCTTTAAAAATGATTTAAAGCTAGCCGACATAAATAAACTTTTAGAGCCTTACGCTTTAGATAATAGGTTTATAGCTCACGAAAATTGTTCTATAAAAAAATGCAATGACAAAAACCTAACAATTGCTAAAGAATTAAAAGGATTGGCACCGGTTCATGATAGAACAGTGCTTTATAATAAAGGAATTTCTGATGAAACTATTGATAACCCCTTATTTAAAAATATCATTCACAATATACCAGGAAAAGACCCAATGGATATTGGTTTTGTGATGATAAATGAAAATGGATTTGAAGCTATTGACATTAGGAGTTTAACAATTAATGATAGTATAGGAGAAAAAGAAAATGCAATCATTTGCTCTAAATTAGAAACCGATCCCCCAATTACTACATTAGTTGTTGCTCAAACGATGGAAGAAGCAATGGCACACTATGAACTAAATTATAATAGTATTCAAGCAGAAAAAAATCATATACGTTATATTGCTACTGGTGGAGAACCCACCATGGAACAATTAAGGTTAATTCAAAAAAATATTGACATTCTTAACCCTTCCACTTTAGCTATTGCTTCAGGAAATAGTATTACAGGAGAATATCAACATTGTAAAATCATTTCAAGCTTAAATCTTTCCCCTGAAGGAAAATCTTTATATGCTAAATCACTTGATTTTAGAGGTCATATTGAAGTAGAAAACAATCAAAAAAATGGATTTATGAAAGTTACACTCTCTAAAGATTCTCCGAGTTTTCAAGAAAATTACAATAAGCTGATGTCAGCTATTGAAGATAAGCAAAAGACTTTTCAAAACGTGTTTAATCAAGGAAAACCATTTTCTGTTGAAGTGGACGAAAAAGGGAAAAATGACTGTGTGGTAAATATTGGGTTTCAGAATACCAAAAACAACTGGTTAATTACTTCTGAACTAATCCATGAAGTAAAATTAAATAACCACCCTTTTTTACGAAAAGATTCTTCCATGTATCAAGATTTTACTATGGATTTAAAAGAGTTTAAAGAAGAAAAAACAAACACTAAAGAAAATAATAATGATTTATCAATTGGCTTTTAATGGTAACTAATAGTTTATATCGGTATTTACTTCAGTTAAAAAATGTGTTAAAGGAAAAAAATTTAATCCTTGCAACACCCAATTACAATATGCTTTGTAATCTAGGTGATGTTGTGGATTATAACGCACAATCTTTGGCTGCTATTCTTAAAGAAATAACCGAAACAACAGATTTAAAGTTTAAAGTTGTTTTTGAAAAACTAAGTTTAAATCAGTATCAGATTTTCATTTTGTTTGAAAACAATTTTGGTCCTTCAGAAACTCATAAATTAAAAAATCTATTTATTCTGTTTCGGGAAACAGCAAAAGACATTAATCAAGAAAATTTTCAATCATGGTTGAGTAGCGAAAAAAGTTACCACATCGAAAAATTATTTACAGAAATATCCACCCAATTTAAATAACATCAAAATGGCACAAAAATCATTAGACGATTATAAACATGAAATCAGCTTAGTAGATTTTATGTTGCAAGAACAGTACGGTTTTAGAAAGTCAAAGGAATTTTCTCCAAATTCTCCTAAAATTGAAAGAGTGAATGAGCAAGGAATAAAAGAAGAAGTTTATATTATTAAACGTAATGAAAAAGGCTTCTTTACTTTCTGGTCGCCTTATGATGATAATTTAAAAGGAAAAACTATTATTGATTTTGTACAGGATAAACATAAATTAAAAAATGGTGGTATTTTTCATTTAGGTATGGTTCGGGATTTACTCGATAAATACATGAAAGGCGAAAAATACATTGCACCATCTAAAAGCAATTATGCTAATATAAGCCTACAACAGAATACAGATGTTTTTAAACTTCATATAAAAGAATGTACACCTTATGTTGAACGCTCCTTTTTACACGATAGAGGAATAAATGATAAAACAATTGACCACCCTATGTTTAAAGATATTATCAAAAATAAGATTTATGAGAAAGAGGGGAGAAAGTTTGTCAATACAGCTTATTTAATGCTTAATGAAACAGGAATTGGAGCAATAAACATAAGAAATAAATCTGTTGATAGTTCTTTTTCTGGAGCTTTGGGAGATAGGGGAAACAGTTTAATTATGACACAAAACAGCTCTCTAAATCTTGATAAATTAATCATTACTGAATCCTTTGAAGATGCAATGGCTCACTATCAATTAAATGAGAAAGAACTTAGTAAACTTAATGTAAGATATATTGCTACAGCTGGAAGTTTATCTGAAGGACAAATTCCTTTAATTGAAAAAATCATCGAAAAGCAAAAACCAAAATCATTTGTTTTAGGTTTTGATAATGATATTTCTGGAGCATTTTACAGGGCAAAGCTTTTAGGTAAATTACAAATCAACAATTTTATTGCTTCAAAAGACTTCTTAGAGGAATCAGGAGCTTTTGCTCATGCTTTTATTGATTGTAAAAGAGATAATAAGCTTGGAGTTGTTGATGTCGTTTTTGCTAATAAAGATAGGGAAGAGGGAATCTTTAACGTAGCTGATTTAAAGGAATTTGTTAAAACGTACAATGAGAAGTATAAAGATTTTCATTTTGAAGGAGAACCTTTTCAATTTACAGTTAAACTGGCTGATGATAATAAAGCCATCGGGCAAATTACCTTCAATAATGTTAAGGAACATTGGCAACTAATTGGCGATTTTATCGAAGAAATTAAATATGAAAAAGGATTGTTTTTTTCTCAGGAGTTACCAGTTGGAAAAGATTTTAATGAGGACTTAATTCAAGGTAAGAAAAATAATAAAAACCTTGAAATTTAAGTGGTTAACCCCTTTTTTTTGAATATTTTTAGTATATTTGAATACCCTAAACATTTAATATTATGAATACAGAAAGCACAAGTATCAAAAAAGGATATTATGGTTGGACTGGAGAATCTATTGTAACCAATGTAAATGGTTACGATTGGTGTATTACCACCATGAAAAGAAGTAGTGGAAAAATTATTTCTTCAGCTCAAGCAGGAAAGAAAACTCCTAATGGATTTAATTTTGCCATGTTTACCGACCCTAGAAAGGAATTAGGGTTTCATGTTGGCAATGCTACCGAAAAAAGCATTAAAGAAGCACATTATAAAGCTTTAGCTCTTTTTGACCAATTAAAAGAAAACAACGAACTGGTTCAGGAAAGCCAAAAGAAAGAATATGAAATAAAACCTGGTCAAATCATTTTTTTAAATGGCTATGGTCAAAATGAAAACTTTCATGATAGAAAAGTTATTTATAATATAGAAAAAACGCAATGGGGAACAAGTTATCATTATTTAAATATTGATAAATTAGAAACTGGGATTGCTGATAATATTCGGGATATAGATAACAAGTTTGGAATTGGTACTTACTATAAAAAAGACGATGTTTTTCCTTTAGATGATAAGTTTAATAACCTTTTAATTGAAACCATTGAAAAGGAGAAAAAAGAGGAACAAAGAAAACAAGCAAATGCTGAATTAATTAAAGCTCAAAGAGAAGCTAAAATTGAAGAAGGAAAAAAAATAATTACTATTCCTGAAAAAGCTACTTCAGTTATTGTTGCTCATTTTAAAAAAGATGATAGCGACAGTATGACTGATTATTTTAGCCATTCTACTGAAAAAACCATTTATTTGGCTTTCTCTACTCATAACAGGGATTTGTTTACTGAAATGAGAGCTGCTGCTTTAAATTGTAATGATGTAAGACTTTTAGCTGATTTGCCTAAAGATGCGGAAAATAGACATAAATACTCAATGGGTTCAGGTTATTGGTTAGGAGAACACCTGCATCATGGTTGGGAAATCAGAAAAGAACGGTTAGTAGAAAGCAATATTTTTATTGCTGCTAGTGAGGGTCGAGTATATTTCCCTGAATTTGGATTAAACGATAAAGTAAGTATAGATAGGTTTAATCTACCTGAAGTTGGTTATCGGTTTATGAAAGATGGTTGGGAACATGAAATTTATAATGTTCGTGATAAAGAAAACAACCAAAAGATTTATTTTAAAAATCTTAACACCAACGATGAATATAATCTTTCTGCTAAAGACTTTCATAAACAACTTAGAAATGGTAAAATTACTTTTTCGCTAACAACTAATCTTCGTTTTTCTCCTGGACCGGGTGTTGAATTAAAGCAAGGAGATTTAATCGAATTAAGTATTAAGGAAGGAGAAAAAACATCATTAATTCAAGGAACTTTTGTCGCTCTTGAAAATTTTGGTCAAATTATCCATTTAGAGAATGTTATTACCGATACATTAAATACAGTTGATGGGAAAAATGAAGTGTCAAGATTAGAAAGCCTAGAACTTAATGTGCATGATGCTATTCCTAATACGATTATTGAACCAGTTAAAATTGTAGAAAATAAACTATCAGCTTCTTTAGCCAAAACAATTACATTAAACTCCACACAAATGTTTAATGAAGGTACTACTACTAAATATTGGAGAGAAGTTGAGTGTAAGCCTCAAACTGTTGAATTAAAAAGTTGGTCGATGAACAACCCTGTATTTTATTTAAAAGGAGTTGTCATTAATTCGCATGATAATAAAGAGATAGGCATGGAAAAGAAAGTTTGTATTCAAACCTATTCTTTTAATTTAAAAACTAAAATAGAGGAAGGAATTTTTTCTGTTAACCAACCAGTACTAATTAATAAAAAACACATGAATAAAGAAAATATTACAATGGATGATTTATATTCCATATATCTTACCATGTACTCTACTGAAGTTCAAGAAAAAGTTAAAGAAGATTTTAATTATAATAAGTCCATGTTTAATGATTTTCTTAAACACATTGGTAGTGGTAAACTAAATGCTGAAGAACTTATTGAATATTCAAAAGAAAACTCGATAAATCAAAATCAATTAAATAATAATAAACCCCTAAACAATGAAGTTATGAAAAAAGATGAAAATGTAAAAGAGCAAACTGCTCAAGCTGAAGTTAAAACCGAAAACGGTTTAAAATTCAACGAACAAGGTGTAAAAGGTAATCTTGTTAAAGCTCCTGAAGTGAAAGAACTTGAAGGAGGTAAAAAATTAGTTCAATTTACTGTTGGTGTTAATGAAACCAATAAAATTGGTAAGGTAACAACTAATTTTATTGATTGTTCGGCTTTTGGTAAACAGGCTGAAAAAATTGAAGGTCTTAACCTAGAAAAAGGAGCTTACTTAGAAGTAGGAGGTAAGGCTAATTTTTATGAAACCAGTAATGATGATAAAGTTAAAAATTACCACAACTCTATTACCGTTAACCACATTCAAGTTTTAGGCAAAGAAAAAGGTTCAAATGTAGGTGTTGAAACTAAATTTGATAAACCTAATCACATTGAAATTAAAGGTAATTTAGTTAAAGCTCCTGAGTATAAAAATCTTCCTGGAGGAAAATTAGTTGCTGAAGTAACTTTGGCTCATAATTACATTGTGGGAGATAAGCCTGAAGATAAAAGGGTAATGTATATTAATGCTAATGTTTTTGGTAAAGCTGCTGAAGCGATGCAAAGTAACAATATCGAAAAAGGTGCAAGTATCGGATTAAAAGGTAGTATTGAAAACCAAATTTATACTGATAAGGATAATAATAAACGTCAAGCAGTTAAGATTAACTCTAATTTTGTAGAGTTAAGCAAAAGTAAAGATAAAGTGGAGGATAAAGAAGTGAGCGTTGATGTTCAAACAGAAACCAAAAAAGCTAAGTCTAAGGCTAAAAATAAAGGTAAAGAAATGTAATAACTTTTCCCCTCTTTTAATTAAGGGGGGATTTTTTTTAAATTATGGGAATAGGATTGATAAATACTGATGGATTAACAGGATTACATCTAGCTGTTTTAGAAAATGATGTAGTAAAAGTTAAAATAGAACTTTCTTACGGTGTTAATGTTAATGAAAAAGATAGCGAAGGATTAACTGCTTTACATTGTGCAGCAAAAGAAGGAAATAGAGAAATTGTAAGTATTTTATGTGAAAATGGAGCTGATGCTACTCTTGAAGATTTTGAAGGGTTTAAGCCTTATCATTATGCTGCTAATGAGGGATTTTTTGAATTAAGCGAATTTTTACACGTTTAGGATTTTCTTCCGTAAGCAACATGGAGTTACCTTTTTAGGTCGTGCTATCCACTATATTACCGATGATAATCGGTAGATGCCGTTTCTATCACTAACTCAAAAATAGCCCTGGTTAAATTCAGGGCTATTTTTATGCTTAATTTTTTCGAGCGAAGCTCTCATTTTATTCTTTTACTTTCTTTGAAAGTGGCTTTAGGAAAAAAAACCAAAGGGGGTTGATTTTGTTGATTTCTAGCTTTAATAAATCTATTCAAAACCTTTGTTATTGCTTACCTTTAAGTATTGAAAGTAATTAACCAAAACCTATTAAAAATGAGTACAGAAATATTAACTATCAATTCTTTGGAATTAGCCTCTGAACTGGCACACCAAAAACTTGTTAACGAATGGAGTGAATCTATCAAAATTTACGAAGATGAAGAAGCCAAAGAACTTGTTTACTCTAATGAAGCCCAAGATATTTTTAATGGTCTTTATGATGATTATTTATGCTTAATTTCTAAATGTTCCGTTGAACCGAATCCGAAACTTGTTAAATGTGATAATTGTGATGAAATTGTTGAAATGGTTAGTACTGGAGAGTTTTGTCCTTCTTGCTTACACTAACTTAAAATCATATTAATTGTATCATTAAATCCTTACATCATGCCAACTATAACTAAAAAAGAAATGAAGAAAAAAAGTGTTTCAGAATGTTTAACACTTATCTACAACAACCAAGTTAACGAAAACGCTATTCGTGAAAAATCAAAAGAAGAATTAGCCGATTTTGTGCTTGAGGTATTTAACAAAGGTATTATTAGAAATTATTTAAATCTATAACAGTATGAGCATAGCAACAAATAAAGAAAGATTCTATTTTCTAGCTAAATTAGGAATAATTGAAAGCACAAATGAGTTAGGGCAATATGACATTCAACGTATTGATAATATTGTTGATTTTGCTATCGAAAATCATTTAGGATTTTATCCTGAACAACTTGAAAGTGATGAACAAGCAAAAAAAATATTTAGTGAATTATCCCCCGAAGTATTAACTAATCTAAAATAAAGTCATGGTAAAATTTAAAGTATTGAACCCTTGTATGGAATTAACAAGAGTAGGGGTAACTAAAGAAACAATTCATCAAGGTAATTTAGTTAAAGACACCATCTATTTTGAAACTTCAATGTACGGTATTACAAATAACTGTGTAGTTTATAAAGGTAATTATCAACTCATTGATGAAACTAAAACAATTGAAATACAACACCAAGAAACTAAAGAGCTTCATCAATTTAATGTTACGAATCCCGATAGTTTAACTACCGAAGAAGTGCTTTTAATTTGCGAAGAAATGGGCGTAAAGGCTCTTTTAATTAACGGCAAGTATTACGATAAAAAATAAAACAAACCCCTAAACGCTTAATATTATGAATACTGGAATTTTTAACAACCCTGATTTTTTTCCTACACCAGTTCACGTACTGGATATGATGCAAATTGATTGCACTAATAAAATTGTTCTTGAACCATCAGCAGGAAAAGGCGACATCGTGGATTATCTCTTTAGCCATGCTGCTAAAGATGTGGTTTGTTTTGAAAAAAACACCACCCTACAACAAATTTTACAACATAAATGTAAAATATTAGGCGACGATTTCCTAAGTTGTAAAGCCGAAGAAGTTAGCCATATCAACCTTATTGTCATGAACCCTCCTTTTTCATGTGCAGATAAACATATTGTTCATGCTTTTGAAATTGCACCCGAAGGCTGCGAAATTATCGCCTTGTGTAATTGGGAAACGATACAAAAAAGCTACCGACACGAAAGAATTAATGCTATTATTACTGATTATGGAACTGCTCAAAATTTAGGTTCTTGTTTCGATACCGCTGAAAGAAAAACCAATGTTGAAATAGGTTTAATAAAATTATATAAGCCTGTGATTAGTGATGAAAGCAAGTTTGAAGGCTTTTTTATGGACGAGGACGAAGAAGAACAACAAGTTGATGGAATTATGCCTTTTAATGAAGTTCGAGCCTTAGTGAATCGTTATGTTGGTGCGATGAAAATTTATAGCCAATTAGATACTTTTAAGTTGCAAATGGAGTATATTTTAGAGCCATTAGGAATGAAAGATTTTTTCTTTACAGTCGGTTATGATAGTAAAATTAAATCAAAAGAGGATTTTTCTAAACACATTCAAATCGTTTCATGGAGTCATATTTTTGATAAAATGAACATTAGAAAATATGTTACTTCGGGAGTAATGAGAGATATAAATAAGTTCGTTGAACACCAAAGACAAATCCCTTTTACCATGAAAAACATTTATAGAATGTTCGACATTATTATTCAAACTAGGGAAGAAAATTTCAATAAAGCTATTGTTGAAGTAATCGACAAGTTTACCATGCACACCCACGAAAATAGATTTGCTGTCGAGGGTTGGAAAACAAACTCTGGTCACATGTTAAATGAAAAGTTTATTGTTGATTATTTGGTTAAGCCCAAATACAATAGTTCAAATAGAGTTGAATTAAGTTATAATGGGAATGGAGAACGAATTGAAGATTTAATAAAGGTGCTTTGTGTTTTGACTGGTAGAAATTATGAATCGTTAATTGGTTTAAGTTCTTTTTTTAGCCAATTCGGGGGGCTTGAAACCAACCGTTGGTATTCGTGGACGTTTTTTGAAATTAAAGTCTTTAAAAAGGGTACTATGCACCTGAAATTTCAAAATAAGGAGGATTGGTATGTTTTAAATAAAGCTTACGGTAAACTAAAAGGGTTTTCTCTTCCTGAAAAGTTCAACCCTAAAGCTTCAAGAAAACAAACTAAAAACGATGAAATTAAACCAGGTGTGGAAGAAAATTTTCAACTGGAATTGTCTTACAAAATAGCTTCTTAATTTATGATACCTTTCCTTTTAAAAAGATTATCACTACCACATCAATTTGATGTGGTAGCCTCAATCGGAAATTTTCTAGCTCTAAGAATCGCTGAAAATTTGTCGATAAGCCTTTATTCTTTCTTTGGAAAATATGTAGAGGTGGCTTATAATGTATCGGATAAATCCATTGTTTCAGTTAATTTTATTACCAAAATAGAAGCTGCTAATCTTTATAAAGACTTTTTTAATAACTTAAAACAATGATATTTTATGAATTGCGATTATTGTAAAACTAATCCCGGCACAAAAAATAATAGTATTGTTTGGAATGGATTTTTAGATGCTGACACTAATCAATACGTTTGCTTTCCTTGTAAGACTACTCACTATCAAGAAAAGCAAAAAACTAAGTTTAAAGGATTGTTTTCTGAATATCCTGTAACCGTTAAAGAAAAATTAGAAAATCAAACCCAATTGAATTTATAGGAAAAAACTATTTATTCATTCCCTTGTTTTTCACTCGTTGAAGGTCTGTTTTGATTTTTAATTGTAATGATTCTAGTAATTTCAAGTTATGTATAATATTATTCTCTGATTCATAAATCAAAACATTTCCTTGCTCCATTCTTAATACCTCCCTTAAACCTAATGAATCTGTTGAATTGTCGTATATAAATAGTTTATGCGGGGCCTGAAATAAGCTATCTAAATTTTTATAACCTTCTTCAAAACGGTATTTAATTTCTTCCTTTCGGACAAAATGCCCTCCTTTACTATGTCTTATAGCAACTCTTTCCTCTGCTAATAAAAGGTTTTCTAAACAAAAATAATGTAAGTGTATTCTAAATCCTGATGCTTTAAACTCATTAATTATTACGTGAGGATTATTATTGAAATTTGTTTCGTATGCAAATGAAGTTTTAGACTTGATGCACTCTTCTTTTAAAGCTGCAAATTTATCTTCAGTATATTTTTTTGCGTACAGCTCCCTGTATTCTGAATCATCAAGTTTTTCGTATTCCTCTTTAAATACTTTATCCCCATCAAAGTGAAAAACTTCTTTAGGGTAATGATTGTTAGAAATTAAAGTTGGTGCGTAGGTAGATTTACCTGAACCATTACAACCTGCAATTATTATTAATACAGGAGTTATAGAATTAGAAGTTTGCAACAAAATAAGAAGCTGCTTTTTTTGGTTGTTTATTTTTAACTAAACTATTTTCTTTTAAAACCTTTTTAGTAATTTCTTGAACTGCCTTTTTATCCAGTTCAAATTCTACAACCTTTTCTCTTTTTACAACTATTCGTGCCATAGTGTTTTATTTATAAACCAAAGTTAAGCATTTAAGCAATACAAAACTTTTTGCCCTCAATAAATTAGCTTTTTGATCATAACTGCTAAAAGCTATTTGCCTCCCAATTTTTGGCTTCAGGAAAAAAATCAAATACCTTTAATTCTGTTGATTTCTAACACTAAAAAAACTATAAAAACCAACTGTTGTTAAGTATCTTTATAGAAAGAAATTAAAACACAAAACCATGCAAAAGATTGACTACAAAAAATTAATGGAACAAAATCCTACTTTGATTGATACTTTATTTAAAAATCAACTAGACCAAGAAGTTAAATTTTTTGAACACCCAACTAAAGGCGATGAAGCTCCTGTTATTGCAGTAATTAATGAAATAGCAGTTTTAACTGATTTTTATGATACCTCTGATTTTTACCATAATTCTGAATACAACCCTGTACTGGTTGAAAATGAAATTAAATGTTTTTACGAAATTTCTTAAAAATGAAACTAACAAAAGACGAAGCTCGAATATTGGCTGATGCCCTTAGAATAGCAAAATTTGAATATACAACTTTGTCGTTTAAGATTTTTGATAAACTCTCTAGCTTAGAAAAACGATTAGATGATTTTGGAAAAGACAAACGAAGAACAGGAAGAACCAGTCAAGATGATTTCAACGACTGTTTAAAAAGATTCGCAACCAAACCTAACAACAATGAAAACAACTAAAGAACCAATCCAACAACAAGATTTTATTAATAGTCTAATAAGTCAACCTAACATTGATATTTCTGATGTTATTGAATTTGCAAACGAGCATTTTCAAAACTTACTTTCTTTGGAAGAAAATATTATTGAGTTTAAAAAATGGAGTAATGAAATAGTTTTTTGTTCAGTATGCCATTGTAAAATTAAACACGATGATGAATGTTATTCTGATGAACTAACGGCTGAACCTTTATGTTCCAAACACTCAGAATTTAACGAACAAACCAATAATTACAAATCAATAAAAGCCTAACTTACTATGAACTCTATTTTAAATTTTCCTGAAAGGGGTAATTACGGAAACGCTTCTTATCGAGGTAACTGTTCGGGTTATGTTCAAAAAGAACTAATCGAACACTTTAAACCAACACTTTTTATTGATGTTTGCGAGGGTAGTGGAACTTCTGCGGATGTGTGTAAGGAACTAAATGTTGATTATATTGGTTTAGACTTACACAAAGGTTTTGACTTCACTAGAAACGCTGTATTAAACTTTACTAAAAAACAGGCTGACCTTGTTTTTTCACACCCTCCATATCACAACATGATTGATTATAAAGCTGAACGACTTAAACATAATTTATTAACAACAGGCAATGACTTATCCAGTTGTTCATCGGTTGAAGAATTTTTGGAGTTGAGCCAATTAATGTTGCTTAATCAAAGGGATGCAGCTCGTAAAAATGGAATTTACACCACCTTAATTGGAGATTACAGGAAAAGCGGAGAATTTTTCTCCTTTCAAAGCGATTTTATTAAAATGATGCCTAAAGATGAATTGTTGAGTGTTGCTATAAAACTTCAACACAACACCATGAGCAGCTTTAAAAATTATAACGGTAGCTTTCTTCCAAATAATCACGAATACTTGATTATTTGGAAGAAAAAAGAAGCAGATGTGTTTTCGTTTATTGAAACTAAAATTGCTGAAATAAAAAGAACGTATAATGATTCTTGGAAAAATATTGTGAAACTTGCTTTAATGAAACTTGATAATAAAGCAAAATTGGACGACATTTACAGTATGGTTATGGTTTTAGCCCCCGAAAAAATCAAAGTAAACAACCATTACCAGGCTAAAATTAGACAAGTTCTTCAGGTAAATTTTACTCCAGTAGAACGTGGAGTTTGGGCGTTAAATTAACGTGAGTTCGATATAAAAAAATGAGAAAAAAATAGAAATTATGGAACAAGAGAAAATTCAAGTGGTATTAAGTCAAGTTAAGGAAGATGATTTTAGCGATAAGTTCGTTAGGATAAGGGTAGATGTTGGGTTAAGTCTTCATGTAGGAGATATTATTAATATGGTTGATAAAGGAGATGGTATTGTTGAGCATGAAGATGAAGATACAGAGGAAATATGGGAAAGTGAAGATTATAAATATTGGAGTAAAAACGCTTTTATAGTTTTAAAAAGAGAATGGGTTGGGGCGTGCTTGTATATTGATGTTAAAGCTGATACTAGAGCTGAAGAATTTAAAAAGGAATGGTCAATATTAATGAAAAAAAAATATCCATTCCTAGAAAAATACACAAAAAATAAATAACTTATTTTATTTAATCCTTCGGATTAGGGCTTCAGGAAAAAAAACAAAAATTAATAATACTGTTAATACTAAATGTAATTTTATTAATATTTTTTATATTTAATTTCTTACTTTTATATTATAAATATTCATAAGAACATCGGTGCTAGATGTATAAAAACGAGCTTAAAAATTATGAAAAAATCTGCTTATTATTCTCGAAACAACAGTTTTTCACGTTCATTTAACGCTGAATGTGCTGAAGAAGAAGGACGTTTTCCTTTAACTAGAGCTGCAAAAGTTATAGGATTATCTTTAAACCATTTTAAAGAAGCCCTTAAACTGGCTAATATAAAAACCAACGAATGGCATCATGTCGGAAAATTTGCAAACAGGGTTGATTATTACGATACCATTGAAATAAAAAATAATGTTAATTTTTGGTTGGCGGCTTTGAAATTATCTAAAACCACTAAACAAAAAGAATTGATTAGACAAAATCTAAAGTCTTTGGTTTTATCTAACTTGCTTGAAAAGTTGGCAAACAAAGAAATACAAATTGTAAAAACGCCTAGTTTTAAAAATAAACTAAATGAAATTTGTTCAGAGAAAGGCTCTTTACTTAAAGAAATTGCAAACCATTTTGACGAAAGATATTTTAAATCTGATTCTTTAAAGAAAACAGTTCATATTTCTTATGGAAGCTATATTGATGATGCTGATGGTTGTCTAACCAGTTTAGGGCGACATATTAAACCTTTTGATTTGTCGCCAAAAAACATTAAAGCAGTAACTAGAGAAATCTCTTTAAAGAAATTCAATAGATTAAATAGAGATTCAGTTTCTCCAGTTGAAAGATTAAAACTTAGAAACTATAAAGTTTTAAGAATACTTGATAGAAGAATTAGAGGAAAAGTTCATGGTAATTCATTAGTTGATTGTTCAGCTTTAGATTTTGAAAAAGCTGCAAGAATAGTTGAAAAATTATATTCTGATGAATTTTTTGTTGAAAGAACCGAAACAGGGATTTTTATCAAAAGAAAAGAAATTAAAAATGTTGCTTAAATATTTAAATAACTATGGCTAAACTACCTAAATTTATGATTTGCGAAAATCCGATGATAAAAGAGCATCGGATTTTCATCTGCCACACACAAACACCTTTTATTCTTGCTGAAGCTTTTCATTATGATATTGACCAGGAACAGGAATGGTTGGAATGTAAATCAATATTTTCAGTTGGAGCATCTGTTGATTATCCTGGAGAATTAATTTGTTTAGGTGCTGTTATGTTTGATAGTGTCGATGCTGATACTCTTGCAAAAATTATGAGCCGAATGGGAGATTGGTATCATAGTTACTTAAAATGGGAAGATAATAATATTGTTAATGAAGAAGATAATTAATTTTTAATATGGATTATGAAAAATGATAATAATAAAATGAAATTTTTTACATTGACATTTGTATTATTTACAATTGTTTCATTTGGTCAAAATCAAACAAGTCAGACAGAAATTGTTCGACAAAAATTAATTTCAGAAAACACCATTTACCAATTATTTTCAACAAAAAACTATTGGACTTATATCAAGCTGGACACACGAAATGGTAAAATGTGGCAAGTTCATTTCACTGTTACGAATGATGACTTAAAAGGTGAATTAGTATTGAACTCAATTTCTCTTGTTAGTAAAGAAAAAGAAGTTAATGGTAGATTTACTCTCTACCCCACAGAAAATATATACAACTTTTTATTGCTCGACCAAATTGACGGTGATGTATATCAAGTACAATGGTCAATGGAAGCAAAAAATAGAGGTGTTGTTACAATTAAATAAAGACAATGGTTAGTTTGAATGAAATTATTAGTTTATAAATACGGTAATTATGGAAGATAAAAAAGTGAAAGTGTTAGATTAATCATAACAGTTAAATTAGGTTAAATGAAGTAAAGTATTTTCTTAATTTCTTTACTTCATCTTATTTAAACATTTTCTACGTTTGTGGAATAATTATAAAATTAAGATTATGGAAAAATTTAAAAACATTAGTACTTCTGATTTAAAAGCAATGTATGATTTTGGTATGGCAATAGTTGAAAACTACGAAAAAGTAAAAATGGCAGGACATGGGTCGGTTGAAGGAGAAAATGAAGTGAACGAATACGCTGCCTTACTATTTCAAATATTCGAGGAACTTAAAAGGAGATTTAATGAGTTGAAGTAAAAAACCAAAAATTTTCCTCATTCGCTTCAATCTTGATCCTTCCTAAGTCGGTAAGATTTTTCGCTCATATCGGAAAATTTAATAAGGAATTGTTTACTGGTTTTACTCTTTCTAGTGGCGTACTCTTCAAATTTTAAGAAAATCATTGTTTCTGCTATCATTCTTAAAACCAATAAACATAAGTGTTTTATTGATTTTGGTTTTTGGCCATAAAGCTAAAACCAAATCATTATTTTTTAATCTTCAATTTCTTTTTTATCGAGTTGTTTCCAATAAAAAAAAGTTCTTAAAAAGGAAATTAAGGCAGTCAGTAATAATAACCAAATGAAATAATTTTTATAATATATAAACTGGTAAATGAAAAGAAAGAGGGCTATTATTCCCCAAGATAACCATAGTATTGCTTTACGTTTATTACTCATCATAATATAACTTTTTGTTTTTAAGGTTAAATGTAGCCATTTTTTCCTTACAATTTATTATGTAAAACTCAAAACTAAATTGCTTGAACGACCAACAACTCCTTTAAGTTTGTGGCATATCTTGGAGAAAGTTTTTCTTGCTTCATCTTTCAGTTTCTTTTTTGGTCCTGTTTTCGTTTCCATTGCTCAAAAGTCCAACTCCAACTCATTGGTCGAGTAAAAAGCAATTGTAATACCAGGACAACATATTTCATCTTTCAAAGATAGGAGTAAAATATTATTATTTTTTAAGTTAAACCGATTCGGAATTTACAAAAAAAGTAAAAACCGAATCCGTTTGTCCTTAATTTGCTGTACACATTAAAATTATTGCCAACACACATACCCACTAAGACAACCAAACTTTCCAATCCTGGAAAGATGGTGTCTTTTTTAATAATTTCAATAAGTACAGTTAATATGAATATTATTAGTTAATCCTTTGGATTGGCAACAGGAAAAAAACCTAACTTTTTTATTATTGTTCATTTCTACTAGCTTATAAATCACTCCAACCCCTTGATATTGCTTATCTTTATGTAAAGAAAGTAATTAACCAAAACCCTAAACATGAGTAAAAAAATTTATAACGACATACAACAACAAATTATTGAAATGCTTGAAAGTTCTTTAAAACTTGAATTTCAACAGTCATGGTTTAGCCCTAATAATATGGCTAAAAACCCAATTACAAATTCGTTTTATACTGGATTTAATCAACTTTATTTATCCTTTATTACTACTAAAAAACAATTTGAGGTTAATAAATGGGTTACTTTCAATCAAGCAACACAACTTAAGGCTAATATAATCAAAGGAGAAAAGGCAACCCCTGTAATTTACTATAATTTTATTTATAAAAATGATAAAGGGGAGAACCTATCATTAAAACAAGTTCAGTCGCTTGTTAATTCGACTGGAAAGAGTTTAACCGAACTTAAAATTAGTCGAAATGGATTTTTACGCTTTTATTTTGTTTTTAATGTTGCTCAGATAAATGGTTTACCAACTTCTTTTTATGTTCCTGATGATATAATTTTAACTCAAATTGAAAAGGAAGAACAAGCAGAAACTATTTTAAGAAATTCAAATGCGAATATTGAACACAAACTTATAGATGAGGCTTTTTATAGTCCTGCAAGTGATTTAATTACACTTCCATTAATGAAACAGTTTGTTGACCAACAGAAATACTATAGTACAGCTTTTCACGAATTAAGCCATTGGACTGGTGCAGCTCATAGACTAAATAGAACTTTCGGGAAAAAGTTTGGAGATAATGAATATGCTTTTGAGGAACTGGTGGCAGAACTTTCCGCTGCCCTTATTTGTGGTAGTATAGGAATTGCTAAAGATTTTACTAATAATGCCGCTTATATCAAAAGTTGGATTTGTGCATTTAAAAAAGATATTAATGTGTTTTTTAGAGCTGCTGCACATGCTCAAAAATCTGCCGATTACATTTTGTCGTACCAAATCAATCAACACCAAGCTGCTTAATAGCTTGGTGTTCCCCAAAAAATTTTTCTTACTCGCTGCATTTCTTTTCGCTCGTAAGAAAAATTATACAAGGAATTTATTGTTTTTATAGTTAAGTTAAACCGATTCGGAATTTACTAAAAAAAGTAAAAACCGAATCCGTTTGTCCTTAATTTGCTGTACACATTAAAATTATTGCCAACACACATACCCACTAAGACAACCAAACTTTCCAATCCTGGAAAGATGGTGTCTTTTTTAATAATTTCAATAAGTACAATTGGTGCGAATTATACTAATTAATCCTTTGGATTATGGCTTTAGGAAAAAAACCAAAATTATAAATTTTTGTTAATTACTCTATCTAATAAAACAGCTTGAAACCATTGCTATTGCTTATCTTTATATAAGAAAGTAATAAAAAAACTATATATGAATATAGCTGAAACAACACCTACAACAACATTTAAAATTTCTTTAAATAACAAAGAAGTAATTAAGGTAGTTTTTAAACATTATAACGGTTTACTGGTTCGTTTTGAATTTTATGGTTGTGTTTCCCCAACAGGCTACCAAAGTCATTTTATGTATATCATGGATAAAGCATGGGAAAAATACGATGATATTCAAGTACTGGCTAAAGATATTGCTCAACAATATTACAACGTAGGAGGTTATAAGTTACTTGCTCAAATAAAACAAAGACAACAATTAAGCTTGTTCTAAATGGAATTATTCATTAACTATTATGGAGAGTTGGTTCCATGTGAACTAATTGAAGTTATAGGAGCTAAAACAATTGTCAAAACTAAAAAAGCAATTAATCAAGAAGTCGGTTTTATCATTACCGATTCAGAAATAAGAGAAATAATAAATCTACCCAAACCATTAAACAAATGAATACAAACTATATCATCAACGACTGTGGAGTGTGTATAAATCCAACTGTAATTTTTAAACTGCAAAAGAAAAATGCTTTAGCGTGGAATTATGTTGAAATTACTTATGCTCAATTTCCAAATGGAAAATGGGATTATGGTTATTCAACTGTTGGTGGTGGAGCAAGTCCTTGTGAAGTTAGAGCTAAATTTTCTACCAAAGAGGAAGCTGTTTTAGGTGCTAAACAATACCTTAAGGAGCATCTTGAAAAAAGAATTAAAAATTATGAATCAGGTTTTATGGTATCAATCCATGACTACCAGTATTATCTAAATGAGTTTTTGTCTTTTATAAAAGGCGAACAACAATTGTCTTTATTTTAAAAATGTAACCCTAAACTCTTAATATTATGTATCTAGTAGCAAAACAACGAAAGGAAATTGCAGGAAAATTTAAAGGCTTGATTAAGACCGTTCTGTTTAATAGAAAGGGAATCATTAAGGCTGTTATTCCTGCGGACAAAAAACAACCATCAAAAGACCAGGAGAAAATCAGGTTTGGAAGTTTTTTATACGAACTAAAATTTATCAACTAATGGAGCTGACCAAAAAAACAATTCCCGAATTAATTTCTTTGGTTAACAACTCTGAAAGGATAGGCGATTTATCGCTTATCCCTTCAATAACCAAAATGTTAGTAGAAAAGAAGAAACAATTTGCTAGTGATTATAGTTATTTTTATTCTGAAAACCTTGAAAAGATTACTTGGAGGGTAGAGGATAATAAAACTTGTAATCTTTACTATCAACAACTGGTATTTGACATCAATATTCGATTAAAGAAAATACTTAGCAACAGGAAAAGTATTTTTTCACATAACACCGTTTATGTACATCGCTATCCATCTTCTTTGAAAGGTATTAAATGCGTGGTTGGTGGTTTAGATATTAAATACTATCAATATGTGGATAATTTCAATAAAATAGTAACTGTTTACTGGGAGTTTATTAACTAAATCTTAAAACACATGAAAAAATTGAATATTAAAGAAAAACTGGTTATCACAGCTTCGGTTGTTATAGGTGTTGTTTATCTCATTGTAAAGGGAGCAGAACTGATATACTTTTGGTAGTTAATCATTTTGGGTGGGCTTCAGGAAGAAAAACAAATAGCACAATTTCTGTTCAATACTACCGCTATCATTATTATACTATACCCCTGATATTACTTAAATTTAATCATATAAATTAATAACTAAAAACATAAAAACCATGAGTAACTTTTTTAAAATATTTCTAATTTTTACTTTCTTAATCAAAGCTTTTAATTCTGATTACGATAATTAAATATAACAATTATGAATACAAATCAACAACAAGGTTGGGTCTTAACAGATTTAGATACCAACCAGTACTATAAACAACTTAATGAAACAACCTTTCTTTATAAAGAAGATAGTATCATGCTAATTGCTGAATGTTTGTTTGAAATGGAAACCTAAATAAATTAAAAAGAAAGAACCATCGCTGCAACGATGGTTCAACATAAAATTAAAAACCTATCAATAATTTAAAAATTCATGTTATGCGTAAAATTATGAAAACTCTATCAATGCTAATAATTTCTTCAACTTTATTAGCTCAAACGAAATCCTTTGTTACCTATGAAGAAGTTTCCAGTAAAGAATCAGGAATTACTTATTACGACCAGTTCATCATTAAAAGGGACAACCCTGTTGTTCGGGTAAATGATAAAGGAAAACCTATCAATGGAATGGTTATAGATAAATATAAAACTGGAGGTGTAGTACATCGAGGTTTCTATCAAGACGGTAAACTTACTTACTTTGTAAATTACTATCCAAATGGAAATTTGGAAAGGGTGTATAAGCAGCTCGACCCCAAAAAAAGTAGGGTAAAGGTTTTTTATGCAAGTGGTGGCGTTAAATCAGATGTGTTGTATATCCATAATGCAGCCTTGAAGTGGAAGGATTATTACGAAAACGGACAACTGTCGTTTTATGAAGAATTTAACAAAGACTTTAGTTGTCATGTTCTAAAGGTTTCGTACTATCAAAATGGAAAGATAGAAAGTAAATTGGAGCGAGTTAAAAAGTACAAGTTTGTACAAACTGAATTTTTTGAGAGTGGGAAACTGAAATCAAAAGGAGAGCTTCGGTATAATCGTTTTACATTCGATTATGAAGAAGTTGGAAATTGGTTGTATTTTCTTCCTGATGGAACTCGAACAACCCAACCATTAAGTTAAATTATTTTTCATTTTTTTTGTTTAAAATAGGATTCTTATTTTTTTTCTAAAGCCAAAAATTGATGGTTAAGATTCCAATAAAAGCCTTTTTTGATTAAAAAGTGAGTTTTGAAAATGTTAAGTAATTGGGTGGGAGTTTTTTAATGGTTCTCATAATGGGTATTATGTTAAGCAGCTACTGAATATAAGCATTTTTTGGCAATTTAACAAGTAGGGTAGGGTTGGATTTTTAAAAATATTTATATAGTTATAACAATGTTAATACTTTATTTAGTATCTTTGTTTATCATTTAAATAATTTGAATTATGGAAACAATTATTAGAAATATTGGTAATAGCAAGGGAATTATTATTCCACAAGCTTTTTTAAAAAAATACCGATTCTTTGAAAGGGTTAATATTTCTGAATCTTCTCAAGGCATTATTATAACTCCAGTTGAGAGTAAAAGTTTGTTTGAAATTAAGCTTGATGAACTTAGGGCGAATAAGGATAAAGTTTATGCTTTAATGAGAAAACAGGCTTCTGACCCTGAAACAATTGCTTACTACGAGCAACAAGCAAAAGAGTTGGGCGATATTGATATAGAAATTTTAGAAGATTAATATGAAGTACGGAGAAATTTGGTTAGTAAATTTTAGTCCAAATGTTGGTGCTGAAATTGGAAAAATTAGAGTAGCTGTTATTGTGTCAAATGATGCTGTTGGTGTTTTACCTTTAAAAGTAGTTGTTCCTATTACTGAACCTTTAAGGAAAATTCAAAATTGGCATCTTCCATTAGTCCCTAATAAAGTTAATATGTTGGATAAAAAGAGTGTTGCAGATTGTTTTCAGGTAAAATCTGTTTCTAAAGATAGATTTATAAGAAAAATAGGGGAACTAAACGATGATGAAATTGCAGCATTAAAAGTAAAATTAGTTATTGTATTAGATTTAATTTAATGAATATGAAACAAACGATATTGATTTTTTTACTACTAATATTTCTAATTGGAAACGCTATTATAGGGTATCATTTTTATTTAAGGTTTACAATTGATTTAAAAGATTTAATGGCGATGAATTTTGAGCAACTATTTGAATTTCAGGATAAACTTAAAAGCACTATCATTGTTGGGGGTAGCTTGATTGGTTGTAGTGGTGTATTAGCATTTTTTGTAATTCCAGCTAGAATATAATTTTCTTCCTAAAGCCAAAAACATGGAAAGTTTTGTAGATAAAGAATTGACTTATATTTTTAAGTGTACTTGTGGCTCGGTATCTTTTGAAAGACCCGAAGCTTTGAAAACACATAATTTAACTAGCTTTTATGAAGGTTACTTTGTTTGTTGTTCATGTAATGAGGAACACGATTATACTTCAGATGCTTTTGAAAGAAGTTATACGCAATTAACCCTGTTCTAATATGAGTGTTATTATACATAAAGCTGTTGTGCCTAATAAAGATGATTTTTATACTTTTTACAAAAATCATGCTCTTGATTTTCTAAAAATGGCTTCAATCCATGAGGATAACTATAAATATCATCTTGATGAAATTGTTTTGAATGAAAACGAATTTCTTACTGGAGAGAAAGAACAGTTAATGGAAATTAAAAAACTATATCAACCCTTTCAATCGGTTGAAATAATGAAATATTTAGGAATATAAAATGGTAAATATGAATTTAATTAAATTATCAAAAATCGCATTGTTTAATAGCTTAGATAAAACCGAAAGATTATTACTTCTTCCAGTCGGTGGATTTATAGGTGGATTATTGGCTGTGTTTACTGGAGTAAATGATATAGTGGCGTTGTTTGGAGGTATGATATTTGGGCTTCTTTTCGGTTTCTTTTTCCAATACTTATTTTCTGTTGTGGAGGTTCTAATCAGAATTAATAAGCAAAAGAGTATTTAAAACTGGCGAAAATGGATTTATTACAAAAGGTTCAAATAGGACAAACTAAAGTTGGTCAGAAGGTAAAGTTTTTAAATAAAAAGGCTTGGTGGAGTGTGGTAAAACGAGATAGTAATAAAAATGAAACGATAATTAAACGAGGTTCTTCATATTGGCATTTATCTAATGAATGTACTGTTTTACAGAACTTATTCGAAAATATAAATAGTTAGTGGTTAAATATAATACGTTTATGAGTAAAAGAATTAAAGTGGCGTTATTAATGTCAAATGGTAATTTAATGGTAACTGATGATGAGGGAAAGCAAATATCAGAGCTACAAGGAACATATTCTATTGAAACTCATAAACGTATTATGTTGTTAGCGGATAAAGAAACTACGTTTGATGGGTTTGATATAATACCTGAATCTTTTTCTGATGTAGTTAATGAGTTTGTGCTTTTTTGGAATAAAAAAGGGTGGTCTTATCAAAATTATTTAGATAGTGTTAATGATGTTCACTGAATATTAGTGTAATGGGTGTTGCAATTAACGATACAAAGTATAAGTTTTATAAAAAGGAAGATGTTGTTTATGTTGAAGCTGAACTTTATCTTTTAGTATTTGATTTTGGGCTTGTTGATTTTAACTTAGTAAAAATTGAAGTTCAACCTTTGGTTGAAAGTAGATTTTGGAAATGGACGGCTAGAGAAATTACTAAAAACACCTTTTTGAAATATTATAAAAAAGCTAAAGATATAAACGAATTTACTCCGGTAATTAATAATTTATAAAATCTTAAAATTCACAAAATGGAAAAAGTAAATATTATTAAAACTAAAATAACACACGTATTAAACTTTATTAAGGATAAAAATGTTTCATTTAGAATAAGAGCCGGAAGAACTTGTGTTTTTATTTCAATATTACACTTACCTCTCCTGTTGTTTTCAATATTTATATTAAATATTGGTGTCTATTACTTTATTGTAAGTAGTGCTTTTATTTTTATTATCTTATCCCTAATATTTTATAGGGTGTGGGAGAAACCTAAAAAAATCGATTTTTTTTCCTGAAGCCTAATTTGTTTTTTATTGTATCTTTATATTCCCTTAACAATCTAAAATTATGAAAACAAAAGAAGACAAAACATTAAGTGATGTTTATAAAGAAATATCCGCTATCTATGGAGAAATTACAGATGTAAATTATTCATCAATTGATTTTAAACCACCACTTTCTAATATTGAAAAGGAAGCTATCATCACGAAAATTGACATCGATAAGACTCTTTCTGAAATTGAGGTTATTATTAAAAATGAGCCTCAAATTAAAGAAGATCTATGGGAAAGAGGAATTATTTTAGAAAAATTTGATGCTACTCCACAAGCGATATATGATTTTTTCGAAAATAAAATCCCTTTTGATGTTTCAAAAGAAAAGGAGTTTAATAGGTCAAAACACATAGAAGATTTAGTAAATAAATTTGAAAATAGAATTATTAAAGAGGTCCAAATTTCGCTTAAAGATATAAAAGCATTAGAAAATAGTGAGCTTTCTAGCCATATCGTTGGAATTGATATAGACATAAAGAACTTACCTCCAGACTTTGTGAATAAAAACATTGACTTACTATTAAACAGTCCTTTATTTGATGGTTTAAATAGTCATTATTTAGATGAGCGTAAGGGTAAAATTCACATTACTTTTAAAGATAAAAACTATACTCCGGTAGAAAAATTAAAATTAATCATGAATAGTTTTAAGGTTCAAAAATGTGAGTATTCTAGAAAATCTGCTGACGGCAAAGAATTGTCTTATGGTGAGATTAGATTAAAAAAATCACTTGGATTTAACCTTAAATCGGGTATTTCAAAGAAAGATAAAATTGAATTTAAATTGGCAAATTTTTTTAAACTACAAGATGCTGAAAATAGTTATTTCAATGTCATGGAAGAAAAGTTTGATAATATTTTTAATAAATCAAATGGTCTGGATAACACTATTTTTCATAAATCAGAAATATTAGAAAAATTAACTACTATTAATAATTTTAAAGTAGATAATTTTCTGTCATTTCCTAATAATAATTTTAATGTCGATGAAACTGCACTAGGAAGAATTCGGGAAACTTTCGAGCCTTTTAAATTACTCAACAATGAAAATTTGCTAGAAAAAATAAATAGTAAAGATTATGGGGCTATATCTGAAATGGTTGATTTCGGATATAAAGCTTCTGATGAAATTATAAAAAATATAGCATCCTTAGATAAACTAGATGTTGATGCTAAGGTGGCCATATTATCTTCATTAAAAGTAGAAGACCCTGTTTACGAAATTAATAATGCTGAACGTATTATTAATAGGTCCAAAGATGAGGAAAATATTAAATCCTTTGTTGCAGAACTAGATAAAATATCTTCAAATCCTGAGAAGCTCAATAATTTGTTTATGGAAAAAGAAGAATTAATGTTTAAAGCTGATTTTCTACCTCTTACGTTTAAAGTTGATCCATTTTTATATGATAGAGCTGTAGAGTATTTAAATGAAATGCACCCTAAATTAAACATAGAGCTTAACTCTAACAATAAAGGTCTTGAACTTTAATATTTTTATATTGACGGTTTAAATACTTAATGTATATTTAGTACATTTACTATTTAAATTATGAGTTGTTGTAAATCAAATGAAAACAATACGATTTAATATACCTATGTTTATGATTAATGTCTTATTAATCAATCCTAACGGTAAAAAAATATTTCGAAAAAAAACGGAAAAAGTTAATGAATTTATTACTAGCTACATTAATACCCCTGAGCAATTTGAAAAACCAAGTAATGTTTTAATCTTTTCTGCTATTAAAGCTTTAAAAGAAGAAAACCTTATTAATAACTTTTCCTTGGTATTAAATGATAATGAATACCGATTGTTTCAAGAACAAGCTTTAATTAATCTAAGAACCGAAAAAATGCAAGGATTATATATGATGCTTGTTATTTATAATCTACTATTAAGCAAGCCTTAACAATCTACAAATATGGAAAATGTACAGGAGTATAAAACCGGAGTAGCTCGAATTAATACTGATACAATTATTAATTCAGCAACAAATCTTTCTGAAACTCAAAAAAGAGCATTATTTTATCTTATATCCTTAATTGATCATAATAAATTTTTGCCCAATGAAATTATAACTGTTACTATTCCTTTTGCGGACATGGTTAAGGGACTTGGAACATTTGGTATTAAATGGAAAGATGGAAAAATTAAGTACAGAGAATTTATTAGTGAATTATTGACTGCTAAGCTAGAATTTCTGTCTGAGGTTGAAGTGAATGGGGAAATTTTTAGTGATGAATACCCTTGGTTTTCTGGTATAGAAAATAAAAATTTAAATGGAACTCATAATATAACAATTGGTTTTAATCCAAGAATTAATAATACAATTTATAATTTAAAGCAATTTACAAGACTATATTCTAATGACTTTGTCGGATTGAAAGGTAGAATAGTTATTGATTTATTTAGTTTACTTGTCGCAACTTTTAGAAAACAATCATCTTTTAAAGATAAGGTAATTGCTGTTTTTTATATTAATGATTTGAAAAAAAGATTAAATGTTGATGTAGATGAATATAAAGTTACAAATGACTTTAAACGTAAGGTTTTAGATAGATCAATCCAACAAATTAATTTATACACATCTATTTATGTTTGGGTTGAGAATATTAAGGAAAATAAGAAAACTATTGGCTTTAAATTTTTCATAGTAAGAAATTTTGCTAATAGTAAAGACAATTTTACACCAAGCAACCGTGAGGTAGGACAATTGAAAATTTATGAATATGAGGCTTACCGAATCCTTAAAAATTATGGTGTAGTTCCAGGTATTATTGTAAAACAAATTATTCCCAACCTTCCTAAAGGAGTTCTAAAGGGTTATGAAGATCTATTTATTAAAGCTTGTATTCAAGATTTTGAACTTAACACCAATCAAAAGACAGCTAAAGGTAAAACTGGAGCTTTTGTTCAATGGTTTTGTCAAAACAAAGTTTACTCTCAGGATAATGATATTACCTTTAATCGTATTAGAGAAATAGTATTAGCAAAGTTTAAAACGCTTTCTGCTGAAGAACACAACGAAAGAAATAGTAATACAGATTTAACTGTTCTTGCTAAATATGGAGAACAGTCTGTTCTTGAGTTTTAATCTACCAGTTTTGTAGTTCCGAAATCTGTACGGTTATACACCCGAAATCTGTCCGTAGTTGTCAAATTAATATTAAATAGTTCTGCTTTTATTATCATCTTTATTACATTTTTATGCGGAATTTGTCCGTAATTGTTATTATTGATTTATTAGTTGTAACTCAATAAACACAAGGAGTTTACTGTTTTAAGGTTATTTTATTGTGCGGAATCTGTCCGTAGTTGAGCTAATCTTATGTATAATTAATCTTTTTTACATGCGGAATCTGTCCGTTTTAGCGGAATCTGTCCGTTTTTACATGCGGAATCTGTCCGTAGTTGTTATTATTGATTTATTAGTTGTAACTCAATAAATACAATGGGTTTACTTTTTTAAGGTTATTTTATTGTGCGGAATCTGTCCGTTTTTACATGCGGAATCTGTCCGTAGTTGTTATTATAAAAACCCCTATTTTCAATACTTTCAGCACCTCTTAAAGTATCTTAAGTAAAAAAAATTTAAAAGAACTTAAGTAAAAGAGTTTAATAAGGAATTTTTTTACGGAATCCTTCGGATTCGGCTTTAGGAAAAAAACCTAAAATGCCGTTTTGGCAGGTTTTTTTCAAAAATACAATTAAAAATGATTGTGAGGCTGCGGAATCTGTCCCTTTTTGCTTTGCGGAATCCGTCCTCTTTTGCGGAATTTGTACCTTTTTAAATATTATTGAGTTTATCTGCTTAAAAATCAACCCTAAACACTTTTATAAAAGCACAGCAATAGCGTTGGGCTGCATGGTATCTATTTATTGTTTTAATTTTGTTAGGTGTTGAAAAGCAATTATTTACAATTACATTAAGTACATTTTAAGCAAACAATAAAAAATTATTGAAAAACAGAGCTTCGTAGAGCTTTTATCTTCCTAACTATTAAATTAAATAACTAATTACCTTAGTATCTATAATTTTTTTTGTATTTTAGCACCTGAAATTTAATTAAAAACCCCTAAACACAAAAAATTATGAGTACAAAAGTAGAAATCATCGGTAACATCGGTAATGATGTTGAGCTAAAAAAACCAAACGACAAATTAACTGTTGTTGAACTTTCAATCGCTACAAAAGAAACTTGGAAAGACCATGAAGGCAACGAAAAGGAACAAACAGATTGGCACACCGCAAAATTTTATGGAAAATTTGCTGAAGAAGCTGCAAAATTTCAAAAAGGTAATTTTGTAAATGTTTCAGGAAAACTGAAATACGACGAGTTTGAAGATAAACAAGGCTCTAAACATAAAAGAGCTTATGTTCACGGTTTCTCTATTGCTAAAGTAGAAAAAAAACAGTAATTAATAAATGATATTTAGGTAAATTTAAAAGAGGAATAATAGTTTATTCCTCTTTTTTTTAATTTAATATTTATGGTAATAAAATTAGAAAAAGACCCTAATTCTAATCATTTATTTTTTCATCATGAGTTGTTTTTTATCCACTTTAGACCTTATTTAACAAGCTTTGAAGAAGGTTATATTACTGTTATAAAAGATAATAAAAGAAATAAATGTATTTACAATTCTTATTTACCTTCAGGAAAGGTAAAGTCTATTGATGAACTGCTTCGTTTAACCAGTACTATCATAAGTAAGAATTTTAATCAGAATAAAGGCGTTTTTGTAAACTTATAAACTCTTTCAAAAATGAATTTATTGATAGCTGAAAAGCCCTCGGTAGCCGTTGGTGCTTATAAAGAATTATTGGAAAAAATCGAAAATGAATCTTTCGTTAAAAAAGATGGTTATTTACAGGGTAAAAACTGGTGTATTTCATGGTGTGTAGGTCATTTAGTTGGTCTTGAAATGCCCGATGCTTACGGTTGGAAAGATTGGACGAAAGAAACTTTACCGATGATTCCTCAAAAATGGCAATACCAAGTGTTGCCTGGAACAAAAAAACAATACCAAATTCTCGCAAAATTAATAACTGAAGCGAATTTAGTTGTTAATGGTGGCGATGCAGGACGAGAAGGAGAACTCATTGTTCGATTAGTGCTGAAGAAGTCGCAAAACGAAAAGAAAATACTAAAACGATTATGGGTAAATTCTTTTGTTTTCGAGGACATGAAAAAAGCCTGGAGTAATTTAAAATCAGGAAGCGATTATGAAAATTTATACCGAGCTGCTCTTTGTCGTTCAATTGGCGATTGGCTCGTTGGTCTAAATTCAACTAGAGCGTATTCATTAGCAACTGGAGTTAGGGGATTGTCTGTTGGAAGAGTTCAAACTCCAACACTTGCTTTAATTGTTGGGCGTGATAATGAGGTGGAAAACTGGAAAAATAAGTTTTACCATCAATTACAGGCTGATTGGAAGAATATTACTTTTACTTACTTTAAAGATGATGAAAATAAATTTGATAGGACCGAAAATTTAGAATCGATAAAATCAACTTGTACAGGACAAAACGGAGTGCTTATTTCTCAAATTAAAGAAGAAAAAAAAGTCAACCCACCGAAACCTTTTGACTTAGCAGAACTACAAAAAGCTGCAAATGTTCAACTTGGATTCAAAGCTTCAGAAACTTTAGAGTTAACACAAAAACTTTATGAAAAAAAGTATGTTACCTATCCTAGAACCGATTCCGAGTTTTTACCCGAAACCATGCTTGATGAAGCTTTTGAAATACTTTACAAGTTGACCGACAGCTCCACTCGACAACACCTAAAAACTAAAAATGAAAAAATGGCTTTTTTTAATTCTAAAAAAGTTACCGACCATTACGCTATTATTCCAACAGGATTATTACCTCAAGGACTTACAGGAAATGAAGAAAAGTTGTATGAACTGATAAAATCAAGGTTTGTAACAGCTTTTGGAAAAACCTATGTGTATGATTTAACGCAGCTTGTTATTGATGTAGTAGGACACCAATTTAAAGCTTCAGTAAAAAAGGAGAAAGAAAAAGGATTTAAACAACTTCTTAAAAATACTACCGAAGATGAAGAACAAATTTTAGCAATAGATCTAAAAGAAAATGAAACAGCTCCCATCACATCTTTAGAGGTTGTAAAAAAGGAAGTAACTAAACCAACGTATTATACCGAAGCAACATTACTTGGAGCGATGGGACTAGCAGGAAAAAGCATTGAAGATGAAGAACTCAAACAAGCGATGAAAGAAAAAGGACTAGGAACGGCAGCGACAAGAGCTTCAATTATTGAAACCCTTAAAAAGAGGGAGTATATTTTTGAAAAAGGTAAATCCATTATTAGCACTCAAAAAGGCAGGGAATTAATCGCTATGGTTGATACTAAAGTAAGTTCTCCTGAACTAACTGGAGAGTGGGAGTACAAATTGGCACAAATGGAAAAAGGAAACTACGATGGAGGAATGTTTTTAAAAGAAATCAACACTTTTGTAACTCAAATCGTAGCTGAAGCTGAAGGAAAATCAACAACTTTTAAAGAGCATATTAAAACAGCACAATACGAGTGTCCGAAGTGTAAAAATCATCTACTAACCAAAAATTCTTACGGTTATTTTTGCCAGGAAAGCTGCGGATTTAAACTCTTTCAAAAAATGTTTAATCGTAACATATCCGAACAACATTTGTTAGACCTAATCCAAAAAGGAAAAACAGATACTATTAAGGGTTTTAAAAACAAAGACCAAGTTAAATTTGATGCTCCACTAAAATTTAATGAAGCTTTTGAAGTAATTTTTGATTTTGTAGCAGCAAACAACGATGAATCACTAAAAAGAACTTGTCCTAAATGTAAAAACAAAACTGTACAACTTAAACCTAAAGGAGCGTTTTGTTGCTCTGATGGTTGCAACTTCGTAATTTGGCGTGTAATAGCTCAAAAATCTATTACAGATAAAGATATATACCTTTTATTAGAAAATGGCACTACAAAGAAGATAGGAGGGTTTAAATCAACAAAAGGAAAGTCTTTTAATGCTGTTTTAAAATTGAAAGAAGATTTTTCAGGTGTGGATTTCAAATTTTAGGGAAAAAATAGGGGCTACCCGAAAGTAGCCCCACCCTAAACACTTTCGTTAATATTACAAAGTAAGACTAATTAAGCTACTCTGAAAGTAGCCTCGAAAAGTATTCAATGCGAAATTAAGATTAATTTGTGAACTTTAATTTTTATTTTAGTTATCTTTGGAGTCCCTAAACATTTAAAATAAATTATTATGAAGTTAAACGATTACAGTCATGTAGTTGAACTCAAACTCGATAGTTTGGATTCAGAAAAAATCAACAAAGTATTTGACAATCTCCTTGACAATTCAGTACTAAGTGGGTTAAGTTCCCATTACGTCAATGAAAAGGAAAATAAGCTCTATTTGTCCTTTGATCATGTAAGCCATTTGCCAAGTGCAAGAGTAAAAACCATTATGGAAAGCGTAGGCGTGAAGCAATGTAATTACATGAGGGTTTCAAATACTGGAGAAACAGAAATTGCTTCAGGTAAAGTTTCGATTGATAATAAAATCAAAGTGAATTTTAAGCAAGGTGTTTTTCGTAAGCAACAATTGAATTGGGATTTAAAAACCTTTGTACCCATTCAAGGTAACGAAAAAAATAGTTTTACTGAAGCTAAAGGAATTATTAACTCTATTTTAGATAAAACAAGACAAGTTGAAAAAACTTTGTTTCATAATCCTGATGTGGTAGCAAAGCTTGATGATTTTAACAAAATGAAACTTAATCATTTTGTAAACGATTACCCTAAACAAATTCCTTTAGAAAATATCAACGGTTTAAAAGAGGCAACAAAAGATTTTCAAGTCTTAAATGATAAGGTAGCGATAATGCAAATTAACCAAAACAACTTTAAAAACCTAAACAACATGGTCGTTTTAGGTTACAAACCAAGTGAAGGGTTAATTAATCAAATCAGCAGCTCGACAACCATTGATGAAGGTAAGAAAGTAGCTGTTATGGCATCATTAAAAAAAGAAGCTTCAAAAGAGCTTTATAAAAGTGATGAAATAAAAAGCACCAACTCACAAGAAAAATCAATTACTAAGGACAAAAATAACGGACTAAATATATAAGCACATGGAAAGTTTAAGAATACAAGACTATCAAGTTGAAATGACAAAGATAGCTCACAACATAGAAAAATATAAATCAGAAAATAATTGGGAAGCATTACATGATTATTTAGATGATAAGCTCTCTTTAGCAATTTACTGGAAACACAATCCATTAATTGACATGATTTCTAAAAATATCAAATCATTAGGAGAAACAGCAAAAGAATTTTTGGATAATGAAATTTTATTCAAGAATAATGACAACGGCAGAAGAATGATTTACCAAATTATCAATAAAAATTTGGCTGCTAATATGTATCAAACTGTAAAGATTAGAGTAATGTCTTTTGTAAACATTTTTTTTCCAGGTTAATTAATTAAAAGTACCTAGGTTTTCTGAACCAGTTCTTCTTCTTGCCTTTGGTTTTTCCACAGGAGCTTCAGGAAGTTGAACTGGTTCATTTTTTTTGCCGTAAACCACACTATCAATTTGGCTTTCAATTTCCCTGATAAAATCGATATTTTCATTTTCGTAATAATCCTTTTGATTTTTATCAAAGGTGTATAAAGAACAAAAAGGAAAAGGATCTATCTTTTTATTGTTCTTTATTACTTCATAATGTAAATGTGAGCCAGTTGAAGAACCAGTAGAACCAACAAACCCTATTACCTCTCCTTTGAAAATGTATTGATTTTCCTCGACCATAATAGTATGTAGATGGGCGTATTGCGTTTGTAAACCAAATTCATGGGTAACTATAATTTGTTTACCGTACCCATCTTCTGAAGCTTGGATTTTTCCTACAATTCCTGCTGCTGTTGAGTGTACTGGAGTACCATACTTTGCTGCAATATCAATTCCTTGATGAAAAATGTTTTTATGTTGTATAGGGTGGTAACGAAAACCAAATTCAGAGCTTATACGAGTTTGTTTAAGAGGGTTTATTGGAGAAATGGAAGGAATGTATATGTTGAGCTGATTAATCGTTTTACTGGTATCAGATTCAATTAATACATAAGCTTGTTTAATGTTGTCAAATGATTTGTAACTAGACAAATCACTATAGTACATTTGAAGCAATGAAGTTGTTATAGATAATAATAAGTTCATAAAATTAGCTGTAAAACCGTTAACTACATAGACATTCCTTTATTCTTTGACTTGTCTTTTAATTCTTTCAATTGCTGTACATCTAATAAATCTTTATATCTACCAGATTTAATTTTGCTAGTAATTAAATCATCAAATGATAGAACTTTCCATTTTAGAACTCTACTACCTTTAATTATTTGCTCTTCCGCTTCATTATAGGCTTCATTAAAAGTTTTATTTACTGAAAATTTAGTAATTAATTCTAAATCTAAATCAATAGGAGAGAATTTAACCGAAATATTTTGTTTTTGTGCTTTAACTTCATCAGGAAAGTCTTTTATTTCATATCCTAAATCTTGAAAAACACGTACAAGATTATTCATATTATCCTCTGAAGTATCTATCCAAAAATCTACATCAGCAGAATGACGTTGATAACCATGAAAATTAACAGCTCCACCGCCCACCATAATCATACGAACATTATACTTATTAGATAACTCTATAAAAGAATCAATTTTATCTTCCCAATTATTTTTCATAAATTATTCCTTAATGATAATAATAAAATTATTTGATTTTTGTTTATTATTTTTAATTGGAAACAACTTAATACTTATTTCAGATAACTTTAAAAACCTATAAAATCTTTCCATAGGAGCAAGTCTTAAAAAGTCTTCCTGTTGCTTTTTATTACTTTCAATTTTACTTTGAAATACAACTTCCATAGCTACTTTTTGTAAAATTTCAAATAATTACATACCACCTTTAAAGGTTTTAATCTCCTTTTCGTTATCCATTTTGATACGTAAAGTATTTAGTTCTTGTTTTATCGCTTCTTCATTGGTTTTAAATTCTCCTTTATGTGTTTCTATTAGTGCCATTCGTCCAATTTCATCACGATATTTTGCAGGGATTTTGTGAAAGTTTTTTACGTAAAATTCAGATACTGGATAAATATCTCCGATATAAAGTAAGTAATAAATATAAAACTGTTCATCGGTTAAAGCAATACCGTTAGCATCTGCAAAAGCGGTGTCAGGTGTGTTTGGTTCTAAATCAGCATAATCAGGCACACCGTCTTTATCACTATCAACAGCTTTTCCATTACCTTTAACTTTTGCGTTTTTGGGTGTATTTTGTTCTTCGTCAGTCCAATCTTTTACTTTATCCTGGTCAACATCGCCATAACGTATTTCGTTGTAATCCACACCTTTATATGGTTTGTTTTTTTCCTGGAGTGCAGTTCTTTTATCAAAGAAATATTTAAAAGAAACCCCTGCATAGATGTAAGCATCTTTACCACCTGAAGAAATGTTATCCAGTTCATCAGTCATAGTATAATTGTAAGCTGCGTTTATTCCAAAAGCTGTTTTATTACCAGTTTTAAAATCAACACCTAAAATGGCTTTTACCAATAGAGCGTTTCCTTCAGTAGTTTTTGTTTCAAAGTTATAATCACGTTTGAGTTTTTTTGAAGTAAACGTATTTTCGTAAGATTCAACTTCGTTTCGAATCGAGCCATCACTCCAGTAAAAATAAGTTTCACCGTTTCGGTCCTGTAAATCACTTGAACCTGAAAAAAGAATAGTTCCAAAACCTAAACCAACGTAAGGGGTTAGCTTAGTCGCTTTCCTTAAGTTTAAATGGTAAATAAAGCTTCCTGAAAAGCTTTTAATATCAGAACGGAAGTTTTTATTGCTATCGAGCTTAACCTCATTTAAACCGACTTTAAATAAGTCAAAAGCTACATTAATTTCTAAACCGTTATTAAATTGTTTGCCGACAGAAAGACCATAACCCCAAAGCCAGTTAGAAACTGAATTTACTTTAGTGGTTGGTTGTAAATCTCCTTTATAGTGGTACATTCCAGTATTAAGGCTAATATTTTGGGAAGAAACTATCCCTGAAACAAATACGCTTATTAAAAGTGCTATATATTTTAAAATTTTCATTTGAGAATAGTTTTAAGATTATCTAAATAAAGTTAATGCCCCTTTTTCCTCAAGGTTATCGGCAGTTAAGACAAAGAAGTAAGTACCTTCAGGAACATTTTCCCCTGAAGGTGTTGTGCCGTCCCAAAACGTGGTATTTTCATTTCCAGTAAAGAGTGTTTGACCCCAACGGTTAAGAATAACGATGTTGTATTTTTCTAGCCCAAGAATTTCAAAATAATCGTTAGAGCCGTCGTTGTTTGGAGTAAATACATTTGGTATAACTACTTTTCCACCAACGGTTAATTCATAAGTTGTCGAATCTAAACAACCAAATTCGTTTTCGACTACCAATGTAATTAGATATGTTCCAGGACTGTTATATACTGTTTGAGTGTTTTCGTTTGTACTGTTGTATGTATTTCCAAAATCCCAATTCCAAGCGACTTCTCCAGTAGAGCTGTCGTTTAGGTTAATGATTGTTCCAGGATAAAGATTAGGATAAGAAGCTGAAATTCCTGCAATAGGATTAGGGTAAAAATTAGTCGTAAATGTTCCGTTATTCGAAGAACAAGAAGTTAGGGGGTCAGTAATAATTACTTCGACAATACCTGTGGTATTACCGTTCCAATTCACGTTAATTTGGTTTGTTCCTTGACCAGAAGTAATTGTTCCACCTGGAGCTGACCAATTGTAAGAGTAATTGCCAACACTTGTTACTTCATAAATTGCATTGGTTTCTGTAGAACATATCGCTGAATCGCTTAAAATTACTGGAGCATTTGGTTTGATTTGGCCCAAAATAATTGGGGCGAAATCAAAGTCATAATTAATGTTTTCGATGTTATAATAATTTCCAGTATTTTGTTGGTTTAGGTTGTTGTTGTTCCAAATAGCATTGTTCCAATTAGCTGTTGAACTCCAAGAGCCATCTACTCCATTGATGTATGAAACTTTAATTGCAGCAGCAGAAACACCGCTTTTACGCTCAATTTTGTGGTAAAACAAATCGTTAACTGTGCATAAGTTGGTATCAAGTGATGAAGTTTGATACGCATCAGTAGTAGCATTATAATTGTTTAAAATGGCAGAATACTGATTTTGAGCAGTAGAATTAGGAGTAATATAGATTGCACGAAAACGGCGAGTTCCTACGTTTGATCCTAAAGGGTAAACGTACTCATTAGATTGGTTGGTAGCTCTAGTTAATCTTCCAGTACCAGTTGAACTAACAAAGCCCTCACTATTAAAAGTATTATCGTAGATAATAGCAGAAGTACTATTATTAGATACAAACATTTCGTTGTCGTTTGTGGCTAGTTCATTTGCTTTAAGGTCTAAAATATTGGAAGTTTCGGCGTTAATGGTTTGCGTTTTTACTCCAGGGCCTTGCAGGGTCAAGTCGTAAAAATCTGTAATATTAGAGCCTGTAATTAACTGACTACCTCCAGTAAGCTTAACGTGAGAAGTACCGTGAATAAAATTTGCAGAATTATCCCAATTTACGTAAACTTCATAAATTCCGTTTCCTTGACTGGTGGCGTTGTTGTTTTGAATGTAAGAAGAATCAACTATGATTAGTCCGTTATGGTCAACCAGTCCGTTATTATCATTTTGAATAGAACCCTCTACTTTGATTAAAGCGTTTTGTTGACTATAAATTGCAGCTCCATTGTTATACACCAATTGGGCTGATGTTGTTGCTACTGATGCGTACAGCAGTAAAATTAAAAGTGTTTTTTTCATAATATTTAGTGTTTAGGGGTTTATACTTAATAAAGTTTTATCGTTACCATTAATCTTTAATGCTTTTTCTTTGAATTTAAGGGTGTTTTCTTTGTCATTAATTTGAAAGTAACTAATAGTAATGTTTCTTAAATAATTAAAATTTGTTGGAGACTCTTCAAGAAGAAGTGTTAAATATTTAATTGATTGTTTATGTTCATTAATTTTATTATAACAAATAGATAATCTTTCCCATAATACATTTTTTTCTAAATAACCTTCATCTAATGAAAGTTTGTAAAAGTAAATTGCATCCTTATATTGTTTTGATTTTTCATAAATAAATCCTTTGGAATAATATAAATTATGAATTATTTTTTTATCGAGTTTAGGGTTGTTTAAACCTTCATTTATAATACTTAATGCATCATCAATTTTACCATCTTTAATTAATAGATTTAATTTAGATGGATGATATTTTTCATTTTTTAATGCTGTTTCTAGTAAATTAATAAGTATTGAAAGATTTTTTTCATTTGGTTGAAATTTCTGGGCAGATTTATAATTATTTAAAGCATTATAATAGTCTTTTTTAAAATGGTAGTACCCACCCATAATTCGATATGTAAAATATGTAGGCTGATAAATTCTTGTTGAATAATTAATTAATTCTGGGATTTTATCCATGTTTTTATTACTCATAAGTAAAGCATTAGCATAATTGGTTGACATTTTAAAGCTTTTAAGATGTTCTTCATTAAACTCCCCAAAACTTAAGTGATTTTTCCAAGCCTTTATTGAATAAACATTATAAATCGTGTGAGTTAACAATACAAATATTGAAGTAATTATTATATAATTTATTGAGGTAAAATTAAAAATGATAGGAATCATAAAAGCTATTGCTAACGAGGGAGTATAGCTAAATCTTTCAGCAAAAGTAGAGGGTATTTCTATAAAAATATTATTAGTTAAAGAGCTACTTATTAAGAAAAATAATAAGCAAAATAGCAATTTGTGATTTTTCTTATAACTATAAATAACACCAAAAAATAATAAAAATACAACTGCTATACCTATAAATTTTGTTTGTGTATTAAAATTCCAATAACCTAATGAATAATCCCAAAGTAATGGATATGGAATTATTAATTTATAAATTGAAACCCCTACTAAATAGAAAGCATTAAATTTTCTTGTCAAAATACTATCTGAGATAAAAAGAGCATTATTACTAATCTTATTCCAATATATTGAAACATCTTGATTAATGTAATTGTGTAATAAAATAAATACAATACAAGGAATAAAGAAGTATATTGACTTTTTAATAATATCAATTAATTCAAACTTTTTAAATAAAAACAAATACAATGGGTATATTAAAACAAGAGTTATTCCATTTTCTTTTGATAAAAGAGAAAAGAAATATAACACTATTGACAGAACAATAAAAGCTATTTTCTTTGTGTTTAAATACTTTATAAATAAATAAAATGAAAATAAAAAAAAGAACAAACAAAGAATATCATCTCTTGATTTAATATTACAAACAACCTCTTGATGAATGGGAAGTGTAATAAATATTAATGAAGAAATCCAACAAATTAAAATATTATTATAAATTGATATTAATAATATAAATAGAATAATTCCAGTCAAAACATATAAGAATAGATTTTCAAGGTGCATAAAGGAAGGATTTAGTCCAAACACCTCTTTATCTATTAAGAATGAAAATTGAGTTACTGGTCTGTAAGCACCAATTTTACCTTTATAATATTCGCTACCATTACCACTAGGTTCTGTTAATATTTCTTTTAAAGAACCAAAACCATTCGAGATATAGTCATTATCGGTTATATAAACAGAATCATCAAAAGCAAAATCAAAGCTATACACTTGGTAATAGTTAATAACACCAAAAACTATGATCCCTAATAGATAAAGAAATATTTTTTTTCTTTGCATTTTTAATGCTTTTCAGAATTAATTCTTTCAAGTAATAACTTATTATTTTCTTCTAGTCGTTCAATTCTTTCTAATAATGCCTTAATTGCAGCCATGTTAACTCCTGCTACATCTAAAGCTGTTATTAATTTTTCTGAAGTTCCTAAACCAAACTCCTTATAAAAGTCTTGTGCCATTATACCTATATGATTAATATCCTTACTGTATAATTGGGATTGAGGAAGTGGTTTTTCTACTAATTTTCCATCTACAATAGCTGTATAAACTTTATCTTGACCGTTTACTGTTTGAGCAATATAGGACCATTTTGTTATATCAAAGTTTTTATATTTATTCAATACTTCGTTATAGTCAAGTTTTGTAATGTTTGTTTTAAGGTTTCTATCTGAAACTGAAGCCCAAGTTCCCGAACCTGCTGCCAAAGTTGCTCCAGTAGTTGAAGTACCATTAGTGTATAATGTATAACCACCAATAAATTCAGTTGTAAATCCCCATATAGCTAAAGAATTTGTTTGTCCTATAACAAAAGAACTGTTGTGCGTTGCGTTACTTCCAACATGAAATGCAGTAGAATTTCCTCCACTAGCAACAGCAAACGACCCAATAGCAACATCTCCATTTAGAGATGCTGTTACATCACTGCCTAAAGCAACAGCTCCTGTACCGCCTGTAGTTGCACCAACACCCATTGCTATACCACCACTACTTGAACATTGAAAACCATAAGCTAATGAATTTGCTCCTGCTGCTGACGAACCATTACCACCTGCAAAATTATACCATCCAATTGAAGAACAATTAAACCCAAAAGCTACACTATATGGTGATGTGGCAATAGTACCATTACCAAATGCAAAGGAATGAATTCCTGAAGCTGAAGTGTTTAGACCATAACTGAAAGAGTAGTTTGCCGAAGATGTTGTTGTTGTACCGAATGAAAATGAAGATTGACCAGAAGCGATTGTATTATAACCTTGAGAAAAACTTCTTGTTCCTATATTTGCATTATCCCATTCTGTGCCAGTAACTTGACCAGCTCTTATTGCTTGTTTATTAGAAGCCCACATAAAACGTACTCCTGCACCACTTAATGGAACAGAACCACCATTACCAGTTATGAAAAAGCTGCCTGAAGAAGTTACTCGACCTCTTTCTACATTATTTGTTCTAAAAACTAAATCAACATTATCTGTTGTACCTAAAAAATTGGTACTGGCGTTAGTTCCTGCATTACCTAATAATTTCCAATCATTACCTAATGGTGCTGTTGTAGTAGTAATATATGTTGTAAGTATTGGATTTAAAGATGGGTCTTGCCATGTACCAACTCCTGTTGCATCGGTGGTAAGAACAAAGTTATTAGTTGCTCCTGTACGAAGTCTTAAAGCGTTAGAGTTAATATCAAGTAATTGTGTTGGGTTGTTAGTACCTATACCTAGTCGTCCTGTTGTAGTTATCCTTACTTTCTCCGTATTATTGGTTCTAAAAACTAGGTGTTGATTATCAATAGTACCTAAAAAATTGGTTGTAGGATTAGTCCCAACATTACCGTAGATATCCCATTTATTTAATAAAGTAGAATCAACAACTCCTAAATGAGTATTAATAACATCAACAGAATCATATAAATTACTAATGTTGGTAGTATTTGTCGTTATGTTAGTATTATGTACTGCTAATGAATCATAAACCCAACCAAGAGAATCAGACAAGTTTTGAATGTTAGTTGTATTGGTAGCAATATTGGTTGTATTGTTGGTTATATTCGTGTTGTGTACTGCTAAACTATCATAAATCCAGTCTAATGAATCAGAATGGTTATTTATGATAGTAGTTAGGTTGGTAATAGAATTATTGATAACATCAACTGAATCATATAGATTATTAATGTTCGATGTATTATTAAAAATGTTGGTGTTATGTACTGCTAGACTATCATAAATCCAATCTAGTGAATCTGAATGATTGTTTACAATAGTTGTTAAATTGGAAATATTATTATTGTGAACAGCAAGAGAATCATAAATAAAGCCAATAGTGTCGCCTAAATTATTAATCATAGTTAATAAACTATCTGTATCACAAAGCCTTTTCCAAGCAGAGTTGTTCCAAAACCAATAACATTTATCGTCGGTATTGTAAAGAATTAATCCGTCTGATGGGGCTGTAATAGTTGTAATTCCTGAAGTATTATTTCGTGGAATAAGAAGCCCTTGATTAGTGCTGACTAAATCCAGTATTGCTGAATTATCAGGTGTTGTTGTTCCAATCCCTACGGAATTGTTTTGAGCAAAGATGCTTGTTGTGAATACTACTAAAAATAGTAGTAAGAAATGTTTGATTTTTGTTTTCATAATATTAGTGTTTAGGGTTATTTACAATTATTAAATTCATTTAAGTTAAAGCCATAATCAATTAAAATCGGTAATAGCTTATTTAAGTTATTTTCAGTTATATTTCTATCTGTATTAATCAAATGAGAAAGTGTTCGGTTTGGTATTCCGGCTTGTAATTCCAAACAACGCAAAGACAAACACTTTCTTTGTTCGAGCCAATTGATTAGGTATTGTTTTTTATCCAAAGAATGATGTATTTATTGAATAATTAACCTGATTCCACCACCCACTTGAAAACGGTGTGGACTCATATCAGAACCTCTTGCATAGATTTGTTGGGTATTAAGCAGAAAAGCAATGTTGTTGTTTACATAAAACTCTAATTCTATACCATAGAAACCACCATAAATGATTCCACTTTCTTTTCTGATAAAATTAACATTCGAGTATTCCTGTTGACCTATAAGTAAACCTACTTCTCCAGTTAAAAAGAATACTGGTGGAAGAACTTGTATAGAATAACCAATAGAAGGTAAACCTTGCCAAATTTTGGTTTCTAAATCGTCAATCATTCCTTTTTCATAGTTTCCCTTAACCTTTAATACAAGAGTACTACTAAGGTATTGAACATAACCTAAGCTATAAGCACTTCCAGGTTTAACAAAATGGTAAGAAAAATCAAGTCCTTTATTGCCTTGTGAATGTCTTAATTCTTGTGCGTTTATATTTGGTAATACAACCAACATAAATAGTATTATATATATTTTTTTCATATTAAATTTATTTTTTTTATTAAAAAATTGTAACAACAGTAGAAGTAACCCATAGTGATATACCTCCGTATTTATCATTACAACGTGCTTTTACATAATAATTACCAGTACCATAAATAGTCCTAACATCATTAAATTTATATACAGAAGAGTTTGTAGAGTGTGTAGTAACGAGACTGCCGTTTTTATATAATTCTAGGTCATAATTAATAATTGCATCATTAAAAATAGCAGGGTCTGAATTGTAGGAATTAACCGTACTAGTTACAGAATAATATTTTCCACCAACATAATCTGAGCCTAACAATCCAACATTACAAGTTGGAATCTTGTTTTTTCGTATATCTACTGTACTTGTACTAGTAACTGTTCCCCCTGGTTCAGCAACATTCAGTTGTATGGTGTGTACAGCTTCAATTACAGCTGATAAATTTAATAAACCCTCAATAGTACTAATTCCTCCTATCGTTGTAACGGTACGAGCAGATAAATCTTCAGTTAATACTCCTGAGTTATTTGAAGTAAAAGTAAAATTAGGAGAAATATTATCATCTACAATACGGTACTTAATTTTATAAACTCCTAATTCAAATAAAAACATTTCACTAAAAGAAGAAACATAACTAGAAGTTGTAGTAAAGGTGTTTAAAGCAGGATTAACAGTTATTACAGCAGGAATATCCATGATATATATATTAGCAAATAGCTGTGTTTGTTGACCAATATCATCTGTGACAGTAATTGTAACCACATGAAGCCCAAGTTGAGTTGGAGTTAACCTTAATTGACCTGTTACAACAACAGAATGGGTTTGAGGAGTAATAATTTTTACTCCAAGATTTTCATTAATAGAAGCAGCGTTAGTTGTATTAAAGTTAAAGTTATAAGCAGCATTATCATCCATAATTTGATAATCAATTAATATCGTACCCTGTTGAAAACTAAAAGTATCAGTAATATTAATACCAACTAAGGTTTGATTGTTACTACCCACATTGTTTACTGTAGAAATACTTAAAATAGGTACAGCATTTCTTAAATATACGTTAAGTTTAATCGAAATACGCTTAGATTTATTATAGGGGTCTGTAATAACTATATCTACATTATGTAAACCAACGGTATTGGGTACGGCTTTTATTACTCCTGTAATTTCTTGTTTATCTTTAGTTGTTGTAACCGATGAGGAAACTAAAGTAATTGTAGCTCCATTATCTACAAAGTATTCAATTTTAACATCTTTACTTTCATCTGTAATTCTGAAATTAATCAAGTAATCGTTGTTTACTAAATTAAATGAATCAGTAATACTTTCTACACTTGTAAAATCTTTAATGTACGAAGATGGAGTGTTTAAAGCGTTGATTTCAAGAAAAGGTTCTTGATTGCTCTCGGCAAAAAAATCTTCTCGCTTATCACATGAAAAGGTTAAAATTATCATGACTGATAACAATACATAATTGAGTTTTTTCATTTTTTTAATGTTTAGGGTTTTTATTTGTTTTTAGTTAATTTTTAAATTTTTAATCAATACGTTTTATTCCTAACAATTCTTTACTAAGGAAATCAAATCCAAGCTTTCTGTCGCCGTTCTTTTCCCACATTTCAATATTGAATTTTTTATTGTCCTCAATAGTAAACTTATCAAAAACATAAACGTATTCAATAGTTTCTTGACCAGGTGCTGTTTTAATGTCTTTATTGTGTATATAAACTGGTGTTAATTCAATATACTGGTCGGCTTCTTTTTTTACCGATTTACTTTTGTTTTTAATGGTAAACCTGATAAAATCTATATCGTAGTTAATTTTTGATTTATTGATAACAGAAAGCTTTAAATAAAAATAGTTTTCGTAAACATAAAGGTTGGTAGCAATGAATGATATTTTACCATTAACAATACCTTTATTAAATAGTGTTTGGGGTTGAGCATTAGCCCAAATTGAATTAGTTTCATGTGTACTTTTAGCTTCATGAGTAGCTTTCTGACTTTCAAGTTTTGTAGTATAAACTGTTTGGTCTATCATTTCATTTCCTAAAGCCTCTGAAGGTAATTTTGTCGTTGGATTAATAATTTGTGATGTGGTGGTTGGGGTGTTATTATTAATTGTTGTGGGTGGTGTTACAGCTCCTGTTGAAGCTGTGTTTTTTCTTACTTGATAGTTAAATAGTAATTTTTTTGGGTTGTTACTGTATTTTAGAATAAACATATAATATTCTGGTCCTGATTGAACAAAAAGGTTTGTTTCCTCAAAATTTTCAACGGCAGCTTGAATGATGATTTTATTTTCAGGATTTTTAATAAGCACATCTTCGCTGCCTCTATCGTAGTTTGTGGCTTCGGGAAAAATAAGGTAAACACTTTTAGTAAACGACACCTCAATAGTATCAGTAATTTGTGCTAACACAGATGTCGAGTAAGATACTAAAAGCAATAGAAGTAATTTTTGCATAATGTTAAGGTCTTAAAGTTACTTTGTGATTATCATAGATTAATACTGATGGGTCTTGCATTTTCTTTTTAAAAGCATTGGTACTTACTGAACCAATTACAGGAACACTAAAATGTGTCGCCCCCTCATTAACAGCAGAGTTGGCAGTACTTTCTTTAATTTCTTGATTTACTCCACCTGGCACAAACAAACCCTCAATACCATCGTTGTCGTATATAGTAAATTTACAAGGTAACAGCTCTCCATTATATTTTATTGAAGTAACAGAAATTTTTGCCCTTTCTCCTGATAATTGAGCGATACCCGAAATAACAGTATTTGTTGGTATCTCAATTCCGTTAATGGTACAAGCTTCAGTTGTTCTTAAACGAACGGTTGAACCTGATTTAACTGTTTTATTACCATTATGAATTACTGCTTGAATAATTCCAGTAGTTTTTCCAGTTGATTTGTTGCTTGAACCATAACTTCCACCACTTGCAGCATCCCTTCTTCTTGCTGTTGTTGATGGTTGTTGCTGTTGTTGAACTGGCTCAACAACTTGTTTTGTTGTAGTACTTGGGGCTATATAGCTCTTTTTTGCGGTGGTTGGGATAATATTGTTTTGTTGTTGAAATACTTTTTCTTCAGGTGGTAAGGCAGTATCGGTTGAAGCTGCTTTAGTATCAAAATCTAAAGCGCCACCGAAAGTGTTGTTATTTTGTTTTTGTTGCTTACCCTCTTTATATAGGTCGATGTTGCTTTTTTTCTCTTGAGAAGTTTGGTTTTCAGGAGCAACAAAAAAAGAATTGGTGTTTTGTTCGATTTGTTCTTGAGGTGCTTGATTCGGTCTGTAAACATACATTAAGATTACTACAACAGGAATCACTCCAAAAATGAGGAATTTATAAATTGGTTTAATCTCTTTTAGCTTCATAGATTTATTTTTAGCAAATATACAAAATCTTTTTAATGTTCCAATTTTGGAACAATATTTTTTTACTCAAAAACTTCATCATTAGTAATCGTCCAATTTTTAATTAACACTCCATGAGGATTGTTATCGGTTCTCCCTTGTATGGTAAGCACATCGGTTAGCTCGAAAGCAACATCTAAATGCTGTACACGATACACTTTACCAGTTTCATCAATAAAGCTAAGTTTACCTTTAATTTCTCCGAATATTCCTTTTTCAGTTAATGATATTGTTGGTTCTTCTAAAAGTCGAGATTCAAATCGTCGCCCTGTTTGATTAAGTTTATTAAAAACTCCTTGAGCGATATAAAAATCGAGCATTTCCCCACCTTTAACCTTATCAATTAAATCTAAAGCTTTATTGATATTTTCTTCATGCGTAGATTTGGTAAGGCTGTACCATAAGTTATAAAACCATTTCACATGATGCTTGTACTCAATTACCCTATCCTCATAAGACATAGCGTTTTTTTCGGTTGCAGAAAACATACTACCATCGGCAGTTTTAACCCAAATTCGTTGGGTTGATGCATTTTGTTTATCAACGAAAATATAATACACAGAGGCAACAGCTCCAAGAGAAGCTACTACTACTACAATAACTATAACTTTTAGCGTAGCAAACGCAGTTTTATAATTGTATAATTGATTAAATTCTTTCATAAGTTTAATATTAATTATTCTTCATTTTTTCTAAATGCACTTGTTGCTTTTGAGGTTATATCTGATAAGTTTTTCATTGCTTTTCCTCCTGTTGAACCTGCTGCTGCCCCTCCTGCTGCCATTGCAGCACCACCAACAGCAGCAGCACCTAATGCAATGGTTTTACCAACCATTGCAGCTCCTAACCCTTTTCCTGGAACAATTGTTTTAGTTAGCTTAAATGCACTTAGGTATAAAATAATGAAACCTAAATTAAAAACAATCTCAAAGGCGGACTGAGCACCAATATCAAAATTTGGGTTAGAGTTAGCCATTCTGCTTTTAATTATGGCGGAGTGCATATAATCAATGATGTTCATTGTAGTAAAGACTAATCCAGTACTAAGCACAGCTCCAACCCAATCAGAAATTAAATCCTGATAGCGTTTATTTACTGCAAAAGCAAAAGCAAAAGGTCCAAGTAAGAAAAGTAATTTAAAATAAAAATAAGTAAACATCAAAACAACTCCACGTATAATACCCATTAAGATTTGCCCCATTGCCCCAAAAATTATGGTTGGCCAATTTCTTGGGTCAACAAAATAAGATAATTTTTCCATCCAACTTTTCTCATCAATTAATGCTGTTGTAGAATATTTATCTTCATTTGCCCTAAATGCATCTTCGTTTACTCCTAACCTATCAAGAATGATTATACCTTTCTTTTTTAGTTCCGGGTCGTCATTTTGATTAGCAGCCCAAATAGCAGCTCTTATTTGTTGGTCTTTAAATTGAGTGTTATTAGCTAGGTTTGCAATATCCTGAGAATCGACTTCAGATATAGAGTTTATGTAATTTATGCTTGATTCTAAGGTTGAAGCAATCGGACTATATGCACCTAGCAGAATTAAAATGAAAAGAGAATAAAAGAGGTTTTCAGCATTAAAAAAACCTCCAGAACTTTCTTTACCTAAAAGTGATGCTACACCACTTTGAAGATAACCAAAACCAAAGGTTAAAAGAAACACAACAACGGCTATTATCCATGCAATTTTTTGCATTTGCCCCATGCCTGTTGATATTACTCCATCAATATCTCCTACATTAAAAAAATCTGCGAAATAATTTGATGATGTACCTTGAGCGAATATTGGAACAGATAAAATGGAGAGTACAATAAAAATGAATAACGATTTTACTTTCATAATAATTAGTGTTTAGGGGTCAACTTCAATTTACATTGTTTATTTTGAAAAGAGAATTAACTAAGTGTTGATTGTAAGCCGTCATTACATCAGCTTCAACTTGTGAGTGTACAATTTGATTATGCGTTTCTATTTGCTTCATTGTTCCTTCTAATGCTGCAATAGCATCTTTGATAGAATTGATTCTGTCTGCCGAGCTAAATAATGAAGCTGATTTACTGGCTATGTTAATGATGTTGGTTGTAAAAGAAAATTTAGCGTTAATTAATTCATAATTAAAATTAGCAATACAACTGTTGTGTTTAATAGAGATTTCTAAATACATTTGATACTCTTCCATTCCACAAATTGTTGCTTCAACCAGTTGAACCAGTCGAACCACATCACGCATATTATTATATACATTAACAACCTCTAGTGCATCTTGCATAAGTTTAGCAGATTCTTTAAGAGTGGTAATGGTGGTTGTTAATGTAGTTAATTGACTAATCATAGTTGTTGTATTTGCAGCCGTAACAGCGTCTGAAGCTCCAAAACTTGGGTCTTGTCCTTTAGAAATTTGTAAAGGAAAAATGGATAATCCCAATACAAAGGCAGAAAGAATAAATAATCTGTTTTTCATAAATTTAATTTTTAGTTGGATTAATGTTGTTGTCTATATGATTTTGAATTGCAATTTCGATGTTATCTATTCCACGCTCCTGAAGCTTTTTTTGTTCATCTTCAATTTGCTTCACATCTTTTGGACTGGTGGAATATGCAGCATTGCTAAACAATGAATTTTCATTACGTAAAAGTTTAGCGTTATCAATACCTTTCTTTAAGAACCATTGACGGTAATGTTTACCTTTAGAAATTGAGCCTAAAAGCTCCATTTCGTTATCTGATAACGAAAGATAGTTTTGTAGTTTAGGAAAATCTGATGTTGCAGCAGAATGATCTAAAAGAATTTTAATGTCGCAATTCGTTTTAATCGAATCTTTTACTAAGTCGCTTACAGCATCAAGGTAAGAAATACCTTGAGTACAAATCGCAATAGAGCCGTTCATCGAACGGATTTTTCTAAACTGTTCACCCACAAAGTCCCCACCCTGTCCTTTCATTGAATCAATACATTCATCTAAAATTATGTTTGTAAACTTTCCTGAATTTTTGTTTTGAACGATTTTGGTCATTGCGAAATCAATCACGTAATAAAGGTACACATCAAACAAAAGTTCATCTTTAAGAACTGCCATAAGGTCGAAAACCACATAGCGTTCATTCATTAAATCGACTTGTTTTTTTACATCAAAAATATCTTTATATGCTCCCGAGTAAAAAGGTTTAAGACCTAGCTTTAACGATTGGAAGTTTAAAAAACTTCGATTTTCATCATTTACAAATTTTTCAATGTACACATCAATAAATTCATAGAATGTTTTAAATGTTGGCACTTCTATTTTCTGACTATTAACGTGATGATAATATTTTTCAATAACATCTGAAAGAACAGAGTTTTCGTCGTTAGACATACGCTCTTTCTTTTTCCAAATATGACTTAATATAGCACGAAGTAAATTAGCCTTTTCGGTACTTAAAGTCCAAAATCCGTTATCATTATAGGTGTAGAAAGGGTTGATTCCTTTATATTCATCAACTGCGGTGTTCACATAAATACCATTATTTAATTTACAATGGTTGACATAATCGGGTTTTACGTTAATGATGATAACATCATGATTACTGTTAAGGTTGTTGTCGGTAAACCAACAGAGCCAATTTGTTTTTCCTGAACCTGAAGGACCGAAAACAACAATATTTTTATTTGAAGTAGAATCTGAAAACAATAGGTTTTCTCTTATCGGGTTGCCAAAAACATCAACACAATAAAAACCTTCATTATCAGATTTGTTGTAAGTTTCTCTTGGTAGATAACAAGCTGCTACATCAACAATTGAATATTTGTTTCTAATATTGAATTGTGCATTACCAGGAATATTAGCCCAAAAGATTTGAAAAGCATCAGCATTTTCAATTAAACTGGTGCAAGAATTAATGTTTTTTAGTGTTGTAGAGGCTAAATCAAGCCATTTATTTAAAAGTTGTTGGTTTTCATGATAAATTATAAGGTTAGAAGCAAAAGTACAGCCCTTTTCTCCAAATTCTTCCAATGCTTGTTTATATACATTTAAGGCTGATTTTTTGCTAGTAGCAATTCCAAGATTTAATGATGCCAACATATTGATAAACATATTTTCTTGAAAGATGTTGCGGACTAAAACATCATTATCTTTTACATGAATTACCGTATTAACAACATGGTCGATTGGTAAACCTAGTGAAACAGGAAACATCATTGATGCAGCAGCCGTTAAAGTTGCAGGGTAATCATTACCGTTTTCAAACAATTCAGGATTTACAATAGCTGATTTTTTCGCTAAATAGATACTACCCCCTTCATCAAGCAAGGAAATAACACCAACATTTTTATTACCAATAGCAAAACCATCTTTTTTAATGTTAATTGAAGGTATGTTTCCAATGCTGTTTGTTTGAGAAAAATCAAACGTATGATAATTATAAATTAATTGTTTTAATTCGAGGTTATCATAAAGTTTAGCTGAAGTAATAGAACTAATGGAAGTAATTGCATTTAAAAAACTCTCTACATTTCGTACAATCGAAGGAATCACTTCGTCTAGCTTATTAAATGGTCTTGAGAATAGATAATCCAGTAATGCAAATAAGCTTCGTTTAAGTTTTCCTTCTTGGGTAATAAAAGTTAAAAAAATTACAGAGTAATGTTTACGAACGGGCTTTGTTTTATAATATGCTTTATTGTATTTAATTGAAACTACTTGGTCAAAACTATTAACATCGTAAAAATTTTCAGTAAAGTAGTAATCTTGTTTATGAAAGATGGTGTTGTTTGGTAAAGATTTTAATAAATTACAATACTGCTCATGGTCTTTAATAATTTCTTCTTCCGATAGTCCAAAAATTTCTTTATGTTCAACACGTATTCCAACTGTAATATCTCCATTACCGTTGATGATGTATTTATCGTTAATTTCCTGAATTGGAAATATTTTACTATACTCTGTAGATGCTATCATAAGTAATCAAATAATTTACGTGTATCACAAAACGACTTTTTCATTTTATTCCAGTTTAGCATACTTTGAATAAAATTTGGATTTCCTGACTTTTGTAATTTTTCCAATTTTGTTGCACTGTAAAATAAAATAGGCAACATCAAAACAATATAAGCTCTAAGTATTACAAAAAGGACTAAAAGAGCTACACATAATGTCAACCAATAACCAGGAGATAAACCCATGTAATGAATTTCCTTGTTTAAGTTTGGTATTGGAGATAATTTATTTTTTAATTTCATATTGGATTTGATTTTAAAAAAACAGCTTTAATAATTAGATAAACACCAAAAGCTGCTAGATATAACAAAGCCTTCTTAAATCCGTCTTGTTTATTTCTTACCATTACATCAAGTAATAATCCTGCCATCCCAATTCCAAGTCCAACGTAAACCATCGTGTCTAATAAAGACCCAAGACCAAAAGTAGCATCTTTTATTGTAGGCTCACGAACAAAGCCTTCTGCTTTACTTGAAAAGTATAAAACGAGCATTAAAAAAATTAAACCCAATTTTTTCATATTATAAAAATCCTAAAGCATAAGCAATAATATAAAGAGCCAAACCACCACCTAAAGCAATTAATGATTCTTTAGAATCTTGTTTTCCTGTTGCAACTTTCCATAAAGTATAAGCAAAAGCTATAGCTAAGATTATACCAACAATATGACCAACTATTTGTATCATACTGGTTTTTGCACTACCAACTTCAGTATCAATTGTTGACCAATCAACGTTATTTGGAGGTGTACCACCCGATTGGGCTAAAATTAAATTAGTAATAAATAAGGCAGAGCCTAAAAATAAAATCTTTAAATTGGTTTTCATAATTTTTATTTTAATTGTTTAACATTTAGATAATTATTTGATGGATTAATATTTTGAACTGGTTGAGTAATTTGTTGTTTAGCAACACTTCTATCCTTTCTAAAAACAACATCTTGAATATCTTCAATCATATCATGAATTAAATCAGGATTAATTTCTTCATCTTTTGGGTATTTAATCATAATGGCAATTTTACCCGAATCAATTATATTGTCGAGTACTCTAGCATCTTCAGATAATTCTACACTCCTTCTGAAAGGGCTATTATCAATTATCTTTTTCTTTGCTAGTATTATAATGTTGGTGTTCTTTTTAAAGACTATTACTGCCACAACAACCAACCATAATAAAAGTAATATTACAGCAAAAGAGGGCATGGGTTTAACAATCCTAGATTTAGCATTACGTTCATAAATATTTAACTTAAAAGTTGTTTAGGGTAACAAATTAAAGCAAATATACAATATTTTAATACATACCATAGTAATAATTTATTTTTTTTCAAATTTTTCTTATACCTTTGTTTGAAAATTGAAGATTATCAGATGGAAATAACCTATCAGGAAGCCGAAGAAATTGTAAGAAACCACTTAAAGAGCCTAAGTAATCTTGCAGATTATTCTAAAAAATTAAAATCATCATACCAAGTCTTAAGCCTTATTAAAAACAATAATTCAAGAGGAAAAGTGTTTTCTAAAGTAGTATTTGATGTGCTTACAGATTTAGGTTATAAGCCTAAAATCAATATCATTAAAGTAGTAAATTTCGAGATTAAAAAGAAGTAAACCCCTAAACACTAATTATTATGAAAAATTTAAATGAAATTAATCGAGAAGAACTCGAAGAACAATTAAGTAAAACTGGAATAGCGTTCACTAAACAGGACATAGATTTAATGCTTGAAGGAAAATATTCTACATTAAAAGAGAACCTTAACCTAGCTGATGGAGCTGTCAAAGACGGTAAGATTAAATTATCCATTGATGATGAAGGCAACATTAAGTTTAATTATAAATTCAAGGTTAATGAGATTGAAATACCAAGAAGTATTGGTGCTAAAAAATTTTCAGAAGAAGAAATTAACCATTTAATCAACGGTAAAGCAGTACAATTTAACTACAACGGAGATTTAATGTTTTTACAAGTTGATAAAGAGCTAAACGCAATAACTATTAAAACTGCTTCTGAAATCAACCTTTCTGAAGTTGCTGAATTTAAAATGGGAGGTTATGTTTTTGATGAAAAACAGAAAGCAGCTCTTGATAAAGGCGAGTTGATTAATGGTATTGTAATGAAAGGAGAAATGGGTTGGTTTGTTGCCTCTATGAGACAAACAGATGATAAGAAAGGTTTTATTTATGAAAACTACAAAGAGGTTACACAGGAACAGGCTGAACAACTCTTGAAGGACCGAAATAAAGATAGTCGAGTAGAAAATGTAATTTCAACTACTTCGAGTGTTGATAAAACCAACGAAAAAGAAAGTGCTGTTTTAAATACCACCTCTGTAACAGCTATCGATAAGGACGGCAATAATCAAGCATTAAACCTAACAAAACCTGAAGATAAACTAAAAGAGCATGAAGAAAAGATTTATGCAGCAGTAAGAAACAATGACTTTAAAGAGGTAAATATACTAGCTCAAAACAAGCCAGAGATTTCAAAAGAATTTATTAATAAGCTCGATGCTGACACAACAATCAAGGAACATGATAAAGTTGCTGTAAGAACGATTTTAAAAATCAATCCAAAAGAAGAAGTTAAGAAAACTTCTGATAAAGAACAAGAAGCAAAAGTGTTAGTAGAAAAAGAACAGGGTAAGGAACAGGGTAAACCTAAAGGAGTGAAGCGTAAAATTGCAAAAGACATCACGAATACCGCTTTTGGCGATATGTAAAAAAAGGGGGGGCTTATTAAGCCCCCCCTTTTTTTAGAAATCTATTTTTGTGTTTTCTTTAAAAACTCTTTGAATTTCAGGTTTGTGTTCATCAATCCATGCCTTGAGAATATTTGAAACTAGAGAAACTTGTGTGGTATCTTTTCTAAAACTAGCCAGTTTTTCTAAAATCCTTTTTATATCTCTATTTACATTCATTTGTTCAGCATTTTTCCATTCAAAGTTCTTATTAAAAAAACTTTGAAATGAATCATAATTTTGTTGAACCACAGGTTTACTTTGTTCAGTAGTAGAAACCTTTATTTGTTGTTCATTAGAGCTAGATAATTCGGTAACTGGAACAGCAGACTTTATTTCGTTATCTCCTGAAATATTTAATTTAGTGTCGATTTCCTCTTTTTTAGAGGGATTAATAATGTTTTCTGTTGTTTTATCGCTAAAAGAATCCTCTAAACTCTTAAGTCCTGCGTATTTTATTCCTTTTTTTGCCATAGTATTTAAGTGTTATTTTATAAAAGCAATCAACTCCTCTATGAATTGATTGTATTTTGAATTATTTGCAATGTTTTCATATTGTTCATAGGTGTTAAACTCTCTACCAAACGTAACGCTTGATTGAGGAATTAAGTTTTCAAACAAAGTAAACTTATCTTTAAAAGAATCTCTCTGATTAAGTAGTTCGTTAACTTCAATACCTCTTGGGTTAACATTATTCAAAAATGCTCCTAACTTACAAGAAATATTGTTTTTTTCCTGGAGAGGTTTTATTTCATCATAATATACCTTAATGAACTTTGTTAGACTGTCAAGACTAACAAAATCAGTTTGTAAAGGGATTAAAATAACATCAGCTAAAACATAAGTACTTAAAACACCTTTTTGTTTTAAGTTACCAGGAAGGTCAACCATTATAATATCGTATAAATCATTATACATTTCAAT
>JABTUP010000002.1 GCA_015075325.1 Flavobacteriales bacterium | reverse complement strand
CGGAAAAGCTGTTCAGCAAGGAGTTTATGTTTGGAAATTATTTTTTAAAGATTTAAATAAGAAAAAACATGAGCGAATAGGTCATGTAACTTTAATTAGGTAACAACCTTTTATGTAAAAAATACGTCTATAACTCAATCATTAACAAGTTGCTGTTGAAATTTAACGACAAGTAGTTGCTATAACTATCTAAATCAGTTATCTTTGTGAGGATTATGAAAGACAACATTATACATAATAATTCAGGCAGAAAATCATTAATTAATGGAGTTGAAAGCATTAATGATTTGAGAGATTTGGAATATAAAGGAATTGAATTAACTCCGCAGCAAAGATTAGCTTTAAAAAATTTTGATAGGTATCGAATCAATCAGTTAAATAGTCAAACATCGGAACAAAACTTTCATAAAAAATATTTACAACTGCAAGTAATGGCTAACTTGTCGCCCTACCAAGAATTTTTAAAAGAAGAATACTACTAACCAATAAACCAGTTATGAAAAAACTAATTCAACTTTTTACACTATTCATAGTGTTGTCGTCTTCTGTTGTTGCACAACCGATATTAACACAAAGTAATTTTGTTATAGCCTTTACCGATTCTGTAGATTATAATATTGCCGATACCAATACAGTTGTGAATACAACAGTTGGAGCCAATGTAGTTTTCGATTATTCTAATTTAAAAGGCTATGGAATGGTTCAAAAGGCTTATTATTTGAATCCAGCATCAACACCAGGAGCATCAAGTTTTCCAACAGCAACTTTGTCGGAAAAATCTGATGCATCAAATGAAAATTACACTTATAGTAAAAGTTCAGTTGATAGCGTTACCAATATTGGTTTTATTGCAGATATTATTGATTTTGGGTTAACAACAGCAACTTACAATGTAAATCCAGAAATTACCATGAAATTTCCGTTTACTTATGGCGATAGTTTTACCGATCCTTATGCTGGTTCATTTTCGGCAGTTATATCAGGTTTTACGGTTACCACAAATGCTGCGGGTTCGGTAGATGTGGTTGCTGATGCTTGGGGAAGATTGGATTTGCCTAACTCAGTATCTATCGATTCGGTTTTACGTGTTAAAAGAGTAGAATACTTAATTACCGATCCAATTGTAATTCCATTAGCACCCACAATTCCTCCAATTACGGTAGAAGCAACTATAATAAATTATTACAAACCAAGTATTAGCAAAGCACCTATTCTTTCATTTGTTGAAGGTTCGTATTCTCAAAACGGAAGTGTTATTCAAGAAAACAGTACCGTATTATCAAAATTCCCAATCATTATTTCGGTTGATGAATTAAATATTGAGAAAAACATCGAATTATTCCCAAATCCATCAATTAACAATATCGTTAACCTAAGTATATTGTTGGAGAACTCAACAGATGTTCAAGTTGATTTATTAAATACCTTAGGACAAACTATTCAGCAAGTAGCTAACAAAAAATTAGTAGCAGGAAAAAGTATCCTAAAAATAGATACCTCTAATTTAAAAAGTGGGGTTTACCTTGTTTCAGTTACCTTAAACAAAAAAACCAAAACCATTAAAAAACTTATAGTAGAATAAATCATTAGGTTTTTTTTACATTTTTTTAACAAAATAGTTCTTTCTATAGTGCCAACTGAAATGTATTTTTGCAACGTGAAAAATGTTGCATCAATAGCTATTTTTTTAACTCTTGTATTACTTACGGGTATTACGGTTACTTCTTTTTCTAATTTCATAAAAAATAGCTCAGAAGCAATTCAAAAAGAATCTTCTCAAAGTCAAAGTAAATCTACCAATCAAAATGTTCTGGAAGAAGAAGAACAACATGGAACAGAGAGTTATATATCACTCCCTATAGAAATAAATGTTGAAAACGAATTTTTTTCTTTTCAAGTTTCAAAAATGAGTTTAGTTCATATTGAAGTTATAACTCCACCACCTCTTTTTTAAATATTTATCTACATTAAAATTATTGTATAAATATTTAAAAAAATCATTCAATGAGTAAATTAAATAATGACGGATTATTTTCGTCGTGGAAAACTGACTTGTCATCGGGGTTGGTTGTATTTTTAGTGGCATTGCCACTGTGTTTAGGTATTGCATTAGCATCAACTGGTCGTCCAGATTTGTTGTTTTCAGGTATTATTGCTGGAGTAATAGGAGGAATAGTAGTTGGATTTGTGAGTAATTCGCCTCTTGGTGTTTCTGGTCCAGCCGCTGGTTTGGTTGTTATTGTATTAACCGCAATCGAAACACTAGGCAGTTTCGAAGCATTTTTATTAGCAGTTGTTCTTGCAGGTATTATTCAAATCATATTAGGATTTGTAAAAGCAGGAATAATAGCTTATTTTTTTCCAAGCTCAGTAATAAAAGGTATGTTAACGGCTATTGGTATAATTTTAATATTAAAACAAATACCACACGCTTTAGGTTATGATGAAGACTTTGCTGGAGATTTTTTTCTTGAACAAAAAGATGGACACAATACATTTTCAGAACTCTATTATGCGTTCAAATATAGCTCAACAGGAGCAATCATTATTAGTGTAATTTCACTATTAATATTGATGTTGTTTGAAACTTCTTTTATGAAAAAAATCAAACTATTTTCATTTCTTCCAGGTGCACTAATTGTGGTTTTTGTTGGAATATTTATTAACTATTTGTTTATGAATGGGTTTCCAGATTTGGTTATCAAAGATAAACATTTAGTTCAACTTCCTGTTGCATCTTCACCTTCGGAGTTTATAAGCTTTTTTACTTTGCCCGATTTTAGTTTTATTACCAACCCTAATGTTTATGTTGTTGCAATAACATTAGCCATTGTTGCCAGTTTAGAAACACTGCTTTGTGTTGAAGCAACTGATAAATTAGATCCGTGGAAACGAAGAACATCTACAAATAAAGAATTGATAGCACAAGGAACAGGAAACTTGGTTTCAGGATTACTTGGTGGATTGCCAGTTACACAAGTTATTGTAAGAAGTTCGGCTAACATTAATTCGGGAGGAAAAACAAAATTATCAGCAATTTTTCATGGAATAATTTTATTATTATCTGCAGTTTTTATTCCAATGTTTCTAAATATGATACCTTTGGCTTCGTTGGCAGCAATTTTATTAATGGTTGGATATAAATTAGCAAAACCTCAAATTTTTATTCAAATGTATAAACTAAGTAAACTTCAGTTTGTAGCCTTTTTTGTAACTATTGTGGCTATTATAGCAACCGATTTGTTAAAAGGAATTTTTATTGGAATGGCTGTGGCATTATTTTATATTCTTCGCCGAAACTATTTAAATCCATCACGTTTAACTAAAGAAACTAAAAACGGAAAAGATGTTTATAAACTAAGGTTATCAGAAGAAACCACATTTTTAAATAAAGCAAGTATTGCCAAAACGTTGGATGAAATTCCTGAAAATAGCGATTTAATTATTGATGGAGAAAAAACTTATTTTATTGCTTACGATGTGTTAGAAAACATTCAAGAATTTACGAATTATACATCAAAAATTAAAAACATTAACGTAACAACCATCGGAATAAAAGAAGTAACGATAGCAGGTGGACATTAAAAAATAAAAATTATGGAAAAAGCATTTTATAAAAGCCTTATAGATAACAACAGAACTTGGGTAAAAAAAAGATTAGAACAAGACCCCAATTATTTTAAAAACTTAGCAAAAGGACAACGCCCCCCTGTATTATGGATTGGTTGTGCCGATAGCCGAGTGCCAGCAAATGAATTAATTGGAGCACAACCAGGCGAAGTTTTCGTTCATCGAAACATTGCAAACATGGTAATTCATACCGATATGAACATGTTAAGTGTACTTGATTATGCCGTAAATGCTCTAAAAGTAAAACACATTATAGTTTGCGGTCATTATGGTTGTGGCGGTATAAAGGCAGCTATGGGTAATCAACACATTGGTGTTATCGACAACTGGATTAGACACATTAAAGATACTTACCGTTTTCATCACAAAGAGTTGGATGCCATTACTGACCAACAAAAAAGATTTGATCGTTTTGTTGAGATAAACGTTAAGGAACAAGTTTATGATTTAGCAAAAACATCTATTGTTCAAAGTGCTTGGAAAAATAATCAAGAACTTTATATTCACGGATGGGTTTACGATATTGGAACAGGTTTAGTAGATGATTTAGGGATAAATTTTAACAATAACGATGACTTAGACGATGTATATCAACTCCATTTTGGCGAATAATAAAAAAAGGGTAGAATTTTCTACCCTTTTTTTATGATAACAATCATGTAAATAAACTTTGCTAATTAATTTTAAACTTTAACGAGATTAGCTACTTTTGTTACCGTTTAAACTTAAAACTTTAAAAATGGCAGAAGATAGATTTCAAGCACCAGATTATTACAACTTAGATGAGTTGTTAACCGAAGAACATAAATTAATTAGAGATACCGTTAGAGCATGGGTTAAAAAAGAAGTTTCTCCAATAATTGAAGAATACGCTCAAAAAGCTCAGTTCCCAAAACAATTAATTCCAGGATTAGCCGAAGTAGGTGGTTTTGGTCCATATATTCCTGCCGAATACGGAGGTCCAGGTTTAGATCAAATATCTTACGGATTAATAATGCAAGAATTGGAGCGTTGCGATTCAGGATTACGCTCAACATCTTCTGTTCAAAGTTCATTGGTAATGTACCCTATTTGGAAATACGGTAATGAAGAACAACGTATGAGATTTTTGCCAAAATTAGCTACAGGTGAATTTATGGGATGCTTTGGTTTAACCGAACCAGACCACGGTTCAAACCCAGGTGGAATGGTAACCAATTTTAAAGACATGGGCGACCATTACTTATTAAATGGTGCAAAAATGTGGATTACCAATGCTCCAATTGCCGATGTAGCAGTTGTTTGGGCAAAAAATGAAGAAGGAAGAATTCACGGTTTATTAGTTGAACGTGGAATGGAAGGATTTACTACTCCAGAAACTCACGATAAGTGGTCGTTAAGAGCTTCAGTTACTGGCGAATTGGTTTTTGATAATGTAAAAGTTCCTAAAGCTAATTTATTACCAAACAAATCGGGATTAGGAGCTCCACTTGGTTGTTTAGATTCTGCTCGTTATGGTATTGCTTGGGGAGCAATTGGTGCAGCTATGGATTGTTACGATTCCGCTCTTCGTTATTCTAAAGAACGTATTCAATTTGGTGTTCCAATTGCATCGTTCCAATTAACTCAAAAGAAATTAGCTGAAATGATTACAGAAATAACCAAAGCTCAGTTATTAACTTGGCGTTTGGGTGTTCTTCGTAACGAAGGAAAAGCTACATCTGCTCAAATATCTATGGCAAAAAGAAACAATGTAGATATGGCATTAAAAATTGCTCGTGAAGCTCGTCAAATACATGGTGGAATGGGAATTACTGGCGAATACTCAATTATGCGACACATGGCTAATTTAGAATCGGTTGTTACTTACGAAGGAACTCACGATATCCATTTGTTAATTACCGGAATGGATATTACAGGAATTAGTGCCTTTAAAAATGATGGTTCTCAACTATAGCCTCCCCACCCCCTCCAAAGGAGGGGTTTACGTAGATTTCATATAGAAAAAAAATTAAGCCGAAAAAGGCGTGTAAATCATGTTTGTCGGAGATGTAGCAATGTGTAACTAATCATTTGAGCTTTGTTGTCAACTTAAATGTTTAACTCGAGTAAAAGAGCTAGATATGATGATTGGTATTCCCCCTTCGGGGGTTAGGGGGCTTTAAAACAATATGTATTCTTCAGGATTTAATGGAATTCCATTGTACCACAATTCGAAATGTAAATGCGGGCCCGAAGAAAGTTCACCAGTATTTCCAACTATAGCAATAACATCGCCTGCTTTAACTTTATCGCCTTGCTTTTTGTGTAAAACAGAGTTGTGTTTGTAAATAGAAATTAAATTATTAGCGTGTTGAAGCTGAATTACATAGCCAGTTTCCGAAGTCCATTCGGCAAAAATTACGGTGCCATCTAAAGTAGCTTTAATTACTTCATTTTTTGGGGCAACCAAATCTATTCCAAAATGCTGTTTTTTAGCGTTAAATTGTTCGGTTACTATTCCTTTAATTGGGTTAAAGAAAATGAGGCTACTTATACTACTTGGAGTTCTTCCAGCAGTTTTAAACAGATTGTATTTTTCTTCTGTTTCTATCATTACTCTCAACAACGAATCTTCTGGAATTTTTTCATTAACAATGTTTTTATAATTAAGGTTAGAATCAATCACAACCGTATCGTTATAAACTAGTGGTTCGCCTTGAATAATTTTGTTAATATTTTGGAGGTATTGCTCTTTTTGTCGTAAAATATTTTCTAAAGAGTCAATTTTTATCGTGTTTTCAATACCAGTTTTTCTAAGGTTAACATCGGTGTAGCCTGGAATAAACTCGCGAAGCGGAGTAAATGCAATTAGCACAGTAACCAATGCAATTAAAAAAAGCGAACCAACCCCAAAAACAGTATAAACATTTAATCGCGATAGCCGAAAACTCAACTTCTCTTCAAATGTGTCGTCGTTTAAAATCACAAACCTATACTTGTGTTTTAAACGATCAATTTTTCTCGGTTTTTTTTTGTTGTTCATCGATTACAAATATAGCCACTTTCAATTAAAAGGGGATAAAAACAGTGTAATTTACATTAGTTGTGCTATTAATCCGCTCAATAGTTTAGTTAGAAGTATTTAGTATTTTTATTTTGATTAACGAAACTAAAATCAGAAGTTTATCCCACAGTTAGAACAGTTGGGCTGTGGTGTGTTTAAAATTGTGTTTTTTTATGTGGCGTTCGCGTTAAATAAGTATTTTAGCCGATTAAATTATACTAAATAGAAAAAAACAAAGTTATTATCAATTTTTGAGTTGAAAAACAGTGTTTACATAAAGGCTTTTATACTAATTTGGGTAGTGTTTTTATTGGCTTGCTCAACTAAAAAAAACTCGTTTACACGACGAGCCTACCACAACACCACCACTCGATACAATTATTACTTTAATGCCAAAGAAATTTTTAAAGTAACCAACCAAAAATTAGTAGAAGAACACGTTGACGATTTCTCGGAGTTAATTCCACTGTTTATTTTACCTAACGAAGAAAAATCGGCAAACCTTGTTCCCGACATGGATAAAATAATTGAAAAATGTTCGGAAGCCATCGATAGACATTCAATTTATGTAAAAAAAGAAGAGCACAACCGCTGGATTGATGATTGCTATATGCTTATTGGAAAAGCACGTTTTTATAAGGCAGAACATTATTTAGCATTAGAAATGTTTGAATATGTTGCCAAAGCTTACAACAAAAAGCCCGAAAAATTTCCAGCATTAATTTGGTTGGCACGAACTCATATTCAAGTTAATGAAATGAGTAAAGCCGAAGTTTACTTAAAACAAATAGAAGAAGGAAATGCTCCGCCCGAAAAATACCAAAGCGAATACCATGCTGTTTATGCTGATTTTTTAATACGAAGCAAACTTTATGAAGACGCAATAGCTCAATTAGAAAAAGCATTAAAAGTTACCAAAAAAAGAGCCGAAAAACAACGATTTAATTACGTGTTAGCTCAATTGTGGTTAAAGAAAAAAGAATACAGCAAAGCATCAGAATATTTTACCAATGTAATTGATTTAAAACCGCGTTACGACATGATGTTTAACGCCCAAATAAGCAAAGCACTTTCGTTTGATGTAGAAGGAAAAGACAACGAAGATGTTAAAAAAATGCTTACCAAAATGAAAAATGATGCTAAAAACAAAGAATTTTTAGATCAAATTTATTACGCTTTGGCAGACATTGCTTTTAAACAAGCCGACGAACCGCTTGGAATTGATTATTTAAAAAAATCAGTTTCAAGTAGCGTAAACAACAACAAACAAAAAGCATTGTCATATTTGCGTTTAGGCGAACTGTATTATTCCAAACCAAAGTATGTTCCTGCTCAGGCATACTATGATAGTTGTATGGCTTTTCTTCCAGAAACCTATAAAGAGTATGACCAAATTTACGCCAGAAACAAAGCCCTGAAAAAATTGGTTGACAACATTTTAATTGTTCAGGAACAAGACAGTTTGCAAAAAATGGCTTTAGATGATGAATATAGAAAAAATACCATCACCGCCTTAATAGAAAAAGAACTACTAGAAGAGCAGAAAAAAGCAGCACAAGAAGCCGCAATTTTAAACGGAAACATTGGTGCTGATGACAATTTAGTTGGGATGAATACCACCTCAAATGCCAAATGGTATTTTTACAACCCAACCATAGTAAATTTTGGGAAAAACGATTTCCAAAAAACATGGGGGCCACGAAAATTAGAAGACAATTGGAGAAGATTTAACAAACAAGCAAATGCTTCTTTTGAAGAAGAATACGCTGAAACTACTGATACTTCAGCCACCGACAGTATACTAGTTAACGAAAAAACAAATCCAGAATATTACCTGCAATTTTTGCCGCTCGATGCTAAAAAAATGAATGCTTCTCACAACATGATTATTGAAGCACTATATGCACAAGGTAATATTTATCGCGAAGATTTTGCTGATTACAAAAACTCTGTTGAAGCCTTTGAAACACTTTTAACCAGATACGACACTTGTAGATACGTTTTGCCAACTTGGTATAACCTTTATCGAATTAGTTTGTTAACTAATGATGATGGGATGAAAGAAAAGTACAAAAAATTAATAATTCAAAATTATCCCGAAAGTGAATATGCACGAATAATTCAAGACCCAACCTATAATAAAACAACCCGCGAAACAAGAAAAAGAGTTGATAATTATTACAGCATTATTTATGATTTATACAGAGAAGAAAAATTTGGTTTAGTATTAACAAGGGTAGAAAAAGCAAAAAGCATATTTGCCGACAATCATTTACAAGATAAATTTGATTTTATTGCGGCATTAGCCATAGGACATATTAGTCCGAGAGACACGTTTAAATTAGCACTCGAAAATATCATTAAAAACCATGCTGCATCTACTGTAGCTGCCGAAGCCAAAATAATATTAGACCAATTAAACAAAGGTGTAGGAGAAGTTGTTACATCATCAAATACCAATAAATATTCCTATAAAACCGACGACACTTTTAGTTTTGTTGCAATAATTCCTGCAAACGACAAAAACACCAATAAATACAAAGCTGATGTTTCTGATTTCAACACTGTTTTTTTTAATAAAGAAACATTCAATGTAAACAGTATCTTTTTAAATGCCCTAAACCAATTATTAATTATAAAAGAATTTAAAGACGAACAAGCAGCAAAAGATTACTATAAAATATTTAAACTAAATCAACAGCAATTACAAGATTTGAACGCTAAAAACTATCAATATTTTATTATTTCAAACGATAATTTTGTGATTTTTTATAGCGACAAAAACATTCCTGATTACTTAACTTTCTTCAACAAACAGTTTGGATTAGAATAATCTTTTTATATATTTGTTTCGCTTTTATAAAATTTCCGATATGTTTAACAAAAACAACTCAAATATGGCCAAAGTTCAAGAAACAGATGCATCTGCAATAAATATTATTAGAAAAGGTACTGAAATTGTTGGAGAAATAAAATGTTTAGGAGACATTCGAATTGATGGGACTTTATCTGGTAAAATTGTAACCGAAGGCAAATTAGTTGTTGGTCAAACGGGAACAATTGATGGCGAAGTGATTTGTAAAAATGCAGACATATCTGGAACAATTAACGCAAATATTGCTGTAAAAGAATTGTTATTATTAAAATCTACAGCAAACATTGTTGGCGATATTAAAACAGGAAAACTTTCTGTTGAGCCTGGTGCTAACTTTACAGGAGCTTGTAACATGGGAGCATTGGTAAAAGGAATCAAAAACAATGAAGAAAAACGAGAAACCCTCGAAAAAGCCCAACAGTTCGCTTAATCAATACGCTCGATTTTCTGGAATAGCCATTCAAATGGGTGTTATCATTGGATTTAGTGCTTGGGGTGGTCGTAAACTCGACCAACAGTTTAATCTTAATAAACCTTATTTAACTATTGTTTGCTCACTTTTAGGTGTTGCTTTTGCATTGTATCTTATTATTAGAGAAGTAATTAATATGGGGAAGAATGATGAGTAGCATGAAGTCTTTATTTTCAATAGCAGCATTTATTTTAACGGTTTTTATAGTTCACTATTTGTTCAATATTACCTTTCAAAATGCATCTATTTCACTTAAAAAATTAATTAAAATTCAAGGATTTGTATTAATATCCACAACAATAGTGGTGCTGATAACACTAAAAGTAATTTATACCAAACCAGATAAAACAGGTTTTACTTATTTAGGATTAGTTTTATTTAAAATGGTTACAGCAATTGTGTTTTTATTTCCTTTTTTAACAGATGTGTCCAATGAAACAAAAAAACTTGTGGTACATTTCTTTATTGTTTTGTTTATTTATCTTGTTTACGAGGTCGTATTTTTGCTGCGACATTTAAATGCAGAGCAAAAAAAATAAAGCACATCTTTATTTGTTAAAATCTACTAAGCAAACCATTGAAATATAGTTAGTTGTGTTTTTGCTTTTACAAGTAGATTTTCGCTGCTATTATTATTCAATAATTATTTAAAAAATACATTGCTTGAACAAAAATAAATACCTAGATTTGCACCCAATTTTTGAGAGGCGGAAAATTAAGACTTATGCTAAAAAATAAATTCATTAAAACACTAGTATTTTCAATACTTTCATTGGTTTTTATTAATTCAATTCAAGCAGATAATCATGCTCAAAATTCATCAGAACATGACGGAAATCATAAAAAAGAAGCATCTGATGAAGCTTATGATCCAATTCCTGTAATTATGCATCACATTGCCGACGCTCACGATTGGCATTTTTTCGATTACAATGGTCATGCAGTTTCAATGCCTCTACCAATTATTTTATGGACAGATAATGGTTTAGTAACTTTTATGTCGAGTGAGTTTCATCACGACAATACAGGCGAACATGTTGTTGAGAAAAAAGGAATGCGATTTATTAAATTCCATGAAAAAATCTATCAATTAAAAGATGGTGCACCAGCTGGATTTGATTATGAAACAACCATTAAGCCATTAGACTTATCTATTACCAAAAATGTTTTCGCAATGTTAATGTCTGTTTTAATTATTCTTATCGTATTTATTAAAACAGCTTCTCATTATGCTAAAAATGGAGCAGTTGCTCCAAAAGGTATTGCTTCGTTTATGGAGCCTTTAATAATTTTTGTTCGCGACGATATTGCAAAAGTTAATATTGGTGAGAAAAAATACATGAAGTTTATGCCATATTTGTTAACGGTGTTTTTCTTTATATGGTTTAATAATTTATTAGGGTTAATTCCATGGATTGGTGGTGCTAACTTAACTGGAAACATTGCAGTAACATTTGTTTTAGCAGTGTTTACAATGTTGGTTACTAATTTTAATGGTAATAAAGAATATTGGGGACACATTTTTTGGATGCCAGGAGCACCAGTTCCAGTAAAAATAATGTTAATACCAATTGAATTAGTAGGTATAGTAATTAAACCTTTTGCATTAATGGTGCGGTTATTTGCAAACATTACCGCAGGTCATATTGTTGTACTTAGTTTAATTTCGTTAATTTTTATTTTTAAGAATGCAGCAATGGGAGCAGTATCGGTTCCATTTGCATTGTTTATTTCAGTATTAGAGCTTTTAGTAGCTTTTTTACAAGCATATGTTTTTACAATGTTATCAGCACTATTTATTGGAACAGCTGTAGCAGAACACGAACATCATTAATTAGTAATTATTTTTTAACTATATAAATTTAATCATTATGACTGGAACATTAGCCGCAATTGGAGCAGGTTTAGCAGTAATCGGTGCCGGATTAGGTATCGGTAAAATTGGTGGTTCTGCAATGGATGCTATTGCAAGACAACCTGAAGCTGCATCAAAAATTCAAACAGCTATGATTATCGCAGCAGCTCTTGTAGAGGGTGTTGCTTTATTCGGAGTAGTTGTTGGTCTTATGGGTCTTTAAAAACCTCAAACAAACTCGTTGCGGTTGGCAGCGAGTTTGTTTAAATTTTACATTAGTTAATTATAAATAAAAAGATATATAAATAATTTGTTATGAATAATCCATTAGTAACCCCCGAGCTTGGTCTGATTATTTGGTCAACTATTGTGTTTTGTATATTGTTTTTCTTGTTAGCAAAATTTGCTTGGAAACCAATATTAAACGCTGTTAAAGATAGAGAAGCATCAATTGAAAATGCTTTGAATGCTGCCGAACAAGCTAAAAAAGAAATGCAAGAACTTTCTGCTAACAACGAAGTATTATTAAATCAAGCTAGAGCAGAAAGAGACGAAATGTTAAAAGATGCTCGTGCGGTAAAAGACAAAATGATTAGCGACGCAAAAGTAACTGCTAATGCTGAAGCAGAACGAATTATTGCATCGGCTAAAGAAGCTATTCAACACGAAAAATTAGCTGCTATTACTGAGTTGAAAAACCAAGTGGCAACTTTATCGATTGAAATTGCTGAAAAAATAATAAAACAAGAATTATCAACTGCTGAAAAACAAAAATCATTAATTGATAATGCAGTTAGTGAAATTAATCTAAACTAATATTTTAGATGAAAGATATTAAAGTTGCATCACGTTACGCTAAGTCATTACTTGGTATTGCCCTTGATAATAAATGTCTCGAGGCAGTTCAACAAGATATGATGATGATTAGCCGTGTTAGCCAAGAAAACAGAGAGTTTGTTGCTTTGTTAAAAAGCCCTATCGTTAGAGGAGATAAAAAACTTTCAATCATTAACTTAGTGTTTAAAGACATTAACAACATATCTGCTGCTTTTATCAAAATTATTGTTGCTAAAAAAAGAGAAGGTTTGTTGGTTGATATTGCTGACGCATTTCAGGAAGCATATAAAGTTCACAAAAACATCAAAACAGCTTTTGTTACTTCTGCAATTGCATTAACTGCAGAACAAAAAGATAAAATCAAAAAACTAATTGGAGCAACATACGATTCAACCATAGAATTTGAAGAAGTAATCGATGAATCTATTATTGGTGGAATTATTTTAAGAGTTGGCGACAAACAAGTTGACGAAAGTATTAAACGAAAAATACAAAACTTAGTAATGGAGTTTGATAAAAACCCTTACCAAAAAGCATTATAAAAACAACAAAAAATTATAAAAAATGGCCGAAGTAAAACCCGCAGAAGTATCAGCTATCTTAAGAGAACAGTTAGCTGGATTTAAAACCGAAGCACAACTTGAAGAAGTAGGAACTATTTTGCAAGTAGGTGATGGTATTGCACGTATTTATGGATTGTCTCAAGTACAATCGGGTGAATTAATTGAATTTAATAATGGCTTAAACGCTATCGTTCTTAACCTTGAAGAAGATAATGTTGGTGCTGTACTTTTAGGTTCATCAAAAGGAATTAAAGAAGGCGATACAGTAAAAAGAACCAATAAAATTGCATCTATCAAAGTTGGTGATGGAATGTTGGGTAGAGTTGTTGATACGTTAGGTAATCCAATTGACGGTAAAGGACCAATCGCTGGCGAATTATATGAAATGCCATTGGAAAGAAAAGCTCCTGGTGTTATTTACAGAGAACCAGTTGCTGAGCCAATGCAAACAGGTATTAAAGCTATTGATGCAATGATTCCAGTTGGTAGGGGACAAAGAGAGTTGGTTATTGGTGACCGTCAAACTGGAAAAACTACGGTTTGTATTGATACCATTATCAACCAAAAAGAATTTTACGATAGAGGAGAACCTGTTTTCTGTATTTATGTAGCAACTGGTCAAAAAGGTTCTACTGTGGCAGGTATAGTAAAAACATTAGAAGACAATGGAGCAATGGCTTATACCGTTGTTGTTGCCGCTAATGCTTCCGACCCTGCTCCAATGCAATTCTACTCTCCATTTGCAGGTGCTGCAATTGGTGAATTTTTTAGAGATTCAGGTCGTCCAGCATTAATCATTTATGATGATTTATCTAAACAAGCTGTAGCTTACCGTGAGGTTTCTTTATTACTAAGAAGACCACCAGGGCGTGAGGCTTATCCTGGAGACGTATTCTACTTACACTCTCGTTTATTAGAAAGAGCTGCAAAAATCAATGCTTCTGACGAAATTGCTAGAAGTATGAACGATTTACCAGAATCTATCAAGCATTTAGTAAAAGGAGGAGGTTCGTTAACAGCACTTCCAATTATTGAAACTCAAGCTGGTGACGTTTCTGCATACATCCCAACCAACGTAATTTCTATTACTGATGGTCAAATTTTCTTGGAGTCTGATTTATTCAACCAAGGTATTCGTCCAGCAATTAACGTAGGTATTTCGGTATCACGTGTTGGTGGTAATGCACAAATTAAATCAATGAAAAAAGTTGCTGGTACATTAAAACTTGACCAAGCTCAATACCGTGAATTAGAGGCGTTCTCTAAATTTGGTTCTGACTTGGATGCTGCTACAATGGCTGTATTAAACAAAGGTAAGAGAAACGTTGAAATCCTTAAACAAGGAGAAAACTCTCCACTACCAGTTGAAAAACAAGTTGCTATTATTTATTTAGGAACAAAAGGGTTAATTAATAACGTTCCTGTTGATAAAGTAAAAGAATTCGAAGCAGAATATTTAGCTTTCTTAGACAGCAAACACAGAAACGTGTTAGACTTATTAAAAGCTGGAAAATTCGACGATGAAATTACTTCAACATTAGAAAAAACAGCTTCAGAATTAACTGCAAAATATAAATAGTTAGGAAGAATGAAGTTGGAAGTCAGAGGTTAAAGAACTGAGAACTGACAACTGTGAACTGAAAACTAAAGATGGCAAATTTAAAAGAAATAAGAAACAGAATAGTTTCGATATCATCTACAAGACAGATTACTTCTGCCATGAAAATGGTATCTGCTGCAAAATTGAGAAGAGCACAAGATGCAATTACTCAAATGCGACCTTATTCTAAAAAATTACAAGAAATATTAGAAAACTTAAGTTCTGGATTAGATAGCACCGATGGTGTTTATAGCCAAGAACGAGAAGTAAAAAATGTACTTTTTGTAAGTATTACTGCCAACAGAGGTCTGTGTGGAGGTTTTAACAACAATGTTATTAAAACCATTAGAAGAATAGCTGATAGTGAATACAAAGGATGCAACATTACTGTTGTTTCTGTTGGTAAAAAAAGTGTTGATTCTTTTAAATCATCACCTTGGTCGGCAAAAGGAAGAGAGCTTTTTTCAAAAAGTATTGAAATAGTAGATAATTTAACTTTTGATAACGCTGCTGAACTTGCTCAAATTTTCATGGATGAGTTTGCTGCAAGAAATTTAGATAAAGTGGTATTAGTTTACAACCAATTTAAAAATGCAGCAGTACAAGAAATACAAGCTGAACAATTTTTACCTATAGTACCAATTCAAAACACAAACGATAAGGCATCATCAACCGATTATATTTTTGAGCCAAATAAAGAGTTTATTGTTCAGGAATTAATACCTAAATCGTTAAAAACACAATTGTTTAAAGCATTGTTAGATTCAAGAGCATCAGAACACGGAGCTAGAATGACAGCAATGCACAAAGCAACTGATAATGCTACCGATTTAATTAATGCATTAAAACTAAGCTACAACAAAGCTCGTCAAGCAGCCATTACCAACGAAATTTTAGAAATCGTTGCTGGTGCTGAGGCATTGAAATAGTTTAAACATAATTTTCATTTAAAAGTCCTACGCTTTAGCGTGGGACTTTTTTTTCCGCATCATTGCGGGCTTGAACCACAATCTTAAGTTTATATATAATTATAATGGAAAATATTCTCCAAAACATAATTTATAATGGAAAATAATACATACATTTGAATAATAAAGCTATTTAAATGGAAAATATTCTCCCTATTCAACTTCAAGAAATTATTTTTTCTTCAAGTGATAAAAATTTGAGTAAGCAAATTTCGAAATTAGAAAAGGCTGGACAAATCAGAAAAATTGCTCCAAGAATATATTCTGCGAATTTTATTGACCAACCAGAAGTAATAATAGCCAAAAACATCTTTACAATTATTGGTTCATTGTATCCAAATGCTGTATTGAGTCATAGATCAGCTCTAGAATTTAAACCAACTAGTCAAGGTCATATTTTTGTTACCTATACTTACACAAAAAAAATTAAATTACCAGGTATTACCATCCGTTTTATGGAAGGTAATGGTCCGATAGAAGGTGATAATTCTTTCATTGGTGAATTATTTGTTTCACAACAAGAAAGGGCTTTTCTTGAAAATTTGCAAGTTTCAAGGCAACCAGGTTCTGAATCCAAAACATTAACCTTACCTGAAATTGAAACTAAATTAGAGCAAATAATTCGTATAAAAGGAGAGGACGGGTTAAATCAATTTAGAGATAATGCTAGAGTAATTGCCGAAAAACTGGGAATGCAAAGCGAGTTTGTTAAATTAAATAGGTTAATAAGTGCCTTGTTGTCAACTAAACCATCAAAAATATTAACATCTCCAATTGCAAAGGCGAGAGCTTTTGGCAACCCTTATGATTCGGCTAGGATAGAATTATTTGAAACATTATTTCAATATCTTAAACAAAATGAATTTGAGAATGTTCCTGAAATAAATACAAACCCAACTGCTTTTAAAAATTTTGCTTTTTTTGAAGCCTATTTTTCAAATTATATTGAAGGAACAATTTTCGAATTGGAAGATGCAAAAAACATTATTAAAACAGCAATGCCACTTGTTAATAGAGATGAAGATTCGCACGATGTTTTAGGCACATATAAAATTGTGAGTAATTTAAAAGAGATGAAACAAACTCCATCAACACATGAAGAACTTTTAAAAATACTGCAATACAGGCATCAAATTCTTTTAGAAGCCAGAAAATCAAAAAAACCAGGACAGTTTAAAGATAAAAACAATAGAGCCGGCGACACTCTTTTTGTTGATTTCAACTTGGTAAGAGGTACGTTTATTAAAGGATTTGATTATTATCGGGCATTAAATGATTCATTCGCTAAAGCTGCTTTTATAATGTTTATGGTTAGCGAAATACATCCTTTTTTAGACGGAAATGGAAGAATAGCTAGGATAATGATGAATGCAGAACTTGTAAAAGGAAACCAAACCAAAATAATTATTCCAACAGTTTTTCGTGATGACTATTTAGGAGCATTAAGACACTTGACAAGACAAAAAGATGCCGCCATTTATGTAAAAATGTTGCAAAAAGCACAAAAATTTAGTGCTTCAATAATAGCAAACGATATGAACGAAACGGAAAAATATTTGGAAACTTGTAATGCTTTTAAAGAATCGGATAAAGGAGTTCTTAAAATAGAGTGAAAAAATAAAACATACACAAAAACCAAAAAACACCTTTTTTTGCACAAAACCACCTCAAAACCTACCACTCAAGAGAAAAACCACAACATTGGTAAATGCTATCCTCTTTTTAACTATATTTGGTTGTTAATCAATGCATATCTATAATGAGTGTTGGAACATATGATGTAGTTAATGATTTTGGGATAGAAATTTATCCAAATCCAACAGGTAGTGTACTAAATGTAGTATTTAAGCAAAATGAACTTTACCAACTACAAATTACTGCTATTGATGGTAAAATAATTGAAGCTAAACGATTAATGGCAATACCACCATTGATGTAAGCAAATACTCAAGTGGTATGTATTTTATTACCGCTACCAATAAAGAAGGTAAAGTGTTTCAAAGTAAATTTGTAAAAGAATAAATACGCTATAGTTTATGAAAAGCCATGTGCATTGCATAGGGTTTTTTTGCTTCACAACAAACTGTTGATATTAAAAAATTATTGAATCAGAAATTCTATATTATTAGTATTTGCTACAATCAAATACTATTTTAAAAAACCATTTGCTATAAACAAATGGTTTTTGTATTTTTGAGAATAATTAATGTAGCAATTATGGAAAAAGAATTATACCGATACAATCCTTGGTGGGAAAACAATACTCCATTATGGTCTAATTTATTAGATAGAACAGAAAGTTTTGACGCTATTTTACCAAACATTTCCAATAAACAAGTGGTGTTTTTAACTGGCTTGCGAAGAATTGGAAAAACTAGTTTGATGAAACTTTGCATTAAACATTTGATTAATGAAAAAAAAATAAACCCTCTTCAAATCTTATATGTTAGCATGGATGATTTTCTTTTTATTGGGAAATCAATCATAGAAATTGTTGAAAGTTATAAAACCATCCATAAAATTAAAAATGAAGAACAAGTATATCTGTTGTTAGACGAAATAACCTTTGTTGATGAGTATGAATTGCAATTAAAAAACCTATATGATAAAGGAAATTCAAAAATTTTTGCATCATCTTCAAGTGCATCATTGTTGAAAAAGCAAAAAGGCTATTTAACAGGTCGGAGCATTACTCTTGAAGTGTTGCCTTTGAGTTTTGAAATGTATTTACAATTTAAAAATATTGTTGTTTCTAAATCCGACGAACATCTACTAGAAACTTATTTTAAAGATTATTTATTAACTGGGGGTATTCCTGAATATGTGCTAACCAATGATGCTGTGTATATTAATGAGTTAATGGATAATATAATTTATAAAGATATTGCAGCTATAAATGGTATTAGGCAAACACAGCAATTAAAAGAATATTTTTTATTGTTGATGGAACGAAGTGGTAAAACCATGAGCATCAACAAAGTTGCTAAAGTATTGGGTATTTCAACCGAAACTTCAAAACGCTATTTTGATATGTTTTGCGATACTTTTATTGTTAGCCCGGTTACTAGATTTGGGAAACTAAACGAACAATTGGTTTCTCCCAAAAAAATATATTGTTGCGATACAGGAATTAGAACTTTTTATACAGGAGAACGAGATTGGGGAGCTTTGTTTGAAAACTACGCCTTTCTTCGATTAAAACACATGAGCTTAAGTTACATTTATGAAAACACTATCGAATTGGATTTTATATCTCAAAATAAAGTATTAATGGAATGTAAATTTCATAATGAAATGTTGAGCGAAAAGCAACAGCTACTATTTGATAACTTTAAAGCAACCGAAAAATACATTGTTAGAAATTACAACGATATTGAAATGATTAGAGCAAAACATTCTTCAATCACGAGTTCCACAAATTAATAAAAATGTTAGAAACTGAATAAATCGGGTTGCTCCACAACAAACTGTTGATATTAAATAAACGAAGGGCTTTCTTTTTACTGTATTCAAAATATCTTTGTAATAAATAAGTTATATAATAAAACCTTTTCCGATGAAAATTCTTTTTATCATAGTAATGCTCTTAACCTTCGGTTTTACAGCAAACGCACAACTACATACCTACAACTGGACCAACGGCAACAAAAAAGCTGAAGGCGTTGTTAAAGACGGATTAGAGCAAGGAAAATGGACATTTTGGAGCAAAGAAGGTGTTATTCAACAAGAGGTAACCTACAAAGATGGCGATTACAACGGGTTATATGTGAACTATGACGAGACAGGCAAGAAAAAGGAAGAAGGAACTTTTATAAGAGGAAAAAAAGAAGGTATTTGCAAAATGTGGTACGCCAACGGACAACTAGAACTGGTTGGTTACAACAAAAATGGTTACAACGATAGCCTTTGGACATACTATTACGAAGATGGCAGCGTAAAAGAAGAAGGACATTTCTTAAAAGATGAACGCATAGGTATTTGGAAAAATTATTATCCCAACAAACAACTTAAAAGTGTTAGAGAGTTTTCGAATAACGATGCAAAACTATTAGAATACTACGATGAAAAAGGCAAACAATTAATTAAAGATGGAAAAGGAGAATACACCGAAGTAACCCCTTCGGGAAAAATTAAAGTAAAAGGGAAATACCTTGGTGGAAAAAGAACAGGTTTGTGGGTGGAGCACAACGATAACATGGTAAAACTTTCGGAAGGCAACTACGAAAACGGTATGATGGTAGGCAAGTGGGTTTATTTTTGGGATAATGGCAATAAACGCTTAGAAGGAAATGTAAAAAATGGAAAAAACGACCAATTATGGAACTATTGGTATCCAGATGGAAAAAAATTAAAACAAGTAACTTATACTGATGGTAAAGAAAATGGACCTTTTTTAGAATGGTTTGCCAACGAGCAGTTGAGCGTAGAAGGCAAATATGTTAATGGTGAAAAACATGGCGAATGGATTTTTCTTCATGATAACGGACAAAAAGATATTGTAGGAAGTTTTAACATGGGTTTACGTGATGGAATGTGGACATTTTATAACAAAACCAGCGGCAAAAAAGATTACGAAGGAACTTACAAAAACGATAAAAAAAATGGATTTTGGACGTATTGGTATCCCAATGGAAAAGTATGGAAAGAAGGAAGCTATACTGACGATTTGAAAGAAGGTGAATGGAGAACCAACAGCGAAGAAGAAGTGTTGGTTATAAAAGGAAGTTTTAAAGCTGGAAAAGAAGAAGGCGAATGGTTTTCGTGGTACGATAGCGGAAAGAAAAAAGACGTTGGTAATTTTAGTCAAGGATTAATGAACGGCAAATGGGAGGGTTGGTTCGAAAATGGGCAGAAAGACTACGAGGGTTTTTATAAAAATGGATTGAAAGATGGAACTTGGAAACATTGGTTCGACAATGGAAATCAAGAATTAATGAGAACCTATGTGATTAAAACCGTAGAAAAGAAAGACTATTTTAGACAAGATGCTAAAAAATATGCAGAAGTATTACGGACAGAAGAGTTGTCTGTGTTGGAAGGACCATACTTTGAATGGTTTGAAAATGGAAAACCAAAAGAAGAAGGCAATTATTTAGATAATGTTCAGCACGGAAAATGGACTTACTATTACGATGATGGGAAAAAAATGTATGAACAAACCTTAGTAAATGGTCGTCAAGAAGGAGTGGTAACATCGTGGTATCCCGAAGGACCATTAGAAAGTGTAAAAAACTTTAAAAACGGACAACCACACGGAACATGGACATATTACGCCAAGCAAGCTGGTAAAATCAAACAGATTGTAGTTTACAAAGATGGAGTTAGGGTAGAAGAAGGAAAGTGATTTTAAGCACTAAAAGTTTCCAAATCTCTATCTACTTTTTTGAATAAACCTTGAAGCACCTTTCCAGGACCAACTTCTGTCACAGAATTTACGCCATCAGCCAACATATTGTTCATGATTTGTGTCCATTTAACAGGGGCGGTAAGTTGTTCAATAAGATTGATTTTAATCTCTTCAGCATTAGTAATAGGCAAAGCATTTACATTTTGATACACAGCACAAGTTGGTTGGTTAAATGTTGTTGCATGAATTGCTTTTGCTAATTCTTCTTTTGAAGGAGCCATTAAAGGCGAATGAAAAGCTCCGCCAACAGGCAACACTAATGCACGTTTTGCTCCAGCTTCTTTTAATTTTTCGCAAGCCATATTTACGGCATCAATACTTCCAGAAATAACCAACTGACCAGGACAGTTGTAGTTAGCAGGAACAACAACGCCATCTACTTCAGCACATATTTTTTCTACTATTTCATCATCAATTCCTAAAATAGCAGCCATAGTACTTGGCACTGCTTCACAGGCTTTTTGCATAGCTAAAGCACGTTGAGAAACCAAACGCAATCCGTCTTCAAAGTTTAATACGCCATTTGCTACCAATGCCGAAAATTCTCCTAACGAGTGGCCAGCAACAGCTTCGGGTTTAAAATCGTTACCTAAAGTTTTGGCAAGAATAACAGAGTGTAAGAAAATAGCAGGTTGTGTTACTTTGGTTTGTTTTAATTCTTCATCAGTTCCTGAAAACATAATATCTGTAATACGGAATCCTAGAATTTCATTTGCTTTTTCAAACAATTCTTTTGCAAGAGGTGAATTATCATAAAGGTCTTTTCCCATTCCTACAAATTGCGAACCCTGACCTGGAAATACGTATGCTTTCATATTTTTTGTGTTTTGTTTACTGTTGACTAAATTTTACAGCCTCAAAAATAATAAAAACTACAACTTGCCCTAAACATATCTTTACAATTATTAATTTTATGCAACAATGAACAGAGCATCTATTAGAACCATAATTTTTTTAGCAACCGTTTCGTTGGTGGGCATTATTGCTACGCAATATTTTTGGGTAAAAAACGCCTATAATCTTGAAGAAAAGCAGTTTAACGAACAGGTGCATTTCGCTCTTCGAAATGTGAGCAGGAAATTATTGAAGATGAATAAAGATGAATCGGAAATAGTTAATCCGGTTAAACAAATGAGCTCTAATTATTATATTGCTTTTATAAACGATACCGTTCACCCCTTTTTGCTGAAAACATTATTAAAAAAGGAATTTAATGCACGAAATATCAATATCGATTTTGAATATGTTATTTACGACTGTTTTACCGATTCCATTGTTTTTGATGATTATGTTGCTATCGATAAAGAGGATAAAAACGAATTGCAATCGCAATCGCAAGAAATGAAATGGGACAGAGACGGACATTATTTCGGTGTTTATTTTCCTTCCAAACGAACTTATATTATGAATGAAATGGGGATTTGGGTATTCTCATCCTCAATTATTTTAATCATTGTTATTTTCTTTGCTTACACCATAAATGTTATTCTTAAACAAAAGCGATTGTCGGAGATTAAAAACGATTTTATCAATAACATAACGCACGAATTTAAAACCCCAATTTCAACCATTTCATTATCGGCAGAGGTGTTGATGCAGCCAAACATTGTAAACGAACCAGAACGATTAAAAAATTACGCAAACATTATTAAAGACGAGAATAATCGATTAAAAAATCAGGTAGATAAAGTATTGCAACTGGCAACACTTGAAATTGATAAGCTAAAACTTGAAAACGAACCTATTGATATTCATGAGCTTATTAATGAATCGGTAAAAAGTTTTGAAGTAATCATTGAGCATCAAGAAGGAAAAATAACTACTTATTTGGGAGCTAAAAAAACACAACTAATTGGCGATAAAGTACATATTTCCAATATTTTATATAACCTAATCGACAATGCAATTAAATATTCACCGAATAATCCACGCATTGAAATTTCAACTGAAAATTATTTTTCAGGAATTGAAATTACAGTAAAAGATAACGGAATAGGTATTCCTAAAGAACATCAGAAACATATTTTTGAAAAATTTTACCGCGTTCCAACAGGAAATGTGCATAATGTAAAAGGATTTGGTTTAGGATTAAATTACATTAAAACCATTGTGGAGGCATACAACGGTAAAATTAAGTTAATAAGTAAAGAAAACGAGGGAACTACGTTTATTGTAAAACTCCCATTTAACACATAACACCATGCAAGAAAAGAAAATACACATCCTTTTGGCTGAAGACGATAACAATCTAGGCTTTGTGGTTCAAGATAACTTAAAATCAAACGGATTTGATGTAACACTTTGTCCAAATGGAGAAGAAGCATTAAAAGCATTTGCAAACAACCCTTTTGATTTGTGTTTGCTCGACGTAATGATGCCAAAAAAAGACGGATTTACTGTTGCAGAAACCATTAGAGAATTAAATAAAGACATTCCAATTGTGTTTTTAACAGCTAAAACCATGCAAATGGATAAGGTAAAAGGGTTTACTGTTGGAGCCGACGATTACATTACCAAACCTTTCGATTTTCAAGAGTTGGTTTTAAGAATCAATGCTATTTTAAAAAGAAGTAAATTAATTACTGAAAAAGAAGAAGAGGTAGTTTTTTCATACGATATTGGAAAATATCATTTCGACATAAAAAACCAAGTTTTAAAACTAGGCAATGTTGAACAAAAATTGACTAAAAAAGAAACTCGCATACTCACTTTTTTGTGTGAAAACATGAATGATATCGCTTCTCGTGAACAAATTTTAAAAAACATTTGGGGCAACGACGATTATTTTAGCGGCAGAAGCATGGATGTATTCATTTCTAAAATTCGTAAATACCTTGCAGAAGATGAGCACATTCAAATCATCAACATTCACGGTGTTGGTTTTAAATTAGAGGTGAAAATGTAATAATTTGAAGATTTGAAAATTACCTCTAACCCCTTATGCCTTACGCCTTACGCCTTTGCCTAACTTCTATTAACAAACACTAAAAACCATATTTTGACCACTTTTTTAGCAAAAACAGCCGAGCATCTTATACAAACTTATGGCAATAGCTTAAGCAATTGTTGTATAGTGTTGCCAAACAAACGGGCTGGTTTGTTTTTAAAACAAGAGTTGAGCAAGCTTATTGACAAACCCATTTGGCTTCCACCAATTATGGGAGCCGAAGATTTGATAGAGAAATTATCAAATACGCAAGTAATAGATAATTTAACCCAATTGTTTGAGTTGTTCGAGGTATATCAGAAGATAACTCCAAATCCCGAATCGTTTGAAGAATTTAGTAAGTGGGGACAGATTCTACTGCACGATTTTAATGAAATTGATCGATATCTTATTCCAACCAATTCGTTTTTTACCACCATGAACAATGTGCGTGCAATTGAAGTTTGGAATTTGGGCGATGGAGAATTGACCACCATACAGCAAAACTACCTGGCTTTTTGGAAACAAATGGGTGCTTTGTATCAAGCTTTTCACGAACATTTAATTAAAAATAATTTTGCCTATCAGGGTAAAGCATTTCGGATTGTTGCCGAAAAATTAGCAGCAAATCCAACGGAATTTATACAAGCAAACATCAAGTGGGAAAAAGTAATTTTTGTTGGTTTTAATGCACTTACACTTGCCGAAGAAACCATTATTACGCTACTAAAAAACCACAACAAAGCAGAAATACTTTGGGATGCCGATGAATATTATTTAAATGATGAAATGCAAGAGAGTGGTTTGTTTTTAAGGGCATTTAAACAGAAAACTGTTTTCTATCCATTTCAGTGGGTTTCGGATAAATTTAAAACAGAAAAAAAACAAATCAACATCATTGGTATTCCTCAAAACATTGGTCAGGCAAAGTATTTGTCTACCATTTTTAATCAGCTTAAAAGCGAAAACAATTATAAAGATACGGCAGTGGTTTTGGCCGAAGAAAACATTTTGGTTCCAGTTCTTGAATCTATTCCAACCGATATAAGCAGCATAAATGTAACCATGGGTTATCCCATAAAAAATGCTCCGTTGAGCAATTTTTTTGAAATTTACTTTAACCTATTGCTTAATGCCAACCGTTTTGGAAAAGGAAAACAATTAACGTATCATTATAAAGACATTACCAAGTTGTTGAAATTGCCCATTAGCCAACTCATTTTTGGCGAGGAATGTATTAATGAGGTGCTGCAACACATCGTTAAACACAATTGGGTTTTTATCAATAAAGAAAAATTGGAATACCTCAACAATAGGTTGCCTTTTAAACTTCACGAAACATTTGACATTAACCAATCTCTGGAGCAATCATTAGCATTTATTGATGCTGGAAAAAAATACTTTACTGCAAAAGAAACTTCTGCCGTTACATCAAAAATGGAGTTGGAATATTTATTCCATTTTTCCAAATTATTTAATCAGATTAAACTTTTACAAAATACTTATCCTGTAATTGACGGAGTAAAAACCTTTGTTACAATTTACCGACAATTACTCGCTAACTTATCCATTGAACTTTATGGAGAACCACTACAAGGCCTTCAAGTTATGGGAATGTTAGAAACCCGTAACATCGATTTTAAAAATGTGGTCATGCTTTCGATAAACGAAGGAGTATTGCCTGCAGGTAAAACCTTCAATTCCTTTATTCCGTTTGATGTTAAACGAGAATTTAAATTGCCCACACACATCGAAAAAGATGCTGTTTATGCCTACCATTTCTATCGATTAATACAAAATGCCGAAAACGTATTTATTTTGTATAATACCGAAACCAATGAGTTTGGTAGCGGAGAAAAAAGCCGTTTTGTAACTCAGTTGGAAAACGAATTGGTACATTTTTCTAATATCGAAATAAATCATAAAATAATAACTTACCCAACTTTAACAGAAAAACCTGTTGCAAATAAAATTGCGAAATCGGAAAAAGTAAATGCAAAAATCAACGAATTTTTTCAGGGAGGAGTTTCTCCATCGGCGTTAAATACGTTTATGAACTGTTCGTTAGATTTTTACAACAAATACGTATTACGAATAAATGAAGTAGATGAGGTAGAAGAAACCGTTGAAAGCAGCACTTTTGGAACTGTAATACACAATGTGTTGGAAGAGTTGTACAAACCATTTGCAACAAACCATTTACTGGTTACTTCGCACGACGTGAGTAAAATGAAAAGTCAGATTGAAGAACTTACAAAGGCAGCTTTTATTGAGCAAAAGTTTAGCGAAAGAGAATTGCAATCGGGCAAAAACCTGATTACTTTTAAAATGGCGTTAAACTACATCGATAATTTTCTAAATCAGGAAATTAAATTACTAAAAGATACCAAAACCGAACTGCAAATTAAAATGCTTGAAAAACAGCTTGGTGTTGATGTAATAGTAAATGATAACAAGGTGTTTTTAAAAGGTAAAGCCGATAGAATTGATGTGATAAATAACCAACTTCGAATTGTAGATTACAAAACGGGTAGTGTTGACGCTAAAGATTTAAAAATTGATACAGTTGCTGAGGTATTAGAAAAACCAAAAGCTTTTCAAGTATTGTTTTACGCTTATTTGTATGCGAAAGAACATCAACTAGAAAATGTAGCTATAACATCAGGTATTGTTTCACTTCGTAAGCCGAGCAACGGTTTTATGCCATTGTTTATTAATAAAAGCGAATTTATTACCAACGCTATTTTAGCAGAATTTGAGGAATTGCTATTTCAAATTTTAACTGATATTGCCAACCCCGAATTGGTTTTTGAACATGATGATGAAGCGAAATATTGTTTGTATTGTTAGTGTGTATCTATTAAGTTAAAAATGAAAAGTTTCTATTTTCTCATATTACTGTTGCTTTGTAATTTAAGTGGATTGTTTTCTCAAGTTACTAAACCAGAGAAAATAAATAATGAAGTAGATTTATTACAAACAAAAAAATTGAACATCTCAATAGGACTTGGAGCAAGTTCTATTGGGTTTCCAATGTATTATTCTAATGTATCGTTTCAGTATAAAAAAAATATTTATGCTGTAAGATATGTTAAATCAAAGGAAGTATTAAAGGAATCATTAGTATTATTTTCTCATGCGGAACCTTTTGAAGAAATTGCAGAATATGGGTTAACTTATGGATTTGAACAAAGAATAGCTAATCGTATATTCATTCAAATGGAAGGTGGCGTTGGTTATATAAATGGAATTTTAAGAGGAAATTACATATCAACGAAATCTACTCTTTTTGGCGATATCAAAGATTATGAAAGAATTAGAGTGAGTTCATTTTCTCTACTACTAAATGGTACGGTGTTCTACAAAATAAACAAGTCTTTTAGTCTTGGCTCTATGAACACAATAAATTTTAATAAACATGAAATTCTGCTTTCGAGTTCAATTGTGCTTAAATATTGCTTAAATATTAATAAGCAGTCTTTTAAAGAGGTTGAAAATCCATAATTTCAAGGTTTTTTTTAATAAATTCCCCTTATTACATCTAATACTTAAATCTACTTGATGAAGCGAAATATTGTTTGTATTGCTGATAGTTTTATTTGTCGAAACAATTAACATTATGGTAGTTTAGCCAAATAAATTATTTATTTTGCAGCCCCAAATTAAAAAAATGTTATGCTTGTTTTTAAAAGCGTTAATGAATTAAAGCAGTTTTTGTTTCAAAACAAGCATAAAACAATTGGTTTTGTTCCTACTATGGGTGCATTACATCAAGGTCATTTGTCGTTAATCAATCAGTCGAAAAACAAAGCAGAACTAACCATTTGTAGCATTTTTGTAAATCCTATTCAATTTAACAAACCAGAAGATTTAGAAAATTACCCAAGAACCATTGAAAGAGATATTCAATTGTTAGAAGATGTTGCCTGTGACGTATTGTTTTTACCATCGGTTAACGAAATGTACCCAACAAAACAATACAAAAATTATGATTTTGGAACATTAGCCACTGTAATGGAAGGCGAACACCGCCCAGGTCATTTTAATGGAGTTGCCAATGTTATTGAACGATTTTTTGATATAATACAACCCACGTATGCTTTTTTTGGCGAAAAAGATTTTCAACAATTGGCAATAGTTAAAGATTTAACCAAACAACTTGGCTTGTCAACAGAAATAATTGGTTGTCCTATTTTACGCGAAAATAATGGGTTAGCCATGAGTTCGAGAAACGAAAGGCTAACTGCTGAAGAACGAAATCGTGCTGCCATTATTTACCGTTCATTAATTCAAATTAAAAACAACCAAAAAACCAGTACAATCGAACAGGCTAAAAAAATGTTTAAAACTGCGGTTGAACAGGAAAAAATGAATTTAGAATACATTGAGTTTGCTGATGGAACAACACTACAACCAATAAAAGAATGGAATGAAACCAATTATTGTGTTGCTTTTGTTACGGTAATTATTGGAAAAGTTAGGTTGATAGATAATTTAACAATATACTCCAACGTAACTAGCACACCTTAGCGTGTCTGATTAGTTGGAGTTATGCCGCAATCAAAAAACCAACTTTTTAATTAAACTTATATTTTTGCGGTATATTTAATTAATTTTGCTGCCAATATGCAGGTACACGTTTTAAAATCGAAAATACACAGAGTAAGAGTTACTGAGGCCGACTTAAATTATATTGGCAGCATTACCATTGATGAAGATTTGATGGAAGCTTCAAATATTATTGAAGGAGAAAAAGTTCAAATTGTAAACATTAACAATGGAGAACGATTAGAAACTTATGTAATTAAAGGTAAAAGAGGTTCAGGAGAAATTTGCTTGAACGGACCTGCAGCACGAAGAGTTGCTGTAAATGATATCATTATAATAATTTGCTACTGTATTTTAGATTTTGAAGAGGCTAAAACCTTTAAGCCAACACTTATCTTTCCCGACGAAAATACCAATCGATTAAAATAAAACCCCATTTTGAAAAAATTTCTAATTCCATTCCTAAAAATAGTAATTCCATTAGCTTTAGGAGTGTTATTAATTTGGTTGGTTTACAAAGATCTTACTCCAGAAGATATTTCCGATATCAAATCGGCCTTTAAGGAAATGAATTATCTTTATATTTTCCTTTCGGTATTTATAGGGTTAATTAGCCACATGAGTAGAGCATGGCGTTGGAGGTATCCATTAAAAGAAATGGGTTATACACCTCAATTTTGGAATAGCTACCATACCGTTATGATTGGCTATTTTGCTAACATGGGAATTCCCCGAAGTGGCGAAATTATGCGTTGCGGATTGATGGCGAAATACGAAAATATACCGTTTAATAAATTAGTAGGAACAGTAATTGCCGAACGTGTTGCCGATTTAATTATTTTAGGTTCTTGTATTTTCTTTGTTTTTATTATTCAGTTAGAAACACTTACCAACTACGCAGTTGAAATTGGCTTAGCCGAAAAATTCTCTCCACTAAAACTCATTACATATTTACTTGTTTTGGCGTTTTTGGGAATAGTTGGCATACTTATTTTAAAACGCTCTAGAAACAAATTTGCAATAAAAGTTCGTGAATTTTTACTGGGAATATACGAAGGCTTAAAAACCATTCTTACCATGAAAGATAAATGGTTGTACATTGCTCATACATTGTTTATTTGGGTTTTATATTTAGCCATGTTTTATGTTACTTTTTTCAGTTTGTCATCTGTCGAAAATGTTCCATTTACAGGAGTTGTTACAGCTTTCGTTATGGGTGGAATAGCTGTTACAGTAACCAATGGTGGTATTGGTGCTTATCCGTTAGCTATTGCAGGGGTTTTAGCGTTGTATGGAGTTACACAAAGCCAAGGTTATGCTTTTGGGTGGGTGGTTTGGACAGGACAAACCATAATGCTAGTTCTTGCAGGTTTGGTTTCTTCTATTTTATTGCCACGAATGAATAAAATTTAGTTTACAGTCATTAGTTCACCGTTTTCAGTTCGCCCCCAAAAAGTTTTTAGGGTCAATCTTCTAGCCTCTGACTTCGAACATCGGTCTTTCAACCCTAGTCTTCCAACCGAATATCTTTTATGTTTAGCTGAATGGTAGTGGAGTTGTTCCACGTATTTTCTTCAATAGTGTATGCAATGCTAAAAGGAACTCCTGGAGCAAGCTGGTTAACAAAATTCCCTAAGTTAAAACCTATACAAGCGAATTTTTTGCTTGGATTATTTTCCTGAAAAACAGTCATTTTTAAATGATTATCGCCAACGGTGTAAATGTTTTCTTCACAAAATACTAAATGTGAAACAAAAACGGGTTTCATATTTCCAGGGCCAAAGGGGGCAAACTGGTTTAATACACGCACAAATTTTTGATTAATTTCATGGAGCATGAGTTCATCATCAATTGAAATTTGAGGAATCAGCATTTCTGGTTTAATTTGTTGGCGAACCACTTCATTAAATCGTTCCGAAAAGGCTTCAATATTTTCTAATTTTAGTGTTAATCCTGCAGCGTATTTATGACCGCCAAATTGTTCTAACAAATCGCTACAAGCATCAATGGCTTGGTACAAATCAAAATCTTTAACCGAACGTGCCGAACCAGTTGCCTTTCCGTTAGATTCGGTTAAAACCACCGTTGGTCGGTAATGCGTTTCAATCAATCGCGAGGCAACAATACCAATTACACCTTTGTGCCAATCGTTTTTAAAAACTACCGTTGTTATTTTTTCTTGAAAAAACGCATCTTCCTCAATCAGCTGTAACGCTTCTTGTGTAATGAGTTTGTCAATGTCTTTTCTGTCGGTGTTCAGTATGTTTATCGATTTGCCTGCTATTTCTGCTAACTCCGTAGTTGGAGCAATTAGTAATTCAACAGCTTTATTGCCGGTTTCTAATCGTCCTGCGGCATTAATTCGTGGAGCAATAGTAAAAACAACATCCATTACGGTAAGTTCTTTTTTTAATCCAGCAACATCAATCATGGCTTTTATTCCAGCACGAGGGTTTTCGTTGATTTCTTTTAAACCGAAATGAACAAAAACTCTATTTTCATCAGTAATCGGAACTATATCAGCACAAATGCTTATTGCCAATAAATCCAAGTAGCTTAAAAGTAGGTGGTTGTCTTTTTTGTTTTTAATACTCCAAGCTTGCATTAGTTTAAATCCAACACCACACCCCGAAAGTTCTTTGTATGGATAATCGCAATCGATTCTTTTTGGGTCTAAAACAGCAACGGCATTCGGTATTTCATCTCCAGGTTGGTGGTGGTCGCAAATGATAAAATCAACTCCTTTTTGGTTGGCGTAATTTACTTTGTCTATGGCTTTAATTCCGCAGTCTAATGCAATAATTAACTGATAATTGTTTTCTGCTGCAAAGTCAATTCCTTGATACGAAATTCCGTAACCTTCGCTGTATCTATCTGGAATGTAATAACCCATGTTGGGATAATAGTTGGATAAATAGGAATAAACCAAAGCTACTGAAGTGGTTCCATCAACATCGTAATCGCCAAAAATTAGAATTTTTTCGTTGTTTTTTATGGCATCATCGAGTCTTTCAACTGCTTTGTCCATGTCCTTCATTAAAAAAGGATGGTGTGTATTAGTTAAATCAGGACGAAAAAATGTTTTGGCTTCTTCTAAATTGGTAATGCCACGTTGAAGCAGTATGTTGGTAAGTGTTTCGTTAAGGTCGTTTAATTCCTGCGAAAGTTTTTTTATTGCTTCTGCATTAGCTTTTTCTTTTATTTCCCAACGAATTGCCATGAAACAAATTTACTTGATTATTTCAATTCGATGTTGCATTAAACGAGCAATGTTTGCTGCTCTTATTTTTGCTTCAGAGGCAATTTCACCTTCAAACAATTCGTCAACGGTTTGGTAAAATAGATTTATCCATTCGGAGAACTCTACGGAACTCATGGTTGTTATTTTGCTCAATTCTACATGTATTTGCATGGGGTTGCCCTGATAAGAATGTTCTTGCAAAAGCAAACTGCCCCAAAACGAATACATTTTTGGTAAATGCTCATCCCAATTGAGTTTTGCCACATCGTTAAATATATAACCCAACGTGGCGTTTGTTTGTACTTTGTTGTAAAAAGTATCAACCAATAATTTAATGTCTTCTTGGGAGGAGATGTCGGGTTTCATATGACAATTTTATTAGATTTAAAAAAAATCTAAGTTTTATTAATAAACAAAGAATGCTAAAAACTAAAAGAGATTATTTTTTACTCTTTGAAACAATCTTTGCTAGATCCTTTTTGACAGAAGAGATCATGTCTTTAACAATCAAAGAACTTAAATCTTCAATTGAGGCTTTCGTAATATCAATATGTTTTTGTGGCTTCTCCGTAGGAGTTTCGATACAACTCAAGTCAAGGATGATTTGAGTTGAATTATCTTCAAACATTGAGTTTGAGCTATAATCTGTTAAAAGAGTTAACATAATGCAAAGTTAGAAATATTTTTGAAAAAAAGGTTGATTTAATTCAGGATTAAAATAGTGTTTTCTTTTAATCCAAATAAAACCATCTCCTTTAGTAATGACGGCTATATCGACAGGACCACCTACACTTTCCTCAGCCATCGTGAATCTTCTCTTTAAATAAGTAAGATAAACTAAACTTTCAGCCATTTCAGCAAGATCTTCTTTTGATAACTGAGAAACAGCACCCATTAGAGGATTTACGTATTTTTGACTTACAATATTATTAAATTGTATTTGATACTTCTTCACATATTCATTAGTATTTAATGTATTGAGATGCTTTTGAACAATTTGAGGCATACCATGTATTGATTTTATCTCCTCAATAAAACTTTTTATGAAGTCCCCAAAAACAATTGCAGAAAGGTTGTTTAGCTCAGGACTCACACCCTGTAATATTGTGTCAATTACGTCAGTTTGAGCAAAGGGTCTTATACAAGCATTTTGTTTATTGTTAATAGTTGCAGTTTTATTTTGGTCAATATTATATCTTAACTTTCCATCAATAACAATCGAAACATTTACTGGTAGTAATTGTGGGAATAATTCTGTTTCACCATATCCAGTAAAAATTAAACCAGTATATTGAATGAACTGATCGTGTGTTATATAAGCGTAATATGCTTCTATTAAAAGAGGTTCAATTTTTTCTTTCTTAAAGGAAACTAAAGTGTTTTGATAAAGTATATTGATAATATTTGGTATAAATGTTTTAATTAATGCCTCTGTATTTTTCTTATTTAGATTTTTTAGACTTTCAATTTTGCTATGTTTAGGAATTTCAGATTTAACATAGGTATTAAGAAGTTTCAGAAGTTCATCCTCAAGATTTTCTTTATTTCCATTATTCTTCTTTAATGCTTCATTTAATATTACTTGTAAAAATGACAGTAAATCCGAGAATAGGAAATCATTATTATTCTCGATAATAAAGTAGTTATTATCGCTCAGCCATTCAAAGAAACTATCTTTATACTCTGATAGTTTTGAAAAACTTTTGTTGCCTAGGAATTTTCTATATTCTTTTATCAAAATTTCCCATGGAATTCCCATAAATTGAGCGTTGTTATATATAGCAATTCCTACTGGGTGAAATTTTGAAAGAGTAAAGATTTTATTTGCAGAATTATATACTTTTCTATTTTGTAGTCCACTGACAGTTACAGCACTATCTGCTGCAATAGCAACCCCTTGTTTGTTTAGTATTCCTGCAACAGCTGTCATCTTTAATAGGTTTTCTTATTTAATTTAGATAGTAGTAAATATAAACAAAATATTCATATTCGTTAAAAAGAATATGTTAACCCACCCAAGAAATTAAAACGTTGCGTAGGGTAATCTTCCCAGCGTTGGTAACGTACAGCACCAATGTTGTTGAAGTTGATAAATGCCGATAGCTTTTTAGTGTAGCGGTATTCTAAACCAAGGTTGGCATCAAAAATACCTTTTAGCTCTTTTGCTTTTTCGGTTGTTACCAACACTCCATTTGCATCTGCAATGGTTTCGAAACTCTGAGCATATTGTTTGTTGATGAAAAAGAAATCGGCACGAACAATAATTTTGTCGCCAAGGTCGTAAATACCTGATAAACTAATTTTCATATCGGGTTTGTGCCAAGCTTTTAGCTCGTTTTTGGGAGAATATTGATAATAGTCGCCACGTAATATCAATTTGAGTTTTTCCAGTTTTTGGTAAGCCAATTCACCACTTATTTGGTTTACGCCCATGGTGTCGTAAATTACTGTAAACTGGTTTTGTAGCACATTGCTAAAGTCTTTGGTATAAAACGGAGTGGTTTCTAATTTTTGTTTGCTAAAACTGGTGTTAAAAGTAAGGTGTTTGCTCAAACTTCCTCTAATACCAATGTAAATGTTGTATTTTTGGTTGGTGTTGGCAACTGCAAGTGTTTGAGTGTTGATGAACGGATTTTCGTAAAAATATGAGTTGAGGTTGTTTGCCAAAATGCCTCCTTTTATTCCAACATAAGGAATAATAATGTTTTCCATTACATTGTATTTAAATTCAGCTTCGGGATAAAAATGGAATTTCGATTCGTTGTTCATTTGGTTAACAAACAAACCTAAACCCACTTTAAATTGCCAATTTTTAGCGGTAGTGCTAATTTGTGGACGCAATCCAACAACTAAATTATGACCTAAATTGCTGATATTATTAAGGTTGTTGTAGTTTACTTCGGTGCCAATGGCATACAATTCTCTTTTGTGGTATTTGCTAAAACTACCATCAACCTTAAAGTTGTTTTCTTCTGCTTTGTATAAGTCAGTAATGTTGTGGTAATTCATATCGAAATGGTAATCGAATTGTGCTGAATCAGTAAAATTTCGAGTTAAACCTGCATTAGCAGATATTTTGGTTAATCGCTGACGAATGTCTTTTTGACTTGAAATTTCTGGTCGGGTAGCTTCTGGGAAACCATAATAATGCACCACATTTCTATCAAGATTTACTTTACTGTAGAGGGTAAACTCTTTTAAAAATCGTTTGCCAAATAAACTCAAATGATTGTCGCTATAGCCACTATAATCGATATTTGAAATACCTTTTGAACTGAGGTGTTTTCCATAAAAACCAAACGAATAATCTTTTGAACGTGTAGAGTTAAAATACAATTCAGCTAAAGGAGTGCTTTGTGAACCGAAACCAGCTTTGGCATATCCATGATATAATTTTACCAATGGTTCACCTTTAATTTTTGCAGGTAAAATAGGTTCTACCACAAAATCGACTGGAACTTGTTTGTTGATGAAAGTGTAATTTAAAGTTGGAATTACTTTGTCGGTATCTTGTATACTTGGATTGTCTTTTAATTTAAAGGCGTCAGACAAAACAGGGTCGTAAGGTTTAACGGTTACAATGGTAGTGGTATCTAACTTTTGTGCAAATGAAGAGTGTAAACCAATTAGCGAAAAGGTTAACGAAAGCAAGATATGAAAGTTGTTTTTTATCATGTTACTCTTCTTCTTTTTGTTCGGGCTCTTGGGGTGTTGGTAAAGTTTCTTCAACTGCTTTTTCGGGTTCTGCAAACAATTTATCTACATCTAAATCATCGCCTAAATTAATGTCCAATTCTTCAGTTGGGGCAACCACTCTTTTTGCAGCTTCTTGTTCTTCAATTATTTTTAGTTTGTCTTTTGCAGTAGCAACCAAATCAGTGTGTTTACTGTTGTCGATAACCGATTTTAAGGTAACTTTTGCTTGAAACAAATCATCTTTAGCTACATAGTTATCGCTTAGTAAAATCAACGATTTTCCCATCCAATAATCGTAAGCTGCAAATTTCTTAATTAAGCTAAATACTTCGGTTTCGCAGTTGTCGTATTCGCCACGTAAATGTAGAATGTAGGCTACATTGTATTTAGCTTCAGCTCCAAAAATAGTTGTCGAGCTAGATGCTGTTTTAAATTCTTTTAACGCCAAGTTGTAATCATCTTTAGCCATTAAACATTTACCATAAATTAAGTGAGCTTCGGCAATTAGTTTAGCATCTTCGGTATTTTTATTTAGTACAATTTCACAATATTTTATTGTATTATCAATATTGTTTAACTGAAAACTTAAACGCATTTGTTCGCTTTGAGCCTTAAACACATTGGTAGGTACATCTGCAAGGTACTCTAATTGGTTGTAGTTGTTAAGAGCAGCTTCATTATTGCCTAATTCGGTATTTATTTTAGCAGCATTTAACAAAGCAAGTTCGGTAAATTTATTTTTTGGCTGAGCTATAACTTTATTGTAATCGAGCAAAGCTTCGTTGTTAAATCCTGCTTTTTGTTCGCAAACAGCCTTATAGAAATGGGCATTCAACACATAAGTTCCGTTTGGGTATTTTTCTAAGTAACGAGTAAAATCACCAACTGCTTTGTCGCAATTGCCTTCCATGTAGCTGTTTTCGGCAACTTCATAATAATCGGCATCTAAAATTAGAGCAGATTCGTCAGCATTTCCAATAGAGCCTAAGTAAGATTCGTAAGTAGCTAAATCACCTTTGTCAATGTAGATCTTTTTAATTTTTTCTAACGATTCTTTCGATTCGTCGGTTCCAGGATAGGTTGCCACCACTTGTTTAAACACAATTAAGGCTTCGCTATCTTGTTTTTTGTTGTAATAAATTAAGCCTTCTTTAACTTTGGCTTTACTAATGTATGGACTGTTTGGATAATCGGCAATTAATTTTTTGAAACTTGCAAGAGCTTTTTCGTTGTTGTTCTCAATTAAATAGGTTTGTCCGAGTTCAAAATGAGCATCGTCCAATAAATGTGATTTTTCTTTTTTAGCAAGTAAGGTTTGAAGCAAATCTATTTTATCGTTGTAGTTGCCAATTACTCCGTTGCAAATAGCACTTTGGTAGAGCGAATAATCGGGTTGATAAATGCCCATCATGGCTGCTTTATCATAAAACTCAATAGCTCCTTTGTATTGTTTTTGGATAAAAAAGCAATCTCCAATACGGTTTAACACATCGTTTTTAACTTTCGAATTTTCTTCTGGAGCATTCTGAGTGTATTTTCTAAACCAGTTTTTGGCATCTTCGTATTCTTTTAATTTAAAATATGAATAACCTAAATTGTAATTCGCATTGTTGTTGTTTTTCGACGAACTGGCTTCTGGTTCGAAAATAAACTTTTTGTATTCGCCAATTGCTTTCTGAAAGTCGTCTAAACGATAATAAGATTCTGCTCTCCAGTAGGTATTTTCCGCTTTTAAACTTTTGCTAATAAGGTATTGGTCGCTTTTGTTAAAGTGAGTAATGGCATCAGTAAACTTTTGGTTATTAAACAGTTCCAATCCTCTGTAATGTGCAATTTTTTGATATGCTTCTTGCAGTTTGGCATCTAAAACTTTAATGTTTTCTAGCGATTTTAAAGCTGCTTCGTAGTTTTTTGTGGTGTAATAAACGGCTACCAAATACTCGTAAGCATTGTTAAGTTTTGTAGAATTAGGATAAGTATTGATAAATTCTTCAAAAGCAACAATAGCATCATTAAAGGGATGAAGCGATAATTCGTAAGATATTTTCGCAAAGTTAAACAAGGCATCTTCCTTTATTTGATCATCAAAATCTTGTTTATAAGCTTCTCTAAACGAACTTCTTGCGTAAGCTTTTTTGTTGAGTTTAATGTAACATTCTGCTAAATGATAGTGTGCAGCTTGCGAAATGCTGTCGGCTTCTCCAACCGATTTTTTAAACCAATCTTCTGCCATTTGGCAACTGTCGGATTTGTAGTAAGCATAACCCAATTGATAATAATCTGCTCGGGTTGCCAATGCCGCTTTTTCTTTGTTAAAACGTAACAGATAAGGAATAGCTTGGTTGTATTTTTTTGTTCGGTAATACGATTCGCCAATAATACGTGCTATTTCTGGACCTCTTGCAGGCATTGCGGTATCTAATAGTGCTGGAGCATAGCTAATCACTTCGTCGTATTTTCCTTGTAAATAATAGATTTGAGCAATGTAGTAAGGTGTGATGGGCGAAAATTTTTCGTCGTTATTCAACAACAAAAAAGTTTGTAATGCCGATTCGTATTTTTTTTGTAAATAAGCAATGTGTCCGTAGTAATATCGAGCAGGAGAGGTGTATTGATTGTCGCTGTCTTTGATTTCGTATAAATAGCTTGAAGCTTTTTCGAATTGCTCTAAACAGAAATACGAATAGCCCATTTTAAAACGGTATTCCACCAAATCATCAGCAGACAAATCAAGCGGGTCGAGTTTGCTATACCAAGCAATAGCTTCTTCGTATTTTTTTCCTCTAAAATGGTAGTTTCCTAAGTGATAATAAGCTTGTTTGGTTTTCGGACTATCAGGATAATCGTTAATAAATTCGATGAATAAATTTTCAGCATCAGTATTAAAAAGGTTTAAACCACACAATGCCATGTAATATTTAGCATTTACAGCAACTTCCGATTTTTTATCGGTTGTTGATTTGTAAACCATCGAAAATCTATCTTGAGCGGCACTGTATTTTTCTTTGTCGAATAACTCTAACGCACTGTTATAATCAACATTTTGGTGAGTGTAAATGGTTGTTTTCTGAGCTTTTAGCGAAACACTAAAAACCATCGTTAAAACAAGAATTGATATGACTTTTTTGTAATTCAATTTTTTTTACTTCTTATTTCTTGTTTTTGACTATGAACAGGATATTTAAATTCAGGTTAAAATTAGAATGATAAAACCATCGTACTATTATCATACTGTCAAGTTTTCAACGTGGCAATGTTGAAATTATTTTGTAATAGAAAATAGGTTAACACCTTAAGAGGAATAAAATATAATATCTTTGTTTAACGTTTAAGGTATTGTAAATCAAAAAGCATGATAGTAGATATTTCATCAGCAACCATTTTTCAGCAAGACAATCAAGTATTGCAAAATGTAAACATTAGAATAGATTCAGGAGAGTTTGTTTATTTAATTGGAAAAACGGGTTCTGGAAAAAGTAGTTTACTCAAAACATTGTATGGCGAACTACCGCTTAAACAAGGAAATGCAACAGTTGTCGATTTTGATTTAAACACTATAAAACGCAACAAAATTCCATTTTTGAGAAGAAAATTAGGCATCGTTTTTCAAGATTTTCAATTGCTTACCGATAGAAATGTTACTGATAATTTAAAGTTTGTTTTAACAGCTACTGGCTGGAATGATAAACAAAAAATGGATGAACGTATTAATGAAGTGCTTACCAGTGTTGGTTTGGCAACAAAAGGGTTTAAATTTCCTCATGAGTTATCAGGCGGAGAGCAGCAACGAGTGGTAATTGCAAGAGCCATGTTAAACGAACCAGATTTAATTTTAGCCGATGAGCCAACTGGTAACCTTGACCCAGAAACTTCGGAAGAAATTATGAGATTGTTAGTTGACATCAGTAAAAAAGGAAAAGCCATTTTAATGGCAACTCACGATTTTCATTTAATGGAAAAATTTCCATCAAGAACATTAAAATGCGAAAACGGAGTTGTTATAGATACACCTAATGTGCATCTTAAACGAGCTGCTGTGAGAACTGATTTGACTCAAGATGGAGAAAGAGCGGGTGGTGAGAATTTGTAATACTGGCAGCTAGTTTTTAGTAGCTGGTTTCTAGTAAAAAAATGTATTCTGATGAGTTATAGGAAATTAGAGATATGGGAGAGAGCAAGAGAAATAAGTATTGCTATTCATAAAATGACACTAACTGAACTTCCTAGATTTGAAACATACGAAGTTGGAAGTCAAATAAGAAGGTCATCAAAATCGGTTAGATCAAATATTGTAGAAGGCTATGGTAGAAGAAAATATACGGTTGAATATATTCGATTTCTAACTTTTTCAATTGCATCAAACGATGAAACCATAGACCATTTGGAAACACTTTATGAAACCGAATCTTTAAAAAATCAAGAATTGTATGAAGAACTTCATAAAAAAGTCGATGTTTTAGGAAAAAAGCTTAACCTATTTATTCAAGCAATTGAACGTAGCATTCAACAGAAACAAGAAACTAGTAACAAGTAGCCAACAACCAATAGATGTTATCCATCTTAATTCCCACATACAACTTTGATGTAACTAATTTTGTTGCCGATTTATCACAACAAGCTAAAACTTGTGGACTTGATTTTGAGATATTGTGTTTTGATGATGGTTCTGATGAAGAATTTAAGTTGAAAAACCAATCGTTGAAAAAGTTTACAAATGTTACTTACATAGAATTACCTCAAAATATTGGTCGTTCAAAAATTAGAAATTTATTAGCAACAGAAGCCAAGTTTGAATACTTACTTTTTTTAGATTGCGACTCTAAAACCAATTCATCGCAGTTTATTGTTAATTACCTTAAGCATGCCAAACCAAATACCGTGGTTTATGGCGGGAGAAATTATGAGAGTAAACCTCCAAAGGAAAAGAATCTTTTTTTTAGATGGTGGTATGGCATAAATAGAGAAACTATTTCAGTTGCCGAAAGAGAAAGAAATCCTTATCACTCTTTTATGACCAATAATTTCTTGATTCCTAAAACACTCTTTCTTTCCATTCAATTGGATGAAAAACTAGTCGGTTATGGACATGAAGATACGTTGTTTGGTATTGAGTTAAAGAAAAAAAACATCGTAATTCACCACATCAATAATCCGCTTTGCCACATTGGTTTAGAAAGTGTTGATGAGTATCTTCAAAAAACAAAAGAGGGAATAAAAAATCTTCATCAATTGATAAATTCGGGCAAAGTAGATAAAACTGTAAAATTGTATCGATTTTACAACTTAGCAAAGAAAGTAGGGTTAGAGACTAAAATATTAAGTTACTACAACAAGAACAAAAACAAGTTAGAGGAAAAATTTAAGAAAGATAAGCCCAACTTAAAGTGGTTCGATTTATATAAACTGGGTTATTTAATTTCGTTAACAAAATCCTGAAGCTTTTGTTCTTCGTTTTCCCAACACAACTCTTCTTTTGCTTTTAAACTATTCTGTGCATAAATGTTCAATTTTTCTTTATTGCTAAACAACTCATTTATTTTTTCTGCAATTGTTTTCGGATTAACAAGAGAAATGGTTTCGCCAATCTCATATTTTTTTACAACAGCTTCCATTTCAGGGAGGTTTGAGGTTAAAACAGGCAATCCGGCGTTGATGTAATCGAACAACTTATTGGGCAAAGCGTATTTGTAATTTAAACCTACATTTTCTTCTAAACTCACACCTAAATCTGCCTGGAAAGTATAATGGGGCAACAATTCAAATGGAATTTTTCCGAGTAAGGTTACTTTATCTTCAAGGTTTAAGGTTCTAACTATGGAAACAATTTCATCAAAAATATCGCCATCGCCAATAATGTAAAGCTTTGTTTTGTCAACAAATTTCATGGCTTTAACCAACGGTTTAATGCCTCTGTTTACATTAACCGAACCTTGATAAATAACCAAATGATAACCTTCCTTTTTAATGTCTTTAACTTTATAAAATGTTTTGTTTTTAAATGGTAAGTTTCGAATAACAGTACTTTTTACGTGGTATTTGTTGTGGTAAGCATTTGCAATTTCATTGCTAACGGTTATTACATTTTTTAGCTTTGGAAATATCCACTTTTCTATTTGTTGCCAAACTTTTTGTACTCGTGGTCGATTTACCAATTCGGGTACTTCAGTAAAATATTCGTGGCTGTCGTAAACCAATTTTACACCTTTTAGTTTGGAAACCAGGTAATTGGCAGGTAAAGTATCTAAATCGTTACTCCACAGAATGGTAGATTTCGAAAATAACAAGAAAAAGAACAACCGAATATTGTAGTTGGCATAAAACAAAAATCCCTTATTAAATAACAAGGAAAATCGTTTGGTTTGGTATTTTCGATTAATTGGAAGCGAGTTGTTGAGTTTTCTTCCAACCAAAAGCACTTCAAAATTTAAGGCTAATAATGAGCTACATACACGATTTACCCTTTGGTCGGTAACCAAATCGTTGGTAACAGAAACTATAATTTTGCCCTTGCTCATGATATTGTAAAGCTACTTGAATATCTTAAATCTATCAACATTGGAGTATGAATATTTATTTTGATGAACAGTTAGAACATGCAATTATCTAAATACATTTGATTTACCAATTTTTAAAAACAATGATAAAAAATATTGCCGTGTTAGAAGGTGGTTACAGCCACGAGAAAGTAATTTCATTAAGAAGTGCTGAAACCGTTTTTCAACACATTGATAGAGAAAAGTATAACCCTATAAAAGTTAGAATTGACGAAGAAGGTTGGTTTGCTTTTGTTGATGGAGGCAAAGTAGAGGTAAATCGTAATGATTTTTCGATAGAGCATAAAGGCAATAAAATAACTTTTGAGTTGGCTTTTATTGTGATACACGGAACTCCAGGTGAAGATGGTAAATTACAGGCTTATTTTGACATGTTAACTATACCTTACACCACATGTAATCAGTTAACATCAACAGTTACATTCAATAAATTTGTTTGCAATCAATTCCTTAAAAACTTTGATATTCCTGTTGCAGAAGCAGTTTTAGTAAGAAAAAACGAAGTAATTAACGAACAGGCTATTTTAGCAAAAGTAGGATTGCCTTGTTTTGTTAAACCAGCCGACGGAGGTAGTAGTTTTGGAGTAACCAAAGTAAAAGAAGCTTCGCAATTAAAAGATGCGATAAACTTAGCTATAACACATGGTTCGCAAGCCATTATTGAATCTTTTTTACAAGGCAGGGAGTTTACCAACGGTATTTTTAAGGGAAAAAACGGCATTAAGGTATTGCCAATAACGGAGATTATTTCTAACAACGAGTTTTTTGATTTTAATGCCAAATATGCTGGCGAATCGAAAGAAGTTACACCTGCCGAATTGCCTACAGTTATTGAAAGAAAGATTAAACAAACTACACAAAAAGCATACGAAATTTTAGGTTTATCGGGTATTTGTAGAATAGATTACATTGTTGTAAATGAAGAACCACATTTAATCGAAATTAATACCGTTCCTGGTCAGTCGGCACAAAGTATTATTCCTCAGCAAGCAGCTTATGAAGGCATTGCTTTAAAAGATTTGTTTAATGATGTAATTGATGTTGCTTTTAGTCAAAAAGGTTAACCGTTAACTGCTTGGTTTTCCATTTTGTTAATTAATGAACTGATGTATTTTAATAATTCTAAAGACGAATTGTTGTTGAGAGACAAGAAATCTTTAAAATCAGAAATTAAAACTTTGTAAAGTTTAGTGGGTTCGGTAACAAGAGCAGTATATTCACACTCTTTTTCGTTAAAAATTAAGTCGATACCAACAATTTCGCCTTCGTGTTGGTTCATTACTTCAACATTTTTATTGTTGTTTTTTTTAACTAATGCTACTTCTCCTTTTTCAATCAAATAAATGTATTCATTCTTATCGCCTTCTTTAAACAATAATTCTCCTTTATTTAAAGAGGTGTCGTTTTTGGCAATCGACTTAATTCGATTAATTAAATCTAGCGATAAGGTATTTATTTTTTTTCTATTCAAAACTCAAAGGTTCACTCTAATTGTAAGAGTAAAGCTACTCGAAATCGAATTGTTGAAAAATGATTTGTGTCATGTTTTAAAATATTTTTTGAAAGGTTTACTAGATTGCACTCTAACGCCAATAATAAAGATGTCATCTACTTGTTCTAAATCTTTTTTCCAATTATGGAAATTCGAATTTAGTTCTACTCGCTGTTCGTCCATGCTAAGATGTTGAATGGAAATTAACAATTCATATTAGAATCTTTTTGTATAAAAACACTTTATACGTTTAAAAATAATTTTAAGATTAAGTGTAATTATTATAATTTATTAGCAGTTAAAATGGACTTATTTAAATAATTAAAATATCATGGCAATTAAAAAAGGAAAGTTTAAAAATAAAATAGGAGTTACATTTGCTATGTAACTCCTAAAGAGTAGAAAAAAACTAACTATGAATTTTTAACGGTAGCATCACCATTTCTATATTCAGTTATTTCAATATCTCCACTTTTTCCTCCAATTATTTTCTCTGATTGTTTTTGGTCTAACTTTTGAAAGTTAGTCTTAGAATTTTTTTTTTCTTTTTTTAAAATTGCTTTTAGTTTCATAATTTTAATTATTTTAAATAAGTGATTAAATATTATTAACGAACAAATATAAATTAAAATAACCAATTGTGGATTTAGGCAATGTTAATTTTTTCATTTTCTAAAGATATACAAAAACAATAAGTTTTGTTGAAATAATACGGCTATTTTAAAACCATCATTTTTTTACTTGAAGTCCTATTGTCATTACTTTCAATGTAATAGAAGTAAATACCTTGTTCTAATAAATTAGTAGAAATAGTTATTTTGTTTTTTTCGGTTGTAATGGGAGTTTTGCTTATAACTTGCCCTAAGGTGTTGGTTAACACTAAAAATGCAGAAGAAGTATTTTTAGGTAAAACATAATTTATTGTTGCATTGTTTTTAGTGGGATTAGGATAGCTATTACCAAGAAAAGCACCATTTTCAGTTAAGTTTTCAATTCCAGTAGAACCATAAACAACATTCACTTTTAAATCATCAAAATAAAAACCATCATCGGTTACACCTCCATCAGAAACAATTTGAAAACGAATTTTAATGTTTTGATTTAAATATTGGCTCAAATCAATTTCCTCAAGAACCCAAGTAGATTGATAACCATCATAAAGTGGTTTATTATTATCTTGGTCGGAGTTTCCTGGTTTTGTGTATTTTCCACATTGAGGTTCCCAGCTAGCTCCATTGTTGGTAGAAACTTCTACCTGAACATAATCCCAACCTGCTTCAATAGCCCATTTTGCATAAAACGATAGGTTTGCAGATACTGCATTACTTAAATCAATTGCATTTGTAAGCGTAATGATTTTATTTATGTTGTTGGCATAGTTTCCTGAAGGAGAATCGGTTATTGAACTTGAGGGGGAATAAAAACTAGTTGTAGTAGTGTTCCATGTTTGAGAAACTGTCCAATTGGTAAGATTGTTTGCATTATCTGTTAAAATGGTTTGTTGAGTTCCATAAGTTTTGGTTATGGTGTCGTTTTGCACAAATAAGCCATTATCAACTGAAATGACGTAAGTAATCAAATCGCCAGTATTAATTGATGGATTTAAAGTATAACTTATCGAATCTAGTAGTAGTTGTGGCAAGCTCATGCTTGTGTGTGTATTTGAACTTCCAACACTTTGAATATTTGATGTAACGGGAGTAATAGTAACAGTAAAATCGCCTGAACCTGTTAATCCCAACCGCTCAATATTGTAGTATAAAAACCCTGTTTGATTTTCAATCATTAACGGTTGTAAATCTTCTACTATGGCATAATTATTAACTAAATGTGCAGCTGTTAAGTTGAGGTGCATCATGCCTTGGCAAAGTGGGTCGATATCGGCTTCAATGGGCCAAAAACCTTGAGTTGCAGTTCCAATTTCTGGAGTAAAGGAAAATATTTTGTTGTGATTTTGTGTTTCTCCATACATCCAGTCGTCTGACCCACCTGATGTTTCATAAAGAGCCCAACCTGGAGAGTTAGCAAAGTTATTTTCGGCAACCATTTCGTCTGAAATAGCTTTAAATATGTTATCGTCTGGGCAATATCTACCTGTTTCAAATCCATAAGGATAAAGCAGTAAATTGCTGTATGAATGAAAATTTAATGCTAATTTAAAATCGTGTTGTTCTACAAACCATCGCATGGCGTTGTTTTCTGGTTCCGAAAATGCATAAGGACCACAGTGTACGTCGCTATTTGTAGCGTGTGAAATTCCAACAGTTCCCCAAGTGGCACCATTCGCCCCATCAGTAAATTCATAGTTTCTGTTGTTATCTACACCAAAATCGCCATTTCCATGAACTCTTCTGTTTTTTCTCCACATTCCACCACCGTTCGGACTGGTTGTTTCGTTGTATAAAAATCCATCAGGGTTAACAAACGGAACAAAATACAATTCGGTATTATCCACAATAGCTTGAATTTTTGGGTCTGTTGCATAATTTTCTAATAAATACCACATGTAATAAATCATTTGATGAATTGAAATTGCCTCTCTGGCATGATGAACAGCATCAAATAAAATTTCAGGTTCATTTTCGTTAATATTGGCATTATCCGACATTCGTACCCAAAATAAGTTTCTGCCTTCGTGAGTAGTAAAAGTGTCGATTGGAGCTTTTGTAGTAATCAAATTTGGGTACAATAAAGCCATGCTATCAATTTCTTGCATTACTTCGGCATAGGTTAAAAAACCTCCCATAGAACCATGGTTGTAGTTGCTTGGGTTAGTATAAGAAGGAGTTCCTCCGCCAGAACCAGAGCAAGTTGCATTTTTTAAAACCGAGGGTTGATTGGTTTTATTTCGTTCAACATAAAATTGTTGAACATCATCAATAAGAATTTCAACTGTTGCACCTAAACTTTGAGCTATACTAATTTCTGAAGCCGAAAAATCGCTTTCAAAAAATACACCTTTTTTGTGTTTGCCATGATCCATAGCAATTCCACTTTGCATTAATTTTTGAAAATCTTCGGGAGTATTATAATAAATTCGGGCTTTACTATAAACTTCGTTTTGTTGAGCTGATGCAATTGTAGTTATAGAAATTAGAATTGCGATTAGAATTGATTTGTTACTCATTATTTTTAATCTTAAATTTTTGTATTCGTGAGACTTCGTGTTCATCTTTTTTATATTTATTCCCAATAAACCCGATTTATTTCAGTGACAAAGTCTAATTGAGATAGAGTACATAATATTTTTTTAATGTCTTTTCCATAGCTGTTTCCCATCATTAACACATAATCGTCATTGCATTTTGTTCTGCCTTTGCTTTTGGTTGGTTTAATGCTCGAATCAATTTCATTAATCTTATTTAGTGCTTCGGGTGTGTTTGGAATACAAAACTCGTAATCAATCGGATTTTTTAAATCATCTTCTCTTAAAAGACCTTGTTTATCAAAGTTTGCTAACCTAAATTTTATTTTTGATGTGATGCAATTTTCAGGAACAGTTTTAACTGCTTCCTTTTTTGTTGTGCTACACGAAAAAAGTAGCATCAACAATACATATAAACTCAAATAATAAAAGATTGTGTTTTTAGCTTTCATATCAGTTTTACCAAAAGTAGTTAAACTCTTTGTTGGAAAGCAATTGTGGATACAATTAATTGTAAACGGAACTAATTTTAAGACTTCAATAATAATAAGCTATTTTTTAAAAATAAAATAAACGGCAAGTATTAAAAAACAGAATCCAATGATGTGATTGGTGGTAATTTTTGTGTTAAACACCAAAACAGAAAATGCAGAAAAAATAATTAAAGTAATAACTTCTTGAATGACTTTTAATTGAACCAAGCTAAAAGGCCCGTTGTTGCCTTCAAATCCTATTTTGTTTGCAGGAACTTGAAACATGTATTCAACCAAAGCAAAACTCCAGCTGATTAAAATAACCCAAAGCAAGTTCCATTTGTTAAACCATTTTAAATGACCATACCAAGCAATAGTCATAAAAACATTGGAAACAATAAGCATGGAAACGGTAACGAATATTTTCATCTATCTTCAAGAATTTTATAAAGAAGCAAAGCTTTTTTAAAAAGCTTTACTTCTAGTTATTTCTTTCTCATAAAAATTTGAATCGGCACACCAGTATAATCGAAGTTTTCGCGTATTTTATTTTCTAAAAACCGCTTGTAAGGTTCTTTTACGTATTGTGGTAAATTACAGTAAAACACAAAGGTTGGAGCAAGTGTAGGTAGTTGATTAACAAACTTAATCTTGATGTATTTTCCTTTAATAGCTGGTGGTGGGTTTTTTGCAACCACATCTAACATTACATTGTTAAGTTTTGAAGTTGGTATTTTTCGGGTTCTGTTTTCGTAAACTTTTACTACTTCTTCAAGTGCTTTAAGAATACGTTGTTTTTTAATTACTGAAGTAAAAACAATTGGAACATCTGTAAACGGAGCAATACGTTGTTTTATGGCTTCTTCGTAGGCTTTTGCGGTATTGCTTTCTTTTTCAACTATATCCCACTTGTTTACCACAATTACTAATCCTTTTTTGTTTTTTATAGCAAGGTTTAACACATTTAAATCTTGAGCCATAATTCCTTCGTTAGCTTCAATCATTAACAAACAAACATCAGCATTTTCGATGGCTCTTATCGAACGCATTACGGAGTAAAACTCAATGTCTTCTTCAACTTTTGTTTTCTTTCTTAATCCCGCTGTATCAATAATTTGCATATCGAAACCAAATGCGTTAAAACGTGTTGCAACGGCATCTCTTGTTGTTCCAGCAATATTGGTTACTATGTTTTGATCTTTGCCCAATAATGCATTGGTTAACGACGATTTACCAACATTTGGTCGACCAACAATCGCTAATTTTAATAAGCCATCTTCCTGGTCTTCACTAACTGGATTATCATCTAGGTTTGCAACAATTTCATCAAGCAGTTCGCCAGTTCCACTTCCACTAATAGCCGAAACATGATGTATTTCGTTGGCAATTCCTAATCGGTAAAAAATACTCGATTCTGGAATTCGACCACTGTTATCAACTTTATTTGAAACCAATACTATTTTCTTTTTTGATCTTCTTAATACATTGGCAACTTGTTGGTCGAGGTCGGTTAATCCACTGGTTACATCAACCACAAAAATTATTAAATCAGCTTCGTCAATAGCAATAAGTACTTGTTTACGGATTTCCTCTTCAAAAATATCGTCCGACCCCTTAATGTATCCACCAGTGTCGATTAATGTAAATTCCTTACCATTCCAATCCACTTTTCCGTAATGCCTATCACGAGTAACACCACTTGCTTCGTCAACAATGGCTTGTCTGCTTTCGGTTAATCTGTTAAAAAGGGTAGATTTTCCTACATTCGGACGTCCTACTATTGCTACAATGTTGCTCATGTTGTTTTGGTAATTTATTGAGGCTACGAAATTAACGATTTTTTAGGTACAGTATGTTAGTTTTTGGTTGCTGGTTTCTGGTCGATTGGGAACTGTGAACTGACGACTGAAAACTAACTACTGATTATATCCAAATCGTTTGAGTTGGTTGTCGTTATCTCTCCAATCTTTGCTAACTTTTACATAAAGCTCCAAGAAAACTTTTTTTTGCACAAAAGTTTCAATGTCTTTTCGAGCTTCGGTGCCTACTTTTTTTAAGCTTTTACCTTGATGCCCAATAATTATTCCTTTTTGAGAATCGCGGGCAACAATAATGTTTGCTCTAATTTTTATGATGTCGGCAAATTCTTTGTATTCTTCTACTTCTACTTCACACGAATAGGGAATTTCTTTTTGGTAATTCAATAAAATCTTTTCACGAATAATTTCGGCAACAAAAAACTTTTCGGGTTTATCAGTTAAAGCATCTTTTTCGTAATATGGTTCTCCTTCGGGCAACAGTTCTTTAATACGTTCAAAAATATTGTCGATATTAAAATGGTGTAATGCCGAAAGCGGATAGATTTCTGCTGCTGGAATTTCTTTCTTCCAAAAAGCCACTTTTTCTTCTAAAAATTGTTGGTCAACCTCGTCAATTTTGTTGATTAACAGCAAAATAGGTGTTGAGGTTTTTTTAAGTTTATTTAAAATATCTTCGTCTTTAAACCTATTTTCTTTCACTTCAACCATAAACAAAATGATGTCGGCATCGGTTAAAGCCGATTTTACAAAAGTCATCATGCTTTGGTGCATTTTATAAGCGGGTTCTAAAACGCCAGGAGTGTCAGAAAAGATAATTTGATGATTTTCATCGTTTACAATTCCTAAAATTCGGTGACGTGTGGTTTGAGCTTTTGACGTAATAATGGATAAACGCTCGCCAACCAAAGCGTTCATAAGTGTTGATTTTCCTACGTTTGGGTTGCCAATGATGTTTACAAAACCTGATTTGTGCATTATTTATGGATAAAATTTGATTACAAAGAAACAAAATATTATATTTGCAGCCCAATAAACGAAAGTATAGTTCTTAAAATATATCGCGGGGTGGAGCAGTTGGTAGCTCGTTGGGCTCATAACCCAAAGGTCATCGGTTCGAGTCCGGTCCCCGCTACTAGAGAAAAGCTTCAGAGAAATCTGAGGCTTTTTTAGTTTAAAAAAAACACGTGAAGCTGCGAAAGATTGACTTAATATATTACTTATATTTCGCCAAAACTATTTGTTTTTTTCGTGTTTTGGCGAGTTATAACTACTCAATAAATAAAGCATCCATATCCAGATTGTTCTGAACCAGCTCTTTACTGTACTCATTATCATTAACTCCGTAGGTTGTAACCATAGTGATGAAGATGTTCTTTTTAGTATTTGTGTCTTTTTGTAGCTCAGCAACTTTGTTCTTTAGGTTTAAATAATACTTTTTGTCAATAGTATATGGAGCATTATAAAACTTTATTTCACATAAATTCATCACATTGTCATCCCTATCTATCAATAAATCCACTTGTGCATTATCATTGAACCAGCTACTATTTGTAGAATAGATAGCATCAATTCGCAATGATTTTTTTATTTGATAAATATGCTTGAGACAAAGGGTTTCAAAAACAAAACCCGACCAAGAGTTATATGACGGAGTGGTACTGAGTCGTTGCCAAGTCCCTTCTCCACCATCCTTATTATTATCGATGAATTTTAGATAGAATTTTGAGTACTCATCAGATAAACGATATAGAGTAAGTTGGTTTTTATTCTGATAGTATGGATATTCTGTTACAAATCCAGATTCCACTAGTTCGTCAAGTTTTAATGTAAAATCACCTCCAGATGAAATTCCGCTTTTCTCAATCAACTCATTTCTTGTAAGTCCTTTATTCGTTCCTGCCAATGTTCTAATAATCTTCATATGGCGTTCAGAGTCATCAAATAGGGAAACATATAACTGATTGAATTCATCATTTAAAAGACCATCTTTGCTGAAGCAAAGTGAATCAATGTTTTGTGGAACGCTTTTACCTTTGCTTAACTTCTCTAAGTAATGAGGAACTCCACCAAGAGTCATGTATATTTGAATTATATCATATCTGGTGTATTTGATACTATTCTTTTTTAAAAACAACTCTGTTTCATGCAAGTTAAATGATAGCAGTCGAATTTTTCTTGTAATTCTATTATGCAGCCCACCCTTGTTCTTAATTATTTTTTGAACCATGTAAGAGGCTGCGGAGCCACAGATTACAACTATAATATCTTGTCTCTTTGTGCAGTATGTATTCCAGAAGTTTTCGAATGCCATTAAAAATTTAGATTTAGCAGTTGCAATCCATGGGAATTCATCTATGAAAACTACTTTTTTATTACTTCCCTTCAAGGAGTCAAGGTATTCCTCCAGCAACGTGAATGCATCAAGCCACGAGTTTGGTAGTTCAATGTCCGAATTTTTAGTTCTCTTTTTTACTTCTTTTATATAGTTTTCGAACTGGTCTTTCATATTGCCATTGTACAATCCTGTGACTTCAAAAACTATACTCTTCTTGAAGAACTCTCTTATCAGAAAAGTTTTTCCGATTCTTCTTCTTCCATAAAGAGCAATTAATTCGGACTTATCGTTCTCAAAGGCCTGCCTCAATATATTTTGTTCCTCTATTCTACCAACAATGTTTGACATATAAATCAATTATAATTCGCCAAAACTACGAAAAAATATAAGTTTTGGCGAATTATAATTCAACTTTATTTTATAGAATTTGGTTCTATAATGCAATCATTGAGGGATGGATGTGTGTTTAGTAAAGTCATAAGCACTTACTTTGTTTGATGTATCAGAATTTAAGTTAGATATTTCAAACATGCAGTCTATTAGAGAAAATATTTAGATAAATTTGAGTTTTTTAGTTTATAAATAATGAACATTAACGGAATACATCATCACACCATTTGGTTAAATAAAACTGATGGAAAAACCATTGAGGTTATCGACCAACGAATTTTACCTCATAAAATTGAAATTTTTTCGATTACAACTACCGATGAAGCAGCCTATGCAATAAAAGAAATGGTTGTGAGAGGAGCTCCATTAATTGGCGTTACTGCTGCTTACGGAATGTATTTGGCTTGTATTGAAGCAAAAGAAAAACAAAACGAAACAAGTTATTTAAAAGAAGTTGCTCAAAAATTAAATTCTACTCGACCAACTGCGGTAAATCTTGCTTGGGCAATTTCAGAAATGCTCGAAGTTATTTTAAAAATAAACGATGCTGATGAACGTATAAAAAGTGCATTAAATCGAGCAAACGAAATAAAACATGAAGATATTGATATTTGTTACAACATTGGTAAACATGGGTTAAAGTTAATTCAGCAGCTTGCCGAAAATAAAAAAGGTAAAACGGTTAATATTTTAACTCACTGTAATGCTGGTTGGTTAGCAACAGTTGATTGGGGTACGGCAACTTCGCCAATTTACCAAGCACAGCAAAAGGGTATAGATGTGCATGTTTGGGTTGATGAAACCAGGCCACGAAATCAAGGAGCTAGTTTAACTGCTTTTGAATTAAATCAACAAAACATAAAACACACGTTAATTAATGATAATACTGGTGGTCATTTGATGCAACACGGTATGGTTGACATGGTTATTGTTGGAACCGATAGAACAACCCGTAATGGCGATGTTGCTAATAAAATTGGTACTTATTTAAAAGCTTTAGCCGCCTTTGATAACAACATCCCGTTTTATGTAGCGTTGCCTTCTTCAACATTAGATTGTTCTATTGAAGATGGAGTAAAAAACATTCCTATTGAAACCCGCGATCAGAACGAAGTAAAATACATTCAAGGGTTTGAAAATGGCGAATTAAAATCGGTGTTAATTTGCCCCGAAACTACCCCAGCAATAAATTATGGATTTGATGTTACTCCAGCTAGGTTGGTTACTGGATTAATAACTGAAAGAGGTGTTTGTGAAGCATCGGAAGAAGGTATTCGACAATTGTTTCCAGAAAAATTTTGAGTAATGAGTAAATTTATTGATGAAGGTTACATAAAGTTTAATTGCGAATGGATAAATCAACCATTGTCGGTTAATGTACCTTTAGATTTAAAATTTTGGCGTGATAAAATGCACGAATTGAAACAAATTGGGCATTATTCCGAAATCAATATTGGCTATGGAAATATTAGTGTAAAAACTCCTGATGGAATGATAATTTCGGGAACTCAAACTGGAGATATTTACCCTATTCAAAACGAACATTTTACCTTAGTAACTCAATACCATATCAATAATAATTCAGTGGTTTGTAAAGGGCCTATTAAGGCTTCTTCTGAGTCGATGACACATGCTGCAATTTATGAAGCAGATACTACTATTAAAGCAATTATTCATATTCACAACAAAGAATTGTGGCTCAAATTAATGAATAAAGTTCCTACAACAAAAGAAACTGTTCCTTATGGAACTCCCGAAATGGCAAATGAAATTTTTAGGTTATTCAAAGAAACATCAGTTAGCCAAGATAAAATTATTGTGATGGCTGGTCATGATGAAGGCATTATTGCTTTTGGAGAAAATTTAAACGAAGCAGCCAATATTATTTTAGCACAATTGTAAATAAAAGCAATTAATCGGTTAAAATAATAATCCATGCTTGCTTAGAACCTTTTGCTCGTGCTTCAACTATTTTTTGAGGACCAGCTTTTAAATCTCCTTCTACATACATGTAAACATAATTGTAATCTCTTGTTTTAGAGTAAAACCAATTAGCCTCAGGATAACCTCGTTGTGCAATTGTGTTTTTGTATTTATAGATGCTAATATGCCACTATAGTTGCCTTTTTCCAAATATTTTTTAGTATTAGCTTCTATTAGTTAGATTGTCAAAAAATTATGATTTTTGTAATGTTTTTTAACAAAAGTGATTGAATGAAAAATATGGAAATAAAAAAACCCAAATGATTTCATTTGGGTTTTTTTGTGGGCGATGAGGGATTCGAACCCCCGACCCTCTCGGTGTAAGCGAGATGCTCTGAACCAGCTGAGCTAATCGCCCTTACTTTCTTTGAAAGCGGCTGCAAATATATACTTATTATAATTTACTGCAAACTTTTTTTTAAAAATTATTTTAGAGATACAATAGCGTAAAATTAAATAGCTTCAGCAACAACAAAAGTGCTGCCTCCAACAAATACTAAATCGTTTACAGATGCATTCACTTTTGCTTGTTTTATAGCATTTTCAACCGAATCGTATGGATTCCCTTTTAATTCAAATTCTTTTGCTTTAGTATAAAGAACATTTACATCTAATGCTCTTGGTATTTTTGCTTGACAAAAATAATAGGTAGCGTTTTTTGACAGCAACGATAAAATTGAATCAATTTCTTTATCGTTTACTGCTCCAAATACAAAATGTAAATGGTTGTGTTTGGTTAATGATATTTGTTTTAACACCTCTTTAATTCCTGCTTCATTGTGTCCAGTATCACAAATTGTTAACGGATTTTCTGATAAAATTTGCCATCGCCCCAATAATCCAGTGTTTTTAACCACATTTAATAATCCATTTTTTATATTTTCTTCAGCAATAGAAAAACCACTATTCATCAATTGTTGAATAGCGGCTAAAACCGTTTTTTTGTTTTTTTCTTGATAAATACCTTTTAAATCAGATTCATAATTCGTGGTTATTATTTTATCTGCGAAGAAAATTTTAGCACTCATTTCTATAGCTTTATCTGTAAAAATCTGCTGAGTTTCTTGCTGAGTTTCACCGATCACAATTGGAATATTTTTTTTAATTATACCGGCTTTTTCAGAAGCAATTTTTGCTAAAGTTTCTCCTAAAAATTGTGTGTGATCTTTACCAATATTAGTAATTACGGAAACTAATGGTGTAATTACGTTTGTAGAATCTAACCGACCTCCTAAACCAGTTTCTATAACGGCTATATCAACTTGTTTTTTTGAAAAATAATCAAAAGCTAAACCAACTGTCCATTCAAAAAATGATAGGTTAATTTGCTCAAATTCTGATTGGTGTTTAATTACGAAATCAACCACTTCTTGTTCGCTAATCATCACACCATTAATTTTAATTCTTTCTCTAAAATCCTTTAAATGTGGCGATGTGTATAAACCAACTTTATAGCCCGCTTCTTGTAATATCGAAGCCAGCATATGAGATGTAGAACCCTTTCCGTTTGTTCCAGCAATGTGAATTGATTTGAAATTTTTTTCAGGATGATGAAGTAGTTTACATAGTTCAATGGTATTGTTTAAATCTGCTTTATATGCAGATGCTCCTACCCTTTGAAACATGGGTAGTTGGCTAAACAAATAATCTAATGTTTGTTGATAATTCATTTAATTAAGCAAGAAAACAAAGGTCATTGTTCCTTTTTGGTCGGTAATTAAATCGGGTTTTGCATTAAACTTTGTTCTTAATGCGGCTTCAACAGCTTTTTTATATAAAATTGGGCTGGTAGTAGTAGAACCTCTAGAGCCAGGAGTTGCTTTAATTACTTTGCCATTTTTATCTACAACAATATCAACAACAACTGTTCCTTGTTCTTGTGAGTTGTCATCTATTTTAGGTAAGCTCAAAGGTGTTCTACCTGCTAAATTCCATTTAACACCTTCTCCAGAGCCTCCTCCAATGTAATTATTACTGTTTGGGTCGCCATTTAAACTTCCTTGATTTCCAGGGTTTCCAGTTGTTCCGTCACTAGTTGACGAACTACCAGAATTATTAAAAGCATTTAAAGCTTCCGATAAATTTTGACTAGTTGATTGTTGTTGTGTAGTAGTAGTTTGTTGTGTTGTATTTTTTGGTTGCGAACTGTTGTTTGATGCGTTTACATTTACCGTTTCAGTTGTGTTTTGTGTAGTTAAATTAGTTTCGGTTGATGAGCTTGTATTGTTTGGATTAACAATTTCTTCGGTTGAAGCATTCGACGAACTTGATAATTCTTCGGTTTGAATTTCGCCCATACCCTCATCACTATCCCCAAAATTTATGGTAATTCCCTCTTCTGGTGGTGGAGGGTCAGGGTATGACATTCCAACAAATAAAAATAAAATAAGAAGTAGTGCGTGAAACAAAATTGTTCCAATCAGTCCAGCTCTACTATTTTTTTCTTTTAAGATTTGCATTTTTATTTTATGGATGAAAAAAAATGGTTTTTTCCATAAACTATTCGGGAGCGGTAGCTAATACCAACTTATATTTATTTCTGTTGGCAATATCCATTATTTTAACTGCTTCTTCAATAGGTACCGATTTTTCTGCATGTAAAATTATACCTGGTTCTAATTCGTTTGCCAATTGTTGCTTTAAAATAGCTTCAATGTTTTCAAAGGCCACTTTATCTTGATTGATATAATACTCTAATTCTTTTGTTATAGAAACCGAAATGGTTTGTTTACTCAAGGTTTTACTTGAACTTTTAGGTAACAATAGTTTTAATGCATTCGGACTTATTAATGTTGATGTAATAACAAAAAAGATGAGTAACAGAAATACAATATCTGTCATACTCGCCATATTAAAATTAGTACTAACCTTATTTTTTGATCGTAATGCCATATTATGCAGCTGGTTCGTGTAAAATATCTAAAAATTCGGTTGTTCTTGCCTCCATTACAAAAACAATTTTTTCAACTTTTGCAACCAAAATATTATATGCTACATAAGCAATAATACCAACAATTAACCCAGCAACCGTAGTAATCATAGCTGTATAGATACCTTCAGATAACATTTCAACATCAATATTTCCACCAGCAGCAGCCATTTTATGGAAAACCAAAATCATACCTATTACTGTTCCTAAGAAACCAATCATTGGAGCAGCTCCAGAGATTGTTGCCAATGTAGAAAGATTTGTTTCTAATTTGTTTAGTTCTAATTTCCCTGTAGTTTCTACAGCTGTGCCGATATCACTTAAAGGTTTTCCAATTCTACTAATTCCTTTTTCCACCATTTTAGCAACGGGAGTTTGGTTCATTTTGCATAAGCTTTTAGCAGCGTCAATTTTATCATCCAAAATAAAATCTTTAATTTGATTCATAAAATTTGCATCTTCTTTACTTGCCTTTTTAATAGCTAAATATCTTTCGATAATAATGTAAACAGCAGCTATTGATAATACTAAAAGTGAAAGCATAATAATATTTCCACCAATACCTCCTGAAGAAATCAATTCCCATATAGATAATGTTTTCTCTGTTGTTATAGGATTTTGCATTGGCTGAACAGGTGTATTACCAACAGTTATTTGAAGTAATAATTGATTGAACATAGATTAATTTTTAGATAAGCTAAAATACTACATCGAAATACCCATAGAGTTATGGCTCTTCTAAATTTGTAAACAGTGTTTTGTTAGCTTTTATTGTTCTTTCAAAAATGAAAGTTTTATTTCTTACCGAACCGTTTAGCAATAAAAAACTTAAAACTCCCTAAGCCAGGTTTAAACTCAAAGTGTTCAATAGCAATTGTTCCTTGACTACTATGGAATGTTGCTCCTATTAAAAAATTATTTTTTTCGTATCCTAATGAAAGTCTTAACATAACCCTGCCAGCTGCTCCACTTTTAGATGAAACTGCATTAGTAACAACTTTTCCTTTTTCAAATTTATAGGTTTCTAAACTTACATTTTTTAACCCAAAACCAGGCATTAAAGTGGCATTAAAAAACAAACTAGGAGAAATGACAACTGTATAAGAATAACCAAAGGATAGACCAAATGAAGAAGAAGAATAAGCATAAACAGGAAAAGAATCTCTTAAATTAATAAGAAGACTATCAAAAGGCACAAATCCTCCATCTACAGCAGCTGCATCTAGGTTAAAAAACAATCCTCCCAACCAACTTCCAGCACTTTTTACTTGAATAGTGTTTCTTACATATGGTGCTCGATATGAAAATTTATTATGGTTAAAAATGTAAAATGCCGTTGCTCCAACTGCAAATTGTTGCATCTTTCCTAACTGAGGAAGTGTATCTGATTTCCAAGTATTTCCTGGGTTTGATAAATGGAATCCATTGTATTTTTGAAAGAAAACATCTCCTCCAAATTTTTTGGTATATAAATTAAATTGCAAATCTAATTTAGAGGTATTCCCTTTTTTATTTTTTTCTTTTTCGTTTGGAGGTAAACCAATACCAACACCTATCCCAAACCATTTATAATTTACAGCAGCAGCTAAACTTACTTGTCCAAGAGGTTTTATTATTAACTCTCTATTATCACGAGTATTAATAATACTAAGGTTTGAAAATGAGGAGTTTATTCCTGCTTTAATAAGTAACCGATGTGATAAATCGTTATAATAAATAACCGTTGTGTCTTGCTCTTTTTTGTGTTTATTAAAGTTGAATCCAAATAATGGAATAGATGTAACGATTAATAATATGGTTACGATTTGCTTCATTATATTACCTAAACAAATACATCTTCCCAAATCCCTTTTTAAAATAACTATCTGCTTCTGTTTCTCTTAGTTCAACATCGTTGGAGTTTATTTTGGTAAATACCCGATAAAGATACAATCCATTAGCTAATCTATCGCCGTATGTGTCGGTTCCATCCCAAGTAAATTCAGTTATGTTTCTCCCAATTCTAATTGAACCTAACTCATCTTTATGAATTTCACGAACCACTTTACCCGTAATAGTCATAATCTGGATTTTGAAAATTTCGGGTATTTCGCTTCCAGTTAATGTAAATACAAATTTAGTGGCAGTAGAAAACGGATTGGGGTAATTTAAAAGGTTGGTAATAGTTGATTTATTAATTACCTCAAAAGCAATTCTATAATCATTTGAGCCAGATTGATTGTTTGATTTGTCAGTTCCTTGTACACGAAGTTGATAAGTTCCATCAACTGGAAAGTTTTCTTTAAATACAATTTTTGCTTTATTTTTTGGCAAGGAAGCAGGATAAAATCGAATTTCGTTTACTCCGCCAGAATTAAAATATTTACGTTGCTCACTACCATTTGGATGTTTAATGTAAATGGCATAATTTGTTGTGTCGTCTAATGCTAGGTATTTATTTTCATCTGTTAATTCAATCACAATTTCGGGTTTTGGCGAAACAATATCTCCATTTAAAATATGAATGCCATCAAAAGTTACATCTAAAATTGGGTTAATTCTATCCACTCCAACATAAAATGGCAATTGAGCAACATTGTTAAAATGGTGTTTTTCCAATTGGTCGTTATTTGGATTAACGTCAACCAATAAATAGTTTAAACCAGGATATCCATAACTTGAAAATTCGATTTCAGCAATCAGTACACTATCTGCTAACAATGGTTTTTGACGAGGATAAGGAATAACATGTGTTTGGTTGTTTTTATCTAAAACTTTAAAAGAGATTAACAAGCTATCCATATCATGTCGGCTAATGTTTTTAACTGCAATAGCTAGTTTAACTTTTTCACCTTCTTGTAGAGTGTCGTTGTGAAAACTAAAATGAATTTTTGGTTCTAAAGCACATTCAGGAATATCTTCGTAAGTAATTTGCCAACGATTTAGCTGTGGAGCTGTAAAATCAGTATTGTCTGATAAATAAGCATTCAACTTCATGTAAGGATAAGTTGACGCATCAACTCGGTCATTTTAACAGTTTAATAACAGGTTGAATCTGTAGGTTTTTTCAACCACAATAAAGTTTCAGACCCAAATTTCAATTGAAATACATTGAATAAAATAGGCTTATAAAGGCATTTAATTATCATTTTTGTTTCCCGAATTGAATCAACTGCTAAAAATAATAATATTTCAAAGCGAAAATTGATGATTATTCAGCTGATCAGATAACTTGATCGTAGGAAAGGTAATGCTTATGTTTAATCGCAATTACAATAACTTTATAGCTGAAGCAGGATTTGCTTTTGAGCAAGAATATAATTGGAAGTTAATGAATCATTGAAAGTAATATTTCCCGGACCCAAATTCTGGTATTTTTGATTTTATTAATGTTACAAACTTCAAACCTACTTAATACCATTAGATTATACATAATAAACTTTGGAACATATCATTAACATCAGTTGTTTCTATCCATTGATTATTGTCTTGCCTAAAATAAAAAATTCGGTTTACCAATATAGTTGCAGAAATTTGATTGACTTATTATCCATTTTATCAGCATTAGATAATTTTTTTGAAATCATTAAAAGGTTCAAAATGAGTAACAAAAGAATCTTTGTTGTCCAAATTATAGCAAACAATCAATCTAATGGATATTTAGCAAGAGATTATACCTCCTTCTGCAACAATTGATTACATTTAAGCTTAACATTAGCTCAATTTCTTAACATCAATTGTGTTTTAAAAATTCGTAGTTGTTGTAATCGAATTGAAAAAAATGAGCTTGTTCCCAACCTTCTTTTCCATTAATGTATTGAAACGAGCTGTTTCTCCATTTATAACCAGTTGCATCAACCGAATCTTTTCCAACTCTCCAAAAATATACGGTACTATCTGGCATATTTTGTAATAAATTGGGTTGCCAAGTTAATACGCCACCTGCACTATAAATGGTTGTTGTTTCTTTTATCGGACTATTAAAATAGTCGGTGGTGTCAACTTCAAAAATGTAATTTTTAGCTGGTTCAAACGGAAATGCAGTTGAAGCTTTTAATACAATGCCTTGGTTAGGAACAATTGCATATTTGTAAGGATAAATTGGGATAATCTCTCCTGAGGTTATTTCCAAAGGAACAGTGAGTTGGTTGTTTGATTCATAAATTTCATCAACTTCACTTAAGGCATCAATAAAAATAGTAAAGGCATTTGTTCCTAATCCTCTAATTAAATCTACTGGAAGAGTAAAACTGATGGTGTCTTTGTATTTTGGTGCGGATATTATTTTAAAGTAAGTAGTATCTCCAAAATTTAATGCATTCGATGGAAATACTCGATTTAATTCTACTGCGATGGTAGTGTCAATAGCTTTTCCTAGGTTTGCTATTACAATATTTACTTCAAACGAATCTAAATCGGAAGTAACAACACTTGGTGTAAAATAAACCGAAGTGTTTTTAATCATGTAATCGGGTTTTGAGTATGAATGAAGAGAAATGGAAGGGTCGCCATGTAGCGTCATTCCTAAAGTTGTAGAAGTAGTTAATATGTTTGAACCAGAACCCTGTATAGCTTGAATGGTGTTTTTAATATGCCGACCAACACTACCTCCGTAGTTTTTAAACGAAATGTTTCTATAAAACTCTGATGAATACGTATTTAAATTACCAGGTAAGCCAAAATCAACCGAAGCTAAAAACCCTATAACTCCTTTGTTTTCAATTAATACATGCGTTTCACTTACACTATTCGCAGTAGGTAAATGAATGTCTCCAGCCAAACAAGCATTTCCTAACAAAAATGGATATTTTCCATTTTGATTGGGCCAATCAGCAGGATTATCAATGTTTTGGTCAAAACCTCCTGTTGCTGATGCATGACCAAAAAATGTCATTAATGCTACTCCATTTCCTATGGCATTTCTAATAGAGTCAGACATGGTTGTTTGAATTGGCGCTGTTGATGTTTTTGCATAAGACCTTACAATTCCTCCAAAATAATCATCCTCTAATGTGTTTTTATATCCATTTAAATATCCCATAAATTGTGAAGCAGAACTTGCATCGTCTCCTCCAGCAAAATGCAACGCTTGTTTCATCCAATCGGTTTCACCGTATGGCGAAGAAGATGTGTTTGGAACAGGATTTTCGTGTTGTATGACTTTGTTTAGATACCAATTTACATGATTTGGATTAGTAGCAGCTATTCTTCCCATTGGAATTGGCGATTCTGTTATGGAACCATTTAAGCCTGCAGTTAACATTAAATCGGAAGCTGGATTTCCAAATGAAGGAACAAGATTTTGATGAAAATTTGCTCCGCTTCTGGCTAAATCAGCTTTTACCGATTTACCAAGTAAAAACAAATAGTTGGGCTGACTAGACCAATTATCTAGAACATAATCAACAAAACCTCGAATTGCATAAGGATGTTTTTCAATACCATAAGCAAATTGGTCGTAAAGTTCATTAATGTTTACTACAAAACTGTTTTGCGGATTGTTAAAACTCGATAATCTGTAATTTGCATAAGCATTTGCCTCAGTAATTAGCTGGGGGTGGGTAATAATAATAAAAGCGGTATCAACGGTTGAGCTGTAATCTGTAAAAAATCCAGTAGAATTTACAGGAAATAGATTAACAATATTTTTAACCGCTGATTCGCGATAAGCAATACATTCTTTTTTGTTTCCAGCATTTGGAATTAAACATTCAAAATCAGCAGCATTATCAACGACTTCAATTTTTTTATTGTTAGTTAAATCATAAAAACGAATGGCTCCGCTACCAGAGAAATTCGAAAACTGAAAGTATGTTTTTGTTTGGGTTAAATCATCATCGACATAAATTTTTTCAAATTTTGTTAAACCCTCTAAATCGGTGGTGTGTGGATAATTAAGTTTGGTGTATGCAACGGTTTGTCGCCCTACTGTTGAACCCAAGTCGTTTATGCTAGAAAAGTTAACAGTAGTTGTTGGACTACTTAATTGACTAATTGGAATAGGTAATTCCAAATCTATTTTTTGATATCCTTCAAAAATAGTATCAACAGTTACCGAACCCAATTGCAACCGCAAGTGTTGATCGAGATAAACAGAAGCATAATTGGATTGTCCTAATACAGTAGTTTTCAGCACGGCATCTCCTGCTAAAGTATAACTATTTGGTGTTGAAATAGTATATGGTTTATCACCACCTAAGCTGTATCCACCGTCGAACCAACCTTCAGCTGAATCATAGCCAAAAAGCTTTTCTGATGTTGTGCCAATTAAAAGCGTTTTTCCAACAAAATATGATGATGAATAAGGATTTAAAACTTCTTTTTCAAAGTAGGCAGCTGAATTATATAAAGAAAAGTTAGTGTCGTTTTCAACAATATACCTTGAGTTATTAATGGAATTATTCCATGTTAGAAAATAATTGATGGTATCGTTTATTAAACTGTAATACGGGTTGGGATGTAAGTTTGGTGCTCCATAAAATCCTTCGTCAAACCAACCGTTATTTTTTTGTGCATAAAATTCAATATAGTCTGAGGTGTTTAATACGCCATCATTTTCTCCATCAATAAATAATGGTATTTCTTGTCCTTTAGCAAAAATTTGTATGTTTCGAGGGTCAATTGAATTAACGGGAACCCCTGCATTATATAAGGTTAATGAGTCAATTCGATATAAACTATTTTCAGCAATTTTAAACTTATAGTATTGTTGATTGTAATTAATCCAACTATTATTGTAGGGTTGAGATAATCCTGCTAATGAAAACAGAATCAACATTAATACTAATAACCTGTTAATCAGATAATATTTAAACAAATTTTGTTTCAATCAATTTAAATTAATGTAGAAAATTACACAAATTTTAAAAATGCTTATCGATTTTGTTCCTTTGATTGTACAATTTTATTGAAATCAAAACGAAGCGAGAAAATATTTGAATACAAAGCTTCTGATTGGTCGCCAATATCAGACAATGCGTAGTCTAACGAAATGCCTTTGAATTTAATGCCTATACCAAAATTGGGTTGGTACGAAATTTTATCATTTGCATAGATGTCAGTAACTTTTTGGAAGTTTCCAACACCTAATCTTAAGAAAATTAAATTGTCGTAACCAACTTCTATACCTGCATGAGGATCAATACTAACAGGGTCTCCGGTGATTAATACATTCCTCTTGCCATCGGTTGATAAATCAAAGTTAACTTCTCCTAAAAAATTAAACTTTTTACTTATCATAATATTTTTACCTACACCTATAATCACTTTTGGTAAAGTAACTTCTGTAGAGTTTTCAGGGATTTCGTTTCCTGTAGCTTCAAAAACATCAACAGTTTTTTCATCAAGTGAAAAGCTCCAAGCGTTAAAAGTTGACGTAACATCTCGAGCCATTAAACCAAAGTTCCAGCCTTTATAATCGTATTGACCTCCTAAATCTAATCCGAAACCATAAGCTTTTGCAAAATCGCCAACTTTTCGATAAATAATTTTAACATTAGCTCCATATCTTAATCCAGGAATAGTTGATTTTCGAGCATAAGAAAAAAGAAATGCGTAATCAGCAACAGAAAATGATGAAATTCTATCGTAATTAATATTTCCATCAGCATCAATCAATTGAGTTGTATTTGGGATATCATCAACTCCAAATCGAATAACAGAAACTCCAAAAGAACTCATGCTATCAATTTTTGCAGCAAACCCACCATAATCATATTTTGCAATGCCAGCAAAATATTCGGCATGCATTAATCCCAATGAGAAATCTTTTTCAATTCGTGTTAATCCTGCTGGGTTCCAATAACCTGCTGTTACATCGTTAACAGAAGTTACATACGAATTTGACATTCCTAAAGCTCTTGCTCCAACACCAATTGCCAAGAATTCATTACTATATTTTGGTGCTGAGGTTTGTGCAAATAAACCCATTGTGATAATAATCAACAGAAATGTAACTTTTATTTTAAGCATAAAAAACTAAAGAGAGATGAAAGTTAACGAATTTAATTAAAAACATAATAGTTACTTATATTAAAACATGAAATAACTTAATACATAAATTATTATTGTAGAAAATACTTAATTTTTTCATCTGTAAAACTTCTTTAACTTTAAAATTCTTTGTTCAATAAAATGATAACTTAGAAAGGCAACGAAGATTAAAATTAAAAAATTTATAATTGACAAAAGGAAATTGTTGGATAATCCAAATTGTTGTACCAAAATTTTATTCCCAAAAGTAATAACCAACCCTTGAAAACAATACATTCCGTATGAAAATTGACCTAAATTCTTAAAAAAGCCAATAAGAATATTATTGTAATTAACATCTATATTACATAGAAATAAAATAATAAACCCAAAGAATATTGAGACAATAGGATTATCAATTATTGACCAATAAAACCCCGAAAATAATGGAGTTAAACTTAAAAAAAGTATTGATAAAATTAATATAATGATGTTTTTGATTGATTTTGAGTTTATTAAATATCCAGAGTTAAATAGGTTCGCTGAAATAATACCTACACCAAAAGAAGAAAAATGATTTAAAGTATGAGCATATATTTTTATGTTATTTATTTCGGCATAAATATTATAAAAAATAGAAATTGTAATCATAAAAAAAGCAATCTGGTATAAATAATTATAAAAGAATTTATAGCAAAAAGAGATAAAAAGATAAAATTGTTCTTGTACAGCAACAGACCATAGAATCATTAAAATAAAAATATGATCGATTGAATAGTAGTTTGCAGTTAGAGATAGGTAATAACCAATTGGTGCAAGTGTAATATTTTGTGAGGTAAGTTTAGGAAGAATAAAATAACTTATAAAAACAATAATAAAATAAAGAGGTAAAATCCTTAGAGCTCTTCTTATGGTAAAATTAAACCAATTAAAACTAGCTTTTCTATTATACTCATTACTTGCTTGATAAGTTAGGACAAAACCCGACAAAACAAAGAAAAAAGTGTGTCCATGTAAAAAGAAAATAATCTCTGAGTGATGAAGAAAAGAAAGTAATATTGCGATGAACCGTAAAACATCTAAAAAATGAAAATAATGTTCTTTATAATCTTTCATTTGACATAATTGAAAATCATTTTTCAAACTTAAGTTTAAGTTTAATACTTTTACAAACCTAATTAATTTAATAAATGAAAAAACACATTCCAAATGCAATTACTACATTAAATATTATTTGTGGATGCTTAGCAATTGCAAATGCTTTTGACGACAATACTTTATATATCTCTTGTATATTAATTTTTCTTGCTGCAATTTTCGATTTTATGGATGGTATGGCTGCACGTTTATTGAAGGTGTCGCACCCACTAGGCGAGCAATTAGATTCATTGGCAGATATGATTTCATTTGGGTTAGCTCCTGGAATTATTTTGTTTCAATACACTAAACACCTTCATTCTGTAAATGAAATACCATTATTAACGGAAAACCCATGGATTTTTTATATTGCATTAATTATTCCCATATTTTCAGCATTTAGATTGGCAAAATTTAATATCGACACACGTCAAACCGATGGGTTTTTAGGCTTGGCTACACCTGCTAATGCTGGGTTTTTTATTTTTGTTGTGTTGGTTTATTTTTTTCCGGATTTGCCTCAAGTAATAAATACTAAAAACTTGGTATTACCAATTATTTCAAACCCACTAATTATGTTGGGATTAGGTGTTGTTTTTTCGTTTTTATTGGTTTCGGAAATCCCCATGTTTTCATTAAAAGCAAAATCATTAAAATGGAAAGGAAATGAACTCAGAATAATATTTGTAGGTTTGTTTTTATTTTTTCTATTAACGCTAAATATTACTGCGTTTCCATTAATATTATTGGTTTATATCATTTTTTCAGCAATTACTGCATTCAATAAAAAGCCAACTAGTTAACCTGAACATGTTATCTGTTTTTTCTGACGAATATTTTATGAAGGAAGCACTCAAAGAAGCTCAAAAAGCCTTTGATGAAGATGAAGTTCCTGTTGGAGCTATTGTGGTGTGTGAAAATAAAATTATTGCTCGAGCTCACAATATGACTGAAAAATTAAATGATGTTACAGCTCACGCTGAAATGTTGGCTATTACTTCTGCAACTAATTATTTAGGAGGGAAATATTTAAACGAATGTTCTTTATATGTTACCTTAGAACCCTGTGTAATGTGTGGAGGAGCTTTATATTGGAGTCAGATTAAAAAAGTTGTTTTTGCCTCACCAGATGTAAAAAGAGGTTTTAGCACACTTGAAAAAAATATACTTCATCCAAAAACAGAACTTGTTAGAGGTGTTTTGCAACAAGAAGCTAGCGAGTTAATTACTACATTTTTTAAATCAAAAAGATAAAATATTTTGAATGTAAAACTAATTCGATACAATTTTATTTTTCTCTTTTTTATTGCTGTTTTGGGTTCTATAATGCGATTTTTTCCATTGCAAACATTGCCTTTTAATTACCCTAATATTTTACACGCACACTCTCATGTGGCTTTTCAGGGATGGGTTTACCTTTCATTATTTTATTTAATTGTAAAGCAATACTTAAATGAAAAAGAAATTAGTTCGGGTAAATATAAATTACAATTCATGCTTACGGTTGCAGTTGTAACTTGTATATTAATTTCATTTACATATCAAGGGTATGGTTTGTTTTCTATTGTGTTTTCAACACTATTTCAGTTGCTAAATTATTGGTTCATTATTCGGTTTTTTAATGATGTTAAAAAAAACGAGCTAGTTAAGCTAAATTCTTTGCCCTTAAGGTTTATTAAAGCAAGTTTATGGTTTAATCTTTTGTCAACAATGGCTCCATGGGCAATTGGAATTATCTCGGCAAAAGGGCTGTCGGGTAGCGAAGCCTATCACTCTGCAATTTATTTCTTTCTTCATTTTCAGTACAACGGCTGGTTTACTTTTGCCATTTTTGGTTTGTTTTTTTTGCTTCTTGAAAAGTTCAATATTTCATACCACATAAAATCTGCAACTAATTTTTTTATTTTTTTGGTTGTATCTGTAGTGCCTGCTTATTCGCTTTCTTTGTTAGGAATGTCGTATAAAACAAGTATTCTATATGTTGCTTATTTCGCAGCTATTTTACAACTTGTTTCAATCATTTTCTTTATTAATTCAATAAAATCGAGTATTTCGGTTTTGTTTCAAAATTTTAACAACTTGTTTAGTTGGATAATTGTAATTACCGCATGTTCATTTCTTTTAAAATTGGTTAGTCAATCCTTGTCAGTTTTAGAAATTTTTCAGCAAATTGCGTTCACTAATAGAAATATCATCATTGCATTTATTCATCTTGTTATGTTGGGTTTCGTTAGTCTTTCTTTAATAGGCTTTTTTATAAAATTTGAAATTTTTTCACTAAAAAATAGCTTAACAAAAATTGGTATTCTGTTTTTAATATTTGGTTTTGTTATCACAGAAATACTCTTAGTTACATCAGGTTTTATATCAAGTCAACTCTATCAAATAGCTATTTTTATTTTTAGTATTTTAATGACAATTGGTTTAGGCTTGTTGCTAATAAGAAAAAACAATTTTGAAAATTAAAATTTATTTGTACCTTTGGAAATATTGCACTGATTTAAAGTTGAATAGTTTAACAAAATCGATTAAAAGGGTTTTATTTTAGATAAAACCGAAAAAAAATTTTGAAATAAATAAATAAGGCTTTAATATTGCACATTAAATTCTTTAATACTATACAAATAACAATGAAACGAATTTTAACCATATTAACAACTGTTGCTTTAGCATTTAACGCAAACGCTGGTGTTATCGTTTTAGAAGGTCATTATCAAGGTAAAAACCTTTATGTTCAAAATCCATTTGCTGGTAGCGGAGTTGGTTTTTGTACTTTCGAAGTAACCATTAATGGTGATGTTACCACAGATGAGGTTAACTCTAGTGCTTTTGAGATTGACTTTGCAAACTTTCAATTAAAAGTTGGCGACCCTGTTATTGTTAAAATTAAACACAAAGACGATTGTAAACCAAAAGTTTTAAATCCTGAGGTTTTAAAACCAAAAAGTACATTTGAAATAGCTTCAATGGATATTTCAAAAGATGGAAATTTTGTTTGGACAACAAAAAATGAAACTGGAAAATTAGCTTATGTAGTTGAGCAATACAGATGGAACAAATGGATAAAAGTTGGTGAAGTTGATGGAAATGGCTCTGCCGAAGAAAATAAATACGAATTTAAAATAACTCCTCACTCAGGTGAAAACAAATTTAGAGTGAAACAAGTTGATTACTCTGGTAAACCAAGATATTCTCAAGCTTCAAGATATATTTCTACAACTGGTGAAATTACATTTAGTCCAATAAAAGCTAAAGATATTATTACTTTTACTGGAGAAACTCTTTTTGAAGTGTATGATAGCTTTGGAAACATCGTTAAAAAAGGATTCGGAGAAAAAGTTGATGTAACAAACCTTAAAAAAGGAATCTATTACTTAAACTACGACAACAAAACTGATACTTTTGTAAAAAAATAATTCAACTAAGCTGAACAATTAAAGGTCCCGAAGTTAATTCGGGACTTTTTTTTACCCTAATTTTGCACATGAATAAAATTGAACACATCGGAATAGCTGTAAAAAACCTTGATGAAGCTAACATTGTTTACAGTAAAATATTTAACCAACAACCCTATAAAACCGAGAGCGTTGAAAGCGAACATGTAAGCACCTCTTTTTTTAAAGTAGGACAAAGTAAATTTGAGTTATTAGAGGCAACAAATTCAGAGAGTGCAATAGCAAAGTTTATTGAAAAAAAAGGTGAAGGAATACATCACATCGCATTTGATGTAGATGATATTTACGTAGAAATGGAACGATTAAAAAAAGAAGGATTTATTATTTTAAATGAAAATCCAAAAAAAGGTGCCGACAATAAACTGGTTTGCTTTGTACACCCAAAATCTGCAAACGGGGTATTAATAGAATTGTGTCAAGAGATTAAATAAAAATAGCTTACAAATTAAACTTGTAAGCTATTTTGTATTTTATTATTTTATTAGTTATTTTTCATCGTCATCGTCGAACTCTTCATCGGCAACATCATCAACGTCATCTTCATCATCAAAGTCGTCAGCATCATCAACATCAACATCATCCACCTCATCATCTTTAAAGTCGTCATCAACATCAACTTCTGGAATGTCTTCAGCAACAGCTGCCAAGTCATCTAAATCGTCATCATCGTCATCGTCTTCTGTTGGTTTGTATTTTGTTTTTTTCTCAGTATCAAGTATAACAAGATAATTTACAGCCTCACCATCAATGGTTAATCCCTCCATTAAAAAACCTTCTTCCATATTTCCTTGGTAAGGGAAGCTAAAAAATTTAACATCTTCATTTTCAAGTTTTTCTCTAACTGCTTTTTTGAAATCGGCAGATAGCTTTGAATACTTAACTACAATTTTTTTCATAAATATCTTGTTATTAACGGGTTCAAATATAAATTTTAAATTAAAATAAAAAACATTTTTTTAAAAAAAAATCACATACGGCAAATTAGCTGGTTAATCGAAAAATACTGATGTTTTATAGCTTTAAAATAATATTTATGTTTCTTTAATCAAAACTTAATACCTTTACTAAAAATTAAAAAAGTGCATAAATTGGAAAATTATATAGCTCAGATTGATTCTGATTACCTTCGGCATACTGTGTTAATTTTCGGAACCATTTTAGTCGCATTTATTGTTTCCACTATTATTAGAAAGATTGCTCAAGTAGCAATTAACAAGTATTCGGAAAGAATAAAAGTTGATCCCACCAATTATTCATTTCTAAAAAACTCACTAAGCTTTATCATTTTTTCCATTGCAATTTCATTTATTTTTTATAAAATTCCATTTTTTAAATCGTTGGGAGCAGCTTTATTTGCTGGTGCTGGTGTATTTGCCGCTATTTTAGGTTTTGCAGCTCAAAAGGCGTTTTCTAACATTGTTAGTGGCATTTTTATTTTAATCTTTAAACCATTTAGAGTTGGCGATACTATTGAATTTTCGGGCAGAAAAGGAGTTGTTGAGGAAATTACACTTCGACATACCGCAATAAAAGATTACGAAAACAGAAGAATTGTTGTGCCAAACAGTTTTATTAGTGAGGATATTATTACCAATAGTGATATTATTGATGAGCTTATTCGACAAAATATAGAATTCAGCATAAGCTTTGATGCTGACATAAATAAGGCTATTGAAATAATACAACAGGAAGCAGAAAAACATCCACTTTTTATTGATCATCGAACAACAGAAGCTAAAAAAGCAAACGAGCCCAAAGTAGTTGTTCGGGTGATTGAACTTACCGATTTTGCTGTTCGTTTAAAAGCTTACGTGTGGTGCTTTGGCAACGATAATGCCTTTATTTTAAAGTGTGACATGCTAAAATCTGTAAAAGAACAATTTGATAAAAATGGAATTGAAATACCATTTCCTTATCGTACTATTGTTTATAAAAACGACCTAATAAAACAGAAAAATTGAGAACGAAATCTACAAAAAATAAATTTTCAAGAAAAAAAGGATTACCTCCAGGTAATTTAGATTTTCATGGAGTGATTTTAACAGAAAATACTTCAATTGAACTTATTGATTTCTCAAAAGATGAATATAAAAGGCTTGTAAGTCCTGATGTCCAAGAAATTTTTTCTGCTATTAATTCATCAAATTTTCAGTGGATAAATGTAGTTGGGCTTCATAATGTTGAACACATCAAAGCAATTGGTAATAAATATAACATTCATCATTTGGTTTTAGAAGATATTTTGAATACCGACCATCGACCAAAAGCTGAAAAACAAGATGGGTACTTCTTTTTTATAGCAAAAATGTTCTGTTCAACAGAAACAGGAGGCAGTCATTTTGAACAAATAAGCATTATTCTAGGCAAAAATTTTGTTTTAACTTTTCAGGAAAAAGATGGAGATGTTTTTGACGCACTCCGTGAGCGATTAAGTAAAAAAGAATCTAAACTCAGACAGTCGAATATTGATTATCTTTTTTACAGAATGATAGATTCTATTGTTGATAGTTATTATTACACCTTAGAAAAAATAAGTGATAGAATTGAGGCGTTAGAAGATGAAATTCATGATAATCCAACAAAAAATGACCATAAATCGATTCAAGCATTAAAACGTGAGTTGATTTTATTACGAAAATCAGTTTACCCATTGCGAGAAGCAATTGGAAAATTAAATAAGGAAGAAGATGGGTTGATTTCTAAAGATACAAATTTATATTTAAGCGATGTTTATGACCATTGTGTTCAAGTTATCGATAGCATAGAAACTTTTAGAGACTTAACCTCCAGTTTAATGGATTTGTACATGACTTCGATGAGCAATAGAATGAATGAGGTGATGAAAGTATTAACGATTATATCAACTATTTTTATTCCAATTACTTTTATTGCAGGCGTGTATGGTATGAATTTTCACTATATGCCCGAACTTACACACAAATGGGGTTATCCAATTGCATTAATAGTAATGGGACTGCTAACTTTAATGATGATTATTTATTTTAAAATTAAAAAATGGTTTTAATAACTCACAATAAAAGAGTCCGTTAGATTTTTTTCTTTAACCAGTTTTTCTTTTAACAACTTTGCTTCTTCATAACTCTGAAACTTTCCTACATAAATTTTTACCACACCATTAATTTCTTTTTTGTAGGTTTCAGAAGGTTTTATTTTATATGAAGCTAGAAAATCTAAAAAACGTTTTTCGTTATAAAACTGAAGTGATAAGATTTGAACTGAGTAAAATTTATTGTCATTAGATAAGCCACTACTGGTTGATGAGTTATAGCCTGTGGCCATAGAAGTTAAATCTTCTTTTTTCGATTTTTCTTTAGTTTCAGGAGAGGAAGAAGGAAGGTTTTTCATGTTGTTTAAAGCAACAACATCTTTGCTTGCGTATTTTTTTGATTTTTCTTCAAAATAATTCGAAATACTATCCATTTCATTGTTTGATATAAACTCACTCGACGAAAGAACAATCTCTTTGTCAATTACTACCATTTCGCCATTTAAAGTAAATTCGGTATGAGTTGGAATAGAAGCTTCTGTTGCTTCGTCAGATTTTTTTATCAATTGAAAATGAATTTCAATTTTATTTTCCGATTCAAAATTAGTGTAAAACTTAATTACATTGTTTCTCGAATCAATTAATAGGTTTGGGTCATTAAATAAAACAAAAGTGTATTCATCAGGAATTGTAATTGTAAGTCGTAAAACCCCAGAATGTTCTTTACTAAATATGGTAGTTGAAATGTGGTATTTGTTTTCTTCTGATTTTAAAATTCTATTTTCTACTTCAACATTATTAGCAAAAACGGAGTTAATAATTACTGAAAATAGTAGGGGTAAAAAGGTGTTTTTTATGTTCATAGCCAATGCCATTAATTTTGTAGCCAAGATAATTAATTTCAGATTATTTGCCAAAATATATTTATTGCTAATTTTCGGGTTACAAAAAAAATGATTTGTGTTTAGAATTTAATGGTAAATTAGCCGAATGAATAAAAAAGCAGGTATTTTATTATTCTTGTTTTGTGCAGTAAATAATTATTTTGCACAATGCCCTGTAAGCGTTGCTATTACAGATACTCCAACTGGTTCATTATGCAAAAACACAGTGGTTAATTTTAATGCAACACCAACAAATGCAGGGGTTAATCCAACTTATATTTGGGTTTTAAATGGCGATACGGTTTTAAATAATACTCCTAATTTTTCATCAGCAGTTAATGGAGCACATGTAGAGCTTTATTTAATAGGTAATTCTGGTTGTACGCAAGACACAGCTTATGCCTCATCATATATCAATTCAATAACTCTACAAGCTACCTATCAAGTAATAATTGAAGAGTGTAATCAACCAGTTGCAGATGTGCAAATAACCAATGTACAAGGTGGAACAGAACCATATTCTTACTATTTAGTTACTGATGGAGGACAAATTTCTGGAACTGATTTTATTGAAGATTTACCTATTAGTAGCTATCCATTAGTAATAACTGATAGCGAAAATTGTGTGGATACTTCATGGATTGATGTTACAGCTATTGATTGCCCTCCCATTATTCCGCAAGAAGTTTTTACACCAAACGAAGATGGTTTTAATGATAAGTGGAGAATAAACAACATTGAATTTTATCCCAACAACAAGGTTTATATCTTTGACAGGTGGGGACAACGTGTTTTTTATAAAGAAAAATATGATAATGTTGACGGTTGGGATGCTAAATACACAGGAACCAATATGCCAGTATCAACTTATTATTATGTGATAGAATTGGAGTTTGAAAAACAAGATAAAATAGTGGTAAAAGGACCTGTATCCATATTAAGATGAGAAAGATTTTTGTCATATTATTTTTCTTTTTTTCTGGAGTTTTGGTTGCCCAGCAATCCGAGCAATACTCGCAATATTCTTTTAACAACATGTGGTATAATCCAGCTTTTATTGGAACAACCAAGTGTTTAGAATTTAAAGCAGGTACTCGCTTACAATGGATGGGATTTAGAGGTGCTCCTCGAACTTCTTTTGCAAGTTTACAACACACGTTCAAGGCCAGAAACTTTCATCAAAACGGAAAACACGCTATTGGACTTTATGTTGAACAAGACGAAATTCACATAACAACCAGAACTTATGTTAAATTGGGTTATGCTTACCATAAAAAATTATCAAGTAAATTTACTGGAGGTGTTGGTGTTTATGCTGGAATTCAGCAATATGCAATTAATACAGCATTTTCGCCAAACGACCCAGATCCAGTTTTAGCAAGTGCTTCGGGTTCGGCTCTTAAATACCCTGATATTATGCCAGGTATTTTAATTTATAGCAATAAAGTGTACTATAGCTTTGCTGTTAATCAACTTTATTTTAAAAATATTGGTGTTGGAGGTCCTGAAAACAAACAAATTAATCAATATTATTTTGGTTGGGGACACAAATCTCCTTTAGGAAATTGGACTTTTTTTAAATCATTTTTATTAAAAGCCAATGTAATGGGTCCTCCTGCACTTGATTTAAATATGAATTTTGACTACCAAAACAATATTGGTTTTGGATTAGGATATAGGGTAGGTGAAGCTGTAATTGCACAACTAAAACTTAGAATTTTTGAATCAATTGCAATTGGTTATGCATTTGATTTTCCTTTAAATAAAATTTATGGAAATTATACCCATGAATTTATGATTAGCTTTAGTAAATGCGGTGGTGGTGGTATTGGCGATGGTGGAAGCAATAAGCAACACGCTTGTCCGGCTTATAATTAAAGCGTTTTTACCAGTTTTTTCACCTTATCGTAAGGTATTTCTACCGTAAAATTTTCTCCTTGAATTTTTTCAATAACAGTAAGTTTTCCAGCCTTTCTTATGGAACGAATATTGTCTTCGTCGATAAACAAATCGCCAAGTTTTATCCAAGTTTTAATTTTTTCCATTTATTTTTTTTCTCTTTTTGTGATGGGGTACAAATTTAGGATTTGAAGATGGAGTTTCCGCTTTTGCAGAGTTAAAAGGCAATAATTTTTTTAGTAATTCGGGTTTTCCAACCTTTAATAGCGTGTTTTTAATCCAGTTGTAATTTTCTTTTTTATACCAAAAGAAAAAACGATGTTGATTAAGTTTTTCTTCTTTTGTTTTTGGAGTATAAACAGGTTGCAAAGTATAAGGGTGAAAGCCTGAGTAGTATATTTCTGTAGCAACAGTCATTGGTGTTGGTGTAAAATCTTGTACTTGTTCTAGCTGAAAACCCATGTCTTTAGTTTCGGCAGCTAAATTTGCCATGTCTTCTACTTGGCAAGCAGGGTGGCTCGAAATAAAGTAAGGTATTAGCTTTTGGTTTAAATTATGTTTTTTGTTTATTCGGTCGAACATGTTTTTAAACAAATGAAAGTTTTTAAAAGAAGGCTTTCGCATTATTTTTAATACTGCATCAGAAGTGTGTTCTGGAGCAACTTTCAATCTTCCCGAAACATGCTTTGTTATAACTTGTTCGGCATATTCTTCCAAATCTTTTTTGTCGGCATTTTTGTTAAATTCTGGAACCAACATATCATAACGAATACCGCTACCTATAAATGCTTTTTTTACTTTTGGATGAGCATCGGCAGCTTTATAAATTTCGGTAAGGGGTTTGTGTGTGGTATCTAAATTGTGGCAAATAACAGGGTTTATACACGAAGGACTAATACATCTATCGCAAATCTCCTGAACTTTTCCTTTCATTCTATACATGTTTGCAGAAGGACCTCCCAAATCACTGATATACCCTTTAAAATCGGGCATTTGAGTAACTTTATCTACTTCCTTTAAAATAGATTCTTTTGAACGACTTGCAATAAACTTACCTTGATGTGCAGAAATGGTACAAAAACTACAACCCCCAAAACAACCTCGGTGTAAATTAATCGAGAATTTTATCATTTCAAAGGCAGGTATTACTCCTCGTTTCTCATATTTAGGGTGAGGCAATCTGGTGTATGGTAAATCAAACGATGCATCAATTTCTTTTTCAGTCATGGTTGGAAATGGTGGGTTGATAACCAGCATTTTCGAACCTATTTTTTGTAATAATCTATCGGCGTAAAGTTTGTTCGATTCTTGTTCTACATACTTAAAATTTGATGCATATGTTTTTTTATCTTTCAAACAAGCTTCATGAGATTGAAGTTCTTTGTCTTTCCAGTTTTTGTTTTTAGGAAGAGGCTCGTCTTTATCGAGTAAAAAGGCGGTTTGTTTTACAGCAGTTAACGATTTAAACGGAACGCCTTTTTTTAATAAAGTAATAATTTCTCTTAAGGCTTGTTCTCCCATTCCATAAACCAATAAATCGGCTTTCGAATCTTCTAAAATGGTTGGTTTTAGTTGGTCGCTCCAGTAGTCGTAATGAGTAACTCGTCGCAATGAGGCTTCAATTCCGCCAATTACTACAGGGACATCGGGAAACAAATTTTTTAAAATTTTGGTATAAACAGTAGTAGCGTAATCGGGTCTAAAACCTATTTGACCACCTGGAGTGTAAGCATCTTCAGATCGTAGTCGTTTGTTGGCGGTATAGTGGTTAATCATGGGGTCCATACAACCACCAGTTACGCCAAAAAATAAGTTAGGTGTTCCTAGTTTTTTAAAATCGCGTAAGTCGTCTTTACAATTGGGTTGTGGCACAATGGCAACTTTTAAACCCATGTTTTCAATTATTCGTCCAATTACGGCTGCACCAAAGGCAGGATGATCAACATAAGCATCGCCACTAATGAGTATAACATCTAAATTATCCCATCCGCGAAGCTCAACTTCTTTTTTTGTTGTTGGCAACCAATTGGTTAGCTGTGGTTTTTGTTGCATTGTGCAAAGTTAAGTATAAAACGGAGTAGTTTCTAATTAAAAAACCGAAGTTAGATTTTCGATAACTTCGGCTCTTTATGGATATTGGGAATATTAGGGTTTGTAGGATAATTAGGTTTAATAGTCGGCTAAGTCGTTTACCATGGCTTGAATGGTTATTGCAAAGTTTTGTGCATCATCAATATCAATTTTTTCATCGGTTATTTGTGCCATAATAAACACATCTTTAATGTCGCTACTTATAAATTTTTGACGAGCTTTTAATACATCTTCAAATTTTTCAAATTTTCCAATAGAGTAGGTGTCGTTATCGGTGCTAATTTCAATTACTTGTTCGTTGTCTATTTGCTCCAATAATTTATCCACTGTTTCGTGCGATTTTACTGGTATAGCCAAGGCATAATAGTGTTTTAAACCTGAGCGTTGAACATCCAACAAGTAGTTTACCTCACGAGTAGATATTTTTTTAATGCTGGTACGTTCTTCGGTTGCTTCGTCGGTAAGCATATCGGCTTTGTATTGAATAGAAATGGCTTCTGCTACCGAAATTTCAATTTGGTCTCGGTAAGCTATCACTTCTAATTTGGTGCAGCCTTCTTTTTCAAGCAACGTTCTTACTGAATCGATGGCTGCAAACGAAGGGTAATTACCAAAAATATAAATCGACGAGTTGTCTTTTATTATTCTGGTTAGGTACGAGTACTCTTGTATAACGGCTTGCGATTTTTGTAAATCGTTGCTGTTTAACGAAAGTTGGTAAACAATTCCTTTTGGAAGGTTTGGATTGAAAGCATTTACTGATACATTTGATGCAATCAGCAATGCTACTGCTAGGTATGTAAGTAATGTTTTCATGGCTTTAAGTTTTAGTTGTTAGACAAAGTTTTTCCCGCACCTCTAAAAGGCATTTTTTTTGCTTTTTTTAATTAAACTATTTTTTTGGAGTTGCTTTGGGTTCTTTTACTTGTTTTTAAAAACCAAAGTTTCATTTGTGTGGTAAAAATTGTAAAATCAGTATAATAAATTATAATTTACAAATACAATAGAATAAAATATTTAATTTTATTAAATCATCAAAATAAAAAGTATTTTGATAATTTAAACTTTTATTCCATATTTCCTTAATTTTTTCAAGGATTCGTAAGCTTTAATTAATGCTTGCTCTTTTATCTTTTCTTTTTTTGCTAAAGCGATTTGAACAGTTTTAACATTTGATAATTCAAGATTGTCAAATACTTTTGTTTGACTTTCTAAGTCAATAATTTTTTTCCATTCGTCTTTTGAAACCAATTGAAGTTTATCATAGATGAATTTTAATTCGACAATTTCAGTTTCTTCAAGCTTTGACAACCCTTTTACTTCATCAATGAGTTGTGGGTTTGACTGAATATATGCTAACACTTTTTTACCAAATTAATTTCCCGCGTTGCCAGATTTATATTTTTTGTTCAATTAATGTTTTTTACTTTATTTCTTTTTCTTGGTTTTCTTTTCTAATGTTTTCAAGCTTTCTAAATAATTTTTCTCAGCCTCGCTAAGCGTTTTTTGCTGATATTTTTTATACTCAGTACTTGCTTTTTCAACTGCTTTTTCGTGACTAATTGTTCCTGCTCCTTGTAATAATTTTTCACCACTCATAGTTAAAATACGGTCTAAATGTTCTGCCCAATCTTTCATGGTCATGGCTTGTTCTCGTTCGGCTTGACGTTCGGCAAAGTCTAAATATCCCGAAACAATTTGCCCTAAAGCTCTCAATTCTTTTTCATCTAAATAGTTTTTGGCAATAGTTACATCCTTTAAATAAGGGCGTTCGCCTGGGAAAGTCATCAAACCCATAAATTCTTTTTCGGCATCGGCACGATTAAAAATTACTTCTGCTGCTGTTTGTCCGTGAACAGCAAAATGAATTTTGTTTTGAACCTTTTTAAAAAATGCAATGGAAACATCTGCTTTTGGGTCGTAATCCATACTTGTGGCATAAATATCCAATACTTGACGATAAAAAACTTTTTCTGAAGCACGAATATCCCGTATGCGTTGCAATAATTCTTTCCAATAACCGCCACCACCGAGGTTTTTCAGGCGTTCATCGTCCATTGTAAATCCTTTTCGAATGTATTCGTTAAGGCGTTTGGTTGCCCATTGGCGAAATTGTGTGCCACGCAAAGATTTAACTCGATAACCTACGGAAATAATAACATCGAGGTTGTAATGTTCAACATCACGCTCTACTGTTCGGCTGCCCTCTGTGCGAACTTGTCGGAATTTCCGACAAGTTGCTTTTTCGTCTAATTCTCCTTCTTTAAAAACATTTAAAATGTGTTCAGCAATAGTGCTTCTGCCTTTGTCAAACAACATCGCCATTTGGTCTTGCGTAAGCCAAACGGTTTCATCGTTCATACGAACATCAACCGATATTTTTTCGTCTTCGGTTTTGAATAGGATAAAATCTGAGTTTTCCATTGGTTTATCTTTACATTTCAACAATTATCAAATCTAAAACATCATTTTCTGTTTGGCAATTATTAATTTTTTAAACAACACGTTCTGCCAATTCGGTTATTTTTTCATTAGATAAGACCAAAAGTTCATTTGCTTATCAATTTATTTTATTGAAAATTTCATCAAGGTGATATTGTATAAATTCCTTCTTTGGAAAATATCTTTGTGGAGAAATAAGCGTTTGAGCTTCAATTGGTCCAAAATATTTCCCATAAAAATCAGTTTCTTTTTTCTTTTTCAATTTATCGGAAAGTAAAATTTTATAATTCTCATTTATTGCAATTAATCCTTTATCGAAAGCTTTATCGTAAAGTGCTGAAAGACAAATCCCATTTTCTGGATTTAACCTTTCTTTTTCATTTTTAGCCCAAGGAACAATATGACTTGCAAAAAGTAATTCTGGTAAATCAATACCAGTTATAGCACATTTACTTGAATAATTTGCGACTACTATTTGTCTAAAAACATTTTGGTTTATTCTAGTTTTAACTTCCCTGATTTTACTTTCTCCTTTCAATTCTTTCAAGTCAAAAAGTAATTCATTAAACTTATTTTCAATTGTTTGGTTTTCTTTTTCTGCCAAAATATTTTCACTTTCAAAAATCAACAATTCTTTATTTTCAGAAAATTCATCCCAAATCGGTTGGCATTGTTTTATTCCTCCAACCATTCCTTTTACTCCTCTATCTTTATGATAAGGGTCGCAAGCAGCAAAATTTACAAGTCGAATTGCTATAGAATTAACTGTTCTCCCTGTAAGATTAGCCATTTCAATAATTTCTGGTGTTCGAGTATGCATTCTGCCAAAAGGTAATTTTAAATACAAGTTGAAAACAAGTATTAATTCTTCACGAGTCCAGAGATTTTTTGCCATAGTTGTTTAATTAAACTGTAATTAATTTTCCTAAATGTATTTGTCCATTGTGTTTTCCTCTATATATGCTTTTAGTCAACAAATAGAAATGATATAGATGCATCATTTTCACCAATACTCATTTCAAATGTAACGAAAAAAGTTATGGCAAAAAAAATCCTCACGCTACAAACATGAGGATTTATATAAAGCTTATTAACTTATTTTTAAGTTCCTAAAACACCACCAGCAACCACTTGTTGTGTTGGGTTAGTCATTAATACTGGTATTTCGGCATCGTTAGCAATAACTTCTTGCTCTTCGCTACCAAAAAAGTCGGGTAATAAAGCACCTTCTTGAGTATTTACAACAGCAATTAAGTCGGCATCAATACGAGCAGCAAATTTTATCAACTGCTTTTTAAAGTTACCCGATTCTTCCGATTGGTTTAGGGTATATGAAATGTTTCGTTCCATAAAATAGTTTTTAGCAAAAGCTATTTCACGGTCTAATTTTTTTCTTAAAAATTCGTCCGATTCCTCATCAAAAAACAAGTGAACTTTGCTGTTAAAATGAGCAGCAATGTTTGATGCAACCGAAAGTTTTTGTTTAGTAACCTCAGAGTAGTCTACCGGCACAACAATATCATCGTAAGTTGAATCTGCTTTTGGGTTTTTGTTTTGTACAATTACAAAAGGTACTTTAGAGTTAGAAATTACTCTTAAAGCATGGCTACCCATAATTTTTTGCATACCCCTTGCTCCGTGGGTTCCCATAACAATAAAGCCAGCGTTAATTTCGGTAGCTACATCACCTATGTCTTCAAAAATATTTCCAATACGCACAATTACATGAAAAGGAACACCATTTCTTTTTTCTGCGTCCTCAGCAATTTTGCTAAGTTTTACTCTTATATCGTCAACTTCTTTTTGTTTTGAAACAACGTGTAGTAAATGCACTTCTCCTTTAAAAGAGGCAGCAATTTTTGAAGCATGATTAACAGCACATTCAGCAACTGAGCTGAAATCGTGAGGAACTAGAACTTTAAATGTTTGTTTATCCATAGTTGAGTTTATTGGTTGATATCTATATTATTGATTTAAAGAGCACTAAATATACAATTAATTTTTTGCAAAGATATAAAACGGATTAATGTTAAATCATTAAACCGCTATTAAATTTCTTTTAATTTAAAAGTTTCCATAAATTTTGTAGTGAAATTACCGCTTCTAAAATCTTTGTCTTTCATTAATTGTTGATGAAAAGGTATGGTAGATTTTACTCCTTCAATAATGTATTCACTCAAGGCTCTTTCCATTTTAGTTATTGCTTCTTCACGGGTTTGAGCTACTGTAATTAGTTTTGCAATCATCGAATCGTAATATGGAGGAATAACATAGCTTGCATAAACGTGCGTGTCTATTCTAATACCATGTCCACCTGGTTCGTGATACGTTTCAATTTTACCAGGGCTCGGTCTAAAATCGTTAAATGGGTCTTCAGCGTTTATTCTACACTGTATGGCGTGCATGGTTGGCTCGTAGTTTCTGCCACTAATTTTATCGCCCCAAGCTAATTTAATTTGTTCTTTTATTAAATCGTAGTTAATTACTTCTTCAGTAATGGTATGCTCAACCTGAATACGTGTGTTCATTTCCATGAAATAGAAATCACGGTTTTTGTCCACTAAAAACTCAATAGTTCCAACGCCTTCGTAGTTTACTGCTTTTGCCGCTTTTATAGCCGCTTCACCCATTTTTTTTCTAAGTTCAGGAGTCATAAATGGAGAGGGAGTTTCTTCAACCAATTTTTGGTGACGACGTTGAATAGAGCAATCTCTTTCAGAAAGGTGACAAGCATTTTTTCCGTCTCCAGCAATTTGTATTTCGATATGACGTGGCTCTTCAATAAATTTTTCCATGTACATGCCGTCGTTGCCAAATGCAGCCGCAGCTTCTTGTCGTGCCGATTCCCAAGCAGCTTCAAGTTCTTCTTCTTTCCAAATCACACGCATACCTTTACCACCACCACCAGCAGTAGCTTTCATCATTACTGGGTATTTAATTTTTTTAGCTACAGCTTTTGCGTCAGCCAAATCTTTTAATAAGCCTGGTGAACCAGGAACAACAGGTACACCAGCTTTTATCATGGTTTCTTTTGCTGAGGCTTTATCTCCCATAGCATCAATCATTTCTGGTGATGCTCCAATAAACTTAATGTTGTTTTCTTGGCATATTTTAGAAAACTTAGCGTTTTCTGATAAAAATCCATATCCAGGATGAATAGCGTCGGCATTGGTAATCTCAGCCGCTGCAATAATTCTTGGAATATTTAAGTATGATTCTGAACTTTTTGGAGGTCCGATACAAACTGCTTCATCGGCAAAACGAACGTGTAAACTGTCTTTGTCGGCAGTTGAGTAAACCGCTACGGTGCTAATACCCATTTCTTTGCAAGTTCTGATAACACGAAGTGCAATTTCTCCTCTATTAGCTATTAATATTTTTTTAAACATAAGTTAAATTTGAAAATTAAACAATTTGAAGATTTGAAAATCTGTGGTGTTAAAGAAAAAAAGAGTATTGAACTCATTTTCAAATTAGCACATTTTCAAATTATGAAATTAAGCTGGATCAACTAAAAATAAAGGCTGGTCGTATTCAACAGGAGAACCATCATCAACCAAAACTTTTACAATTTTACCAGTAACTTCAGCTTCAATTTCGTTGAATAATTTCATGGCTTCAATAATACAAACCACCGATTTGCTGTTTACCTCGTCGCCAACATTTACAAAGTTTGGTTTGTCTGGAGAAGCTTTTCTATAAAATGTTCCAATCATTGGAGATTTAACAGTTACATATTTTGCATCATCGTTAGCAGCTGGAGTAGGTTTTGCAGGTTCGGCAGCAACAGGAGCGGCTACTTGAACAGCAGGAGCTGCTTGTTGAACTGCAACTGGTGCAGGAGCTGTTTGTATAATGGTTTGTGTTTCTTTTTTACTTGAGGCAGTTTTAATAATTATTTTAAAATCTTTATCTTGGATTTCAACTTCGCTTACGCCTGATTTAGCTACAAATTTGATTAAATCTTGAATTTCTGTGTTTTTCATATTTTCCCTGTTTTATGTAAGTTTTAACATTAAAATGGTCAATTTCCATTGATTTTTTAATGATTTTTCACTTTTTTTAAGTTTTTAACTCGACAAAAGTAATTTATTTTTTTGAATCGTAAGCCCATTTTATCCAAATAGCACCCCAAGTAAATCCACCACCAAAAGCTGATAAAATAATGTTATCGCCTTTTTTTAATTGATTTTCCCATTCCCACAAACACAAAGGAATGGTGCCTGATGTGGTATTGCCATATTTTTGAATATTTAGCATTACTTTATCGTCGCTCAAGCCCATTCGGCGAGCTGTTGCGTCTATAATTCGTTTGTTTGCTTGGTGAGGAACTAACCATGCTACATCATCAGCCGATAAATTATTTTTTTCCATAATCTCGGCAGACACATCTGCCATGTTGGTTACAGCAAATTTAAATACTGCTTGTCCTTCTTGATGTATGTGATGTTCTTTATTTGTAACGGTTTCTATTGATGGAGGATATGCTGAGCCTCCTGCTTTTTGGTGTAAGTGCTGAAATCCTGAACCATCGCTTCGTAAAATAGAATCTTTAATTCCGAAACCTTCGGTGTTTGGCTCTAAAAGTACTGCCCCACAACCATCTCCGAAAATGATACAAGTTTGTCTGTCTTCATAATCAACTAACGCCGACATTTTATCAACGCCAACAACTACCACTTTTTTGTGAGTACCCGATTCAACAAATTTTGAGCCTGTTACTAATCCATAAATAAAACCAGAGCAGGCTGCATTGATATCAAATCCAAAAGCGTTTTTTGCTCCAACTTTATCGGTTATAATGTTTGCTGTTGCAGGAAAAATATGATCGGCAGTAACTGTGCAACAAATTAATAAATCGATTTCCATTGGGTCGATACCTCTTTTTTTACAAAGACCTAAAACTGCTGGAACAGCCATATCGGAAGCACCTTTTCCTTCGCCTTTTAAAATTCTTCTTTCATTTATTCCTGTTCTTGAAACAATCCACTCATCGGTGGTATCAACCATTGTTTCTAATTCTTTATTTGTTAAAACATAATCGGGTACGTATCCTTGAACGGCTGTAATTGCTGCAGTAATTTTACTCATATTCTTATTTTTCTAGAAATGAACGACGAAGGTAAAAAATATATCTTATGTTAAGAAAGATTAGTGTAATAAAACAAAAAAACTTACCGTAGAAATTACAGTAAGTTCAGTTTGTTTATTAAATAATAGTTTGCTATTAAAGGGCAACTTGTTTTTCTACGGCTTGTTTGCCTCTGTAGTAACCACATTCGCCACATACTCTGTGGTATAATGTTGGAGCTCCACAGTTTGAGCATGATGAAGTTGTAGGTGCAACTGCTTTGTAATGAGTTCTACCTTTGTCTCTTCTAGTTTTTGATGTTTTTCGCTTAGGATGTGCCATTTTATTTTGTTTTACTAATTGTTAAAATTTTTAAGTGCTGACCAACGTGGATCAATATCTTCTGATGATTTATTTATTTTTAATTCGTTTAATTTTTTTATTGTTTCTGCATCGCAATCACCTTCTTTGTGTGTTTTTCGGTGAGGAATATGCAGTTCAATAAATTCATAAATATAATGAGCTACGTTAAGTTCGTATTCACCTTCGTGTAAAATGAGTATGTCGTCGTTATCGTTTAGTGTGTTATTTCCAAATTTTACAATTAGTTTTTCTAATCCTGCAACTGGAATGGATACATCTTCTAAACACCTGTCGCACGGGACAACTATTTTACCAGTGAAACTAAAATTAAGTAGCATCATGGTTGATTGCTTTATAAATTCTATATCCACATGAAATGATGCGTTTATAAAATCATTGCAATCTAATTCTTCAAAGAACGTGTTGTTTATCTCGTACTCAAAATGATGAGTGCCTTGTGCTAAACTAACAAACTGTATCGTATAATCGTTTAATGCTTTCAATTACAAATTTGAAAAGAAAGTTGGCAAAGTTAATAAAATAATTAACATTACAAAAAATCTGTGTTAAAACAATTTTCTTTGCTTTATTGGCACTATTTAAAGCTCCAATCGAATTGGTTAATTTCTAATAAGCATTGTGTTAATAAATCAACACTTCCTTTAATATCGTCTTTATCAGCCATTTCAATTACTTGATGAATGTGACGAGTAGGTATAGAAATTGCTCCGGCAATTGCACCACCTGGGTTCATTCGTTGAATTCCAGCGGTATCGGTTCCTCCTGCGGTTAATATTTCTTTTTGATATTTGATGTTGTGTTTTTTAGCAACGCCTTCCATGTATCTAATCATTCGGTAGTCGCAAATGGTTGAGCTATCCATTATTTTAATGGCTGTTCCATCGCCAAGTGAAGTAATAATTTCTTCTGGTTTTGCACCTGGTACATCAAAAGCGATGGTAGTGTCTAATCCAAATCCAAAATCGGGTTTTATTTCTAGTGCAGCTACGTTTGCTCCTCTAATACCAACCTCTTCTTGAACGGTAAATACACCATAAATATCATAAGGAACTTCTTTTCCTTTTAAATTTTTTAATGTTTCTATTAAAATAAAAACTGCCAAACGGTTGTCTAATGATTTGCAGTTTACACAATTTCCCATTTCTATTAAACCACGTTCTCTGGTGATAGGGTCGCCAACGCTTACTATTTTCTCTACTTCTTCTTTATTCATTCCTAAGTCAATAAAAAAGTCGGTAGTTTTTGGCAGTTTGGTTCTTTCTTCAGGGCTCATTACGTGAATCGGTTTTGAACCCATCACGCCAATAATGTCTTTTTTTCCGTGAATAATAACTCGTTGAGCTGTAAGTGTTTTCGGGTCGAAACCTCCAAGTGTGTGAAAACGAACAAAACCTTTATCGTCGATGTGTGTTACCATAAAGCCAATCTCGTCCATATGGGCACCAATCATTACTCGTTTACTTTCTTTACCTTTTTTTATGGCATAAACGTTTCCCATGTTATCAATGGAAACTTCGTCAACCAATGGTTTAATTTCTCTTAATACAACTTCTCTTATACGTTGTTCGTGACCTGGAGCTCCAGCTACTTCAGCGATTTCTTTTAATAAAGGAACATTAATTGGCATAATATAATTTTTAGATTATTGATGATACAAACGTACTCTATTCTTATTGAAAATGGATTTTAAAAATGATGAACGGTTTTTTATAGTTTTATACATACATTTTTTGGTTCGGTAAAAAAGTGAAGGGCTTCAAAACCTCCTTCTCTACCGACTCCCGATTGTTTAACTCCTCCAAAAGGTGTTCTTAAATCTCTCAACAGCCACGTATTTACCCAAACTATTCCTACGTGTAAATTTGCAGCAACTCGGTGAGCTTTTTTCAAATTTTCGGTCCAAACGCTCGATGCTAATCCGTATTTAGTGCTGTTAGCCATCATCAACACCTCTTCTTCTGTATCAAAAGGTGTAATGGTTACTACTGGTCCAAAAATTTCTTCCTGATTGGTTCTACAGTTAAAATCTAATCCTTCAATTATTGTAGGCATTAAAAAATAACCATCTTTATTTTCACCTTCAATAACAATTCTTTTTCCGCCACACAATACTGTTCCTCCTTCTTCTTTAGCTAATTCAATGTAAGAAAGTATTTTATTCATGTGAGGTTCCGAAACAACAGCTCCAATATTTGTGTTTTCGCTAAATGGGTTTCCTACGGTTAAGTTTTTTACTTTTTCTACAAAAGTATCTCTAAATTTAGTGTAAATACCACGTTGAACAAATATTCTAGAGCCACATAAACAGATTTGTCCTTGGTTTGCAAATGATGAATGAACGGTTGTTTTTAGTGCGTCTTCAAAATTGCAATCGTCGAAAATTATATTTGGATTTTTCCCACCCAATTCTAACGATAGTTTTTTAAACATTGGACCAGCTGTTGATACGATTTGTTTTCCAGTAACAGTTCCTCCAGTAAAGGAGATAACAGGTATTTGTGGATGTTCGGTTATAGCTGCACCCACTTTTTGCCCAAGTCCATGTACAATGTTTAATACCCCTTTTGGTAATCCAGCTTGTATGCATATTTCTGAAAGCAAGTATGCAGTCATTGGAGTTACCTCAGAAGGTTTTGCAACTACAGTATTACCAGCAGCTAAAGCAGGAGCAATTTTCCAGCTAAATAAATAAAGTGGTAAGTTCCATGGCGAAATACAACCACAAACTCCAATAGGTTCTCTCAATGTATAATTAATTGCTGTGTCTTCCATGCTGTGTGATTCGGAAGCATAATGTAAAATACCGGTAGCATAAAAATTAAAGTTACTTGCAGCACGTGGGATATCTACTGTTTTAGCCAGTTTTAATGGTTTTCCATTATCGATTGATTCAGCTTCGGCAAGTTTATCTAAGTTTTCTTCAATCAGAAAAGCTATTTTTTGAATAATTCGAGCACGTTTTCTTTCGGTGTTTACTCCAAGAAGGGAAAGCTGCTAGTGCTGCCTGTGTAGCCAATTCTACATCTTTTGCATCAGAATCAGGAATATAAGAATATACTTTTCCGATAGCAGGATTAATATTATCTAAGTAATTTCCACTAAGAGGAGCAATTAATTCTCCGTTGATGTAATTTTTAATTTTAAGCATTTTTATAAATAAATTTAGACAACGGTAAAGGTATTGATTTTTTAAGGATTTAATTTACATTTGCATTCAAGTCATTTGACTCAAGTGGGCTAAAAAAGATGAAAAAAATCCTTTCTCGAATTTGGAAAATCTGCCTTAAGTTTTTCCTTTGGTTTTTAGCTGTAAGTATAGTTTTAGTTATATTATTTAGATGGATTCCTGTTTATGTTACGCCATTAATGGTGATAAGAATGGTGGAGCAGAAAATGGATGGAAAGGAAATGAAACTATCCAAGAAATGGAAACCACTTGAAGAGATTTCTCCTGATTTGCAATTGGCAGTGGTGTGTTCGGAAGATCAGAATTTTTTAAAACATCATGGATTTGATTTTGCAGCCATTGAAAAAGCCATGAAGCATAACGAGAAAAGTAAGAAAAAACGTGGGGCTAGTACTATTAGCCAACAAACAGCTAAAAATGTTTTTTTGTGGGAAGGCAGAAGTTGGGTAAGAAAAGGGTTTGAGTCTATATATTACTTAATTGAAACCTTTTGGAGTAAACAACGCATTATGGAGGTTTATCTGAATATAGTTGAATTAGGAAATGGTGTTTATGGTGCTGAGGCTGCTTCTCAGGAATTTTTTAAAAAATCGGCAATCAAAATAAGCAAGGAACAGGCGGCAACTTTGGTCGTAGTTTTACCTAGCCCACTGAATTATAATGCAAAAAGACCAACTAATTATCTTAATCGCAGAATAAACTGGACGATGAAGCAAATGCGATATTGGGGTGGAAAATTAGATTATGATAATGAGGAAAAGAATGAAAATAAAAAATAAAAATAATTACCTTTTATATAAAGGAACTGCTGAACATGCTTCTCCAAACATAATTGATTTAGCAACATTTTGTAAGCGAAAAGCAAAATCTAAAACTACACTTTCTGGGACAGAAATTATTTTCCACAACCTTTTACAATTACAGCAGCATCTTTATAAATGCTAAAATCATGGTTGGTTTAAGATGTCTGCAAAAATCGATTTTTCTAAATCAATTTTGTTGCCTAAAACTACCTTCTTGGCAAACGGTTTTAAATTAGAAGCAATTAACATATATGCCCATAGGGGAACAATAGCGTCGGTAGAACATGTAACTGCAATATATTTATCTTGAAACAAACTCCAGTCGTTTTCTTTAACAAAAGCACGTAAATCTTTTTCGATTAAAACAAAACCTTCGTGTAGCAAGTTTTTAATATCAAAAACTACACGTTCTCCTTGACTGGATAAAAGTCGTCTAAACTAACCTGTATCAAACCACTTTTTTCTACTCTATTTACAATGTCGTTTTCCATGATGGTACAAATTTACTCAGTTTTAATTTGTAATTTTGCTCAATATTTAACATAAATCATCGAATATGTCAGAAACATTAACAGCAAACACATTTGGAATTGAAACTGCTTTAAAAGCTCTAGGATTAAAAGAAATTAATGATGGAACTTCAACAGGTTCTAAATTTTTTGGGAGTGGAGAAACTATTTCTTCTTATTCTCCAACAGACGGCAAATTAATTGGTAAAATAACCACCACAACCAAAGAAGATTATGAAAGAGTAATGCAGGCTGCCACCGAAGCTTTTAAATCGTTTAGAGCAATACCTGCTCCAAAAAGAGGAGAAATTGTTCGTCAGTTTGGTAATAAGCTAAGAGACTTGAAAGAACCGCTTGGAAAGTTGGTTTCTTACGAAATGGGAAAATCATTACAAGAGGGTTATGGTGAGGTTCAGGAAATGATTGATATTTGTGATTTTGCTGTAGGTTTATCACGTCAATTACATGGTTTAACCATTCCTTCTGAGCGTCCAGGTCACGTGATGAGAGAACAATATCACCCATTAGGAGTTGTTGGAATTATCTCAGCATTTAACTTTCCAGTTGCTGTTTGGAGTTGGAATACTGCTTTAGCTTGGGTTTGTGGAGATGTCTGTGTATGGAAAGCATCAGAAAAAGCTCCTTTATGTTCGGTAGCTTGTCAAAATATTATTGCAGAAGTATTAAGAGAAAATAACTTGCCAGAAGGTATTTCTTGTATTATTAATGGAGATTATAAAGTGGGTGAAATGATGACCACAGATAAAAGAATCCCATTAGTTTCTGCTACAGGTTCAACTCGAATGGGAAAAATTGTTGGAGTTACTGTTGCAGAGCGTTTTGGCAGAGCATTATTAGAATTAGGAGGAAATAATGCCATTATAATAACTCCATTAGCTGATTTAAAAGTAAAAGTTCCTGGTGCTGTATTTGGAGCTGTTGGTACTTACGGTCAACGTTGTACTTCAAAAACACGAAGATTAATTATTCATGAATCGGTTTATGATAAGGTAAGAGATGCAATTGTTGGTAGCTTACAAACAAATTAAAATTGGAAATCCGCTAGATGAAACCAAACATGTTGGTCCGTTAATCGATAAAGATGCTGTTAAGATGTATCTAAACGCTATAGAAAAAGCAAAAGCTGAGGGTGGAAATGTGTTGGTTGAAGGTGGTGTTGTTAAGAGGGAGAAGGTTATGAAAGTGGTTGTTATGTAAAACCATGTATTATTGAAGCTCAAAATCATTTGAAATTGTACAACACGAAACATTTGCTCCAATCTTATACTTAATGAAATATAAGGGGGATGTAGAAAATGCAATTGAATTGCAGAATGGTGTTGCTCAAGGATTATCTTCTGCAATTATGACTAACGAAATGAAAGAAGCAGAAAAATTCTTGTCGTTTGCAGGTTCTGAACGATTATTGCAAATGTAAACATAGAGGATCAGCTAATAAAATAGGCGGTGCCTTTGGTGGTGAAAAAGAAACAGGTGGTGGTCGTGAGTCGGGTTCTGACTTTTGGAAAATCTACATGAGAAGACAAACCAATACCGATAAACTATTCTGATAGTTTGCCTTAAAGCTCAAGGAATTAAATTTGATTTGTAAAAGAACTAATTTTGAATAAAAAAAGGGAATGATTAAAGAATTCCTTTTTAATCCGGAACGCATTCCCTTAATTATTTAGCAGCTTCTTCAGTTGTAGCTTCTTCAGTAGCAGCTTCTTCAGTTGTAGCTTCAAATTGGCTTGAGAAGTTTTCTTTGTAGCTTCTTCACTTCATCAAGTTTTCATTAATTCATTAACAACAGCTTCAGCTTCAGCTTCAGCAGCAGCTTTTCTTCTTCTGATGGTGCAAGCAACTAAGCTAAACATAGACGCAACCATAATCATTGTAAGTAATTTTTCATTTTAATTAGTTATTATTTGGTTATTGATTACAAAAATAAAGGACAAATGTATGTATAATATACCATAAATATTAAACTTTAAGCCAAATTTTATTTTGTTTTCTTCAAAAATTACAGCAATAAGTGTTTCTCCTACAATGATAAAGTAGGTTTGCTAATTATACTCATATTGTCGTTATGGGTATGCCAACTGTGATGAAAATTGCCAGAACTTCTTTCGTAATGAATAATATCTATGCTCGGAATTTTGCAATTTCATTTACATACTTATGGTCGTCGGTTCCAACAAAATAAGTTAACTCATTTGTAAAATGATTGCTGTAACCTAGTTTTGCGGCAACATTCCAAACTTTATCAACAATATGTGGAGCATATCGCATTGAAATAATTTCTCTCGAAGACCAAAACTGCATTTTTTTCAACCCACCATATCTAATAAAATACCAAAATCTGCTTTGTAGTTAGGTTTGTGTAGATTTTTTAGCCCAATATTGAGAACCTAAGCACCAACTGTCGGAATCCATTAAAGACATTGCTGATGAAGGTTGTCCGTAGTCTTCTGCATCAAAAAATATAATATCTATACCAATGGCTGGTTTAAGAATATTCAATTGACGAGCAACTTCTAACAATACACCAACTCCACTTGCACCATCATTTGCTCCAAGAATTGGTTTAGTCAGTGTCTTTGGTATCTTGGTCGGCAAATGGTCTTGAATCGTTAAATGAGCAAAAGTAGAATTCTTTTTTTTGCCTCAGGATTATATTCGCCAAGAATATTTTTATAAAATTTATATCTTTATTGTTAAATGTTTTAGCTTTACCAACCAATAATTTAATGTTGGATTGTAAAACCATACGAACTTAATTTGTTTTTAAAAATCGGCATTTTCCAAAATTCATTATTTTTGGAAACGAGGACCAAAATCTACTTGTTGCTGAATAAAATGATAAGCCGAAATCAGCATTCAAAAATCTGGACGTTGAATATTTACTTTAACAATTGATTTTTTGAGTAATGTTTTTTTATTTTCTTTCTGTGAATTCTCGTTTTCGCAAGAAAACAAAACAAACATAATTGTTAATAAAAGTAAGTTACTTTTCCACTTCCCAAGTTGTGCCATCTTTTGTGTCTTTTAATGTGATTTTACTTTGTTTAATTCATCTCTAATAAAGTCTGATGTTGCATAATCCTTGTTTTCTTTCGACATTTTTCTAAGTGAAATAACGATTCCGTTTAACATCAGACACAAATTTCTGGATTTGCATCATCTTCTCATCGGCTAATAAACCAAGTATATCAAAACATAAGTTTTATAATGATTTTTTTAATATCGATAAATCTTCAGATGTACAAGTGTCTCTTTTTCTTCTTTTAACAGATTAATGAATTTAATTCCATCAAATAAGTGTGCAATTGTAATGGGGGTATTATAAAGATATCGTTCATAAAAAACTTTTCGCATTTTCAATAATTTCTTTGACAATAAATGAACTCTTGTCACTAGGTTTTATTTCATCAAATAGTTTAATGCTCGAAAGCAATCTTTTCAATCCTTTTTCTGATTTTAAAGCTTCATTAGAAAAATCAAAGTGCTTCAGTATTGTGCTTGCAGAAAGAAAAATCTTACTGTTATTGGAGAATATTTTTATCTAATAAAGGATGATTTCCAGTAATTAATTCCATTGGCAAGAATGAATTGCCTAATGATTTACTCATTTTTGAAAAAATTTACGGTAAGCATATTGCCATGCCAATATTTTACGGGAGAGATTCCTTCAGAACCAACCGATTGAGCAATTTCACATTCGTGGTGTGGAAATTTTAAATCCATGCCACCACCGTGTATATCAAATTTTGCCCAAGGTATTTGGTACTCATAGCATGAACATTCTAAATGCCAGCCAGGAACGCCAATGCCCCATGGAATTCCATTTCATGATGGTTTCAGGAGAGGCTTTTTTCCATATAGCAAAATCAGCAAAATCGTTTTTCTTCGCCACCCTCAAAAATTTTCTCTTGTTTGTTCTAAAAGTTCATCTAACTTTCTTCCTGATAATTCGCCGTAATTATATTTTTCGGCATATTTTTTTACATCAAAATATACCGATCCATTTACCTCGTATGCATATCCATTATTGCAAAAATTTTCTGAATCATTTCAATTTGTTCAATAATATGCCCTGTCGCAGCAGGTTCTATATTAGGGTTTAGTAAATTGAATAATTGTGTAAGTATGTGGAAACTGTTGGTGTATTTCTGAACAATTTCCATCGGCTCAATTTTTCTAAACGAGCACGTTTTTCAATTTTATCTTCTCCAAATCTACATCATCAACCAAATGACCTACATCGGTAATGTTTCTAACATATCTTACTTAATCGTTTAAGATGTGTTAAATAACGATAAAAGATCATCAAAGTTTAAGAATGTTCTAATGTTTCCTAAATGTGCTTCATTGTCTAAACCGTTGATAATTGCATACGTAAAGACCAACAAATTCCAGCATTTATAGGTTCGAATATTTCTTTTTCCTGATAGGCTATTGTAAATAGATAATTGACCGCTTGACATTCTTTCAATTTTGTGTAAAAGTAAATTTTTTAGTGGATTCAATAAATAAAAAACCCAGCAAGAATAATTTGCTGGGTTTTTAAATTGTTTCTTAATTATTCTTTCGGAAGAGGTGCATCACCAATGTATCTACCTGCTTTATATTTTTCGATAACTATTAAAATTCCGTTAGCATCATATTTGTATAATAACCATCCATTAATCTATAGTTTTCAAAGAAACCAACTTTTGAAAGTTGTTTGTCTTTATTGTACATGGTGTGCTGACCATTTCCGTTTAAGAATTTGCCAGAGTTAACCACGTCATTTTATCGGCTTTAACAATTTTAACTGGTGAACTTGCCAATTCTTTTTCTTCTTTATCTTTAATTGGAGTTTTTGGTTCGTAAACTTTAGTTTTAGTTACATCAATTTCACCATCGTTAAAGTATTTTTCAGCCTTAACAGAACCATCTTCGTAAAATTCTTTTACAAATTTTCTTTACCAGCAACAATGTCTTCAATCATTATTTGACCATTTTCGTACTTAAGTAAACTTGTTTTCCATCTCTTTTTCCTGATTCGTAAGAAAAAACAAATTGTTGAATGTTTGACCGTTTTCGTGGAATCGTTTAAAGCCACCTGTTTTTCTGTTGTTTTCCCAACTTCCTTCTTCTTCCACTTGTCCGTTTTCGAAGTAAGTTCTATATGTTCCGTTTGGTCTACTGTTTACGTACGCAATATCACTTTTTATTTTTCTATTAGGGAAAAAGTTTTTCCAAATGCCTTGCTTTCTGCTGTTTTCATAATTTCCTTCTTCAACAACTTGGTCGGGTTGATATTCAGGTAATTTTTTCATTTTACCAAATATTCAATAAAAAATCCTTGTTACAGATTGTTGGCATCTATAACATTGATTGTATCACTTTTTATCAATTGTAAAAGATTGAGCAGAACTAATGCTGCAGATAAATATGGGGATTAAAATATATAGAATCTTTTTCATAGCCTTAGGAATAATCAGTTTGCAAAATAAAATATAAATTAAACTATCTAATGTCGAAAAATTTAGTTTGAATTAAAAATTTTTTATCGATAAACTGAGCTAAGTGTTGTTACGTTTATTTTATATTTTTTGTTTCAATAATTGTTCCAAATTTTTTTAACATTTCATTTGTCATTTTTTCTAAAGTATAATTTGCTTTCCAGTTCAATCTTCTTTTGCTCTAGAATCATCAATGCTTTGATACCAACTGTCGGCAATTTGTTGCCTGAAATGTAGGTTTGTAAGTAATGTTAAAATTTGGATAATTTGTTTTTTATTTCAACAGCAATTTCTTTTGGAGTAAAACTTATTCCTGATAGGTTTCCTTTTGATACAAAATTTTGATGTTTTCTTTTGGTGATTGCATAATTTGAATGGTTGCTTTAATTGCATCGCTCATATACATCATTGGAAGTGCTGTATTTTCTGATAAAAGCACTCATACGAATTTGTTTTTATTGCTTGATGAAAAATATCAACGGCATAATCGGTTTGCCACCACCAGGAAGTGATTTATAGCCAATTAGCCCTGGATAACGAATACTTCTAACATCAACGCCATATTTATTGTGGTAATATTCACACCATCTTTCGCCTGCTTGTTTGCTAATTCCGTAAACAGTTGTAGGCTCCATTACAGTAAATTGTGGTGTGTTTTGTCTTGGTGTGGTTGGACCAAAAACGGCTATTGAACTTGGCCAAAATATTTTATCTATAACTTTTTCTTTTGCTAATTCTAGCACATTAAAAAGGCTATTCATGTTTAGATCCCATGCAAATGCTGGATTTTTTTCGGCTGTGGCAGATAAAAGGGCAGCTAAAAGATATACTTCTTTAACATTTGTGCTTTTTATGATTGCATGGAGCTGCTCTTTGTTTAAGATGTCTAATTCTTCGAATGCATTCCAGTTTGTTCAACTTGAGGTTTTTTAATATCAGAAGCAATAACGTGAGAATTTGATAAATCTTACGAAGTTGAATTTTCAACTAACTCGGTTCCGATTTGTCCTGATGAACCAATAACTAGAATAGATTTAGACATAATGTAATTAATAAAGTTTTTTATAAAAGTTCGAAAAAAACTTTATTAAATGTTTAAATTTTAGTTTTGCTTTTAGCCGAAAGTGTATTAAAGATAGATTAACTACCTATTTTACTTTCTCTACTTTTATTATTTTAACAGGACAAAGCTTTTGCTGCATTAACATTTGCATCAAATTCATCGTCGCCAACCACAGCGGTATAAAACCTTTTTTTATTTTTACCGTCAATTATCAATTACACATTTTCCATCTTTTTTTCGACATTCGCCAACGGTCGTAAGCTATTTCAACACAATAGGCTTTACAACCAATACATTTGTCACGTTGATGAATTATTCTAATCATTTTAGGCTTCAATTACTTTGTAAAGTTTGTCAGAAGGACGAATAATTTGGTCGATTGGTGTTGAGAAATTTATTCCTTTTTCAACTTTTTCAACAGATATATTGTCAACCCTCAATTCTTTTATCTCCATTTCAATTACACCAGTTGTTGTAGGTAAATGTAATTAATACTTTATCACCAACACTTAATGAATGTGTTTCCATTTTAAATTCATTACATTTATTTTTGGAAAATATTTTACACCTTGTCCCAAGAATTTTTTTCGCGTTGTAGCTTGCGAAACCGTATCCTTCAGACCATTCGCCTAATTCTTGATAATAGGTAATAACCATCCCAAAACCCCTATTATAAACGGTTGCCAATTTTTTATTCCACTCTTCAATTTTTTTCTTTAGTGTAAGTGCCTTCCAAAAATGCATCAGCTGCTTCATGATAACATTCAGTTACTGTTTTTACGTATTCTGAGATTCGCCCTCTTCCTTCAATTTTTAATACTTTAACTCCAGCATTAATAATATCATCAATAAATCAATGGTACAAAGGTCTTTAGGAGACATGATGTATTCGTTGTCAATCAATAATTCGTTTCCTTCCTCATCTTTTTACTTCGTATGTTCTACGGCAGTTTTGAACACAAGCACCTCTATTTGCTGATGAATTGTTGGTGTGTAAACTCAAATAACATTTGCCTGAAACAGCCATACACAGAGCTCCATGAGCAAATATTTCTATTTCTATTTAAATTTCCTGAAGTAGCCTCTAACATTATCTTTTTAATGCCATCAGTAATGTCTTTTACTTGTTTTAAACTGAGCTCTCATTTTATTTAAAACCATTACATCAGCAAAGTGTGCAAAAACTTAATGGTTTCTAAATTAGTAACATTGGTTTTTCATTGGAAATATGTACTTCAAATCCAACAGAAGAGGCATAATTAATTTTGCTTGGTCGGAGGCAATAACTGCTTTATTATTCCAGCAGCTTTTCGATTTATCCACGATACGTTTCATTAACGATAAATCATGATCGTAAATAATAGTATTTAAAGTTAGGTATGAGCGTACATTTTTTTCTTTGCAAATTTTGCAATGGTTTCTAAGTCATCAAAAGTAAAATTGTTGGCAGCTTTGGCTCGCATGTTTAATTGCTCAATGCCAAAATAAATAGAATCTGTCCTACCTTGTATGGCTGCCATTAACGATTCAAAAGAACCAGCTGAGCCATTATTTCAATTTGTTTGTTCATGTTGTGTTAAATATGAACTGCGAAGTTATTAACGTTTTATTTTTGGTTGGTTAATGAAAGTTTATTATTTAGATTGAATCTAAATGGAGTGATTAGTTATGTTTAAATGAATATTATTTAATTAATTTTTTTATTATTGTATGAAGAATTATTTATAATAATTCAAAAATCAAGCTATTCATATTATTGAGTTTCTTATTCGTTTTAATTACTCAATGTTCAAAAAAAGAAAAAGAATCTACTCAACAGTTGCAGTTGGTGATAATCCAACTGTGGGAAATCCCCAAATTAGCTTTACCAAAGTTATATACACTAGTTGTCAAACTGATTTCATTTACTCCATATCATATAACTATTCAAATAGTTTTGTAGTTCCTGTTGAGTTACCCCAATTGCAGGGTGTGGTTTAGGTGTGAATTTAAGCCTTAAAACAGGTGTTGATTATAAATTTACTTTTGGCAAAATGAGCAATTCTTCTCAAGTGTATAATGCAGATGTTACTTTTAGAGATGATAAGGGAACAATAAAATGGATATAAAAAATATAGTTAGTCCAAATGGTTATACTTTAATTTAAAAGATAACTGTTCTAACTTTAAGATTTAGTTATTAAATAATTGTATTATGAAAAAACATACTTTTTAACCATTTTAACAACAATTTTATTCACTTTCAATGCTCATTCAACCACTTATCACGTCAGCTTCAAATGGTAATTGGATGAATTTTATGACTTGGTCTCCTTTTGGGGTTCCAATTCCTGGCGACATAGTGATTATAAACCACGCAGTAGTTTTAGATACCAGTTTTGCTTATTCAGTTGGTTCAATAACAGTAAATGCAAGTGGAAGTTTAATTCAAAATTCTCCTGTTAGGGACATTATGTTAAATGGAGTAAATGCTTCTTTTTTATAATTATGGCACAACAACTATCAGATTTTTTATACCTCAACCAAGGAAATTTCATGAATACAGGAACTTTAATGTTAAATCTGTTTTAAACAATGTAAATCTATACAATAGTGGAAACATGAATGGTGTAGATAGTATTTACAACAACACAGGGACAATAAATAACAATGGAACTATAAATGTAATGACTTTTTACAACAACAATATTTGGGATAATTATGGTATTATCAAAGGGTTAACAACTGTTGTAGATAGCATGTGGAATCAAGGAACTTTTACCAATTACAATGGAAGCAATACTTAAGCGGATAGTGCAACCAATAATGGAACATTTGTAAATAGTGGAACTATTGAATATTTTCAGTTTACCAATTTTACCAATGGAACATTTACCAATAACAATTCGTTGAGTTTTGATGTTAATGACCAATTTTGGAAATTTCACTAACAATGGATGATGAATGGTTCAAACAGCATGTGGAACAACGAAATTTTTAATAACACTAGCGTGGGGCAAATAACTTTAGGAAATAGCTTTTTAAATTGATTCGGTTTCAAAGTTAACTGCAAGTTTTAATAACGAACAAAAACAAGACATTGGCGATAGTTTCTACAATTTTAATTCCATAACGGCTCAAGCACTGGGCAGTTTGATGTATTGTGGATACCTCTTATAACTCAGGAACAATGACAGGGTCGTTTTGACTTTTGTGATGCAACACCTCCACCATCAACCCAAAAATTGATTGGAATCTTGAAACTATAGATGCAACAATCACCTTTTGTGGATTAACAACTGTTGCTGAATTGGATAAATCAACTTTTCGGTATATCCTAATCCAACAAAAGGAATAGTAAATATTGGAAGCCAACAACAATTTGTTGAAGTTTATTCAATTGACGGAAAGTTACTTTTACAAGATTTTACCAATCAAATTAATATCGGAAACTATCAAAGTGGGATGTATTTTTTGATAATAAAAGACCAAGAAGGAAATCAGCTTTATAAAGAGAAGATAATCAAGGAATAATGTAAAATAGATTATCTGTATTACATATAGAATCAAAAACTAGTAGGGTTATGCAATTTTACAAAATTCAACACGTTGTATTTGAAAATCCATTTGATGATAAAAGCTTAACTCGTTACTTTTTTGCATTTATATACTTACTTCTTACTGTGTATTCAATCAATTATACTTCTCAGACGGATGGTAATTGGACATCTCCATCAACTTGGACGCCTTAAGGAGTTCCTGTTTCTGGTGATAGTATTGTCATAAATCATCACATAATTTTAGATGTTAGTTTTATTAGCTACATCAGGTTCATTAACCATTAATACTGGCGGAAGTTTAATTCAAGATACATTGAATAGGTTTGTCTCAATTGACAATACTTCATTTTATTTACAAATTATGGAATAATAGATGTTGATAGTATTTTTAACTGAAGCATCATGTTAAATGATGTAGGAGGGCGAATTATAGCAAATCGTTGTTTAACCAACAATAGTTTTGTAAATAATTCAGAATTAGAGTTTTATCATTTTGAGTCAAGAGCTACTTTCTTAAATAATGATATGTTAGCATTTAATCAGCTGCTTGTTTCAAATGGTCATTTTGTAAATAAAGGAGTTTTGAATGGAGAGCTTGTTACAAATAAAGCTCTTATTAGTAATGATACTTTTAGGTGTTGTATCTATATCAGATAATCTATATAATGGAGTTGGTGATATTGGTGAATGGGCAACTTTTATTAACCATGGATTAGTCGAAATAGGAGGTAGCTTCTATAATTTTATTAGTGTGTATGGATTGTCTACTGGTCAATTCATAATTCAAGATTCATCTGTAAATTATGGTGAGATGAGAGGTTCATTTGATTTATGTGACCTAACACCTCCCTCAACTTATCCTTTTAATTGACTGGAATTTTACATTAATATTGATACAACAATTACTTTTGTGGCTTAACAACTGTTGCTGAGTTGGATAAACAAATAGAATTATTTACCCCAACCCAACAACAGGAATAGTAAATTTTGGTAGCCAAAACAATTTGTTGAAGTTTATTCAATTGATGGAAAATTACTTATACAAGATTTTACCAATCAAATTAATATTGGAAATTATACCAATGGAATGTATTTCTTGGTAATAAAAGATAAAGAAGGGAATCAGCTTTTTAGGGAGAAGGTGGTTAAACAATATTAACAAAAAGTCACGAAATTTCGTGACTCTTTTATTATAAAGTTGCTTTAACGTGAATCGATATAAGAATATTTAAATCACCCCTATTAAACCCAAATCTGCACTGCAGATTTTCTAAGTAATTAATCTCAAATCTTCGAGGGGAGAATTGCCTCCGTTGTGGTTTCCTCCCTTGAGGGAGGGTAGAATGGGGTGATTTAACTATATAGTCACTTTTAAACTCAACTCGTCCAATTGTTTTTTGTCGATTGTTGCAGGAGCATCAATCATTACATCGCGTCCGCTGTTGTTTTTTGGGAACGCAATAAAATCACGAATGGTTTCTTGTCCGCCAAATAATGCACACAATCTATCAAAACCTAGTGCTATACCACCATGAGGAGCCCCATGCTCTTTTTTCAAAAGCGTTCATTAAAAATCCAAATTGTATCTAAAGCTTCTTCTTCACTAAATCCAAGTAATTCAAACATTATTGATTGTGTCTTCTTATCATGAATTTTAGATCCTCCACCAATCTCTGTTCCATTTATAACTAAATCATAACTTGAGTTGTAAATGTATTCAAATCTTTAATTTGTAAAATTTCTTCTTTAGTTAGATTTTAAATTTCTCCGATGGACTTGTAAAAGGATGATGAATAGAATGCCACTGTATTATTCCTTCAGGGGTTTTAAATTTTCAAACATAGGAAAATCGTACACCCAAAGTGGAGCATAAATATCAGGATTTCTTAACCCCAATTGATTTCCTAAATGTAAACGCAATGCACTCAATTGAGTTTTGAGTAGTTGAGGTTTCTCCGAAAGCACTAAAATTAAATCATAGCTTTTGCATTACATTGCGTTGCCCATCTTTTCAAGTCTTCTTCGTTGTAAAATTTATCTACAGACGACTTAAATGTTCCATCTTCATTACAACGTAAATAAATCAACCCTTTTGCCAACTTATGGTCGTTTAACGTAATCGGTTAATTCGTCAATTGTTTTCTAGTAAACGAAGCACAGTTTTCAGCATTTATAGCAATTACTGTTTCGGCGTCATCAAAAATGGCAAAACCTTTTCCTTTTACTAAATCAGTTAGGTAATTGAAAGTAATATTCCAAAACGAATGTCAGGTTTGTCGCAACCATAGTTTAACATCGCATCAGCATAGCTCATCCGTGGAAATGAATCAAATTCAATTCCTTTATTAACCTGGAATAAGTGAACCATTAGAGCCTCAAAGTCATTAAAATGTCTTCTTGTTCTACAAAAGCCATTTCGCAGTCAATTTGTGTTTAAACTCTGGCTGACGGTCGGCACGTAAATCTTCATCTCTAAAGCAACGAAACTATTTGATAATAACGGTCGTAACCGCTCAAATCAATAATCATCTTTAAAGGTTTGTGGCGATTGTGGCAAAGCATATTTTTGACCAGGGTTCATTCTACTTGGAACAACAAAATCACGATGCACCTTCTGGCGTTGATTTAATCACATAAGGTGTTTCAATTCAAGAAATTTAACAGTCTAATCGCTAGCAAAATTCTATAGATAAACGATGACGAAGTTCTAATTTTTTTCTCAACGGAGTTCTTCTCAAATCTAAATAACGGTATTGCATACGCAACTCTTCTCCACCATCCGAATTATCTTCGATGGTAAAAGGAGGTGTTTTACTTTTATTTAAAACAGTAAGTTGAGTAACGCTTATTTCAATTTCTCCTATTTGGGATATTTTTGTTTTTGCTTTCACGCTCAATTACTTTTCCAGTAATTTGAATAACATCTTATCGTCCTTAGTGTTTTAGCAGTTTTAGTATGCTCTTCGCCAAAACCAATTGGGTAATACCGTAACGGTCGCGTAAATCGACAAAGGTCAGGCTCCCATTTCGCGGGTTTCTGAACCCATCCACATAGGGTAATAACTTGATTTACGTTGCTTTAATTCTTAATTCTCCGTTGGTATGCGATCTGTACATGGTAATTTATTTTTAGAGCGGTAAAAGTAATAAAAAAGATGTGTTGTACAGAAATAGAAAAAAGGAACTAATTTATACTAATCAGTTTTGATGTGATATTGCCTTGATTGAAATCCAATTTTTACTATTTATAATCCGATTTTAAAAGAAGAAACATCAATTGATGTTGTTTTTTGTATCGTTTTGGTTGAGTAAACTTCTTTGCCAGTAATATCTAAAATATAAATAAGATTTTTATACTGGTTGTCTAATTCAATGAATAAAACTTCTGAGGTAGGATTTGGATTTTTAGATTTTAAATGATTCTTTTGTTTTGTTTTCCTCATTTCCAACAATCATACAATTTGAAACATTAGAATAAAATACTTCATCATCTTCAAAACAATTGAGCGATTCAGAATTTTCAGTTTTTACCATATAAAAATACTAAATAAGCCCATGTTAAATCACCAAAGTGGTTTTCAACATAATTTAAAATTGCTTTTCCAATTGGTTGGCAAGAAGACATCGGCTTATAAGAATATGAATAAATTGTATTGTTTTCTATATTCTTTTTGAATACAAACTATCTATCATGTTATGATTATATATGTTCTATCCAAATGATTTTAATGTTCAATATCACCAACATTTACATTAAAATCATATAATAAAATTTCTTCAGTAAAACTAGGATAGGGATAAATATAAGAAGTAAAACAAAAAAGTATTCTGGATAATAAATATTATAGATACTATCTAAAAAAAGATTTTTTTTATTATTTTCTCGAATCGCTCCGTAGTAATTTGAATTAACAGTATCTATATTATTGGGAGTGTCTGAATAAATATAACTTATTATACAAATAATAATACTGTTGATTATAGTGTTCCGTTCATAAAAAGAGCATAATGGATGTCACTTCCTTCATAAATGATGATGTTTGTTTCCAAACTCCCACACTATCGGGAAAAAGATAATAGGTTTGACCAAACTGAATTTATCGAAAGAAATAGAAAAAAATATAAAAGTGATTTTTTACTCATTTATAATTATATTTTATTTGTTTGTATTCGTGAGACTCCGTGTTCATCGAATTTTAATTGAAAAACCAATAATCACGTATAAATGTAAACATTAAAAAGTTTTCTTTTATTTATTGCAAAATATTAAAAATACTTAAATTTGCACCACAAAACAGGTTGTTGGATTATCCATTCGGATTAAAAAGAGGGCGTTGGCAAAGTATTTATCCCACTTTTTTTAATAAAAAGCAATTGCTTTTTATTTCAGTTGTTTTCATTTAATAAATAATAAAAAAAAATTAAGTTATGGCATTTGACATTGAAATGATTAAAATGTTTATGCAATATTTCCTAGATAGAGTTGCAGCAGCACGTAAAGTAGTTGGTCGTCCGCTTACTTTATCAGAAAAAATAATTTATACTCACTTGTGGGAAGGAGAAAACAACTGCGTATGAAAGAGGAAAGTCGTATGTCGATTTTGCCACTGATAGAGTTGTTATGCAAGATGCAACTGCTTAAAATGGCATTACTTCAGTTTATGCAAGCAGGAAAGAAGAAAGTTGCAGTACCTTCTACAGCACATGCCGACCATCCATAATTCAGGCAAAATTAGGAGCCGATAAAGATTTACAAGATGGTATTAACAAAACAATGAAGTTTTTAATTTCTTAAGTTCTATCTGTAATAAATATGGTATTGGAAATGGAAACCAGAGCTAAATTAAAACATCAAGTAGTATTAGAAAACTATGCTTTTCCTGGTGGGATGATGATTGTTTGATTCGCAATTTTTGTAAATGCTGGTTTTAGCAAATGGTTGCAGTTGGTACAACTGGTGGTGCCGATGCTGTTGATGTAATGGCTGGTATGGCTTAGGAGTTAAATTTCCTTTTAATTAATAAATTTTTAAATTAACTGGAAAACTAAATGGTTGGACATTTAACAAAGATGTTATTTTAAAAGTAGCAGGTATTTTAACTGTTGAAGGTGGTACTGGTGCTATCAAATTGAATATTTGGCGAAGGAATACATCACTATCGTGTATTTCTAAAGGAACCATTTGTAACATGGAGCTGAAATTGCAATAAACAACTTCAACTTTTGGTTATGATGAATGATGAGAAGATACCTAAAAAGCAACATTCTTTAGAAGATGTTGTTGCATTAGCTGACCAAGTTGCTGAACATTTAACAGGTGATGCTGAGGTTTTTGCAAATCCTGAAAAGTTTTTATGATCCAAGTAATTGAAAATTAATACTAAAATAACTTTAAAACTCCGATTTAAATTTCATCTTTTACACCAGATTTAGCTACTCCTGTTGCTGAAATGAAAGCAAAAGCTACAGCAAATGGTTTACCATTAGATATTGATTTTTTTGATTGGTTCTTGTACCAACTCATCTTACGAAGATTTAAGTAGAGCAGCTTCAATTGTAGAAGACGCTGTAAGCAAAGGGGTAAAACCAAAAGCTATTTTAGGAATTAACCCAGGTTCGGAGCAAGTAAGATACATGCCGAAAGAGATGGTTTGATTGCTACGTTCAATAAATTTGAATCAGCTAAAATATTTACCAATGCTTGATATGTATCGGACAATGGGATGCAGAAGGTGCTGATAAACAGATGAAAAACTCTATCGTTCACTCTTTTAACAGAAACTTTGCTAAACGTGCTGAATGGAAACCAAACACACATGCTTTTGTTGCTTCTCCAGAAATGGTAGCTGCAATAGCAATAACTGGTCGTTTAGATTTTAATCCGATTACCGATACCATTACAAATGAAAGAGGAGAGCAAGTTAAATTAGCTGAGCCAAAAGGTGATGAATTACCAACAAAAGGTTTTGCTGTTGAGGATAATGGCTATCAAGCTCCTGCAGAAGATGGAAGTAAAGTAGAAGTAATTGTTAGCCCAACATCAGACAGACTTCAATTATTAGATTCATTCCCAGCTTGAATGGTAAAAAATATTATGGGAGCTAAATTGTTGATTAAAGCAAAAGGAAAATGTACAACCGACCATATTTCTATGGCGAATCCTTGGTTAAAATACAGAGGACATTTGGATAACATTTCTAATAACATGTTAATTGGTGCTGTAAATGCTTTTGGTGGAGCAACCAATAGTGTGGTAAATCAGTTAACAGGTGCAAAAGGAGAAGTTCCAGCTACAGCAAGAGCATATAAAGCAGCAGGAATTCCTTCGGTTGTTGTGGGAGATCATAACTATGGTGAGGGTTCTTAGAGAACATGCCGCTATGGAGCCACGTCATTTAGGCGTTTGTGCTGTAATAGTAAAATCGTTTGCTCGTATTCACGAAACTAACCTTAAAAAACAAGGTATGTTAGGGTTAACATTTTGCAATGAGGCTGATTATGATAAAATTAAAGAAGACGATACGCTTAATTTTATTGATTTAGAAAGTTTTGCTCCAGGCAAACAACTTACTTTAGAGTTAGCTCATGCTGATGGAACGAAAGAAACTATTAAATTTAATCATACCTATAACGACCAACAAATTGAAATGGTTTAAAAGTTGGTTCGGCACTTAATTTAATTAAGCTACAAAATCAATAAATTTAAAACAAAAAAATCCTCACTAAAATTTTAGCGAGGATTTTTTTTAAAGGATTATTTCACTCAAAATCCTCGTACAACAGGTAATTTTTCGATAGGTTTAAAGTTCTAAACCTTCTTGCCAAGTTTCTTTAATTTCTTGAATGGTTTTTCCAACTTTAATTTGTTCTTGAAGAATGGAATTGCCAGCCAGCAAAAAACATTATTATTATTTTTAATAACTTTGTTTCATAAACCATTCGTTTTACTCATGAAAATTATCCTAGACATAAAAGACAATAAATGTTGCATTTTTTAGAGATGCTTAAAAACTTTACTTTATTAAACAAGTAACTCCTATATCGAGCTCAAAAGCCAATTTTATTAATGAAATAAAAGATGCAGCTTTGAATGAATTAGAATTAGTTAAAGAAGGAAAACTTGATGCCAAAAGTGCTGATGATTTAATCAATGAATTATAATGTAAAATACATTCCAAAGTTTGCAAATTCTAATTAAAAACTTGTAAAAAGTATCCTTCACTAAAAGTAGAATTTAGTAATAACTAGTAAACTCGCTCAAAACAAAACCACAACAAGGTAATCCATTAGGTAAAGATTGTTATAAAATACGTTTAGCGATTGCTTCAAAAGGTAAAGGGAAAAGTGGTGGAGCAAGACTAATTACTAATTTTATTATTAATCACGATACGGTTTATTTACTTACTATTTACGATAAATCTGATAAAGATTCGCTGGTTGACAAAGGGTTTTAAAAGAACTGTTAAAAGAATTGTTGTAAACTTGTTTTGTAAATCGATTCAGTATAAATGAATTATTCGTCAAAAGCAAATAATTCTTTTATATCCACATTTAATGCAATAGATAGAATATAAAGGGTATAAATATTAGCAGACACTTTATTATTTTCAATCAACTCTATATGCTGTCTATCTTTCATGCAAAGCCTTCCTAATTCTGCTTGAGAAATTCCTTTGGCAACTCGTAGTTGCTTAATTCTCAAGCCAATTTTTTCTGAAAGCTCCTTTTTTGTTAGCACCTGAACGTCATAAATTTATATGACACAAAAGTTCTTTTACAAATTATAAAAATTGTCATAATTAATTATGATATATTGTTTTATTTTTTATATTTGAATATGAAAAACTAAATAATAAATTAACCATTTCAATAAAAAATATGGAAAAATTACTTACAATTATTTTATTAGTTTTATCCGCAAATACTATTTCAATCAGCTGATAAAAAGTGATAGAAACCATTGTGATGCTGATGGAAATTGTTTACAGCCATTAACAATAGGTACAATATAAATTTTTTGGATCTGAAAGAAAATTTAAAAACCATGAAATATAGCCAGTTAACAATCTGAATGTTAACTTGATAATAGTACATGAATGCTAATTCAAAGATCAACAGGAATATTGTAATTATGACAATTTACATCTTCAAAAAGAAACATTGCAAAGATTATATAATTGGCGAAATTGTTCAAACACAAATCAGAACTTTGTCCTACCCTTGGCATATAGCAAGTTTACGATTGGACAATTCTTCAAAATTATTTATATGTAAATGGTTATAATTATGATAAAAAAACTTTACGGTGGAGTAAAAAATAGCAAAATTACTATCTTCAACTACTCATTGGGTAAAATTTTAATTTGTTACAGGACATACCAGGAAATTTTGATTTTCCTTCAAATTAGAAAGTTATTGATAATTCAAATCCTTACCAAATGGAATATAGAATCATGGGTGGTGATTATAATAATCTTGGAAATCTTTTATTAGTATTTTTGGCATCAACTCCGTATAAATGACTTCATTTAATTACAGATATAATAAAAAGATTATGATAATCCAATATTATAGAAATTATTTAGTAATGTTAATGGTGCTGAATGTTGTTGCATTTGTAATTTAAAAAACATTGTCAAGTATTATTTACAAAAAAAGTTCTAGCAAATTCTCCTATATGATAAATCCATCAACAAATTTTTTAATTGTAGAAGGGTTAATTATAATCCAGTTATATTTGAAATAATTTCAATTTACAAGGTCAGAAGTAAAAAACATTAAAGGTTTCAAGTTCAAAACTTCTATTGATATCATTAGGTTTTTGAGGGAGTTTAATATAATCAGAATTAAAATTATGATTTTATCAACGAAACAAAAAGAAAAAACTAATAAAACAATTACAATTATTAGTATAAATAATTTTATTGTTGAATCGTTCATAAAATTCTGGAATATCTGAACAATCAATATTGCCGTTTAGTGATTTGAAAACAAAATTAGACATTAATCAACAGCACTAAACTTTACATAAAATGGCAATTTTTACACGCTATCGAATTTCTGGTTTGAGTTTGAAATTTGTAAAAAAAAGCTCTAATTATTTTTAAACCTATCGTTATTAGATTATCAGGAAATTTCACTCTCAAAATCCTTCACAACAAGTTCCATAATGATAGGCTTTAAAATCATTTATACCTTCTTGCCAAGTTTCTTTAATTTCTTGAATGGTTTTTCCAGCTTTAATTTGTTCTTGAAGAATGGAATTGCCAGCCAGTGTGTTAAAAAACTTTTTGAAAAATTGGTCTTTAGCAGGAAACTCGTTATAAAATTTTAATAAATAAGATAAGTCTAATTCCTTTTTAACTTTTACTTCCGACAAATCAATTCCATAACAAGTATCGCCTTTTAATAATGGTTCTTTCGCTCCTTCGGTTGGTTGAGGTACAAAAAAGAAGTCAGATTTTATTGACGGATGTCCTAAAACTTGAAAAGGTTTATCAGTTCCTCTACCCAAACTTATTGGCGTCCCTTCAAACAAACAAATTGAAGGATACAAATAAATGGATTGCATGTTTGGTAAATTGGGAGAAGGTTTTATAGGCAATTCATAGTTGGTTTTGTGGGTGTAATTTTTCATTTTAATTACGGTTAAATCACATGTTTTTTCTTGAGCTAACCAACATTCTCCATTTATCATTTGAGCATATTCACCAACAGTTAGTCCATGAACTATTGGTACCTTGTGCATGCCAACAAACGATTTAAATCCATCCTCCAAAATTGGACCATCAATATAATCTCCATTCGGATTTGGTCTATCTAAAACAATAAATTCAATATCATTTTCAGCACAAGCCTCCATTACATAGTGCATGGTAGATATGTAAGTATAAAAACGAGCTCCAACATCTTGTATGTCAAACAAAATAACATCCAATCCTCTTAGTTGTTCTTTGGTTGGTTTTTTATTACTGCCATAAAGCGATACTATTGGCAAATCGGTTTTAGCATCCACATCAGAATTAACAGCTTCGCCAGCATCTGCTTTGCCTCTAAAACCATGCTCTGGACTAAACACTTTTTTAATATGTACCTTTAATTCTAAAAGTGAATCTACTAAATGGGTTTGATTAATCATGGAGGTATGATTTGCCACTACACCTACTTTTTTGTGCTTAAATTTTGGAAGATATTCTTCTATTTGTTCTGCTCCTAAATGTAACAATGAATCTTCAGCTTCAATTACAACCGCTGTTTCTTCTTCTTTATGTTTATCTACAGTAGGTTTTTTCTTCCATAACGAGCAACTGTACACTAAACTGGTTGTTAAAAGAATTATAAGAAGCTGTTTAAACGTCATCTGTTACAAATTGCTATTTTTGTTATGAATTGGATACTTCGCAAAGATAACTATTTTGAACCTCGAATATTTCATAGCTAAAAACATTATGATAGGTGATAGTAAATCTAAAAAATTTACTCAACCTATTATAAAGATTTCAATTGCAGCAATTGCATTGGGTTTAATTGTAATGATTGTTGCCGTAAGTATAGTTTCGGGTTTTCAACGAGAAATTAGAAACAAGGTAATTGGTTTTGGTGGGCATATTCAAATAACAAAATACGATTCGCAAAATACGTATGAAGCAACTCCAATAGATAAAAACCAACCGTTTTATCCTAGTTTAGATACAGTAAAAGGCATTAAACACATTCAGATTTATGCAACAAAACCAGGTATAATTAAAACCAATCAAGATATTTATGGCGTTATTGTTAAAGGAATTGGAAGTGATTTCGATTGGACTTTTTTTAATGATAAACTTAAAGAAGGAAACCCTTTAAAGATTGATGATAAAAATCCAACCAACGACATTATTATTTCGCAAACCATTGCAAATAAAATGAGCATTAAATTGGGCGATAAAATGTTCCTTTACTTTATTCAATCCGATGGACAACTTCGACCCAAAGACTTTATTGTTAAAGGAATTTATCAATCAGGATTAGAGCAGTTCGACAACCTTTTTGTTATTGCTGATATTACTCATATTCAGAAAAGAAATAATTGGAGCGAAAATTTGGTGGGAGGTTTTGAAGTAATTATTGATAACTATAATGATTTAAATAAATTAGACCAATTTATTTACGATAACATTGGGTACGACCTTCATTCAACCACCATTATTGACAGAAACCCTGATATTTTTAATTGGCTCGAATTACAAGATATTAATGTAATAATTATCATTTTATTAATGGTGTTGGTTGCTGTAATTAATATAATTTCGGCATTACTTATTCTTATTTTAGAACGAACTACCATGATTGGTATTTTAAAAGCATTAGGCCTGCCTAATTGGAATGTTCGTAAAATATTCTTGTACAATGCCATTCACTTAATCATAAAAGGATTAATTATCGGAAATATTATTGGAATAGGATTGTGTTTACTTCAGCTAAAATTTGGTTTTATTAAACTACCTGAAGAATCATATTATGTTTCAGAAGTACCTATTGAATTGAATTGGATGTCTATTTTGATGTTAAACATTGGAACATTATTGGTTTGTTTTATGATGTTGATTTTACCTTCTTATGTTATTACAAAAATTTCTCCTGTAAAAGCCATAAGATTCGATTAATAAAAACCTATTTACTACTTTTACATAAATTAAAAAATTGAATACAAATATGAAGTATTACAACAACATCTTAGAAACCATTGGAAACACCCCGCTAGTTAAAATCAACAGTATTACAAAAGAAATTCCTGCTTTAGTTTTAGCAAAAGTAGAAACAGTAAACCCAGGAAATAGTATTAAAGACCGTATGGCTTTAAAAATGATTGAGGATGCTGAAAAAGATGGTAGATTAAAACCAGGCGGAACAATTATTGAAGGAACAAGTGGAAACACTGGAATGGGACTAGCTATTGCTGCCGTTATAAAAGGATATAAATGTATTTTTACATCAACCGACAAACAATCGAAAGAAAAATTTGATGCTTTACGAGCTTTTGGTGCCGAAGTTTTTGTTTGTCCAACCAATGTTGCACCAGAAGACCCTGCTTCTTACTATTCAGTTTCTAGCCGTTTAGTAAATGAAGTTCCTAACTCGTGGAAACCGAACCAATACGACAACCCAAGCAATGCTCAGGCACATTACGAATCTACAGGTCCCGAAATTTGGGAACAAACGGACGGAAAAATAACCCATTTGGTGGTTGGTGTTGGTACTGGAGGAACGATTAGCGGAACAGCAAAATATTTAAAAGAAAAAAATCCAAACATTAAAGTATTAGGTATCGATACCTATGGTTCGGTGTTTAAAAAATACAAAGAAACAGGCATATTTGATGATCATGAAATATACCCTTACATCACGGAAGGTATAGGTGAAGATTTTCTTCCTCAAAATGTTGACTTTAGTTTGATTGACCATTTTGAGAAAGTTACTGATAAAGATGCAGCAATTATGACCAGAAGAATTCCTCGCGAAGAAGGTATTTTTGTTGGAAACAGTGCAGGAAGTGCAATGGCTGGATTACTTCAAATGAAAGATATGTTTAAAGCTGGTGATGTTGTAGTTGTTATTTTCCACGATCACGGAACACGTTACTTAGGTAAAATGTTTAACGACGATTGGATGCGTGATAGAGGCTTTTTAGAAGAAGAAAAGAAAACAGCTTTAGATTTAATAAAAGATCACATGGGGAAACACCTGGTTTCTGTGAGCTCTGATACACCTGTGTCTCAAGCAATATTATTAATGAATCAATACAACATTTCTCAAATCCCTGTGATGGACAATAATGCATTTGTTGGTTCATTAAACGATAATTATTTGTTTAAAAAATTGATAGAAACACCTGAGTTAAAAGAATTACCTGTTAGAAATGTAATGCAAGAATCCTTTCCAATTGTTAATGCGGACACTACATTCGAAAATGTATCAAAACATTTTCAAAATGGTGTAAAAGCAGTTTTAGTAAATTATGATGGAAACAAACACCATATCATTACACAACAAGATATGATTAAGGCAATTGGGTAATCAATAATTTATATGCGAATAGCTGATATTATTAAAATCATTGAAGATTTTGCTCCATTATCGTACCAAGAAAATTACGACAATGCTGGGTTGATAGTTGGCGATAGAGGCAATATTGTTTCTGGAGTGTTAATTTGTTTGGATAGTACCGAAGAAATAATTCAGGAAGCTATTAATAAAAAATGCAACTTAGTTATCGCTCATCATCCCATTGTTTTTAGTGGATTAAAAAAAATTACGGGTAAAACATACATCGAACGAACTATAATAAAAGCCATTAAACATGATATAGCTATTTATGCTGCTCATACCAATTTAGATAATGTGTTTGGTGGAGTAAACTTTAAAATAGCTGAAAAGTTAGGCTTAAAAAATGTTCAAATCCTTTCAAAGAAAAAGCAATTGCTTAATAAATTGGTTGTGTTTTGTCCTTTAAGCCATGCCAACCAAGTTAGAGAAGAACTATTTAAAAGTGGGGCAGGTTCAATCGGAAATTATAGCGAGTGTAGTTTTAATTCAATAGGACAAGGAACTTTTAAAGCAAACGAGCAAGCTAAGCCTTTTGTTGGCGAACAAGATAAATTACATTTAGAAGACGAAGTAAAAATTGAAGTAGTTGTAGAATCGTTTTTAACTAAACAAGTAGTCGAAAATATGTTAAAAGTTCACCCATATGAGGAAGTGGCTTATGATGTTTTTGAAATGCAAAACACCCATCAAATAGGAAGTGGGGTTGTGGGCGATTTAGAAACAAATCTTGATGAAGTTTCGTTTCTAAATCAATTAAAAAAAGTGTTTTTTGCAAAAGGTATTCGTTATACTGCGTTAAAAAACAAACCCATTAAAAGAGTTGCAATTTGCGGTGGTTCAGGAAGTTTTTTACTTAATGATGCTGTATTTTCTGGTGCAGATATTTTTGTTTCATCCGACTTTAAATACCATCAATTTTTTGATGCAGAAGACAAAATTATAATTGCAGATATTGGGCATTATGAAAGCGAACAATTTACTAAAGAAATATTTTATGAATTACTTACAAAAAAAATTCCTAATTTCGCCGTTCATTTGTCAGAAATAAATACAAACCCAATTAATTACCTTTAATATGGCTAAAAAAGAAGTATCAGTAGAAGAAAAATTAAGAGCCTTGTACGAACTACAAGTTATTGATTCTACAATTGATAAAATAAGAACAATAAGAGGAGAGCTTCCATTGGAAGTTCAAGATTTAGAGGATGAAGTTGAAGGTCTTCAAAAAAGACTTGAAAATTTAACTACCGAAATTGATAATTTAAAAATTGAATTATCAAACAAAAAAAATTCAATTACTGATTCAAACAATTTAATTAAAAAATACGAAGAGCAACAAAATAAAGTTAGAAATAACAGAGAATTTGATGCAATTACGAAAGAAATTGAATTTCAAAAATTAGAAATCGAATTAGCCGAAAAGAAAATTAAAGAAGGTGGATTTTTATTAGCAACTAAACAAGAAAAAATTGATGAGGCTATAGAATATTTAGAGGGAAGAAAAATCGATTTACAAAACAAGAAAAACGAATTAGAAGAAATAACTGCTGAGACTAAATCTGAAGAAGAAAATTTAGTTAAAAAATCAGAAGCTGCAGCTAAGGTTATTGAAGAACGATTATTAAATGCTTACCATAGAATTAGATCTAATGCTAGAAATGGTTTAGCAGTTGTTACTATTCAAAGAGATTCATGTGGAGGCTGTTTTAATTCTATTCCTCCTCAACGTCAGTTAGATATTAAAATGCACAAAAAAGTTTTAGTTTGTGAGCATTGTGGTAGAATATTAGTTGATTCTGCTTTCGATCCAAACTACAAAGAAATATCGGAAGAAGAAAAACCAAAAAGAAGATTAGCAAGAACAAGAGCTGTAGATATTGATGATGAAGCATAAAAACAACTTTGTTTAAATAAAAAACCCCGCAATTGCGGGGTTTTTTATTTATCAAGTAATTGATCTACCTCAATTTCGTCTTTTACTATAAAACTGTTTGGGAAGTTTGAAACTATTTCTTTCTGAAATTTATAAGCCTCTAGTTTCGTTCTAAAATCACCAACTCTAATTTTAAAATAAGGTTGTTGGTAAATCTCATGAGCTTTTACATTGCTATAAAGCGACAAAAATTTTGCTTTTTCATCTCTTGCAGGTTGTTTTTTGTTGTCAGAATAAATCTGAATTCGATAGCCTTGAACGACAAATGAAGATTTGTAAGTCTCAAGTAAGTTGTCAATCCTACTATCTTTTGTTACAGAAACATTGTTTTTTCTCGATAAAGAATCATCGGGCAAGTTATTTTGTGCCAAAACACTAGCCGAACAAAGAAAAAATAATAAGAATATGTTAATAGTATAATTCATTTTTTTTAAAAATTTACCCAAAATTACTTTAAATATTCAATTAGAATGATTTGTAATCAATCAAAAATAGATCCAAGTCAAAATTATTATTTAGAATCATTCTAAATTACAGTTTAATCAAACAATTTTTCAAAAATCATAGCAAAAAAAGAAGCTTTCTTATAAATTTGTCGGCGTTGAAATAACAGAATTCTTAAAATTATCGTAACTATTTTATTATGAATAAGATAATAAATAAAGTAAAAAAAGCAATAGGATACAAACTATCAATTTTGGTTGTTATATCATTATTTGCACAAACATCTTTATATGCTCAAGGAGGTAAAGATTTATTTAAAACCAATTGTGCGGCATGTCATAGTGTTGGTAAAAACAAACTGGTTGGACCAGGTTTGGAAGGTATTAATGACAAAAGAAATAGAGAATGGTTAATTAAATGGACAAAAAACTCAGGAGAACTTATTGCTTCTGGAGATAAAGATGCGATTGCCATTTTTGAGGAATACAGTAAAATTCCTATGCCTGCTCAAGCATTGTCTGATGAGCAATTAAATGAAATTTTTGATTATTTAGCAAATCCAAATGCAGAAACTGCAGCACCAAAAGAAGCTGCTGCAGCATCAGAGGGCGTAAGCGAAGAAGTGTTGCTTGGTGAAAAGCTTTATAAAGCGAATTGTGCTGCTTGTCATAGTGTTGGCGATAATAAATTGGTTGGTCCTGGTTTAAAAGGAATAAATGAAAAAAGAAGTTTTGAATGGTTAGTAAAATGGATTAAAAATTCACCAGAACTTATCGCTAGTGGAGATGCCGATGCAAAAGCAATTTTTGAGGAGTTCAATAAAGTTCCAATGCCACCACAAAATGTTACCGATGATGAAATAAAAGCAATCTTAGCTTATATTAAAAACCCGCCATCGGCTAAAAAAGAGGAAGCTTCAACTGAAGTTGCCGATGCAGGAGAAACAAAATCTGATTCAAAATCAACTATTATAATATTAGTTGTAATAATTGTAATACTTGCAGGATTAATTCTTTTCCTTAATAAAGCAAGAGTTACAATTGCAAAAGCTGCTGCTGAAAAACAAGGTGTTGAATATTCTGGTCCAGTTACATTTGCTGAAGCGTGTAAACAAACAATTAGTAAAAATAGTGGTTTAGTTGCTTTGGTTGTAATTGTTTTATTTTTTGCTGGATTGGTTAAGTTAATGAACAATGCAAATACAATTGGGGTTCACACTGGCTACAAACCAGAACAACCAATTAAATTCTCTCATAAAGTTCATGCTGGAGATAATAAAATTGACTGTAACTATTGTCACTCAAGTGCTCGTCATAGTAAAACATCAGGAATTCCTTCGTTGAACGTTTGTATGAATTGTCATAAATATGTTGATGGATCTAATGGAAAAACATTTACCTATAACGGTGAAGAGTATTCAATGACTGATGAAATTAAGAAAATATATGCAGCTTTAGATTATAACCCAGAATCTCAAGCTTATGGAAATAACCCAACCCCTGTAAAATGGATTAAAGTTCACAATCTACCAGATCACGCTTATTTTAACCACTCTCAACACGTAACTGTTGGTGGTCAAAAATGTCAAACTTGTCATGGACCAGTTGAAGAAATGGATGTTGTAGAACAATTCTCTCCATTAACTATGAAATGGTGTATTGAATGTCATAATACAACTGGCGTAATGTCGGAAGGTAATGGATATTACGATGAAATGCACGCAAGAATGACTGAACAATACAAAGAAAAATGGTTAGGCGATGGAAAACTAACTGTTGAAGAAATGGGTGGTTGGGAATGTGCTAAATGTCATTATTAATAATAGAATTTTAAGCTTTAATAGATTATGGCTAATACAAAAAAATACTGGAAAGGATTAGAGCAATTAAATGAAGATGCTAAATTTTTAGAATCTACAAAAAATGAATTTCCTGAACATTTACCTGTAAATGAATTTCTAGGAGATAAAGAAACATTAGAAAGTTCATCTACTTCAAGAAGAGATTTCCTTAAATTCTTAGGTTTTGGTGTTGCAGCAGCTTCTTTAGCAGCTTGTGAAACGCCTGTAACTAAAGCTATTCCTTACTTAAATAAACCAGAAGAAGTAAACCCAGGTGTTGCAAACTATTACGCATCAACTTATTTTGATGGTAATGATTATGCTCCAATTTTAGTTAAAACTAGAGAAGGTCGTCCAATATTTATTAGTGGAAATAATTTATCTACTTTAACAAAAGGTGCTGTTAATGCTAGAGTAAACTCTTCAGTGTTATCGTTGTATGACAACAATAGATTAAAAAATCCGTTGGTGAATGGAAAAGATGCTGATTGGAAAACTGTTGATACTGCTATTCAAAATGAATTAGCTACTGCTAAAAATGTAAGAATTTTATCGAATAGCATAATTAGTCCTTCATCAAAAATAATTTTAGCTGACTTTGCTAAAACTGAAACTTCAACAAATTGGATTCAATACAACCCAATTTCTTATTCAGGAATTATTAATGCAAACAAAGATACATTTGGTAAAGCTGCTGTACCTACATATGATTTTAAGAAAGCAAAAACAATTGTAAGTATTGGTGCTGACTTTATGGGTAACTGGTTGGATACTTTAATGTATGTTAACGATTATGCTCAAACAAGAAAACCAGATAATGATTGGATGTCTAAACATTATCAGTTTGAAGCAAACATGTCATTGTCTGGAACAAATGCAGATGTTAGAGTTCCAGTTAAACCATCTGAATATGGAGCTGTTGTTGCTCAAATTTTAAATAAATTAGGTGGTGGTATTTCTGCTGCAGCAACAAAATATGATACATACGTTGATGCTGTTGTTAAAGATTTAAAAGCAACTGCCGGCGAATCAATAGTAATTTGTGGTTCTAACGATAAAAATGTACAAGTTTTAGTTAATGGCATCAACAATTTACTTGGAAACTACGGTAAAACAATAGATTTAGTTCGTCATTCAAATACCAAAGCAGGAAATGATGCAGAATTATTGAATTTAATAAAAGAAATGAACGAAGGACTGGTAGATGCATTGTTCATCTATGGTGTTGATCCAGTTTCTACTTTAGGAGATGATTTTAAAGCTGCTTTAGCTAAAGTTAAAACAACCGTTTCATTTGCTACAAAATTAAACGATACTGCTGCTGCTTGTAAATATGTTTGTCCTGATAATCATGCATTAGAATCATGGAATGATGCAAATCCTGTTGAAGGACATTTTTCTCTAGCTCAACCAACTATTTCTAAATTGTTTGACACTCGTCAGGCACAAGAAAGTTTCTTGATTTGGAAAGGAAACAAAACATCTTATTACGATTATATTAAAGCATATTGGGAAGCAAACATTTTTACTAAACAAACCTCTCAATTATTCTTTACTGACTTTTGGAATAAAGCATTACACGATGGTGTAGTTGAAATTTCTATTACTTCTTCTGAAACTTTAGCATTTAATGCAGATTTAGCTGCAGCATATTCTTCAGTAAAAGCAATAAAAGGTGGTGATTTAGAAATAGAATTAACCCAAAACATGGGTGTTGGAGATGGAGCTGGAGCGGATAATCCTTGGTTGCAAGAAATGCCAGACCCACTAACTAAAGTTACTTGGGATAACTATGTAACCATGAATCCTGCAGAAATGCTTGATAGAGGTTATAATATTAATTTAGGTCAAGAAGAGTTAGCAAATGTTGTTAGCGTAACTGTTAATGGAAAAACAGTTGAAAATCTTCCTGTAGTTGCTCAGCCAGGCCAAGCAAAAGGGACAATTGGTGTTGCTCTTGGTTATGGTAAAAAAGTAGGTAACATGTCTGAGCCTACTGGTAAAAATGCTTATCCATTGGTCTCTTTAACTGATAATGGTTTGAATTATTATGGTGTAGCTACTTTAGCGGATGTTTCTATGGAATATCATTTAGCTGCAACTCAAACTCAGCAAACGATAATGGGTAGAGATTCTATTATCAGAGAAACAGTTTTTGATATCTACAAAAAAGGAAATAAAGAAGATTACAACCCAACTCACGCATTACTTGTTCATGAAAACGGTGAAGCAATTAAGAAAAATGTAAAAGAAATTGATTTGTGGGGAGCTCAACCAGTTGAAAATATTGGTCATAGATGGGGAATGTCGATTGACTTAAATACTTGTATTGGTTGTAGTGCTTGTGTTACTTCTTGTGTATCAGAAAATAACATTGCTGTTATTGGTAAAGATGAAGTAAGAAGAGGAAGAATAATGCATTGGATGAGAATTGACAGGTATTATTCTAGTGATTACCAAGAAGTTGGAAAAATAGGTGATACACACGAAAAAACAAAAGCTGCTGAAAATGTAGGTGGTATAGCTGCTTACACTAAAATGGAAAGAGCTGCCGATAATCCTCATGTTGTTCACCAACCAATGATGTGCCAGCACTGTAATCACGCTGGTTGCGAAACAGTTTGTCCTGTTGCAGCAACAACACATAGTAACGAAGGTTTAAACATGATGGCATATAACCGTTGTATTGGAACTAGATACTGTGCAAATAACTGTGCGTACAAAGTGAGAAGATTTAACTGGTATAACTATAAAGCATATAATAAGTTTACCGATTTCAACCCAGCTCAAGATGATTTAGGACGAATGGTGTTAAATCCAGATGTAGTAGTTCGCTCTAGAGGGGTAATGGAAAAATGTAGTTTATGTGTTCAAAGAATTCAAGCAGGTAAGTTAGATGCTAAAAAAGCAGGAACTAAAGTAGAAGACGGTTCAATACAAACAGCTTGCTCTACGGCTTGTCCTACAAATGCTATTACTTTTGGAGATTTAAATGATACATCAAGTAAAGTTGCAGCAGAAAAAGATCATAACAGATCATACAGAGTAATAGAGGAAGTTGGTCAACAACCAAACATCTACTATCAAACAAAAGTTAGAAATATAAAAAATAGCGAAGCTTAATAGTTGTTTTAATAAAATTTAAGAGAATGCATAAAGAAGCAGCAATTAGAGAACCATTAATTTTAGGACACGACGTTACTTATAGTAAAATTACTAATGACGTATTACATCCTATTGAAAATGCTCCAACCAAAATGTGGAAAATTTTAATGACTATAGCCACCATTATAGCATTATGGGGAGTAGGATCTATTTTATACCTTTTAGGAACAGGTATTGGAACTTGGGGTTTAAATAATACAGTTGGTTGGGCATGGGACATCACCAACTTTGTTTGGTGGGTTGGTATTGGTCACGCAGGAACACTTATCTCTGCAGTATTGTTATTATTTAGACAAAAATGGAGAATGGCTATTAACCGACCAGCTGAGGCAATGACAATATTTGCAGTATTTATGGCAGGAACCTTTCCAATGATTCACATGGGTAGAATTTGGATGGCTTATTGGGTTCTTCCATTACCTAATGAATTTGGTTCATTATGGGTTAACTTTAACTCACCTTTATTATGGGACGTTTTTGCAATTAGTACCTATATGTCTGTATCTTTAGTGTTTTGGTACATCGGTTTAATACCAGATTTTGCTACCATAAGAGATAGAGCAAAGAAACCTGTACCAAAATTGATGTATTCATTGTTGAGTTTTGGATGGTCAGGCAATGCTAAAGCTTGGCAACGTTTTGAAGAAGTATCTTTAGTATTAGCTGGATTAGCAACACCTTTAGTATTCTCGGTTCACTCTATTGTATCAATGGACTTTGCAACCTCTGTAATTCCTGGTTGGCATACAACTATTTTCCCTCCATACTTTGTTGCTGGAGCTGTTTTCTCTGGATTTGCGATGGTACAAACATTAATGTTGATTGTTCGTAAAGCAATGAGATTGGAACACTATGTTACAGTTAAACATATTGAATACATGAATATTGTAATTATCGTTACAGGATCAATCGTTGGTGTTGCCTACTTAACAGAGTTGTTTATTTCATATTATTCAGGAGTTGAATACGAATCTTATGCATTTATTAATCGTTTTTCAGGGCCTTACGCTTGGGCATATTGGACTATGATGACTTGTAATGTTGTTTCTCCTCATTTATTTTGGTTTAAGAAACTCAGAACTAACTTAGGGTTCACATTCTTTATGTCAATTATCGTTAACATTGGTATGTGGTTCGAACGATTTGTTATTATTGTTACTTCAGTTCATAGAGATTATTTACCATCAAGTTGGTCAATGTTTTATCCAACATGGGTTGACTTAGGTGTATATATTGGTACAATTGGTATTTTCTCAGTATTTTATCTATTATTCTTAAAATATTTCCCAGTTTTAGCATTTAATGAAGTGAAAACCATACTTAAATCTTCTGGTGAAAAATATAAAAATATGTCGGATGAAGAATTCAAAAAATTACATCCAGTAAAAAAATAAAAAGCTAAATAATTTAATTGTTATCGATTATTTTAAAAAATTATGTCAGACAAAAAAATATACGCAATTTATGATGATGATTATGTACTTTTAGAAAGTGCAAAACATCTTGTTGCAAAAGGAATTTACATCAGAGACGTGTTTTCTCCATTTCCTATTCATGGAATTGATCCTGTGATAGGTTTAAAAAGAACTAGAATTGCAATAACAGCATTTATTTATGGAATGATTGGTGTTGCATTAGCATTGTTTGGTATGTGGTATTTTATGATTCAAGATTGGCCACTAAATATTGGTGGTAAACCAAACTTTACAATAATAGATAACTTGCCATCATTTATACCTGTTACTTTTGAATTTGGTGTTTTATGTGCAGCTCACGGTATGTCAATTACTTATTTGTTGAGAAATTGGACATTACCTGGATTTAAAGCACGAAATCCTTACCCAAGAACAACAGATGATAGATTTGTTATGGAAATTCATACCCACGACAATGAAGCAAGTGAAGAAGAAATAAAATCATTAATTAATGAAACTTGTGTTTTAGAAATTGATGTAAAACATTCATAATTATAGTTAATTGTTTATGAAAAATAAGTATATAAATATTTTTGCGAAACTTAGCCTAACGGTTGTTGTTGCAACTTTATTCTCATGTAAGGAAAAAAATGGATTGGCTCCAGAATATATGCCAGACATGTATCGTTCACCTTCAATTGAACCGTATGTTGATTATGGTGAAGTTAGAGATAAACAACATCCTGAAATGAAAGATGTTATGACAGCTAGGGTTCCTGTTAATGGAACTATTCCAAGAGGTTTTACACCTTATGCTTACGAAAACAATGCTGAGGGATATGAAAAAGCTGGAATAAGTTTAAAAAATCCTATCGCTTACTCTGAAAGTATTGTAAAAGAAGGCGAAGCTTTATATGGTATGTTTTGTGTTCAGTGTCATGGAGCAACTGGACAAGGAGATGGTATTTTAGTAGAGAGAGAAAAATTTCCTCCGCTACCAGTTAAGTTTAATCCAGGATTAGCTATTTCAGAAGGAAAAATGTTTCACTCAATTACTTATGGAAAAGGTCTAATGGGTTCACATGCTTCTCAGTTAAATAAAGAGGAAAGATGGAAGATTATTCAATACATTAGAACCAAGTTCATGAATGAAAGTCAAACACCAACGGTTCAAGATACTACTTCTCAAGAAATAGTAGCTACTCAAAAATAATACAGATTATTAAAATATTTTAAAATGGAATATCAAGTATCTAAAAAAGCTAATATAACAACCATATTGTTAATTGTAATTGGATTAGCTTCATTTATTATTGGTCTACTTACGAGTCATGAACATACAAGCCAAAGACTTTGGGCTAACTTGTTAGTTAATGGTTATTTCTTTTTCACCATATCTTTAGCTTCATTGTTTTTTATAGCATTACAATATGTTTCTGAAATGGCTTGGGGAGTTACTACTCAACGTGTATTTCAAGCAACAATGAGCTTTATGCCTGTTTCTGCAGTTGCGTTATTATTAGTGTTTATTGGAGGAACAATGCATTGGAACCATATTTACCATTGGATGGCAGAAGGAGTTACTGATCCTTCAAGTGAACATTATGATGCAATTATTGCTGGAAAATCTGGGTATTTAAATCAAGCATTTTTTTGGGGAAGAACAATAGCTTATTTTTTAGTTTGGATGTATTTTGCAAATTGGTTTAGAAAAAAATCATTAGAAGAAGATAAACTATCCGTAAATAAAGGAGAGTCAACTCCAATTTACCAAAAAAGCATCTTTATGGGGATATTATTTATTGCATTTTTTGCATACACATCTTCATCATCTTCTTGGGATTGGTTAATGTCAATTGATGTTCATTGGTTTAGTACAATGTATGGTTGGTATGCATTTTCTGGAATGTGGGTTTCTTCAATAATAGTAGTTTTAATATTAGTTTTATACTTAAAATCGTTAGGATTATTAAAAGAAGTAAACGATAGTCACATTCACGACTTAGGTAAATGGATGTTTGCTATTAGTATGCTTTGGGCATACCTTTGGTTCTCTCAATTTATGTTAATTTGGTATTCAAATATTCCTGAAGAAGTTACCTATTACATTGAAAGATTCAATGACTATAAAATGCTGTATATCGGCACATTCTTAGTAAATTTCTTATTGCCTTTCTTTGTATTGATGTCAAGAGATGCCAAAAAAAATGTGGTATTCTTATTACCTGTAGCAATTATATTATTTTTCTGCCATTGGATTGATGTTTTAGTAATGGTATTACCAGGAACAATGCACAATCATGGTGGTTTAGGAGCTATTGAAATTGGTATGTTTTTAGTGTTCTTAGGATTATTTATCTTATTTACTTTAAAATCGCTTTCAAAAGCACCTTTAATGCCAAAAAATCATCCAATGTTAGATGAAAGTAAACATCTTCATACTTAATATGAAATAATTCATAATTTTGAAGCCCATAAATTTTTATGGGCTTTTTTAATTTTAAAAATATGGAACATTGTTTAGGAAATTGTGTGGGATGCTTAAAAGTAAATTATTCGTTATTTTCAGATCTTACAGAAAAAGAATTAGAGTCCTTAAATATGGAGAGGAATAAACTCTTTTTTAAAAAAGGAGATAGTATCTTTCTTGAAGGAGCTATGCCCATAGGTTTGTATTGTCTTAATCACGGTAAAGTAAAAATGATTAAAAAAGGTAAAATTGAAGATGAATTTATTGTTTCACTTCATAAACCCGTCGACTTTTTAGGTTTTGATAATTTAATGTCGAACTCACCTTACACCTATACAGCAGTTGCAATTGAAGATGTTTCAATTTGTATAATTAAAAAAGAAAACTTGTTTTCCGTAATTGAAAAGAATGTAGATTTAGGTAAGAAAATTATTAACTATCTTTCACAAAAGCTTATCGACCAAAATGAACGTATGTTGGTTTTAACACAAACAAAAATGGAGTCGAGATTAGCTTATACGCTTATAGAATTAATTAATTTTTACGGATACGACATTGATGGAAAGACTATTGCCGTAGAACTAAAAAGAAAAGAATTGGCATCTTTATCAAGTATGAATACAGCTAATGTAATACGAATTTTATCAGCTTTTAATAAACAAAAAATAGTAAAAACGAAGTTGCGAAAAATTCAAATACTAAATTTACAATCTCTTAAACAAATAGTTGAATAAATTAATTCTTTTAAAATAAATTTTGATAAGCAAAAAATTTGGTTTATTTTAGAAAAATATATACTTTCGGACTTTATTTTATGTTGTAAAACATATAAACTAATTAAACATAAAGAATTTTGATATGATGATGGTAATCTTAGTCGGTGTAACTGTTTTATTGATAGCGATTTCAGTTGCTCAAATCTTGAAAATTGCAGAATTAAATGCCATTTCTAAAGGCAGTAATGTTTATGAAATTTCTGATAAAGAAAATAAACTTCAAGGAACATTGATGATGGTTTTTCTGTTGTTTTACTTTGGTTTTTTCGCTTGGCAATATTATAAATGGGGAGATTTGATGTTGCCAGTATCTGCTTCAGAGCATGGTGTGGGAATAGATAAATTAATGAATATTACTTGGTTGTTAATTATACCTGTATTTATCATAACTCATATTCTGTTGTTTTGGTTTGCTTATAAATATGCTTACAAAAAAAATAACAAAGCGGAGTATTTTTCTCATAGCAATAAACTAGAATTAATATGGACTTTGGTTCCTTCTTTAGCATTAACAGTTTTAATACTTTATGGGTTAAATAATTGGAACAAAATAATGACGCCAGTAAACCCTGAAGAAGAACATGTGTTATTAGAAGTTGTTGGTCAACAGTTTTCTTGGGGTGCTAGATATGCTGGTAAAGATGGAAAATTAGGACGTGCACATGTTAACTATATTGAAGGAACAAATTTTATGGGAATTGATGCATCTGATAAAAATGCTGATGATGATGTTGTTGTAAAAGGAGAGTTTCATATACCTGTTAATGTTCCAGTGCAATTTGTTTTCCGCTCAAATGATATTATCCATAGTGCATACATGCCACATTTTAGAGCACAAATGAACTGTGTTCCAGGTATGAAAACACAGTTTAATTTTGTTCCAACAATTACAACAAAAGAGATGAAAAAAATTACAAATAATGAAAATTTCGAATACATCCTTTTATGTAATAAAATTTGTGGAGCTGCTCACTACAACATGCAAATGAATATAGTTGTGGAAAGTAAAGAAGATTACGAAAAATGGCTCGCTTCACAAAAGACTTTTAAAGAAAACATTTAATATTTGAACTTATCTAATAAAATAAATAATGAGTACACACCATCACCACGACCAAGATTTTTTATTTAAGTACGTTTTTAGTACTGACCATAAAATGATATCAAAACAATTTTTGATAACTGGTTTTATTATGGGTTTTATAGGCATGATTATGTCAACTCTTTTTAGACTTCAATTGGGTTGGCCAGGCGAAAGTTTTTGGATAATTGACAAATTACTTGGCTCATGGGCTGAAAATGGAGTAATGGCTCCTGATAAGTATCTTGCTTTAGTTACTATGCATGGAACAATTATGGTGTTTTTCTTATTAACAGCAGGGTTAAGCGGTACTTTTAGTAATTTACTAATTCCACTTCAAATTGGAGCTAGAGATATGGCTTCAGGATTTTTAAATATGCTATCTTACTGGTTTTTCTTTTTGTCGAGTGTAATTATGCTAATTTCATTAGGCGTTGAAGGTGGGGCGGCTTCTGCTGGTTGGACAATTTATCCACCATTAAGTGCTTTGCCTCAAGCAATACCAGGTTCAGGTTTAGGGATGACTCTTTGGTTAATTTCAATGGCAATTTTTATTGTTTCATCATTATTAGGTAGCTTAAACTATATTGTTACTATATTAAATTTAAGAACTAAAGGTATGAGCATGACGAGAATGCCATTAACTATTTGGGCATTCTTTCTTACAGCTATCATAGGTGTTGTATCTTTCCCTGTATTGCTATCAGCAGCTTTATTGTTAATATTTGATAGAAGTTTTGGTACAAGTTTTTACTTATCTGACATCTATATTGGAGGACAAGTGTTAGAGCATACTGGCGGAAGCCCTATTTTATTTGAGCATTTGTTTTGGTTTTTAGGCCATCCAGAAGTTTATATTGTATTATTACCAGCTTTAGGTATTACTTCTGAAATTATTTCAACCATGTCGAGAAAACCAATTTTTGGTTACAGAGCAATGATTGGATCAATGTTGGCAATTGCATTTTTATCTACAATTGTTTGGGGTCACCACATGTTTGTTACCGGTATGAATCCATTTTTAGGAGCTGTATTTACCTTTACAACTCTTTTAATTGCAATTCCTTCAGCAGTAAAAGTATTTAACTACCTAACAACATTATGGAAAGGAAATATCAAGTTTTCACCAGCAACGTTGTTTAGTATAGGTTTAGTATCAACTTTTATTTCGGGTGGTTTAACAGGATTAATTTTGGGTGATTCAGCATTAGATATTAATGTTCATGACACTTATTTTGTGGTAGGACATTTTCATATTGTAATGGGATTATCTGCAATATTTGGAATGTTTGCTGGTGTTTATCATTGGTTTCCAAAATTGTTTGGTAGAATGATGAATAATAGATTGGGAAGTATTCATTTTTGGGTTACTATAGTTTGTGCTTATGGTGTATTTTTTCCAATGCATTTCTTAGGTTTAGCTGGTGTTCCAAGAAGATATTATACCAATTCTGAGTTTCCATTATTCGACAACTTGATGGATATTAATGTGTTGATTAGTATGTTTGCAATAGCAATTGCGTTTGGTCAATTATTGTTTTTATACAATTTTGTTTATAGTGCTTTAAGAGGGCCAAAAGCACCTCAAAATCCATGGGAAAGTAACTCTTTAGAGTGGACAACACCAGTTGAACACATACATGGAAACTGGTATGGCGATATCCCTGAAGTTCACAGATGGCCTTATGATTATAGTAAAGTGGATAAAAATGGAGAATACATTGGTGGTAAAGATTTTATCCCTCAAACAACTCCACTTTTTGAAAATGAAACTGAAGAAGCTCATTAATAAAATTTAAATGACAACAATTACTCTACAAGACAACATCTTGAGTAAAGATGAAATAAGAAAAAAAACTGCTAAACCATTGTTATGGATTGGTATAGTGAGTATTGTTATGTTTTTTGGTGGTTGGACAAGTGCTGTTATTGTTAGTAAAGGAGCATCATCAAATTGGTTAAATATTAATTTGCCTATTTCATTTACAATTAGCACAATCATAATAATACTAAGTAGCTTAAGTTTTCACTATGGATTAATAGCGATAAAAAACAACAAAACATCACAACTTAAATGGAGTGTTATTATTACACTTTTACTTGGTTTAGGATTTGTTTTAAGTCAGTATTTGGGTTGGAAAGAATTATACCAAAATGGTGTTTTTGCTACAGGCTCTAAAAGTACAAGTGCAAGTTCATTTATTTATTTAATTACTGTTTTTCATGTATTGCATTTACTTGCAGGTATTATTTCCTTAATAATTGTAGGTTCAAAATCATTTCTAGAAAAATACAGTTCTCAAAATACATTGGGAGTCGAATTAAGTGTAATTTATTGGCACTTTTTAGGAGGATTATGGATTTATCTTTTCCTATTTTTAAAATATATTGCTTAGTTTATTAATAATTATATATTATGTCAAATTCAGTTTCAATAGATAAAAAAGCCGCTTGGGCAGGCGATAATAAATCTCCATTTGCAGTAGGCTACGGAAAACTAATGATGTGGTTCTTTCTTGTATCAGATGCATTATCTTTTACAGGGTTTTTAGCTTCTTATGGGTTTTATCGTCATTATTATGGTGCAATTTGGCCTTCTGCCGAAAATGTTTTTACACATTTTCCTTTTATGCATGGTAATCACCCATTATTGTATGTTGCTTTAATGACCTTCATTCTTATCATGAGTTCTGTAACAATGGTTTTAGCTGTTGAAGCCGGACATCGTATGGATAAAAAGGGTGTTACACTTTGGATGCTTTTAACCATTATTGGTGGAGCAATTTTCTTGGGTTCTCAAGCTTGGGAATGGGCTCATTTTATTCATGGAACAGAACTAGGAGCAATTGAGTTAGGAAAAGGCTCTTTTACGCTTCCTGATGGCTCAGTAGAAATGACGAAAGGAATTATTGCTAGATGGGCAGATGAATCGAAACAAACTTTGTTGTTGCCTTGGAAAGAAGCTGGTGAATATATACAGGTAACTGGAAATCAATTAACAGAAATGTTAGCTAACGGTAAAGAAATTAAAGGAGCAAATTTAACTCATAATGAATATGGACATCCATTGTTTGCTGATTTCTTCTTTTTCATCACTGGTTTTCATGGTACTCACGTATTAAGTGGTGTTATTTTAAATATTATCGTATTCTTTAATGTAATAATGGGCACTTACCAAAAAAGAGGTCATTATGAAATGGTAGAAAAAGTGGGTTTATATTGGCATTTTGTTGATTTAGTTTGGGTATTTGTATTTACATTCTTCTATTTAATTTAAAAAACTAAAAAACTTATTATTATGGGACATTCAGAACATACATCACACAGTCACTCAGAAGAAAAATACGAATACGCTGTTCATCATTCTGAAGAAGATGGAAAAAAAATAAGAAAAAGAGTTTGGATTATCTTTTGGGTATTACTTGCAATTACATCTGTAGAAGTATTGCTTGGAATTTACTGGAAAGATTTAGGTTTGTCATGGGGTTTTATAAAAATGACATTTATAGTTCTTACTATTTTAAAAGCTTTTTATATAGTATCAGAATATATGCACTTAAAACATGAAGCAACTTTTTTAAAAAATGTAATAATTGCACCTTTTGTTGTGTATGCACTTTATCTTGCTTATCATGTGTTAACTGAAGGAGTTTATTCCGACATGATGGAAAAATGGTTATACTAAAAATCAATTTTATTTAATAGTATTTGTAAAAGATCACAAGTAAATTTGTGGTCTTTTATTTTTTTAGAACACCATGAATAAGAAATATAAAAAAATTATAATATTAACTTGCATTTTATTACTCCCATCATTAGTGTATCTTTTCCTTTATACAGGAAAACATAACTTTACTAAATTAGAGTATATTGGACCTAGAGAGGCGGTGTTGAATAGTGATGGTAAATATGATACCAACTATCATCAAATTCCTTACTTTGAGTTTATTAATCAAGATGGTAAAAAAGTAACCCGAGACGATTTGTTAGGTCATGTTTATGTGGCAGATTTCTTTTTTGCAACATGTCCAACCATTTGCCCTAAAATGACAACTAATATGGGGTATATCCAAAACAAATTTAAAGACAATAAAAATTTAAGATTTCTATCTATTACTGTTAATCCTGAGCAAGATTCAGTAGAGGTTTTGGCAGATTATGCTAAAAAAGTTCATGCAAATACTACCTCTTGGGATTTTGTTACAGGAAAAAAGGAAGAAATTTACGATATCGCATTTAATGGTTTTTTTGTTAGTGCTCAACCAGATTCGATTGCTCCTGGTGGTTTTTTACATTCGGGAATGTTAATATTGGTTGATAAAAATGCCCATATAAGAGGTTATTTTGATGGTACTACACATAAAGTAATAAAAGAACAACTCATTGATGCTATTGATATTTTATATAAAGAAGATGTTGTTCCATTAAAAGGTTCAACTAAAAATAAAATAGAACAACGACACTAAACTAAAGTAATCGAGCTTAACTTTGCACTATGAAGTGTATAAAAATCTTTATAATACTAATTTTATTTCTTTCATCTGCCTCGCAATTGTTTTCTCAATGTGCAATGTGTAAAGCTGTTGTTGAAAACGATGTTGCAATGGCTGAAGGTGTAAATAATGGTATTTTATACCTCATGGCAATTCCATACCTGCTTTTAATTTTTATTGGATACCTTGTTTACAATCACTACAAGAAGAACAAATCAAATGCTTGATTGTTTTAGAAAAGGATGTTTTATTCTTGCTACAATAGTTTCACAGCATGTATTTGCTCAACAATCTAGTGTAAAAACATTCGAGGATGATTTTAAAAAATCATTTAACACCACTCCTCAACTCGATGTAAAATTTGATTCTCGATTTTCGTTTATTAGAGGAACCGATATAAGAACTAGTGGGTTTAAGATTGGAGTTAGTTTTAACAGGAATTTTAAAACGGGTTTGGGTTATAATCAATTAATTATTCCAGCAAAATCAGTAATTCAATCGGAAGAAAGAAAATTTGACGCTGAACTAAAATACATTTATTTTTCCCCTTATTTTGAGTATGTTTATCATTCATCAAAACGATGGGAATTTAACTTGTCGTCTCAAATTGGTATTGGAAGAGCACATTATCAATATTTCAATCCAACCACACAAAAAGCCGTTAGAACAAGATATTCTGCTATAATTTCATATGAACCAGCTATGCTAATTGATTATAAAATTATTCGTTGGTTTGGCATTGGAACTGGAGTAGGATATCGTTTGGTTTTGTATAAAAATAATGGTATTGAGGAAAAAATTACTTCTCCTGTTTATATCGTTAAATTAAAAATATATCTTGGTGAAATTGTAAGAACTATTACAGGAAAAGAAATTCAGGCAGAATGATTTTCTTTTAAATTACCTCAACAAACTAACACTTCCCTTCAAACTTTCCGTTTCGCCAGTTAATTTGGTGTAATTAATCACATAAAAATAAGTCCCTTCGGGCACTTCTTTTCCTGAAGTTGTTCTGCCATCCCATATAACGAAAGCCCCCAACCCCGAAGGGGAGCTAACCATCGCACTTGCCAAACTTTGAACATCAAACTCGGAACTTGAAACCGTTTGCCCCCAACGGTTAAAAATTTCTACTTCAATTTTTTCTAACAAATGAGCACTTTGCACTTGCAATACAAAATTATCATTGCTGCCATCGGCATTCGGACTAAACACATTTGGAACTATTAATACCAAACTATCAGGAGCAGGAGCTATAACAATGGTTTTACAAACCGTATCGCCACAAGTAACAATGTTGTTGTACGCAAACAAACAAACCTCAAAAGTTCCACCATTTTCAAAAGAGTGAGAAATGTTAAATGTTGAATGTTGTGCAATAGTATCTTGCGAACTGCCAATTGATGACTGCCCACTGATTGTCCACTCATAACTATTAGCGTTTACGCTAGAGTTTTGTGTATAAACCGTAAGCGGAGCAGTACCCAAAGGGTTAGGAGTAGGAAAAACCAAAGGCAAGGTATAAAGGTTAAAATTTGCTGTAATATCGTGTATTTCTGCTACAACAAGCGTATCGCTCTGCCAAACACAGCCGTTTGAATCAGTAATGTTGATTAGATAATCTCCTGCTAACAAGCTATTAAAAGTTGCTAGTTGCTGGTTACTGGTTGCTAGCGTTTGTAAATTGGTAAGTGCATAAGTAAAAGGAGCCGAGCCTTGTGGTATGTTGCCAACAGTAATGCTACCATTAGCACTGCCACACCGCTGCGGAGTAACCACGATAGTATCTGGTTTTGGAGTAGGGTTTACCCAAACTTTTACATGCTCGGTTTTTACACAACCGCTATCGTTTTTTATAGTTACAATATACGTAGTGGTTTGGGTGAGCGTAGCCACAGGGTTAGCCAAGGTACTATCGTTAAAGGTGCTAAACGCACTAAACCAACTATACGTTGCTCCGCCTGTGGCGTTTAATTGTACGTTCTCGCCTACACAAATGGTGTCTATATTGGTGGTGGCGGTGGTGGTAAAGGTGTCGCAGGGGGTGGTGTAGGAGAGCATAACTGCTCGGATGGGGTTGGTTAAAGGTTTGAAATTCGATTGATAGGTAAAAGTTACATTAACAGTAGTATCTCCATTGTTTACATAACTTTTTATATCAGCCAAAGCATCAGTTCCTGTCATCAAGCTATCTGGAGTATCATCATCCAACCCAAACAAACTATCGTTGTAGTGTGCAAAGTTAGCCCATGTACCCACACACGTCCATAAATTGGAATTTAAATCATCACCCCCAATTAATCCAATGGTATTTGAATTTACTTTTACATAAGAACCATCTTGTGTGGTGTCGCAGAAATAAGTTGTAGCAACTCCCAGCCCAACAGGTTTATTGGTAACTAAAGGAGATAAATTATTTAAATTATAGGATGTTAAAGGAGCAACATCTTTTGTATTTAAAAATAAGTTACAACTAATTTTAGGTAATGATAAATTTTCGTAAACAATATAAAGATAAAAAAAAGTGTATGCTCCTTTAAATACATTGGGCTGCGGTGGTGTGTATAAAGAATAATTATTTATAGATGAATCCATATCATTAGTAATATCCAACAAATGCATACTAGAATTAGGTCTATTTATAGGGTAAGATGGATTAAATAGTGCATTAAATCCATTTGTAAAAATACTGATGTTGCTAAAAGAATAACTAATTCCATTTAAAGTGATGGTAATATCATCAGCTAAACTATCGCATGCAGCAATTAAGTAAGCTTTTTTTATGGTGCTGTTGGGCGGTATTTGTATCGGAAATGTAATTGTTCCTGAACCGTTTGCTGTGCTACATCCATTTCCTGTAACGCCTCCGTAAATAATATCAGAATAAACCAATTGCTGAGCGTACGAGAACAACCCTTGTAATAAACATACACACACACTAATTTGCTTAAAAAAACTCATCTTGTAAAAGTACATAAAAATAATATTTTTGTAAAATTGTTCATAACTTTTAAAATAAAAATTTGCCCATGTTTTTTTTTTTTTTAAGTATTTTGGTCGAGCATTTCAATTTATTCATCTAAAATCAATATCATGAAAAAAATTATCTTCACATTAGCCCATCTACTCATCTTCACATCATTAATTGCTCAACAAAATGCAATATGGAGTTTACCTCCGAATTACATTAAGTTTACAGGGCCTGGAGGTAATCCATCAACACCCATCCCCCTACCCAAGCCAACAGTTGACCCATTTAGTGTTCCAATAACCCCAAATACTGATCCTTATGATGGGTATGATGGGCAGATTTCAAATTTTAACCACAATGCGATGCAAGATGCCAATGGCGATTTATTGTTTTTTGTAGTTGATGGTTTTGTTTATGATTATGATGGTTATTTTATTGGAGAGATGACTAAAAATTCAAATTTAGGATATCGATTACAAGGGTATGTAGAAACTTCCATTATTCCTGTGCCTGGCAGTTGCACAAGGTATTACATAATAGGAACAAGATTTGGAAATATTTGGAGTCAAGGTGGTCATTTGACTAATATTGTTGAATACGCAATAGTCGATATGTCGGTAAAAAGTTTTGAAACTGGAAGCCAAGGAGCATTAATAAGCCTAAATCCCCTAAACTTACCACCCCCATACGATCAATCAGCATTTGATGCAAATGTATTTGATTTAAGTAACGCAGTTCCTTCTCCCCCTCATTTCAATGCTGAAGGCGAATCACAAGTAAAAATTTCAATGGCAACAAGTGAATTAAGAAGCGACAATACTCGTTTTTTATATGTAATGGGTGAACAATGTATTGCTCGTTTTAAAGTTACTTCGTCTGGTATTACGTATGATAATTATGAATTTGTTTTATTAACACCAAATGCACCTTTTTCGGCTGATAGAGCAGTACGCTCAGAAATGGAGCTTATAAAAACACCAACAGGTTATCGTATAGCCTGTTCTTATCCTTCTGCCCCTGCATACCAAGATATAGTATTGTTAGTAGGCGAAATAGACAACAATGGCGATATAACTAGTTACAATGTAATTGGTCTTCCTAGTGATAATCTTAATAATGATTCTCCTATAAAGGGAATTGAATTTTCTCCAAATGGAAATTACATCTACATCACACACGTGCCTAATAACATTAATCCTCTTCCTTTTAAAATTTATGAAGTGGCAACGAATAATTTTATACCATTAACAAATAATCCAAGCATGCAGAGTCAAGTAGCTGCATTTAAAAATTCACAGATAGAATTGGGAAAAGATGGTAAATTGTACTTAGCAAATACCACTTCATTAGCAACTATTGGGAATAGTAATAGTCCAGGCGTTGACGGAAGTGGCTTAATTTGGAATAATTCGGCATTATCTATTTTGTATAATCTTAATCAGTTAGGTCATCCAACAAATTCTGAAAATATGAAACTTTATATTCTACCCGACCAAGTAGATGGAATGGATTATTCAGCATACTACACCGAAGTGTCAACCGAATGTTGTGTTGCCAACACTACATACAGCACCACTACCTACCCCAAAGAACAAAGCGGCACACAGAGCTGGACAACAAGCTCAAACCCATTTGGGAACACTAATACCATTACGGTAAAAGACGAACTAATTATTAAAACAGGAGCAAATATAACTGCTACAGGCTTACGATTTGAATTTGCTCCCGATGCCAAATTGGTAATAGAACAAGGAGCTAGATTTACCGCTAATAGCTGTACATTTACTGTAAATACCGAATGCGAAAACTCGCCGATGTGGAACGGAATTGAAGTTCATGGGCCATCTGCCAACAAACAGTGGTACGATGCAGGTCGGTTTATTGCAAACAGCTCTACCATTGAACACTCGTATTTAGGAGCACATAATTTTGCAACGGTAAAAAGCGGCACACCGGGCGTATTTTGGGAAGATTACACTTTTAAAAGAGGGGGAGTAATACAAGCTACCAATACCACGTTTAAAAACAACCATAGAGGAACTGTGTTTTTTGGTTTTGAGAATCGAAGTATATTAAATTTACCAATAAACGATGAATCGAAATTTGACAATTGTATATTTCAAACCAGTGCTCAATTAAACAAACCCAGCTTAACACCAACAGTTATTATGGCACACTTGTTTGATGTACAAGGAGTAAATTTTTACGGTTGCGATTTTAAAAATACTGCAAGTTATGCTGCAATACCTTATATTGACAGAGGTATGGGTATCTCTGCCAACAATTGTTTAATAACCGTAACCAAAAAATGTAATGTTGTAAATTGTACAAATCCAGATAAAGGAAACTTTATAAACTTATTAAGAGGAATAGAATCGATTGCAACATCAACCAAAACAACAGAGGTTAGTTATACCAATTTTTACAACAATTGGAGAAGCATTTATTTAGAAGAAGTTGATTTAGCAAAAATAATACAAAACTATGTTAATGTTGGAGCAGATAGCTACTGGGGTAGTTCTTATGGATTATACCTAAACACTTGTGATGGATACACTGTTGAAAACAACACTTTCAACACCAATACTACGACTCAAAACGGTTATGTTGGAGTTTATGTGCTCAACTCAGGAACTGAAAACAATGAAATTTACAGAAATACTTTTGACAAGTTTTACATTGGCTCACAAGCTGTAGATGTAAATGGAAATGGAGTGTTTGGCTCTGGTTCAAAAGGCTTAGAATTTAGATGTAATACCTATATCAATGGTAGAGACCATGATATCTTAATTTCAAGTGGTTCTATTAATCAAACGCATGGTACTTGTTTAAATGCGACAAGTCCATCTAACAATAGGTTTTCGTACACCACACAATATGGCGATTTTTGGCATGTTGATTTAACTAAACACATAAGTTACCAATTTAGTCAACCAAATGGTTACAATTTAGCCCCAAGAAACTACCCTATTGCAACTCATTATAACGATGTAAACACCTTTCCAACCATTTGTGGTAGCTATAATTTTAACCCATCAACAAGTTGTCCTGATAGGATAAATACAGGCGGAGGAAGTTCGAGCATGAGTTTTGGTGGCAGCTCAACCAATTTAATGAGCGAAATGGAAGCCAATCAAGTGGTAATTGAAGATTTGGAAGAAGAATTAGCTCAAATGAATACGAACGACACCACTGCAATTAAAGAGAAAAAAGAAACCATTGCCTACTTTAAAAATCAAAAAGAAAAAGCAAAAAATAATTTATTGCAACATTATTTATTAAGCGAAGATGTAGAAAATCGTTTTGAAGAGATGCTGCCAATTATTGAAAAAGAGGCAAATCCTCACAAAAAAATGAGATTTTACCTTGCTGCTAGAAAATTTGATAAAGCACAAGAATTGCTTGATAAGGTAGCAAACAAAAAAACATTTGGCTCATTTATCAAATTATACAGCAGTTTATTAGCATTAGAGCAAAGTGCTAATTTTGATGAAGAATTAAGAACCAATGCAACTTTGCTTCAAAAAATTACCGAACTTGCTGATGCAACAGATGATTCTTACGAAAAATCATTTGCAAAAACAATATTAAAAAGAGCAGGCTTAAGAAACGATTTAGAAACTATTGAAATGATAAACCTAAGCTCAGCAAGATTGATGAATCACAATGAAGAAACCCAAAACTCAACATTCATCACCCAACACTCTATAGCTGTTTTCCCAAACCCAACAAGTGGAGAGGTTAACATTACTCATAACCTAAACTTAGAAAATGGTAAAGTAAACTTTAAAGTGTATAACATGTTAGGAGTTGAAGTGTTAAACGAAAATTTAACATCAACCAACAATGAAGTAAAAATCAACAACCTAAAATCAGGTGTTTATTTTTATACTATTACTCAAAATAACCAAACCATTAAAACGGATAAGTTGATGGTGAAGTAGAAGAGAAAATAAATATTGTTGAACTTATAAGGGCTGTTTTTGCAAAACAGCCCTTTTTTATTCTAAAATAAATTGGCTTTTTTATTCAATAATAAACTATTACTTACCTTTGTTAACATGAACACAAATCTTGATGCCGAAGGACAAAATTTTAACTCTACTGAAAGAGAGTTCGAAAAAGCATTGCGTCCACTTTCGTTCGATGATTTTACTGGTCAGGCACAAGTTTTAGAAAATTTAAAAATATTTGTTAAAGCTGCCGAACAAAGAGGAGAAGCTCTTGACCATGTTCTACTTCATGGACCTCCAGGGCTTGGAAAAACCACCCTTGCAAATATTATTGCCAATGAATTGAATGTTGGATTTAAAGTAACATCAGGACCAGTTTTAGAAAAACCAGGCGATTTAGCAGGTTTATTAACTAATTTGGAGCAGGGAGATGTGTTGTTTATAGATGAAATTCATCGTTTGTCGCCAGTTGTAGAAGAGTACTTGTATTCAGCAATGGAAGATTATAGAATTGATATTATGATTGATTCTGGACCAAATGCTAGAAGTGTTCAAATAGAATTAAACCCTTTTACCCTTATAGGAGCAACTACTCGAACAGGTTTGCTAACCTCTCCATTAAGAGCACGTTTTGGTATTTCTTCACGTTTAGAATATTATGATACAGAATTGCTTTCAACCATTTTACAGCGTTCGGCTAGTATTATGAATGTTGAAATTGATGAAGAAGCTGCTATTGAAATTGCAGGAAGAAGCAGAGGAACACCTCGTATTACTAACGCATTGCTAAGAAGAGTTAGGGATTTTGCACAAGTAAAAGGTGATGGTAGAATTTCAAAAGAAATTGCTCTTTACGGATTAAACGCTTTAAATGTAGATAAACATGGGTTAGATGAAATGGATAACAGAATACTAACAGCAATTATTGACAAATTTAAAGGAGGCCCCGTAGGTTTAACTACTATTGCAACAGCAGTTAGCGAACAAGCAGGAACTATTGAAGAGGTTTATGAACCATTTCTTATTAAAGAAGGATTTTTAATGAGAACCCCAAGAGGGCGAGAAGCTACTGAAAAAGCTTATAAGCATTTGGGTAAAATACAACAACCCAATCAAGGCAACTTGTTTTAATGGATATCAATCAAAGAAATATCTTAACTTTCTTTGCCAATTGTAAAATTTCTATCGCCTGAGTCGTTAAAAGGACCTTCAATTAAATTTCCGTTTTTATCGATTAACTGAATACGAATAGTATTATTTGATTTTGTTAAACCTTTAATGGAATAAGCAGCCCATTTGTCTATTATAAATTCGGTATCATTAAGAGTAACTTTTACCTTGTTTCCATTTTCAGCAATAGTAGTGTTTACTAAATAAAAATCTAAAATAGGTTGTTTAGTTTCAGATTGAGGTAAGTAGTAAAACAAGTGTGGTACATTCATGTTAAAAAGGATATCCATGTTGCCAATTACTACATTTTCTAATAAATGTGCTTTATTTTTTTTTATGCTAATGTTGTTTTGGTCAGTTAAAAAAGCTAGGAAAACATTGTTTCCAAATAAAAATTCTTTTTTAATGTTTGGCTGATTAAAGTAGGTTAACGAGTAATTGTTTTCCAAAATAGCAATGTTGTAGTTTGATATTCCTTCAACCAAAAAACTCAACGCATTAATTCCTTCTTTAAATTGGTTGGTCGATAATTTTAACGAAGTTTTGGAGTAATCTTCAGCTTTAATCTCTACCAATGAAATACCATTTTTGGTGTATGTTTTTATTTCATCATCAACAATAGGCTCTATTATTTGAGCTTTATCAGAACTTATTTTTGACTGAATAGTTGAATCTTGTTTTGAATCAATTTTTTGCTCCGAATTAGAACCAGAACAACCCAATAATGTTAAGATAATTATAGAAAAAAGAATTTTCATAAAAGTATGTTTGTTTTGGTATCTCGCAGATAACACAGATTTTCGGAGAAAACTAAGGAATTAAATCTGCGGTTTTTTGCGTAATCTGCGAGAAAAATAGTTCTAAAAATTCAATAAAACTTGATTTTTTTCTACAGCATCGCCTTTTTTTACGGTAATGCTTTTAATAACTCCGTCGGTTGGTGATTTTATTACGTTTTCCATTTTCATGGCTTCTAAAATCAATAAAGCATCACCTTTTTGAACTGTTTGCCCCACCTCTACAGCAATGTTTATAACCAATCCAGGCATAGGAGCTTTTAAGTTGGCAACTTTTGTGCTAGCCATGTTATCCATTCCTAAGCTTTTTAGTAATTCATCGTACTTGTCTTTTACAGCAAATTTGAATTTCCTTCCATTTACTTTAATAAAAAAGTTCTTTTCTTCTGGATTAGCTTTCAACAGCTCAATGTTATATGATTTATTGTTCTTTATTACATGAAAAGTACGTTCGTTAATTTTCGACACATCCCAATTAAAAGATTGATTGTCAATTGTTCCACTTTTAAGGTCTTTGTCAAACCCAATTTTATACTCTTGTTTGTTTTCAGCAATTACTTTAATCAAATCCATAGGTTGTATTAATTACCATCCAAAATTAACGATATAACTTAAAAATAAGAACTTTGTCTGATAGAAATAAGAAATTTCTAAAAAGCAACACAATTCATCAATCGTAAATCACAAATAGTCAATAGTTATGAATTTAAATTATAAAAAAGTAGGAGAAGGTGTTCCGTTAATTATTCTTCATGGATTATTTGGTTCGTTAGACAATTGGATGGGAATAGCTAAAACATTAGGAGAACATTTTGAGGTTTATATTTTAGACGCTCGAAATCATGGGCAATCGCAACACGATAGTGAGTTTAATTATGAAGTGATGGCCGACGATTTATATGAATTTATTCATGTGCATCATATTGTTAATCCTATAATTTTAGGGCATTCCATGGGAGGTAAAATTGCTATGCAATTTGCAATGAATTACCCAAATATGCTTGCAAAGCTTATAGTTGCCGATATTGCTCCAAAACCCTATCCAGTTCATCATCGTCAAATTATTGATGGATTATTATCTTTAGATTTTAATAAAATAAAATCGAGAACTGAGGCTGATGTTGAGTTAAGTAAACATATTTCTGACCTTTCAGTGCGTCAATTTCTTTTAAAAAACTTGTTTTGGGTAGAGAAAGAAAAATTAGCTTGGCGGTTTAATTTACCAGTAATTAATCAAAACATAGAAATTGTTGGTAAGGGTTTAATTAATATTCATCCGTTTTTAAAGCCGACATTATTTATTAGAGGAGAAAAATCCAATTATATTTTAGATTCAGATGTTGAAGAAATAAATCGTATTTTCCCTAATTCTGAAGTTAAGACTATTGCAAATAGTGGACATTGGATTCACGCAGAACAACCTCAGGCTTTTATGCAAATTCTTAGAGAGTTTTTAGAATTGTAACAATTTGCAACTTAGGTTGTTAAAAATACGTCTGCATAAAATACTTATAATTGAATAAATATTTATTTTTTAGCAACTTATTTTGTATTATTGTCGTACTTATCCGTATTTTGAACATAAATTGCAGTTAATGAATTTCAAAAAATATTTTCTATTACTAACATTTTCTTTGTTAGTGGCTGTTAGTCAGGTTTTTGCAGGCGATTTTTATTGGGTTGGAAACAGCGGAAACTGGAATGATGCATCTCATTGGTCTAATACCTCAGGAGGTAAAGGAGGTTTTGGTGTTCCAACCTCAAATGATAATGTTTTTTTTGATGACAATTCATTTTCTCAGGCTAAAGCAGAAGTTAAAATAGGCTCAAGTATTTCAATTAATAACTTGAATATTAGTTCTCAAAAACATTTTGCAATAAGTTCTACAAAAAATTCAGATATTAACATTTTGGGTTCAGCTCAGATTTTTTCTGAATTTGATAATCAAATTAAATCATCAATTCACTTTAAAAGTAATAAAAACGAAATCATACATTTAGGTTGGTATGTTTGGCAAACAGATTTTTATTTTGAAGGAACTGGAACATATAAATTAACAAGTCCAATTCAAAATCATGCAAATTCACTAAATCACATAAGTGGAACATTAGACTTAAATGGGTTCGATGTGTTGTGCGGCTCATTTGTTTCTAATTCGGCACAAAAGAGAATATTACTTTCTGATAAATCTACAATTTTAGCATACAACAGTTGGAATGTAGATGACAAGAAAAATACTTATGATTTTTCTAAAACTAAAACTTACCAGTTAGGGAATAGTAACTTCTTGGAGAATACAAATAAAGCAGTAAGTGTTACTTCTATTATTTCAGATACTGCTTCTTGTGGAAACATTTGTGATGGGATGATTATAGTAAATTTTAGTACAACATGTTCATTTGTAAATATTAATTGGACTCCAGGCACTCCAGATGGAGATGACGATGGGTTAAATCCTATCACTACTGGTAGTGATACTATTTTTAATATTTGTCCAGGTATTGAATATACTGCAATTATTACTGATGATTGCGGAAGTACTAGATTAGCAAAAGCAACGGTATTAGGACATGCTCGAATTGAAGAGTTTTTGCCAGCAACAATAACAAGTCCTTCATGCAATGGAGTTTGCAATGGAGAAATTGAAGCTTTTATCGATTTTGCTGGTTTTGTTACAAACTTGGGAACTGAAAGTTTTGAGTGGTCCCCTGGATTACCTTCTGACACTCTTAGTTCAATATCAAATCTATGTTCAGGTAATTACTCTCTTAGAGTACAAGATGGTTTTGGGTGTGATACTACTTTTTTTTACACTGTTAATGAGCCCGATAGCGTTAGAGCAAACATAATTGTTGATGATGTAAGTTGTTTCGGTTATTGTAATGGAAGTGTTACTTCTAATCCAACTGGTGGAACAGGAATTGGTACTTATTCATTTTTTTGGCTTCCAAGTGGTAATACAACAAACTCTTTATCTGGATTGTGTGTTGGCTCTACCGATACATTAATAGTTACAGATGCAAATGGTTGCATAGGTGATACGATAAGTGTTATTGGATCTGTACTTCAGATGCAAATTGATTCTTCTCAAATTAATGTAAGTTGTGGAGGTTATTGCGATGCAACAGCATCAGCTACAGTTGTAACAGGAGGAGTTGGACCTTTTACCCATAATTGGAGTACAGGTTTTTCTGAAACATTAAATGCAGGTCAACTATCTTCGATAACAAGTTTGTGTGCAGGTACTTATACCGATTCAATAAGTGATGGAAATGGTTGTGATACTGTTCTAACCTTTGTTATTACAGAGCCAGATACCTTATTAACATCAACAGCAGTAACAAATGTTACTTGTTTTGGTGCTGATAACGGAACAGCCATTACAACTCCAGTTAATGGAACTGCACCCTATTTTTATGCTTGGTCATGTGGAGCTTCAGTATTAGATACCATTTTTGGATTAGCCCCAGGTCAATGTGTTGTTACTGTTACCGATAGTAAAGGGTGCGAAATAAAAGATACGATAACTATAACCGAACCAGATTTATTGGTAGCTAATCCTTCAGTTATTCAGGATATGTCTTGTCCAGGAGTTTGTGATGGTATTGCAACATCTAATCCTGCAGGAGGTACTCAACCTTATTCTTGGAATTGGGAAAATTTAGATAACACGCAAACCACAACTACAGGACTTTGTGAAGGTTTTGTTGTAATTACGGTTACCGATTCAAATTCTTGTGTAGCTATTGATAGTGTAGAAATTCAAGAGCCTTTACCAATGGTTTTAACGATGAATCAAACCGATGTAACTTGTAAAGGAGCTTGCGATGGAACAGGTGGTGTTAGTGTGTCTGGTGGCACACCAAATTATACATACAACTGGTTGCCTGCTCCAGGAAGTGGTCAAGGTACTGATTCAATTTTTGGATTATGTCCAAACATTTATACGGTAACTGTAACTGATGCAGGAGGTTGTAGTGTTAGTAATAGTATTACAATAGATGAGCCTAATTCATTAGCAGTTAATGTAACGAATACAGATTTAAGATGTAATCAATTGTGTGAAGGAACGGCAACTGCAACACCTTCTGGGGGTACCGCTCCGTATAGTGTTTCATGGGATGGGGCTGCTTTTATTCCTGTTGTTGGAATCAGTAATACCATCACAAATTTATGTGCAGGAAATCATACTGTAGATATTAGAGATGATAATGGTTGTATTGTTTCGTCAAACTTTACAATTGATGAACCAACACCAATTACTACTAATAGTTCTGTAACAGATTTAAGTTGTTTTGGAGTTTGTAATGGAACTGCCACTACAAATCCATCAGGAGGAAATTCGCCTTATTCTTACAGTTGGAATACAACTCCTGCACCAACTCCAACCCAAAGTGTAAATAACCTTTGTGCAGGAACATATATCGTAACAATTACAGATGATTCTCTTTGCACTTTAACAGATACGGTTACTATCATTGAGCCAACTCAACTAAATGCAAACACTCAGTTTACTGATATTACATGTAATAATTCAAATAACGGAACAGCAACAGCATTACCTTCAGGAGGTTCTCCTGGTTATACTATTGTTTGGAATACTGTTCCAGCAGGAGCTCCAATACCAGGAAATCCAATTTCTGGATTAAGTGCAGGACAATACTTTGTAACTGTAACCGACGCTGCTGGTTGTATAGAACGTGATACTATAACCATTATAAACCCACCTTTAATTGTAGTTAATCCTTCCGCAATAAGCACAAGTTGTGAAACCAATTGTGATGGACAAGCAACGGCTAATCCAACAGGAGGAACAGGTCCAGGTACTTATTCTTTTTCATGGACAAGTGGAGATAATACCCAAACTACTGCTGCTAATTTATGTCCAGGAAGTTATACAGTTACAGTAACTGATGCAAATGGTTGTACTAGAAATGGAACAGTTACCATTGCACCTTCAATAGTGATAACAATTCTTACAGACACTATTGGAATTAGTTGTAATGGAGCGTGCGATGGGCAAGCTACAGCTAATCCTGCTGGAGGTGTACTTCCTTATATTTATAGCTGGAATACAGTCCCTACACAGAATACTCAAACTGCCACAGGTTTGTGCCCTGGAAATTATACTGTAACGGTTACTGACCAAACAGGATGTTTAGCAACACAGTCTGTAACAATGCCTGTTGACCCTAGTGTTTTAGTTCCAAATGGAGTTGCTACAAATGTTACTTGTAATGGGGCAAACGATGGAACAATTGCTGCAAACCCTACGGGAGGTGTGCCGCCTTATACATTAACTTATTCAAGTACTCCACAAACAGGCTTGGCTCCAGGAACTTATTGGGTTACAGTAACAGATGCCAATTTATGTAGTCAAACCGATACTTTAATTATTACTGAACCTGATTCAATAGTTTCAAATGCAGTAGTTGTTGATGTAAATTGTAATGGTAATACAACGGGCAGTATAACTTTAAATCCTTCAGGAGGAACACCAGGCTACACTTACTTGTGGGGTGGTGGACTTGGAACAAATTCATCAATTAGTAGTTTAGGTGATGGAACATATACAGTAACAATTACCGATACAACGGGTTGTACGAAATTAGATACTTTCGATATTGTTGAGCCGACAATTTTTTCATCTAATCCTTATAATGTTTCTGAAAACTGTTTTGGAGATTGTGATGGGATTGCTGGAATTATTGTTAGCGGAGGAACAGAGCCTCATTCTACTACTTGGTCTAATACTTTAACTACCGATACAATCACTGGATTGTGTCCAGGAACATACTCTGCAATTGCTATCGATGCAAATGGTTGTTCTACAACACAAACTATTACAGTTACAGGTCCATCTCAATTTAATGCGAATGTAACAGGTACCTCTATTGAGTGTAATGGAGCTTGTACAGGAACAGCAACAGCTTCCCCTACAGGTGGAAATGGAGGATTTACTTATGTATGGACTTCAGTAGGTGGTTCTCCGATAACGAATCCTACAAATTCAACAATTTCCAATCTTTGTCCTGATACATACAATGTAACTATTACTGACGCAAACGGATGTACTACTATTGGAAGTTACACCGTTAGTGATGTAGCTGTTCTACAAGTTACTTTAGATAGTACAAATATTACATGTAATGGATTGAATGATGGAACGGCTATGGTTACTCCAATTGGAGGAACAGCTCCTTATTCTATTTCATGGGTTGGTGGTAATTTACCAATACCAACAACAACTGCTTCAATCAATAATTTAATTCCTGGAGTTTATTCAGTTAATGTTATAGATAGTAATGGTTGTTTCTTCAATGGTTCGGTTACTATTGATGAGCCTGCTTTAATTTTAGCAAACGAAGTAATTATTGATGCAGGTTGTGGAGCAAGTGATGGTTCAATTACAGTTAATCCATCAGGGGGAACTCCAACTTATACTCATTCTTGGAGCAACGGTTCAATTTTAGATAACATCACTAATTTGCCCGCTGGTTTTTATTCTGATACCATTACTGATAATAACGGATGTTCAGAGGTTTTTACTTTTGCAGTAAGTAATCCTGCTGGCCCAACTGGTGTGGTAACAACAGTAATAGATGCTACCTGTTTTGGTGCTTGTGATGGAGCTGCTAATGTTATCCCGATAGGTGGAACACCTGGTTATACTTATAATTGGAATGTTCCAGGTCAAACAGATTCAACAATTACTGGACAATGTGCGGGAACATACAACCTAACAATTACTGATGCCGCAAATTGTGTTCTCAATACATTTGTTATCATTGGGGAGTCTGATAGTATTACTGCAAATCCATCTTTTACTCCAGTTTCTTGTAGTGGAACATGCGATGGAACGGCAAGTGTTACTCCATCTGGAGGGACAGCACCATATACCTTCTTATGGGCAAACGGACAAACTTCGGCTTCAGTTTCTAATTTATGTGTAGGGCCAACAAGCGTTACTATTACCGATTTTAATGGTTGTACAAATGTTGTTAATTTTGACATTACAAGTCCAAATGTTTTAACAGTTATCACAAGTTCTACAGATGTAAGTTGTAATGGAGGAAATGATGGAACAGCTACAGTTACTCCAGCTAATGGCACAGCACCTTATACCTTCCAATGGGATGATCCATTATTTCAAACAACACCTACCGCAACAGGTCTAACAGCAGGAACATACAATGTTACTGTAACAGATGTTAATGGTTGTTCAACAAATGATGTTGTTACCATTAATGAAAATACATTAATTGTTGCTAACGAAACAACTACTGATGCAACTTGTGGAAGTAATGATGGAACAGCTGTTGTTAATCCAACCGGTGGTGCTGGAGGTTATACATATTTCTGGCCAGCTTTAGGAGTAAGTGTTCCTAATGTAACAGGACTGTCAGCAGGAACATACACAGTTGAGATAACAGATGCTAATGGTTGTATGCAATCCTTTTTAATTCCAATAAACAATGCAAACGGACCAGTTGTTAATGTTTCAACAACCGATGCTTCATGTAATGGCTCTTGTGATGGTTCTGCTTCGGTTGCCATTGTTTCAGGAACTCCAAATTATACTTATTTATGGACTGGTACTGGAATTACAGGACAAACCACTTCAGCAGTTTCTGGTTTATGTGCTGATAATTATACTGTTCAAGTAACTGATGGAAACGGTTGTATTACTGTAACACCTGTAACTATTGGAGAAAATGCTTTAATAACAGCAACTGTAAATACAAATGATGTAACTTGTAATGGAGGAAATAATGGTTCAGCAACAGTTGTACCTTCAGGAGGTGTTCCACCATATTCGTATTCATGGTCTGGACCATGTGTCGCACCAAATAATAATGCGGTTGCAGGGTTATGTGCAGGAAATTATATTGTAACTGTTTCAGATGCTTTAGGATGTTCATCACCTATAAATGTTGTAATTAACGAATCTAATGTATTAAGCGTTACAGCATCAGCAAACAATTTAACTTGTTTTGGTCAAAACGACGGTTCTGCAACAGCAACACCTGCTGGAGGAACTGCTCCATATACTTATTTATGGTCAAATGGGTTAACAACTCCTACTATTGCTGGATTAGGTTCGGGTGGTTATTCAGTTACTGTAACAGATGTTCATGGTTGTTCAGCAACAGATAATGTTACTATCTTTAGTGGAAATGATCTAACTGCTACATTTACTACATCTGACGCTGCATGTGGGGTTTGCGATGGTTCTGCAACAATAAATGTAGGAGTGGGTTCTGGACCTTATACTTATTTATGGTTACCAACAGGTCAAACAACACAAACAGTTAACAACTTATGTCCTGGAGCATACGATGTTGAAGTTACAAATGTTTTTGGTTGTACTCAAACTTTTACTGTTCTTATTAGTAATCCAAATGGTCCTGATTTGTTAAGTTCAGCAGATAGCACTTCATGTTTTGAATCATGTGATGGTTCTGCTCAAACAGAAATAGTATCAGGAACTTCACCATTTATTTATCAATGGGATGATATTTTATTACAATCAAATGATACGGCTACTGCTTTATGTGCTGGTTTGTATAATGTTGTTGTTCAAGATAGTTTAGGCTGTATTTCAGTTGACTCTATTAGAGTTTTTGAACCAGAAGCTATTTTACCAAATTTAACCACAACACCAATTAGTTGTTCAGGAGTATGTGATGCTACAGCTACGGTTTCTCCTACAGGTGGCGTAGGTTCTTATACTATAAATTGGAGTAATGGAGATGTTGGGTTAACAGCTACAAACCTATGTGTAGGAAATCATTCAGTAACAATAACCGATGATAATGGTTGTCAGATTACTCACAACTTTACTATAAACTCTCCAACTGTACTTAATTTATCACTTTCGTCAACTTCAACAACTTGTAATAGTGATTGTGATGCAACAGCTTTAGGTATTGTAAATGGTGGAACGCCTCCATATAATTATTCTTGGAATACAACTCCTACCCAAAACAATTCATTAGCAACCACCCTTTGTGCAGGTCTGTATACATTAACAGTAACAGATAGTAGAGGTTGTATTATCTCAGATACTATTTCGGTTGTTAGTCCTGATGTTCTTTCAACTTCATCTGTTGTTACTGATGCAAACTGTAATGGACAAAATAGCGGTAGCATTACAACAAACCCAGTTGGCGGCGTTGCACCTTATACTTATATCTGGAGTACAACACCAGTTCAAACAGGACAAACAGCCAATGGATTAACAGTTGGAACTTATAATGTTGTAGTAGTAGATGCAAACGGATGTACTGCATACGATACTTTAACAGTTAATGAACCTTCAGCACTTAATGATAGTACAACTGTTGTTGGTCCAGATTGTGGAGTTTGCAATGGTTCTGCAACAGCAAATCCAGTTGGTGGTGCTGGTCCTTATGCTTATTTATGGGGTAATGGAGACAATACTCAAACCACAACTACTGGATTATGTGCTGGAATAATTACACTTCAAATTACTGATTTAGGAACTGGTTGTATTTATGATTTTAATGTAATTGTAAACAGTGCTAATGGACCTGATTTAGTAATTACTAAAACCGATGAAACTTGTGTGGGCTCTTGTGATGGAACAGCTCTTTTATCAGCTTCTAATGGTAATTTACCATATTCGTATTCTTGGTCTCCAGTAGGAGGAACAGATTCATTAGCAACAGGTTTATGTGCTAATACTTACACAGTTACTGTAACAGATGCGCTTAATTGCATTACAATAGATACTATTTCTATTCTAAATTCAGGATTAGATTTATCAATTATAGATGTAATACCTGAAAGTTGCTTTAATGCTTGCGATGGAAGTGCAACAGTTGTTGTTGGAGCAGGAACTTCACCATTTACTTACCAATGGAATCCATCAGGAGGAAATAATGATGTGGCAACCAATTTATGTGCTGGAAATTATATTGCTGTAGTTACAGACAGCATGAATTGTAGAGATTCAATAAGTACTGTAATTATTTCTCCTGATGTAATTGATGTAAATATTAATATTCAGAATCAAATTTCTTGTAATGCAGCGTGTGATGGTCGATTAATTGCTTCACCTCTTGGAGGAACTGCACCATATACTTATTTATGGAGTAACGGTCAAACAACTCAAGTAATTTCAGGGTTATGTGCAGGAACATATTGGGTTGAAGTTACTGATGCAGGAGGATGTACTGCAACAGATACTTTAATCTTATCAGAGCCAACTGAAATTTTAGCCAACGAGAATTTAATAAGTCCTGCTTGTAATGTTTGTAACGGACAAATCCAATTAAACCCAACAGGAGGAGCAGGTCCTTATCAATTTGCATGGGATTTCCCATTAGCTCCTCAAAATACGGCCACTGTTATTAACTTGTGTGCAGGTGTTTATACCGTTGATATTACTGATAACAAAGGTTGTACAAATAATTTTGTATTTGCACTAAGCAATACCAATGCTCCTGATCCAAATACCACTGTTACTAATCCAACTTGTAATAGTTTGTGTGATGGTGTAATTTCGGCAAATCCTATAGGAGGAGTTGCTCCTTACACTTATGTTTGGTCGCCAAATGCTACACCAAACAACTTATTTGGTTCATCTATTAATAATCTTTGTTCTGATGTTTATACGCTAAATGTTACCGATTCAGCAGGATGTGTTGGTGTTGCAATTGATACTATAGTTAACCCAGCAGTATTAATGGCAAATATTGCTTCTTCAAATGTAACATGTAATGGATTAAATGATGGTTGGGCAGTTGTTCATCCAATAGGTGGTTCAGCTCCTTATAATACAGCAGTTTGGACTCCAGGCGGAGTAAATGATTCCATCTCTAATTTAGCTTCTGGAACTTATTTAGTAACCGTTACTGATGCAAATGGATGTAGTGTTCAGGATAGTGCAGTAATAACAGAACCAACATTAATTACCGCTTCAGTTTCAGTAACCGATGCAAGTTGTAGTAGTGTTTGCGATGGACAAGCTACTTTAACCGTAAGTGGAGGCAATGGAGGTTATTCTTTCAATTGGAATCCAAGCGGACAAGTTAACAGTACTGCAACAAATTTATGTTTTGGTAGTTACCAAGTAACAATTACCGATAATAGTGGTTGTAGTATATTGCAAACGGTTAATGTAGGGTCTTTAGATACTGTTTTAGCTTTTGCTGGTAATGATACATCAGTTTGTGAAGATAATTCGGTAATGTTAACAGGAAGCACCGATGGAAATGTAACAAGTGTTCAATGGTTTGCTTTACCAGCTATGACATTGATTGGAAACACCAATAGTGTAATTGTTAGTTCAAATGTAGCAGGAACAATTTGCTATGTTTATACAGCATTTGGTGCTTGTATTGGTTCAGATACTGTTTGTATTACTTACAACCCTCAACCAATTGCAAATGCAGGTATTGACGTAACTATTGTAGAAGGAACTAGCATTCAACTTGGTGCAACAGGTAGTGTTAGCTATACATGGACTCCTTCTGAAGGATTAAGTGATACAACAATATCAAACCCAATTGCAAATCCATTAGAAACTACAACTTATGCCGTTACTGTTACTTCTCCAGAAGGTTGTACTTCAATTGATAGTGTTACTGTAACTGTAATTCCTACCATTCGATTCCCAGATGGTATTACACCAAATGGTGATGGTAAAAACGATACTTGGGTAATTGATTATATTGATCAATATCCAAATCATGCAGTAGAAATTTATAACCGTTGGGGAGAGTTATTGTATCGCTCAACAGCTTATAAAAACGATTGGAATGGAACATACAACGGAGAGAATTTACCAGTTGGAACGTATTACTATGTTATTGAATTAAATGATGGTAAAACAAAACCATTTACTGGTCCATTAACAGTTCTAAGATAATATTATAGAGAGATGAACTATATGAAAAAAATAATAATACTATCGTTGTTGATGTTGACTGTTGGTGTTGTGTTTTCTCAGCAATTGCCACATTTTAGTCAATATTATTTAAATGATTATTTGATAAATCCTGCTGTTGCTGGTTCTAGGCCATATTTTGAAGGAAAATCTGCTCACCGTTACCAATGGGAAGGAATTACTGATGCTCCACGAACATACACCTTGAGTGTAAATGGTCCTACAAAAAATCAAAAAATGGGTTTGGGAGGATATGTGTTTACCGATAATGTTGGTCCAACCCGAAGAACAGGTGCAAATTTATCGTATGCTTACCATGTAAAAGTTTCTGATAAATTAAAGTTAGGAATGGGAATTTCTGCTGGTGTAATTCAGTTTATGATTGATGGTTCAAAAATTACGCTTAGAGAAAGTGATGACGATATTATTACCAATGGAGTTCAATCGGTATTATTGCCTGACGCAGGTTTTGGATTATATCTTTATCACGAAAAATATTATGTAGGATTTTCGGCACCACAATTACTAAATAGTAGGGTTACCTTTTTTAAAGATGGAAGAAATCCAGAAGGAACATTGCCTAGCCATTTTTTCTTTAATGGTGGTTATAAGTTTAAACTTGCCGAAGATTTTGTTTTAGAGCCTTCTGTTTTTGTAAAGTATATAAGCCCAGTACCTGTTCAATTTGAAGGTACTCTTCGATTAATTTACCAAGATAAAGTTTGGTTGTCAGGCACATATAGAGATAAAGATGCTATCACCGCTTCGATTGGATACCTTATAAACAATTACTTTACTGTAGCTTATGGTTTTGATTTTACTACCACTAATTTGAGAAATTACAGCAATGGTACACATGAGTTAATGGTGGGTGTTCGTTTTTATCAGTATGCGAACAAAAAATCAGCACCATCAATCAATTAGAAGAATGCCCTAACCTGAACACCTCCAACATGAATCACTGGGGTTTCGTCAGATTTTCTCCCGTTGTAGTTCAAACTTAATTGCATGTGTTTGGATAAGTTTTGTTGATACACCAATTCCCAAGTGGTATTTGTTCCAGGTAGTAAACCTTCTAACATTTCGTAAGAGATTAAGGTGTTGTTTGCTGCACTGCTATAGTCGTTTTTAATTAAATTAATATTCAGCATTAAACTTCCTTTTGATGCAATGTTATACCTTACTTCTGTTCCAAATTTTTGAGCCTTTAAAATTTCTCCGCCGTTTAACTCACTGTTGTGTTTTTCTTTATAGTTAAATAAAACACTCCATCTAAATTTTACATCAGGTTGAAAAGTTATTTTTGGTTCGGCTTCATAATTAGTTAAGTAATAGTTTTGATTGGTAAAAAATTCTGATTTGTTTGATTTGATTCCGTTCGAAAACAAGTTTTGTAAAGTAAAAGTTCTGGTAATATTCCAACGTGTTTTAAATGTTCTGATTATGGTTCTTCTCGATTCAATTCCATTGGTTAAAAGTGATTTGTCTTGATTATCTTGATAGGTATAATCCATACTCCATTTGGTATTGGTTTTATTAAAAAAGATAGTGTTTAAGAATCCTAAATTGGTAGTTACCAGAGTGCTGTCGTTAATGTTGCTAATAAATGGGTTGAAGTAATCTGTTTTATCTGCGGTTTTTCTGTTCACTCTATAGTTGGTTCTGTTTGCAAATCGAGCAATAAATTTTTTAAATCCATAGCTTGTTCCCCATTGAGTTTCTGGGTTTAAAAATAGTCCTTGATTAAACTCGTTGGTGTATGTTCGAACATATTCGTTGGTTGGTGTAAATATTTTAATAAAATTTGCTTGGTCTTTAAATGCAGCAACTTCAAATTCATTTAAGTCGCTAGCTCCATTGCCATTTAAATCGCCCAAATAGGCATGCGTTCCTTGTCCTGGTTGAACTTCTACAAACGAAAATTCTTTTTTAACTTCTAAACCCGAACCAATTTGATAAAACGTGTTTGATGTTACTGCACTTTTTAAAAATCGGGCATTGTATTCAACTCGCGATAAAATGTTTTCGTCAGGTTTTTCGGTGGTGAGATTTGGTTCGAGAATGTATAGTTTTCTATAAATAAAACTACTTCTTAAAACGTGGTTTTTATTTTTAAGAAGAGCATACGATAATTCCACGTCTTCGGCTCGGGCTATTGGTTTAAATAATGTCGAACTTGCAGCATCATCAACACGTTGTTTGTAGCTTATTAAAAATTTATTGATTGATGTATCGGCATTTTGGATAAATCCTTTCCAAATTAAAAATCGAAAGCTACTTGCTGTTAATGAATCGGAATTAGCTAAGAAAAATTTATTTTGTTCCAATTCGCTTTCAGCACCTAACACCAACCAACTAATGTCTTTTGTTAATGTAGATTTATTTCTAATAAACTCCGTATTATTAAATCCTTCGGTAATTAAATAACTACTATTGTTAACCAATCTAAATCCTTTTAGGTTCACATTTGCAGAAATAATATTTTTTACTCCTCTATATTCGTTTGCATTGTCTAATATGTTAATGCTATATTGAATGTTTAGTTTTTTACTTTTTTCAAAACCAAGGTATGAACTTGCCGCGTGTTGATTTGAAGTAAAAATAACCGAAGAAATATTCCAATCTCGTTGAAATTCGATGTTTCTAAAAGGGCCAATTCCTTTAAAATTTTTGTCAATAAATTCGTAGCCTCCACCAACATTCATTTTCCAGTCGTCTTTTTCTTTTGATAATAAAACCGAATTATCACTTTTTAGTTTAAAAGCATAACCCAAATCATCATCTCTATCTTTTGAAGAAAACGTATTGAGGTCGTTGTTCGACATAGCTCCTTCCCAACTAATTTTTGAATATTCGGAGAAAAGGTATTCACCTCCAAAAGTGGCCATTTCTATTTTTTTTGGAGTAACTAATAAAATAACAGGTTCATAATTTCCTTGAGGAATCCCTGCAATTGGTTCAACCCACTCGTAAACTCTTCCATTTCCAGAGCTTTGAATTAATACATAGTTTCCATTGTTTTGCCCAACTTGCGAGAAACCCAATTGATAAATAGCACTATCAGGATTGGTAGAGTAGATAAAAACAGAATCGTAACCTAATGTATCTACCATTTTGTAAAGCACCAGGTTTTCGTTAAAAGCAACTTGATTAATATTGGGAACAACAGCTAGTTCTATACTATCGCCAATTTCCGATAAAAGTTTTTTCTGACTATCGGTTAAATCTTGCAATAATGGTTGGTTTTTAACATCTTGCTCTGAAAAATAATTAAAGTTGAGTTTTAATTTTTTGCTTTCGTATTCTGTTCCAAAATTGAACATGGTTCTTGAATAATTACGTTCAGAATAATCAAATTCAGCAACAATTCTCGAATCTTTAGTAATCAAAAATTTTGGAGTAAAAGTTAATTCGGCTGTATTGTAATCGATAATGTAATCGTTTTCAGCCCCTCTTTTTAGCAATTTGCCATCTACATATATTTTTTCAGTTCCTGATAAAACAATAATAAAGGTTTCGTTTTCATTTCCTCTTAATCGATATGGTCCTTGATTGCCCTCAACTCCAATAATTGATTGACGAGCATATTTTCCTTTCGACACCGCCGCACTTGCAAAAGGGGTAATGGTTTTAAAGTCGTCTTTTTTGCTTGGCTTTAAAGCTATTTCAAAACTTCCGCCTTGGGCTTTTTTGTTGATGTTCAAAAAATAGCTTTTAGGTTGTCGAACAAAAAAGTCTCCAGCGGTTAATTTCCAACTTTCGTCATACAGTTGAATAAACACTTTATCAAAATCTTGTAATTGCTGCGTATTTCCTTCTGCTTGTATCGGAATATTATCGTCAGAAATAGAAGCCAAAATATTTACATTGTTACTAATTTTTCCAGACAACTGTAAATTTAAACTTGAGTTGATGGCTAAATCTTGATTGTTTCCAAATGAAGCCCCTCTCGAAATACTTCCAGATTTATTTAAACCGTTGAGGTAAAAAATATCATCTTTTGCTGGAGTGTATTCATAAAAGAAAGGATTCATTACTATAGAATCTTTGCTCTCAATGACGTTCATCTTTTTGTGTTCAAACGATTCGGTAAATGAAACAGGTATTGTTTTGTAGGTTATTTTAATGGTTTCGCCTTTTAACGATGCGTCTTTTACAATAAATAAACCTTCGGCATAATTAATTTCATAAAAAGAGTTTTTTATGAACTCATCGTTTAGGCGAACAATTTCCGAAAAAGGAACAATTGCTTGATTATCAATTTGAGTAGTATCATTTGAAATTAAAAATTCTTTAACACGATGGTTGCTCAGTTCTTGCGAGAAAACAAAACCACAGAAAAAGATTGAAAATAATATAAGAAGTAAAAACCTCAAAAACGCTTATAATTAATGCTAAAAAAGTAAAGTTATAAAAATACCCATTCAATTAATTTTATTGATTGTTTAAGATGAATCAATATTTTTTTAAAACAAACAAATAAGATAACGAAATTCATCTAAAAAAATTAATACTTTAGCTAATTATTTAGGATATTATCAGGTAATATTTATATTTGTAATATCATTGTTTAAAGTTTAAACTATAATTATGAAAAAAATAATCTATTTAATGATTGCATCTTCCTTAGTTTTTATGGGCTGTGGAGGTAATGAAGGTAAAGATAATGGTGCTAATAAAGTTGCACAAGGTGGAGTTAAATATGGTGGAGTTTTTAAAATCAATGAAACAGAAGATTTTAGAAGTCTTTATCCGTTAAATGTAACGGAAGTGGTTGCACATAGAATTACCAACCAAGTTTACCAAGGGTTAGTGAAATTAAACCAAGAAGATTTAACTGTTCTTCCTTCGTTAGCCGAAAAATGGGAAATAAATGAAGATGCTACCTCTTTTACTTTTCATTTAAGAAAAGGTGTTAAATTTCACGATAACCAATGTTTTCCTGATGGAAAAGGTAGAGAATTTAATGCTAAAGATGTAAAATTTGCTTTAGATAAAGTTTGTGAAAGCTTTCCTGAAAACCAAATGTATTGGATGTTTAAAGACAAAGTAAAAGGAGCTGCAGCATATTATCAATCAACTATAGATAAAAAACCTTTGGCTGGTGGAGTTGAAGGAATTAAAGTAATTGATGATTATACCGTTCAAATTGATTTAGATTATTCATTTGCTGGTTTCTTAAAAATACTTAGCCACTCTGCTTGTTGGATTTATCCAAAAGAAGCATTTGATACTTATGGTATTGATATGAGAATCAACTGTGTTGGTACAGGTCCTTTTAGAGTTAAAACCATTAAAGAATCGGAAACAGTAATACTAGAAGCTAACCCTGATTATTATGGAGTTGACCAATATGGCAATAAATTACCTTATTTAGATGGAATTAAATTTTCTTTTGTAAAAGAGAAAAAAGCGGAGCTTTTAGAGTTTAAAAAAGGAAACCTTGATATGGTTTACCGTTTGCCTTTAGAAATGATTAAAGACGTTGTAGGTGAACTAGAAGATGCTAAAAAAGGTGGAAACAAACCTTATATTATGCAAGTTGTTCCTGCTATGAGTGTAGTTTACTTAGGTATGCAAACCAAACTTCCTCCTTTTGATAAAGTTGATGTAAGAAAAGCATTTAACTATGCAGTAGATAAAAATGCTATTGTTACTTATACTTTACAAGGTGAAGGGCGACCAGCAGTTAATGGATTAGTTCCTCCATTTAAAGGATACGATTACGAAAATGTGAAAGGATATGAATTTAATCCAGAAAAAGCTAAAGAACATTTAGCAAAAGCAGGTTATCCAAATGGTAAAGGTTTCCCTGAAATTGTATTACAAATTAACTCTGGTGGTGGCGACAGAAATGTTCAAATTGCAGAGGTAGTTCAAAAAATGTTAGCAGAAAATTTAGGTGTAAAAGTTACTATTGAGCAATTACAATTTCCTCAACACTTAGAAAACTTAGAAACAGGTAAAGCATTGTTCTGGCGTTCGGCTTGGATTGCTGATTACCCAGATCCAGAAAATTTCTTAAACTTATTGTATGGCGGACACGTTCCTGCTGAAATTACAACAAAATCATTTATTAACTCGGTGAGATACCAAAACCCTGTTTTTGATGAGAAATTTAACTTGGCATTGAGAGAAGTTGATGAAGCAAAACGTTACGAATTGTTCAGACAAGCTGACCAAATTGCTGTTGACGATGCTGCAACTTTGCCGATATTCTATGATGAAAACACTCGTTTAATTCAGGTTTATGTTAAAAATTTCCCTTCAAACGCAATGGAATACAGAGACATGACTGAAGTTTATTTCGATAAAGAACAATAAGCTATAAACGTAAGTTCGTTAATAAAAAAGCACCACGCTAAGGCGTGGTGCTTTTTTATTTTGGTTTCTTTGCAAAAAACAAAAATATCTTGAATAAGATAATTAAAGGAGTTCTAAAAATTAACCATCTATTTCCCCTCTATAAAGAGGGGCAAGGGGTGTGTAATTTTAACATGCTATTTTTAGAACTCCGCATCATTGGTTTAATGTTGTTTTTGCTGTCTTCTCAAGTTGGACTCTCACAAATATTAGACATCAACAAGCCTGTTTTTTCAGAAGAACCATTCTTTAACACCCGTTTTATTCAACAAAATGGTATTAAGTTAATTACTGGTTCGCGTTCAAGCAAAAAAGTTAAAGACATTATTAGAACCAAAGGCTTGGATTATTATTACGAATTTAACGAAAGAGGGTTTTTAACCAAACAAATGTCAACTTACCATAACCAGGTAGAAAAAAAAGACACGAATATTATTATTTATTACTACAACGAAAAAAATCAACTGACTACAATTCGGAAAAGCGATAGTTATGGCTATTTTTCAAACCATTTTAAATACGACGATTCAAATCAAGTAATTAATCAAACCTATTGTAGAGACGAAAACTACTGCGACTACAAAGCCGATTTTGATTTAGCAAAACAATACACCATTAATACCGACAGCTTTTCGTACGAAAAACAAGGAGAATTGCAATACAAGAAATTGTATTACAACAAATACAACAAAGTTTATCGCGAGGAGTTTTTCTATTTTAATGAATTGGGTTATTTAAGAGAAATTTATTCGCGTTACATTATTGGCAACAAAAAATCGAAAGTACAATACGAGTACGACGAAAAAGGGCGTGTTGGCAAAATTATTCATTTTGCAAACCTTAGCACCAACGACCAAGAGAGCGAAGTTTTTTTGTATGACGAGCTGGATAATTTGTTGGAAATAAAAGTGTATCAAAATGATAGATACAAAACATCTAAGCAGTTTTTGTACGACAAAAAAACCTATCTGCTAACTGCTCAACTCATACAAGATATTGAAACCGAATTTATTCAAATTATTCAGTACCAATACACCTTTTATACTGGCGATAGAACAAGCTTGACGTTAGATAAGCATTGATTTCTTTATAAATAATACTGAAATATAATTGGTAATATTCTTACTATAACCTAACTTACTTTTAAAACTTCAATCTTATTTTCTTTTGGATTTCTTATATTTTTCAGAGTAGTATATCTGTAAACAGTTATAGAGCATGTGAAATATCGATTTTCTTTGATAATATGTTTTTTGCCAAGAGTAATAATAAGCCTGTCACTTTTATCATAAGGTTTATCCAATGAATGACCAGTAGGAAATACTTCATTTCTTGGTATTATTCTAAAGTCAACAATATCGTAATATTCTTTTACTCCTTTACCTGAGAAGTATGGAGCAAAATATTTAATGTCAGTTTTAATTTTTACATATCCAGAGTCTTCGTCTTTCAGTTTGGCAGGCTTAACTTTTCCTGTGTGATAGAAAAGATTATTTTCTTTTTCGAAGTATTCAGTTTGATTTCCTTTATTTACAATGCCAATGAGAACTTCTGGATTATGATTTTCATAAGTTGTTAGTTTCTGAGGTGAAACGTCATTTAATATTGTTTCTGTGTCAAGTCCGATTATTGTTCTTAAATGGTCTTCTAAAAGCGTTCTGTTTGAATAATCATTAGGTCTTAATGGAAAAGCACCAATGTTTACTGATTCAATCGATTTGTAATAGTCGAGTTTTTTGATAGTTTCGATTTCACCTGAACCAGGGAAAAGTATGTATGCCCCGATAACTTCCTTTTCAGGTTTAGATTTGTCTTTGTTTACATAGTAAATCGCATCTCTATATCGGTGCATTTGATTAATGGAATCTTCTGTTGGAAGGTCTGGAGATCCATCCTTCTCGTCAGAAGCTAATCTGTATTTTGCATCATATAAATAGGTGAGAACATAATTTTCCTTCAAATCATTTTTTGTAATTCTGAGAACAATATCAGGTCGTTGGTTAACAGTAAACGACTTTACAAGTTGGCTTTCAGAAGTGTCATAAGAAAAGTCATGAAACAAGTCAATGATTTCTCCATCAGATTTATTAAAAGAGACTTTTGATTTTACACCACGTTCGATTTTGAAAACAAAGTCGTCTATTTGGATTTCTGCTAAATCAATATCATCAGGATTTTCTTTGCCTAATAGTTTTTGTAAAACATTCTTTATTTCCAAGAAACACCAAATCTGATAAAGATCAGCGATATTTTTAAGTTCAATTTTCTGTATGCTATCTAAAAATTTCAGACCACTATTCATCATTATCCATGATTTATAGATTGTGCTGTAACCAGTTGCTTTCTGCAAAACAAGCGATTCTTGTTTGATGCCTTGGAAGTCGTCTATAGTTCTGAAAAACGGATTTACAGAAATTATTTCAAGTTGTTTCTCAATGTTGGAAAGTTCAGATTTGAAATTATCGCTTATTGAATTTGAAAAACGCCTATCTACAAATGATTTTACCTTTTTATACCGCCTAAGTGTTTGAAAAACTGCATGTTTAAAAAAACGATTTTCGGATGTGTTTGTGCTTAGTGTTTTATATTCCGAACGGTAATTCTTATTGGGAAATGTGTTAAACTGAGAATATTCTTCTTCTAAAGCAGAAGTCCACTTCTGAATTCTATCAGCCTTTACATATTTAGTTTGCCTTATAATTCGGCTGTGTGGTTTATTTAAAATAAATTTTGAGGAATTAATGAAATCTTTATAAAGACCACCAAATACTTGCCACCAAATTAAATCAGTGTTAGGTGAGTTTCCAGTTTTAAAAGTCGTGAATGTTTTCTTTAAAAAGTCAAGAACGAGATAAGGATATTCCTTTTCGATATCTGAAACTATTTTTTCGTAATCGCTCTTGTAATTTAGTTTGGTGGGAAATACTTCAAATTCAAAGTTGATTTCCTGAAGTGAATTATCCTTTAAGTATTTTAAGATTAAATTGCTCTTACCAAGATCATTGCCAAAGTTTATTGTTCCTGCAAGGAATCCTAATTCTTCACGATAGAAAAATTTCTCTTCTACTTCTTTTAATTTTGAATAAATATAAGGCGATTTTATTGAAGTTTTATCTTTGAAGGTGATACCTACAAAATAATCCTTGTTTTCAAATATTAATGGATAGGTTTTAACAGTTGAAAGTTTTTCTAATTGGTGCGATTCAAAATTATAAATGGAAATTTCCCCTTGATTAACCGAGTAAGTTGTTGCATTATAAATTTCAGATTGTTTTTTTCTTGCTTTTTCAAAAGTAGGTACAAGGTTATTGCATTCAACAACCAACGTAAAGTCTGTATGTTCTACTTTTATTACTTGCATTATGACCAGAATGATGTGTATCCGTTTGACTGAAGGCGTGACTCCATTTCTTTCAGTTTGGCATTTGACTTTTTATAGTCGGCATGGAGTATCTTTTGTAGGTTTTTAAGGACATTACCAGTTTTAGTTTCATCTCCTTCAATTCTTGATAATATTTTCATACTTGCCATTTCATCTAAAGCATTTGTCAACCAATTTGTTGATGCGTTCAAACTTGCGTAATAACAGTATATTAAAAACTCATCTCTAACACGATATGCAATTTTGAAAGGCGTTCCTTCAAGTTCAGTATTTATTTTTGTTAGGAAACTGATTACTTCATCTTTCTCCTTAAATGTTTTAGAATACACTTCAGCACCTGATGTATACATTCCAATTACATCTTCTTTAGAAATAAAAGACTCAGGATAACTCCAATCGTTTTTTTGTAAATCTAAGCCAGCAGATAGATCAACATTATTCATTTCAAAAGTCATTGCTCTATCAAGAACTTTTCTACTAAAAGAATGGGTCGTTTCGTCCATGTTTACAGTTCCGATGACAATAAGATTGCTTGGAATACTAATACCTTCTGAGAATTCTCTTTCGTCAAGTTCTAAATCTTTTAATAACTGGGTATAGAGATTTTGATTTTCAAAACTTTCTTTTGATATGATATAATCGGTGACTAGCACCCTATTTTTGACTTGTCGTGTTTCAATGATGCTTAAATACTCTGCAAAGTATTGCTCTACAGGGGCAAGATTCATTTCGTCAAGACAAAGAAAAAACGGCACATCTGTATGTTTCCATGCTTTTGCTATGAATTTCAAAAAAGAAGTTGTGATATATTTTTCGCCATTGATTCTACTCACGTATCCCATGAGTTCCGATGAGTCATGCCAATTTGGTCGCACAGGAATTAATTCAAAATTCCCAGGCTTTTTAGGGTCGTTTCTTAATTCATCCTTGCTGCAAGTTTTGTAGGCAAGAGTTCTTACCAATCTTGACTTTCCAGTTCCCGATATTCCGGCTAAAAGAATAAAAGGTTTAGTTTTTATGGCTGTTAGTATATTCATGTCATCCTGTTTGTTTTCTTTGGTTTTTTGAATTGGTTTTATAGGTGTGGGCTTAGTTGTGCTTCCATTAAAGTTTAGTCTACAATTTTCGAGTATTTGAGTTATAGTCTCGTCTTGAGATAATTGTAATAATTGACTGATATTCTTTAGTCTGTTTTCATATGCACTTGTATTTATTCTATCCCCATTTAAATATGTAGTTCCACCAGCACCGAGATTTGTCCATTCCCAATTATCAGGAATCATTAATTTATTAATAATTGAAAACCTAACAAAAACATCCCAAGGAGAGTTGTTAGACTCTGTTCCATCAACTTCAAAACTTATCCCTTCATCACTGAATGCTGTTTTGTTTGTTGTCCTATTAATTCTGGTTTGGATATTTTCTTTGTCAAATTTTGTAAAAAGAACATACTTATGTGTTCGATTGACAATAAAAACATAATCCCCAACTACTAGATTCTTGAATTTTTCATTGTTCCAGTAAAAGTATTTTTCGCCATTAAATAATAGCTCTGCATTAGAACTTGCTGACTCTGAAATTGTATATATTAATACTTGTTCGTTCATAACTCATTATATTTTTTTGCTGTCCCTTTTGCCTTTTCAACGGGGTATTTCTTAGCGTTCTGTTGAATTTTCTCAAGCACAATTTCTTTCACATTAAAGTGATACTTTTCAGCCAAAAGAAAAGCAAAAGCAAAAATGTCGGCTAATTCTTCTTTTACTTTCTCCTTGTTTGCTTCTTCAGGGCTTTTCCATAAAAATAGTTCAAGCAATTCTCCCGCTTCAACATTAATTGCAAGTGCTAAATCTTTTGGATTGTGGAATTGCTCCCAATCTCTTTCATTTCCGAATTTTAAAAGTGCTTCAATTATTTCTTTGTTTTCCTTCATTACTTGTTAGGTTTATGCATGGTTAAAGCCAGTTTGTATTCATCATCATATGGCAGTTGTAATTGTGAAAGCATCTCGGGAATTGCCAAAGCCCAACTAACATAGTAATAGGCTAAAATGTGGTAGCCTGAAAAGGTTTTCCCTTTAATTGAGCTGATATTGTAATTGTCTTTTTCAGGTCTGTAGCCTTGTGTGCCTTGTATAGCAATTTCAAAAGCTATTTTCTTGATTTCTTCTTTTGGCATTCCTTCAAAAAACTGGAGTGCATCAACCATTAACATAACAACAGCCATGTTGGTTCCGATACTTTCTTGTGACTTTTGAAATTTCTCCATTTCCCTCTTCTTATAAAGGCCTTTGGATTCTAAGTCGTAAGGATCTTTTTCTATTTCGGATAAAATACTGTCGATGTTTGTTCGCTTTGTTCTGAATTCTTTTTCGTTTACGAGTTCAAAATTTTTATCTAGTTTTAGGTCTTCTGCCCAATGTAGTACTAATTCATATTCTTCGGCTGGTTCTTTGTCATCTTTGTATTGTAAATACTCATTGTAAAAGTCATTAGCTTGTTTTAACTCAATTGGTGTAGCATTAAACTCCTTGATAAAATCAAATCCGAAAAGTTCTTTGAACTGAAGAGCATTTACAAGGTTGTATACTTTGCTTTTTGAAATAATTTCTTTTGGTGAAAGTTCAACTATCTTCTTGTCTGTTACTGCCTGCAAACTTTCTTGTAACATGGCGTAAAGAGATAAAAACTGATAAGGTCGTAAATCGGGAAATTCATTAAATAAAAATTGCTCTATAAATAAGTCAATTGGAGTGTTAAAGATTTGACGATTCATTCCATCGAAAAGGTTTGAGCAGTATTCTGCAATTGACTTTTCAGGAATACCCATTTTATTAAATTTCTTGATTGTAGGCTCAAGTCCTGTTATAAATTGTGTCTTATGACTTTGATTGGATATGAACAATTGATTTAAATCGTCCTTTCTTGCTTGAATTACAAAATCAAGATGAACTAACTCGTGCATGATAAGATGTTCTACTGCTGGATAGCTTGATTTATATCTTACAATATGAACGTCTCTTTCGTAATTCTCTGCAAATTCAAACTTTGCAGCGGTTGGTATTTCTTCGTCTTGAACTATATCAATTCTTCTGTCTCCTTCAAATTCTAGTTTGTGCCTGTATTCACGATAAATCTTCTTTCCAGCATCTGTTGCAATTATCTTTTTTGCAATTTCGAATGCTTGTCTTACCGAGTTTTGATATAGAACATCCTTGTTCTTATTCAATTTTATTGCCTGAATTGTGCTGTAAAAAGCAGACTGAAAGTCTGCTTCCATTTCCGCAATCATTCCTAGTGCAAAATGTGTGTTTGGATATTTGTCATTAATCCTGATTGCTTCCCAAAAGTATTTTTTGGCTTCTTCCAGTTTGCCTTGTTGCATTAAGTTTGCACCAATATTATTGATCGTAATATTGTCATTGGGATTTGCAACAAGTGCTTGGTCATAATACTTCATTGCAGTAGGAACATCATCTTTGAACTTAGCAAAGATGTTCCCCATCATTAACAATGCCCAACCGTTTTTTGAATCCCAACGTAAAGCATCAATCAAGCAATTTATAGCTTCTTCTTGGTCACCTTCATCAGATAGTATTTGTCCCATTATTCGGTGATACTCTGATATTGTCGGATTCTTGCTTATGAGATTTTTTAAGATTGGTTTTGCTTCAGAATATTTTCCTTTTTCACAAAGTGCAATAACTTTTTTGTAGTCACCGTCTTGTGAAATTATTGTTGGTGTGTCTATTTCAATTTTTACCCAATTGTCTTCAATTGAAACTTTTGGCTTGTAAGGGCCATAAGTGTAAAATCTCTCTAATACATTGATTATAAGCTCATTACCCCCCCCTGTCAGTTCAGGGAAAATGGTAAATAGAAAATCATCTAATTTGTGTGTAATTTGCATTTAAAACTATTGTTGTGGTTTTTTAAAATAAAAAAATTTTGTTCTATTCAGGTCAAATATAGCAAATATAATGTTCTAATTTTTTAGAATTAGTTCACAACAACTTTGTAATAGCTTTTATTACACAAAAAAAGCAGTCTTTTGCTTTTACTTCAAAAGGAGATGAAAAGGTTTGAAGAGGTAAATTGTTTATATAGTTACGAGAAGTTGCAGTCTGTTTAACTTAATAATAAGGCGAAATCATCAAATAAACCAACACACCAGTAAGCGTAACATAAAGCCATATTGGCAGAGTAATTTTTGCCAGTTTTCGGTGTTGGTCAAATTTTTCGGCTAAGGCTCTAACCAATGTTAACAATACCAACGGAACCACAATGGCTGATAATAAAATGTGGGTAAGTAAAATAAAAAAATAAACGTATTTAATGGTTCCTTCTCCACCAAACGAAGTGGAAGGCGTTGTGGCATGGTACAACACGTACGACAATAAAAATAGTACCGATAAAATCAATGCTGTCCACATCAATCGTTTGTGCAACACCACGTTTTTGTTTTTAATGGCTACCAAAGCAGCTATTAATATAAAAAAAGTAGTGCCATTAATGGTTGCGTTTAACATGGGTAAAAAGGAAAACAAAGTGGTTTCTGTTTTTGGCAACACATAAAGTACTGCAACTGCTACAGGCACAACAATGGATAAAAGAATGATAAGCGATTTGTAAGGATTATCGGCTTTCATTAAATTTTATCAATTAAAATAAAGAATAAAGAAAAAATCAGGTACAAATAAGAAAGCAACATGATGTGTAAAGCATACTTGTCGTTTAATGTTTTAACCAGCCTAATGCTAGGAATTACCATTAAAAACGAAAGCACAAACAAGCCAATGGTTGCTGTTCTACCAGTTAAACCAACATATTCGGGTAAAAAGCTGGTGGCAAACAAAGCAATCGAACTCAATAAAATAATGATTGCTGAGGTTTTGTTTTTGGCATTATACGGAAGCATTTTAAATCCTGCTTGGTGGTAATCGTTAAACAAACGCCACGCAATTGCCCAAAAGTGAGGAAACTGCCAAACAAATTGAATAAAAAATAAAATACCTGCTTCTAATCCAAAACTACCTGTTGCAGCAACATAGCCCAGCATGGGAGGAAAAGCTCCAGGAAAAGCACCAACAAAAACACCAAAAGTTGAAATTCGTTTAAGAGGAGTGTAAACCGCAGCATACATAAATACAGCAAGCAAGCCCAATACTCCGCTTAGTGGATTTAATCCTAATCCTAAAATTAAAACTCCAGCAATGGTTAAAACAAAAGAGGTAATCAATGTTTCGGTAACCGAAAGTTTGTTTTGAGGTAATGGTCGGTTTTTGGTGCGTTCCATTAAACCATCGTGGTTGCGTTCAATAATTTGGTTAAAAGCATTTGATGCTGCTGTAATAAAAAAACCACCAATGGTTAACCATATTAATGCAACTAACGAAAAATGTTCGATACCAATAAAATAGCCAAAAACAGCAGAAATAACCACGAAAAGGGTGATTTTTAGCTTAAATAAGGCAGCATAGCTTTTTAGCTTTTCGGCTAAACCAACAACTGCAATATGTTCTGCTTTAGAAATTGACATAAAAATTTATATGTTATAAAACACGTTTACAAAGAAACGCAAACCAATTCGAAATTCCGATTTTCTAAATAGTTTTTTTGCTAAAATATACTGAATCTTTTATAAATAACTACATTTGTGGGTTGTATAAAGTCAATATGTCATGATTTGTAAAATGGACACATAATTGACTAATGAAAATTGAAAAAATAAATATTGAAAATGGCAGGAGCTGGATTACTAAACACCATACTTAAAACCTTTTTAGGAAGTAAAACCGATAGAGATTTAAAAGAATTATCTCCAATTGTTGAAAAAACAAATCAATTTTATCAAACACTTCAAACGATTTCTGGTGATGAGTTAAGGGCTAAAACGATAGAATTTAAAGCTAGAATTTCATCAAAAATTAAGCCCGACGAAGATAAAATAGCCGACCTAAAAAGCAAAATTGATAACGATGCTTCATTAAGTATTCTTGATAAAGAAAACATCTACAACCAAATAGACCAACTCGAAAAAGATATTTTGGTAAAAATTGAAGAGGTTTTGACTGAAATTCAGCCAGAAGCTTTTGCAGTAGTTAAAGAAACATCAAGAAGATTTGCTGAAAACAAAACCATTGAAGTTACCGCAACTCAAATGGATAGAGATATAGCTGCAAAACACAATCATGTTTTAATTCAAGGCGATAAAGCCATTCATCACAACACGTGGTTGGCAGCAGGAAACGAAGTTACTTGGGAAATGGTGCATTACGACGTGCAATTAATTGGTGGTAGCGTATTGCATCAAGGTAAAATTGCTGAGATGGCTACGGGTGAGGGAAAAACTTTGGTTGGAACATTGCCAGTTTACTTAAATGCGTTGGCAGGAAAAGGAGTTCATTTGGTAACGGTTAACGATTACCTAGCAAAACGTGACTCGGAATGGATGGCTCCAATATTTGAGTTTCATGGCTTAACTGTTGATTGTATTGATAAACATCAACCCAATTCGCCAGAAAGAAGAAAAGCATATTTAGCCGATATTACTTATGGTACCAATAACGAATTTGGTTTCGATTATTTAAGAGATAACATGTCGCGTACACCAGAAGATTTGGTACAACGTAAACATCATTATGCTATTGTCGATGAGGTCGATTCTGTTTTAATTGATGATGCTAGAACACCATTAATTATTTCAGGACCAACTCCAAAAGGCGACAAACACGAATTTCACGAACTAAAACCTCGTGTTGAAAAGTTAGTAGCAGCACAAAAAAAGTTTGTTACTGAAGCTTTGAGTGAAGCCAAAAAACTATTAACACCGTTAATTAATGGTGAGAAAATTAGCAAAGAAGACCAAGAAAAAGGTGGTTTAGCTTTACTTAGAGCACACCGAGGTTTACCTAAAAATACCGCATTAATTAAGTTTTTGAGTGAGCATGGAATTAAAGCAGTGCTACAAAAAACAGAAAACTATTACATGCAAGATCAGAACAAAGAAATGCCAAAAGCCGATGCTGCATTATTTTTTGTTGTTGATGAAAAGTCTAATGCTGTTGAACTAACCGAACAAGGTGTAGATTTAATTACAGGTTCGGGCGACGACCCAAAATTCTTCGTAATGCCCGACATCGGTTCGGAAGTTGCTGATATTGAAAAATCAACGGCTTCGGAGCAAGAAAAATTAATCATGAAAGAACGCATGATTCAAGATTATTCGGTAAAAGCAGAACGAATACACACCATTAACCAATTGCTTAAAGCGTATGCCATGTTCGAAAAAGATGTGGAATATGTGGTAATGGACAACAAAGTTAAAATTGTTGATGAGCAAACGGGTAGAATCATGGAAGGCAGAAGATATTCTGACGGATTACACCAAGCAATTGAAGCAAAAGAAAATGTAAAAGTAGAAGCTGCTACACAAACTTATGCAACGGTTACTTTGCAGAATTATTTCAGAATGTACCACAAATTGGCTGGTATGACTGGTACTGCCGAAACGGAATCTCAAGAGTTGTGGGACATTTACAAATTAGATGTAGTTATTATTCCTACTAACAGAAAAATTGCGAGAGACGATAGAGAAGATTTAGTTTATAAAACTAAAAGAGAGAAATATACAGCCGTTATTGATGAAATAGTATCATTAGTAAATCAAAAACGACCAGTATTGGTTGGTACAACCTCTGTTGAAATTTCTGAATTGTTGAGCAGAATGCTTAAAATGAAAGGAATTAATCACAACGTATTAAATGCTAAATTGCACCAACGCGAAGCAGAAATTGTTGCCGGTGCAGGTAAAGCAGGAGCAGTAACTATCGCTACCAATATGGCTGGTCGAGGTACCGATATTAAATTAGGTGAAGGAGTAAAAGAAGCAGGTGGTTTAGCTATTATTGGTACAGAGCGTCACGATTCTCGTCGTGTCGACCGTCAGTTAAGAGGTCGTGCTGGTCGTCAAGGAGATCCAGGTTCATCACAATTTTTTGTTTCGTTAGAAGATGATTTAATGCGTTTGTTCAATTCTGAACGAATCATTAAATTAATGGATAGAATGGGATTAGAGGATGGTGAAGTTATTCAACATTCGATGGTAACCAAATCTATTGAGCGAGCTCAGAAAAAAGTAGAAGAAAACAACTTTGGTATTAGAAAAAGATTGTTGGAGTATGATGATATTATGAACTCGCAACGTGAGGTGGTTTATACCAAACGAAGAAATGCACTTTACGGAGAACGTTTGGGAGTGGAAATTTCCAACATGATTTATGATGTTTGTGAGGATTTAGTAAACGAACACCAAGAAACCAGAGATTACGAAAACTTTAAAATAGAATTAATCAGATTATTAGGCATTCAATCTCCTTTCTCGGAACAAGATTTTATTGATAGTAAGCCGAATGAATTAATTGATGAATTACACGAGTTAGCTTTAAATCATTACTATAAAAAATCGGAATTAATTGCTCAAATGGCTTTTCCAGTAATTAAAGATGTTTACGAAAATCAAGGAGCACATTATGAAAACATTTTGGTTCCAATTACTGATGGAATGAAACAAATAAATATTTCAACACCATTAGAAAAAACCTATAATACCGAATGTAAAGAACTGATAAAAAACATCGAGAAAAATGTAATCTTAGCCATGATTGACGAAGATTGGAAAGAACATTTGCGTGAAATGGATGAATTGAAACAGTCGGTTCAAGGTGCGGTTTATGAGCAAAAAGACCCTTTATTGATTTATAAATTTGAAGCATTTAAGTTATTTAACCGAATGTTGTTAAAAATCAACAAAGAAGTAGCTCGTTTCTTAATGAAAAGTGGATTGCCACAACCAAAAGAAGGGCAGCCTGAAGTTGCTGCAAAGGAAGCTCCAGCACCAGTAAAAAATGATTTAGCTAATCTTAAACTAAGTCGTCCTGATTATACTTCGTCAAATACAGGAAATCCAGAACAACGAGAACAACCTAAAGCACAACCTATTCGAGTAGAAAAAAAAGTAGGTAGAAATGACCTTTGTCCTTGTGGAAGTGGTAAGAAATATAAGCAGTGTCACGGAAAGTAATTTTAATAAATGGAAACAGGCTATAAAAAAATGTAGCCTGTTTTTTTTGATTATTCGCTACTAATGAAATCGGTAAAGAGCTTAGTTATTTTTATGCTGTTTTTTTGGTTTATTAGTAAATTATATTCCCAAAACAAATCTCCAATTAATTATGAAATTGAATATACTGCGGGTAAAATTGTTCCAAATTATACCAAAATATTTCCATCAACCAATATACAGCAGGCATTTGCATTAAGTTTAGGTAAAACAAATAACGATTCGTTAGGGTGGAGCAGGTATTATAATTTTCCAGAAACAGGGGTTTCATTTTTTGCTTCCAATCTTGGAAACAATAAAATTTACGGCAATCAATTTAGTATTTTACCATACATTAGATACAAAGTAATTCATTCGCGGTTACCAACTTATATCAAATTAAGTTTAGGAATTTCTTATTTCACCCATCATTACGACAGTGTATCAAATATCGAGAATTTATCAGTTGGTTCAGCTTTTACGTGGGGTTTTCAAGCGATGTTGTATCAAACCATTGTGCAAAAACAACATTATGATATAAAATTAGTTGGAGGTTATTCGCATCATTCCAATGGTCATACACAACTTCCCAATTTTGGGTTAAATTCAGCATTATTTGGAGTGTCATTTCAATGGAATAAAGCCAACCTTAACCACACAACTATTCAACAAACAAAAAATAAAAAAGAAGTAAGAAAATATTTTATTCATTTACGTGAAGGCTTAGGATTCCACGAATTAGGAGCAACTATTGCACCAATAGGCGGTGATAAAAAATTAGTAACAACAACATCAATTTCATTTGGGATTTTATTTAAAAACCATTTAAAATGGAAAACCGGCTTTTCTTATCGATTTTATCAACATTATATTGATTATATTAATGCTAACCGTATAGAGTCTTTTCAGGAAAATGCTACACTTTCGGCTTCAAACATTTATTATTTTATGGGAGTTGAATTTTTAATGAATCATGTTGCAATTGATATAGAAGGAGGTTTGAATTTATACAAGCCTTTTTATGAAAAGTTTAATGAAGATTTTCAGAAAGATAAAGGGCTGAATCACCAATTAAAAAAATGGTTTAACTCTCGAATGGGTTTAAATTATTACTTGATAAATACATTAAAAAAACCTCGAAACAATGTTTTTATTGGAGCTCACATTAATGCAAACTTCGGTCAAGCCGATTTTACAGAGTTTAGCATTGGTTATAGTTATGTGTTCAATTAATTTAACTTTTATAACAAACGTTTTAAAAATATAACTATTCAATTTTTTGAGAGAATTTCTTCTGAAAAAAATCATAACTTGCCATGATTTTTATTTTAACTAACTAAAAAAATATGAAAAATAAACTAACCTTAATTGTCAGCTTACTGCTAAGTAGTTTGGCGTTTTCACAAACTTATAGCCCCAATTTTTTAGATGGGACTGTAATGTTTAAACTGAAAAAGAATGTTCGAACAGTTGAAACCATGAGAGAAAGTACTACCGAAGTAGTTAAATACGAATCTCTTCAGGATTATCCTCAATTTGCAAGAACTTTTCAAAAGTACGATGTAACTTCTTTAACTCGTCCGAGTTATTATACAAACAAAGATGAGTTACAAAAAATCTATAGAGTTAAATTTAATAATTATGCACAAATAGATGCTTTTGTTAAAGAATTGGCTCAACAAGAAGATGTTGAATTTGCTGAAAAAGAACCTATTTATAAAATTGATTTTGTTCCTAACGATCCACAACATACAGGAACAACAAAATGGTATCATACTTTAGTAGGCTCTGAAACTGCTTGGAACACAAGTTTAGGTTCTAATGCAATTAAATTAGCTATAGTTGATAATGCTGTGGCTTGTGGACACACCGATTTAACTACATTTAAACAAAGAGATGTTGCAGACAACGATAACGATGCAACTCCTCCAACAGTTTATTCATCAGATCAAGCTTGGTCTCACGGTACACATTGTGCTGGTTTAGCTACGGCAGATATTAACAATGGTATTGGTATTGCTTCTTTAGGTGGTAATGTTGAGTTAATTGGAATTAAAGCAACACCAAACTCTGGTTCTTCAAATAGCGTTTATTATTCATACGATGGAGTACAATGGGCTTGTGCAAATGGTGCAAACATTGTAAGTATGTCGTTTGGTGGACCAGATGAAAGTTCTGCTTTTCAAAATTTAATCAATAATTATCCTGATGTAGTTTTCTTTGCTGCAGCTGGTAATGATGGAACAACAACAGTAAATTACCCAGGTGGATATGACAATGTTATTTGTGTAGGTTCTGTTGATGGAAATGATTCTCGCTCTAGTTTTTCAAACTACAACGGAACAACTCCTTTTGTTGATATTGCATCACCAGGAGGTTACACTAGTGGTGGTTTAATGAGTACTGTTTATACTGCTGGAGGAAACAATTATGCAAGAATGGGAGGTACATCAATGGCTACTCCATTTGCAGCAGGTTTAGCTGGTTTAATGTTAAGTATTAATCCAACATTAACTCCAGCTCAAGTGGAAAGCTGCTTAATTTCAACAGGTGTTTCTATTTCAGGAAATATCGGGCCAAGAATAAACGCTCCTGCTGCAGTTGCATGTGTATCAGCTACACTTACAGGTGATCCACTTCCTCAGTTTTCAGGCTCACCTACTTCTATTTATGTTGGTCAATCAGTTAGTTTTATCGATCAATCGGGTGATGGTGGAAATGCAATAACTACTTGGCAATGGTCTTTCCCAGGCGGAACACCAGCTTCTCATACAGGGCAAACACCACCAGCAATAACGTATAGTGCAACTGGTCAGTATGATGTTACTTTAACCATTACAAACTCTCAAAGTACACAATCATTAACTAAAACTCAATATGTAAATGTTAGTTTAGATCCTTATGGAAACTGGATAGAACAAGCTACCGCTTTTACCCAAGCTTCAAGAGGGATAGCACACATTGATATTGTTGATGCTAACACCGTTTGGGCATTGGCTTATGATGGTTCTGGTGGGTCTGCAAATGTTCAACAGTTTACAAAAACAATAAACGGCGGAACAACTTGGACTCCACAAAATATTAATGTTGGTAATACAGGTTTAGGTATTTCCATGATTAGTGCAATTGATGCAACAACAGCTTGGTTGGCTGCTTACCCTAATGCTGCTGGTCAAACTGGAGGTATTTGGAAAACTGTTAATGGTGGTTCTACTTGGACAAGACAATCAACAGCTACATATAACAATGCTAATTCATTTACCAATGTGGTTCATTTTTGGGATGCTAATAATGGATTCTGTCAAGGAGACCCTATAAGTAATGAATTTGAGTTGTACACCACAACTAATGGCGGTACCAACTGGACATTAGTTCCTGCTGCAAATATTCCAGCTCCTTTAAGTGGTGAGTATGGTTATGTTAGAGATATTGAAGTGGTTGGTGATGTGGTTTGGTTTGGTACTAACAAAGGAAGATTATATCATTCAACAAATAAAGGATTAAACTGGAGTGTATATCAAACACCAGAAACTGATATGGCAAATGCAAAATACTCTTTTAAAGATGCAAATAATGGTATTTTGTTATCGGGAGGAAATGTTTATAAAACAACTAATGCTGGTGCAAACTGGACACCAATAACTACTACTGGTTCAGTATTTACAAGTGGTTTATGTTGGATTGAAGGAACTGATATCATTTTCTCAACCGGTGGCGGCGGAGCAATTGGTTCTTCTTATAGCCAAGATGGAGGTGTTACTTGGAATATAATAGATACTGAACAACACACGTATTGTGAATTTTTAAACCCAGCTGTGGGTTGGTCGGGTTGGTTTAACGAAAGTGCTTCTTCAAAAGGTATTTGGAAATGGAATAGCTTAGTTAGCCTTTTAACTGCCGACTTTGAAGCAACGCCTCTTAATGTATGTGTTGGTCAGGAGGTTCAATTTACTGATTTAACTACTGGAGGAACTCCTGTTAGCTATTCATGGAATTTCTTTGGAGGAACAGCTGATGATAATACCATTGCAAATCCGAAAGTTACTTACGCAACTGCAGGAACTTACGATGTAGAATTAACAGTAAGTGATGGAAGTTTACCATCAACAAAAAAAATTATTGGATATATAAATGTGGCTGATGCTGTACCTGCAACACCAAATTTTATAGCAGGCGACATGACTCCTTGTAATGGAGCAACAGAGGTTTATTCAACCAATTCAATTACTGGAGTAAGCTACATGTGGACTTTGCCTGGTGATTGGACAGGAACAAGCAATACAGGTAGTATTTCAGCAACAGTTGGAACTTCAGGTACTATTTCTGTTATGGCGATGAATGCTTGTGGAATGAGTGCAAATTTAGATTCAACAGTAAGCGTAACTTGTACGGTTGGTATTAATGATTTAGCAAACTCAACAGTGGCTATTTATCCAAATCCTGCAAAAGATATGTTAACTTTAACATTGGATAATTCATTAATTAAAAACAATTATAGAGTGGTTGATATGTTAGGAAAAACAGTTATTTCGGACAAAATCCATAGCACTGTTCAAACTGTAAATATCGAAAACTTATCACAAGGTATGTATTACTTAATGATTGAAGGAATTGAAAATCCTTATAAGTTTGTTAAAGAGTAATATAAAAAAATAGAAATAAAACAGGAAGCCCCAAGCATTTGCTTGGGGCTTCCTGTTTTTATACATTATTCACATTACTTAAGTTTAACTCCTGTTCCGTAGGCTAATATTTCGGCTGCACCTTGCATTACATTAGAAGTTGTAAATCGTACATTTACAACTGCATCAGCTCCCATTTTTTTCGCATCATCGAGCATTCTTTTTATAGCTTGTTCTCTTGAGTCGGCAAGAAGTTGAGTGTATTCAGATATTTCTCCACCAACAATGTTTTTTAAACCAGCAAAAAAATCCCTTCCAATGTTTCTTGCTCTAACACTGCTTCCCCTAACTATTCCAAGCGATTCGGCAATTTCTTTTCCTTGTATGGTTTCGGTTGTTACAAATAACATGTTTTTTTAAGTTTAAAAGGTTTAACTATTTGGTTAGTATAATTTTATGTGATTCAACGATTTGATAGTTTTTAATTAGCTGCAAAGTGTAATAACCAGTTTTTAGGTTCGAAACATCAATTTTATTGGTATTATTAAGTAAAATATCGGTTTTGATGGTTTTTCCAGCTATGTCGTTTAAATAAAATGTAACCGGTTGCTGAGAGGTGATAATAGTTAAAAAATTTTTTGCAGGATTTGGAAACACAATTGCTGAGTTACTTAAAATGGTTTGTTCAGTAATTCCAATAGGAGCAACATCTTCAAACTCAGAATAAATAGATTGATTGGCATAAAATGCGTCATAAATAGTATCTAATCGAATAACTAAGACATCATTATTACCCATTCCGTAAGTGTTGGTTTGTCCAACAAAAATCATTCTGTCGTTGGTGGTTTTGGCACAAGCAAAAATTTCTTCGTCTTGGTCTAAACCAAAAGTTGATCCAACCCCAATCCAAGCACCAGTATTAGAAAGCAAAAAAACATGAACATCTTTTTTAGAAAAACCCCATGTTTTGGTGTAACCAGCAATAGCAAATCTTCCGTCGTTTAATTGCATAATGGTATTTGCTTCATCATCATCACTACTCGAACCACTTGAAATAAGGGTGTTTTGGTTGAGTATATTACCTAAAAAATCGATTTTTAAAAAGTAATGATCTAAGTCGTTATTGGTATTTAAACTAGTTGAGCTTCCAACAAAAGCCAAGTTGCCGTCTTGAGTTTGAATAACATCGTTAGCTGTTTCATAGCCAGCTCCGCCATAAGTGTTTTGCCAAAGTAGGTTTCCATTTTTATCAAAAACCAAAACAATAGCTTGAGTAGAGTCGGTTAGTGTATTTGTTGAACCAACAACTACCAAATTTGAATCGCTGGTTTCGATAAGGGCTTTTGCCTTGTCGGACAAATTACCGCCAATGGTTTTTGTCCATAAGGTATCTCCTAATACATTGGTTTTTACCACCCACACATCTGAAAATCCGTTGGTGTTGTTGTAAGTTTCGCCACAAAAGGCAAAACCACTATCAAAAGTTTGCACTACATCGTAAGCGAAATCCCAATCGTTTCCGCCGTAAGGTTTAAGCCACTCGTAGTTTCCTACCGAGTCTCTTTTTATTAAAACAGCATCGTAGCCTCCATTACCATAACTGTTTGAAGATGCTGCAATAATAAAACCTTTATCAAAAGTTTGTTTAATAGCGTATCCCCAATCGTTATTGTTTTCGCCAATAGCAAAACTCCACTGGTAGTTGCAAAGCGAATCGATTTTAAGTAAATAGACATCAGTATTTCCGTCACCGCTAGTTGCTGTTGAACCAACAATTATAAACCCATTGTCATGAGTAGCAACAACGCTGTTGCCTACATCATTGCCATATCCTCCAAAAGTATGAATATAGGCATTGGTATCTTTTTGAGACCAGCAAAAAAAAGGAATTAAAATAGTTAATATGGTGATAAACTTATTCATTAATTGCTTTTCTAATTTTTATCAATTTGGTTAATAACTCTTCTAACTTATCCAAACGTAACATGTTAGCACCATCGCTTAAAGCTACAGCTGGATTTGGATGTGTTTCTATAAAAATACCATCCACACCAACTGCTATACCTGCTTTTGCAACAGTTTCTATCAATTCAGGTTTGCCGCCTGTAACTCCAGATGATTGATTAGGTTGTTGTAATGAATGGGTGATGTCTAAAACTGTTGGTGCGAAACTTTGCATCACAGGTATTCCTCTGTAGTCAATAACTAAATCTTGGTAACCAAAAGTGGTTCCTCGTTCGGTTAGCCATACGTTATCATTACCAGAATCTTTTACCTTATTTACTGCAAACTGCATGGCTTCAGCCGACAAAAACTGTCCTTTTTTAATGTTTACGACTTTTCCTGTATTGGCTGCTGCAATTAATAAATCGGTTTGACGACATAAAAAAGCAGGTATTTGCAAAACGTCTACATATTGAGCTGCAAGAGCACATTCCTCAGCAGTGTGGACATCAGTTAACACAGGAATATTTAACTGGTCTTTAACTTTTTTAATTATTTCTAACGCTTTTATATCGCCAATTCCTGTAAACGAATCAATACGCGAACGGTTAGCTTTACGGTAAGAAGCTTTAAAAATATAGGGTATTTCTAACTTGTCGCAAATAGCCTTTACTGTACAAGCAATTTCAAAAACATTTTGTTCGCTTTCTACTACGCATGGTCCAGCAATTAGAAAAAAATTACCAGAGTCGGTATGTTTAAATTGAGTTAAGTTATTCATTTATATGTGTTTTATTACCGCAAAGGTGCTATGTTTGTTTAAAAATTAGTTAAATCCTTTATTAAAATTACTAGTTGGCAAATAGTTACAAAAATAGAACACAGATGACACTGATAATACTGGTTTAAACGGATTTGCTATCACACTTTCTCTTTCCAAAGTTTATTGAATTTTTACCGACTTTTTATCATTAGTAAATATTTTTCTTTTAAACTCTGGTTTTTTACCAAAATTTAAAAGTAAACCGATCTCTATTTCTGTAGCTTTAAGATAATTGATTAACTGCAATTCGTGTTCTTCACATAAAGATTCTGCTGCTTTTAGTTCAAGAATAACGCAATTATTTACAATTATATCCGAAAAGTATTCGCCTACTATTTGTGAGTTATAATATACTTTTATTTGTTTCTGTTTTTCGCAATATAGACCAATAGCAATCAATTCCAGAAATAAAGCATTCTCATACACTTTTTCTAAAAAACCAAAACCAAGTTCATTATATACCTTGTAAAATGCCTTGATAACTTTATCTGTGATTTCTTTATGTAAAAGCTCCATTTATCTCAGTGTTAATCTGTTAAATCCGTGTCATCTGTGTTCTATTTTTTAGCGTCTTGGCGGTTTTTTTATCAAAAATACACCTTTAATTGTAAAAATCCATTATTGCTATAGGTTGCAGAAGGAAGTATAAATGCTCCCAAATGAGTTGTTCCAACAACCAATTGAAAATTATCTTTAAATTGTTTAGCTATGGTTATTCCACCGTTAAATTTTCCGTAACCACCGTACAATAAATTGCCTTGAACAATAAATTTTGGAGTGATGTAATATTGAATATTACTGTAAATCAAAGGGAAATAATTGGCTAAAATTCGGTGCTTAATTCCTATAGAAGCATTCCATTTGCTATTAATGGTGTGCTGGTAGTTTAGGTTAATACTTGTTGGAAGTGCAATGGCATAACCACCTTTGCTTTTTTTAGTCGATACATAATCTAAAAGAGAATCTTGTGAAAATGAAGAAATAATACTATCGTTTAAATCAAAAACATTATCTACTTCAACGCCATCGTAAATTAGCAGTGTGTCGGCTTCAATTTGTATCGATTTTTTGTCCCATTGAATAAACCCTAAATCGTTTATTTCGATGCTTATTTTACCGTTGTTTTTTACATAAAACTCAGTAAATAAATCGGTTGAAATTCCAATTCCATTAAATGCTTTTATTCCTTTTTTTGTGCTATCGCTACTGTTGTAGGTGTAGTTAATGTCCACTTCTAATTGTTTGCCAAATTGTTCGGTAAATAATGATCCGTCAGGGATTATAATTGCCTGATGTTCTTGTGCTTTAATAATTGAAAATACAGCTCCTTCGCGAGCTGTTTTTTGGCGACTTTTTTTAAAGTTGATGAACCCAAAGTTTAACTGTTGGTAGTTGATGTAGTTAAAGTTGGTACCACTTATGTTTGCGTGTTTTCCAGCAAATGGTTTGTTTCCGTCAAAAATAATTTTTGATAAATCGCTTGAAAATTTACCATCAAAATGCTCGTTGTGTTCAATACCAATTAAAAAGGAAAAATTGGTTTTTCCGAGAAAGGAATCGATAGGTATTTCGGCTTTGAGGTTTAGATTAAAGTCGCCACCAATGGTGTTTATCGAGCCTAAATTTTTATAAAGTTTGGTTTTATTTTGTTGGTCAATTTCTCCTCCAAAAATAAATTTATTGATAAACTCATTGCTGGCTACGTTTGAGCCATAATCGAATTGTCCGTTGATGCTAATACTTAATCGAGGAATGGTGTCGTTGAAAAAAGTATTGGTTTGCTGGGCAATACCTTCAGAAACTAACAACAATAGAATGGTTATGCTGTAAAAAATTTTCATTACCATTTAATTAATTTGATAAGCAAAGTCGCCAACCATTTTGATTGAAATATTATAGTTCTCGTAAATTTTTACAAATTGAGGTTTTGCGGTAGTGTTAAAGGCGGTTTTAATAATTATTTTTTTTGAACGGTACAAGTCGTCAATATCAACTCGGGAAAGAGGAATTGCCAAAACAGATTCTGTTTTTGAGGAAACTTTAAGGTTGGCATCAACTGTAGCAGAAGCAATATAATTAGAAATAGGTAAACTTTTTATTGGATTTGAGTTTTCATCGAGTAATTCTAAACCAAGTGTTGCATCAAAAGGGTAGCCGTTGTTGGCATAAATAAAAAGAGTTCCTTCAATAATTTTGTCCGATGAATTTTTTTCTAAATTAAAATCAACGGTATCAATAAGTGTTAAATTGTTTGCCACAAATGAAAGAGGAAATTCAACATTCAGTTTAGTTTTTAGCGGGTGTTTTTTGTATACAAAATCGTTGCTTCCAGAAATGTTTCCAAACGGATTAATAAGCAAATTGATGTCGTATAAAAGCTCGTTAGGAAACAATTCAATCAAATTATCGATGTTAGAGTTTGAGGTGGTTAGTTGATTGAAATAAGAAGTATAATTTACCTCTGGTATTGAATTGGTTTCGGTTGACCTGTTGATGTTTATTGGAGAGCCAATTATTGAGTGAGAAAGCGATGCTTGTGCTCCGTTATTGGTATTGACTGTTTTTAATTGGTTAATAATAAGTTGGGCATCAACACCAATACCATTTTCAAAACTAAGGTTTACATCTACATCTTCAATATCAATTGTTCCATCAATTATTCGATCAAAAACCTTAAAATTTGTGGTTTCAGGACCAAAACGATAGTTTTGGCTGCCAAAGTAACCTTTAACATAGTAAGGAACAACATCTTTTAAGGTATTGATGTATTTTAATTTTTGCCCGATGTTAATATTTACTGTTGAACCATTTGTATCAACCGAAGCTACTGCTTTTGTAACAAGAGTGTTGGTTTTGTTGCCATTAATTCCTGTTAAATTTAAATCGTAATTACTTATATCGATGCGTTTTTTTAAGTATCCAGGCTGAAAAGAAGTTCCGGCATCTATAAGTTCAGTTAGGGTTAATGTGTCGCCAAATTTAGTTGCACTTAAAATTTTATAGGTAACCAATACTTTTTCTCTAATGTCGTTAAACACTTCAATTTCAATAAATCCCGACTCTATAGATGCGTAATTTAATTCAACTCCGTTGCTAACTCCTAAAGGTCGTTCTTCATCGTTGCTGTAAAAAGCATCGCCAGGGTCGGCAATTAGATTTAATGGTACGGTATAAATTTCGGTAATTGTTGTATCGGGTATTTTAAATAATGAATCAACATCGATATTAAAAATGTCGGTGCTGTAAACAATTTTTAGAGAACTATCGCTATTTGTTTCGAGAACATTGGAGGGTAAAAGTTGGTTTATGTTTAGTGTGGTATTAACTAACGGAGCAATAACATCAACATCCCAAGTGGGTTTTTCAATGGCTTTTCGGCATGATAAAGCTATGGTTAATAAAAGTATTGTTGCTAAAAAAAATCTCATCGTTAGTAAATGGGTTCGTAAAGATAGTTAATCTTTATATTTTAACACCAAGAATGCAAACATCATCCAACTGTTCAAGAGAGCCTTTCCAGTTATTAAAGAAAGTACTTAAAAAATCTTTTTGTTGTTCTATTGGTAAATCAACACACTCTATTAGTTTCTCTTTAAATTTTTTCGATTTTAGTTTTTTACCTTCGTGGCCTCCAAATTGGTCGATATATCCATCAGTGGTTGCATAAATTGTGTCTCCTTTTTTTAATTGAAAAATGTGGTTAGTAAAAGATTGCTGAGCCTCATAAGCTCCAATGGGTTGTTTATCTGGCTTTAGTTCTATAATTTCTTTATCTCTAACAATGTATAACGAATTGTTTGCTCCAGCAAAACTCAAGGTAAGTTTGTTGAAATTAATAGCAAAAAGCACGGCGTCCATTCCATCTCTAACAATGCTGTCTTTAGAAGCGTGTTTATTCATGGTACCATAAACTTGAGCATTTAAAAAGTCTAATGCTTCAGCTGGGCTGTTAACTTCTTTTTGTTTAATGGATTGGTTTAAAATTTTCATGCCAATTAAACTCATAAAAGCCCCAGGAACTCCATGACCTGTGCAATCGGCAACACAGAACACTACTAATTGTTCATTATCAGTACCTTCTTTTGTGGTAGATAATTCGGCAAACCAATAAAAATCGCCACTCACAATATCTTTTGGTTGAAAAAAAACGAATGCGTTTGGAACAGTTTTCTTTAGTAATTCTTCGGGTGTGATTAGGGCTAGCTGTATTCGTTTTGCGTAATTAATGCTATCTACAATTTCTTTGGTTTTTTCTTCTATTACTTCATTTTTAACCGACAATTCTTCGTTTGTTGCTTTAAGTGCAAGTCGAGAAATAATTTCTTTTTTAGTTAAGTTAAACCTAGCACGAATAAGGAATACGGAAAAAATTGATACCGCAAAAGTTAAAAAACCTCCATTTACCATGATTTCATCAAAGGTTAGTGGGCTATTTAATTTTAACAAAATAATATTCGCCAATAACGAAACGACAACAATTATCCACGAATAAAATGATCTATACAATACAAACATTCCTGAACCAATAAACAAAGCTAAATATGCAAAGGTGTGTTGTTGAAAATGGGTTAAATCCATTACACTCCACATGTAAGCATTTTCAATGGAAATTAAAAAAACAGGTATAAAACCTAAAAACTCAATAGGAATAGTTAACCTCTTGTAAGTTAAAATAAAAAATAAAATGGTTAATGAAACAACAACTCGAACCGTTAAAAAAGAAGCCCAATATTCAGGGATGTTAAAATAATCGGCAACAAAAAATAAAAGATTGAAAACCACACCAACCCAACAAGTGATGAGATGATATTTGGTTACCGAAACATTCATTTCGTTTCTCCAACTACTTTCAGTTATTCTGTGTGGCATAAAAAATATAAAAGGTGCTTAAAATTACTTTTTTTTATTTTGCTCTTGGATGAAAATCTAAAATTGCTTGTCGTAAATAATCTCTATCAAGATGAGTGTAAATTTCGGTAGTGGTAATTGACTCATGTCCCAGCATTTCCTGAACTGCTCGTAAATCGGCACCTCCTTCAACCAAATGTGTAGCAAACGAATGTCTCAACGTATGTGGGCTAATGGATTTGTTTATTCCAGCTTTTTTACACAATTGTTTAATAATAGTAAATATCATTACTCGGGTAAGTTTGGCTCCTCTACGGTTTAAAAACAGAATATCTTCACTGCTTTTTGTAATGTTTTGTTGATGGTTTCGAACCGATTGAATATAAATATTGATGTGTTTAATTGCAATACTTCCAATTGGAACAATACGCTCTTTACTTCCTTTACCAACAACATGAATAAAACCTTCGTTAAAAACCAAGTTTGATAATTTTAAATTAATTAATTCAGAAACTCTCAAGCCACAACTATACATGGTTTCAAGAATGGCTTTGTTTCGTTCTCCTTCTGGTTTGCTCAAATCAATTGCACTAATCAATTCATTTATTTCTTCTATACTTAGTACATCGGGTAATTTTCGTCCAATTTTTGGAGCTTCTAATAGTTCCGTAGGGTTTTCGTCAATAATATCTTCAATAGAAAGGTACTTGTAAAACGCTTTAATTCCTGAAAGAATTCGTGCTTGAGTCCTTGCACTAAGCCCATATTCGCTAACAAAAGATATAAATTGTTCTAATTGTTGTTGTGTTAATTTTTCTGGTTGAACCGATATTCCTTGTAACTCACAAAATTGCTTTAATTTAATAATGTCTCTTAAATAAGCATCTACCGAGTTCTCGGATAACGAACGCTCCAATTGAAGATACGCTTTAAAGCCTTTTAGTATAGAATTCCAATTCATGTTAAGCAAATATATATCTTTGTCAATCAGTTTTGATTTATGAAAATAATAATTATCAACGGCCCTAATTTAAATTTATTGGGAAAGAGAGAAACAGCAGTTTATGGTAAAATCTCTTTTGAAGAATATTTTGAATCGTTAAAAACACAATTTCCTCATGTGGCTTTTGAATATTATCAAAGTAATGTGGAAGGAGAATTGATTAATAAACTTCACGAAGTTGGTTTTACTGCTGATGGTATAATAATGAATGCTGGAGCTTACACCCACACCTCAATAGGAATTGCTGATGCTATTGCAGGAATATCAACACCAGTTGTAGAAGTTCACATTTCTAATGTTTATGCTCGAGAAGAATACAGACACCAATCATTAATGGCTAAAAACTGCTTGGGTGTTATTGCTGGTTTTGGACTTAAATCGTATGCTTTAGCTATTCAATCTTTTATTGGTATGATATAATAAAAAAGGAGGTAAAATTTTTACCTCCTTAACTAAGATATTGATTAATTATTAATTACTGAATAATAGTTACATGCCCAACACGTTCGTGTTTTTTGCCGTTAATGTCTTTGAAAAAGAGTTTCCAAACATACACCCCTTCTTGAACTCTGTTTCCTTTATAAAAACCATTCCAAGGCTTAAATAAAATATCTGTATCGAACAATTTTTCGCCCCAACGGTCAAAAATCATGAAGCGATAATCTTCGGCAGAAATTCCAAAACCTTGAGGTCCAAACTGGTCGTTTTTAAAGTCAAAATCTGGGGTAAATGCGTTGGGAATGTAAATGCCAAATTCGCCTTTAATTTTAACCATTTTGGTAATGGTATCAACACATTCATGAATATCAGTAACTGTTAATTTTACAGGATAATCACCATTTGTTGAATCGGGGAAGCTGTAAATGGGGTTTGGATATGAGCTGGAATCTAAGCCTGCAAAATCCCAAAAATGTTGGTTAATAAATCCTTGGCTTTGATCAGTAAATTGAACCTCTGGCTCAAACATGCTGGTTGGATTTGGGTTTGATGTAAAATCGGCTATTGGCAAATCATAAACTGTTATCATAGCTACCTTTGTAGTATCGTTTGAGCAATTTCCTTGAATAACTTCACTTTTAACAAACAAACTAACATTATATGTTCCTGGTTGATTGTATGTGTGTGAAATGGTATCCCAGGGCTGACTAACAGGTGAAGTTCCATCGCCAAAATCCCACATTACGCTATTAGTGTCTAGCATTCCATTTGCAGAGTTTGTGGTGTTGTAGAATGTAATGGCTTCTCTAGGTTCAATACACAAACTTAGGGTGTCAGATCTAAAATTTGGTTGAGGCAAATTGTACAAGCTTATGGTTACTTGGTCGGTTACTGCTGGTGAACAACCATCGCTTAAAGTAACTGTATATGTTGTGCTTACCGCTGGAGTTACCGTTGGGCTTTGTGCTGTTGTACTACTGATGTTGGTGTTTGGTGTCCATGTATAAGAATAAGGTCCTCCATTGCCTCCTGCAGGAGTTGCACTTATTGTTGCACTTGTTCCAGGGCAAATGGTATTATCTGCACTAGCAACAACAGTTAAATTAGGGTGAACGGTAACGGTAACACTTTTGCTATTTGAAGGACAGCCATTTGCATCTACAGCGGTTACTGTGTAGGTTGTTGATGTGTTTGCTGGTGGTGTTACTGTTTGGTTTTGTCCTGCTCCCAAGCCATTGTTCCATGTGTAAACATATCCCGAACCAGAACCTCCTGTTGCTGTTGCTGTTAACGTGGTGCTTTGTCCTGAACAAATGGTATCATTTGAGCTAATGGTTGCAATAGATACAGAGTCGGGTTCGGTAATGGTTACTGTTGTTGTATCGGTGCAACCGCTTGATACTTGTGTTGCTATTACAGTATAAGTTCCTGCTGTTAATGCTGTAGCACTAGCAGTGGCTTGAACTGGCGTTGTGTTCCAGCTATAGGTGTAGGTATCTGTAATGTCTGATACGCTCGCTGTTGCGGCTCCATCGTTACCCGATTTACAGGTTACATTGGTTGTATTGGTTATACTTAATCCGAATGCTGCTGGTTCGGTTATGGTAATAGTAGAGTCTGCTGAGCATCCTGCGGCATCTGTTACGGTTACGGTTACTGTACCTGCACTTAGGTTGGTTTCTAATGGTGTTGTATTTGTAGATGTGCTCCATGCGTAACTATAAGGTGGTATCCCTCCTTGTGGTGCTACGGTTATTTGACCATCACTACCTCCATTACAACTTACATTTACTGGTGTAACAGGAGTACTCATTTGAGTAAAGGTAATGTTTACTGTTTCTACATCGGTACAGCCTGGCATACTTGTTCCTGTCCAAGTTAGGGTGTAGGTGCCTGTTGTGGTACTAGTTGCTGTTGCTGTTGGGCTTGTTGCATCTGAAAAGCTAATGTTTGCTGGTCCTGTCCATGCTCCTGTGCCGTGGCTTAAACTTGCGTTTAGGGTGTAGGTTAGGGTACAACTGGTATCGGCTTGCCCGGCACTTACTACTGGTGCTCCTGTAAACGGACCTCCTGTTATGGTTATCGGGCAACCATTGGCATCGGCTACATCAAAACTATAGTTGTCGCCATGTTGTAAGCCTGTTATTTGTATGGTGCCTCCGTTTGCTGCTGTGGTGTTTACAAAACTTGCAGTGGCTGGTAATAGGTTGCTTGCTGTAAAGCTACTGCCGTCTAATTCTGGTAAGCCTCCGTTTATGGTTACGGTAAAGGTGCCTGCGGCACAGTTCTCTGTTGGTAAACTGCTGGTTACTTCGGGTAGGTATTGTACGGCTATGGGGGAGCCCATACTAAAACAGGTAATGTTGGTGTTGGTATAAGAATATATCCCATTTAATGTATCATAAAAAGTAATAGGAACATAATATACTGTGCTATTATTAAAAGGGGCTCCTACACTACCTAAATCATTTAACAAACTTAAATCATCACCAAAAGTGGCTACACCTAATAAACAAGGGTCGTTTGTAATAACCTGATTGGTATCTGAACTAGGAAATGTTCCTATTGTAGGTGGGCAGCTGTAAATTAAATATGCTAACCCTGGATTATATCCATACGGAGCTGGAATTGGTGGTGCAGTTGCTTCGTCAGGATAATAATAATCGTTATTAGAGGTAATATCAAGTACATCTCCAAAACAAAGCTGATAATCGTTTATTCCGTTTCCAATAATATCTGCATTAAAGGTTCCTATTTGTGCTGCACAAGAACAATCGGGTGGTGCTGTTCCGTTTGCTGTTACTGTACAAGCAGCATCTGAAGAAAATGTTGCTGTTACAGAATAATTTGCTCCATCAGCAGGAATTCCACTTATACTCCATGTCTGTGGGCTTGTAAAAGGAGCGTTGATTGTGGTGTCATAAGTTCCTGTTCCATTATCTACAGTTATGGTTAATGTGCCTGTTGCAGGTGGAAAACTAAATTCAACGATTCCTTCTAACTCAAAAGTATTGGTAACACCATTACAAAAACCTTGTTGTGCTGTAAGATTATCGATACTGCAATTACAACTTGGTGCAGGGTAAGCAAGTGTTTGTGTGCATGCTGCATCAGCACTAAAATATGCAGTTATGTCGCAAGCAGCCCCATCGGCTGTTTGTCCTGTTAGGCTATAATTAAATGGACTAACAAGTCCAACTACTGATATGGTTTGTTGTATTCCATTACAATCTTCTATTACCAAATTGCCTGTTGCTGGTGGATTGGTAAAGGTTACTTCTCCACTAGTGGTATATTCTCCATTAGCATCACAGCCTGTTGTTAGTACTGTTAATCCAGTTATGGAACAACTTGGCGTACAAGCAGCTGGTGCGGTATAATTAGATGTTTGAGTACATCCTGCATCGGCAGAAAATACCGCTGTTACTGTACAAGCTGCACCATTTGAGGTCAACCCAGTTAAACTATAAGCTTGAGGGCTTGTAAATGGTGCATTAAATGTTTGTGAGCCTCCACAAGAATTGGTTACTGTTAAAGTGCCTGTTGTTGGAGCATCGGTAAATGTTATTGAGCCTGATACAGAATAAGTATTAGTTGCCACTTGACAAGTTCCTGGTGTTGCTGTTAATGCTGAAATAACACATGGATTTAATATGTTACAATCAGTAGCACCTGTACCACCAGTTTGAGAGAAGGATATTGTTCCTGATTGATTTGCATAATTGGTTAGTAACAATACATATACATCTCCAACTTGAGCATTTGGTATATTAGCAGTTTCTGTAGGAGCTGGATCATAACTGCAATCTATAACCTGATTAGGATCTGAAGCAGTTGTTGCATTACCATGATTGCCACAATAACTCATAGCTTGAGTTAAATTATCATAAGGGCCATATAAAATAAAATCAACATCAATACCAGTTCCAGAGGCATTTACTTGGCTAATTCCAATGTCAATGTTACCCGCTGTTGCAACCTCCATGTAATACCAAGCTGGATTAGGTTGCGTTGTTAAGCAATCGTAATTATTGCCAGGATCCGTAGATGATGCGTTTGGTTGTCCTGTGTTGTTAGGGAAAGTATATGTTGTTCCTGTACAAAAAGGATCAGATTGTGAGCAAGTAGTACCTTGACTGTAAATCTGAAAATTAAATACAAGTATTAGAATATTTATTAATAGAAACTTATTCATAAAATTGATTACATAGAAATTTTAAACACTTATGTTTGTTAGTCGTAAATGTATTAAAAAGGTTGCTTTAATTAATAAAAATATTTCATTAAATACCATGGTATAGCTTATTTAATTCCTAATTTTGAATCAGTCTAAATAATAAAAATTTTATAAACCTAAAAAGATAAAATATGTATCCGCCAGAATTAGTAGCCCCAATGAAGTCAGAATTGACTTCTGCGGGTTTTGAAGAACTAACAACACCAAAACAAGTTGATGATGCAATAAATAGTGAAGGAACAACATTTGTTGTAATAAATTCGGTTTGTGGATGTGCTGCAGCAAATGCTCGTCCAGCAGCAAGAATTGCGATAACAAATGATAAAAAACCTAATAAAATAGTTACTGTTTTTGCTGGTGTTGACCCTGAGGCTGTTGCTCAAGCAAGAAAATACACACTGCCTTATCCTCCATCTTCACCAAGTATGGCTTTGTTTAAAAATGGAAAATTAGTTCATTTTATTGAAAGACATCACATTGAAGGAAGACCTGCAGAAATGATTGCTGAAAATTTAGCAGCTGCTTTTAATGAATATTGCTAGTTTTTAGAATAAAATGCACATATTTTTTAACGATTTGTGTTTGAATACTTTTTTTCTGTATTTTCGTTAAAATTTTTTAAACATAATTATGAAAACTGGTACAGTAAAATTTTTTAACACAACTAAAGGTTTCGGATTTATCAAAGATAACGAAACTGGAGAAGAGTATTTTGTTCACGTTAGTGGTTTAATCGATCAAGTTAGCGATAACGACGAAGTAACTTACGATGTTAAAGAAGGAAGAAAAGGTCTAAATGCAGTAGATGTAAAAAAAGCATAATCTATATTTTGACGTACAAAAAAGCCCGAAGAATTTTCTTCGGGCTTTTTTTGTGCAATTTTTTTTTATGCTTCAGCTTGCATATAATCCTCAATAGGATTGCAGCTACAAACTAAATTTCTATCGCCATAAGCGTTGTCGACACGAGCAACAGTTGGCCAATACTTGCTTCCTTGAAGCCATTCTAACGGATAAGCAGCTTTTTGTCTCGAATATTTGTGGTTCCATTCATCGGCTGTTATTTCTTTTGCTGTGTGTGGAGCATGATGTAATACATTATCTTCCTTATCGGCAACACCCGAAATTATTTCATTAACTTCATTTCTAATGGCAATCATTACTTCAACAAAACGGTCTAATTCTTCTTTGCTTTCGCTTTCGGTTGGTTCAACCATTAAAGTTCCTGCAACAGGAAATGATACCGTTGGAGCATGGAAACCATAATCCATTAATCGTTTTGCAATATCTGTTACATCAACACCCGATGCTTGTTTAAAATCTCTACATTCTAAAATCATTTCGTGAGCCACTCTACCATTTTCGTTGGTATATAAAATGCCATAATGTTTTTCTAACTTCGATTTCATGTAGTTTGCATTTAAAATTGCAAACTGAGTTGATTTTTTTAAACCTTCTGTTCCTAGCATTTTAATATAAGCATAAGAAATTAGGCATACATAAGCACTTCCCCAAGGAGCTGCCGAAATAGCTGTTATTGCTTTATCTCCACCAGTACAAATTACAGGGTTTGATGGTAAGAATGGAGTTAAATGTTTTGCAACACCAATTGGTCCAACTCCTGGTCCGCCACCACCGTGAGGTATAGCAAAAGTTTTGTGTAGGTTTAAATGACAAACATCTGCCCCAATGTTAGCAGGGTTGGTCAATCCAACTTGAGCATTCATGTTTGCACCATCCATATATACTTGGCCACCATTTTGGTGAATGATATCTGTAATTTCCATGATGCTTTCTTCAAAAACACCGTGTGTTGATGGATATGTAACCATTAAACAAGAAAGCGAGTCTTTGTATTGTTCGGCTTTTGCTTTTAAATCAGCAACGTCAATATTTCCTTTTTCATCACATTTGGTAACTACTACTTCCATACCAGCCATTACAGCACTTGCAGGGTTTGTTCCGTGTGCAGAAGATGGAATTAATGCGATATTTCGATGAGAATCACCTCTGCTTTCGTGGTAAGCACGAATAACCATTAATCCAGCGTATTCGCCTTGTGCTCCCGAGTTTGGTTGTAATGAAACAGCATCGAATCCTGTAATTTCTGCTAAATCTTTTTCTAAACCAGCAAGCATCTCTCTATAGCCTTGTGCTTGTTCGGTTGGAACAAATGGATGAATATTTGCCCACTCAGCCCATCCTAATGGAATAAGTTCTGTTGCAGCATTTAATTTCATGGTACACGAACCTAATGAAATCATCGAGTGAGTTAGCGATAAATCTTTATTTTCTAGTCGTTTAATGTAACGCATCATTTCCGACTCTGAATGGTATTTATTAAATACCTCATGAGTTAAATATGCAGAAGTTCGTTTTAAGTTTGCCGGAATTCCGTTTATGACATTTCCTGCAGAAGCAGTTTTCCCTAAAGCAGTAGCAAAAATGGAAGCAATAACTTCAACATCGTGCTCGTTTTCTGTTTCGCCTAAACTAATAGAAATGTTGTTGTTGAAATAGAAAAGGTTGATGTTTTTTGCTAATGCAAGTTCATTAATTTTTTGTTTTTGTTCAGCAGAAACTTCTACAGTTAAAGTGTCAAAAAAAGTATTGTTTACGCGTTTTAAACCAAGAGCATCTAGTTTTGAAGCTAATTTGCCAGTTAAGTCGTTTATTGTTGATGCAATATTTTTAACGCCTTCTGCACCATGATATACTGCGTACATACCAGCAATTACAGCTAAAAGAACTTGAGCTGTACAAATGTTTGATGTTGCTTTGTCGCGTTTAATATGTTGCTCACGAGTTTGTAGTGCCATTCGCAATGCACGGTTTCCTTTTTCGTCAATCGATATACCTATAATTCTACCTGGCATGGTTCTTTTGTATTCATCTTTTGTAGCAAAATAAGCAGCGTGAGGACCTCCAAATCCCATTGGAACACCAAATCGTTGGGTAGAACCCACTACTACATCAGCACCCCATTCGCCAGGAGGAGTTAATAAAGCTAAACTCAATAAATCGGCAGCAACTACAACCAAACTACCATTGTTATGAGCTTTAGTAGTAAAAGCTGCATAATCGTTTATTTGACCAGTTACATCAGGATATTGTAACAATGCACCATATACTTTATCGGTAAATTCGAAAGTGTTGAAATCTCCAATAATTAATTCGATGTTAAGTGGTGTGGAACGAGTTTTTAAAACCGAAATGGTTTGAGGTAAACATTTGTCTGAAACAAAAAATTGATTTGCACCAGCAGCTTTTGCTTCTTTACTTCTGTTGGCATAAGCCATAATCATAGCTTCTCCGGCAGCAGTGCCTTCATCTAATAAAGATGCGTTGGCAATTTCCATTCCTGTAAAATCCAATACCATTGTTTGGAAGTTCAACAAAGCCTCTAAACGACCTTGAGAAATTTCGGCTTGATATGGAGTGTAAGCAGTATACCATCCTGGATTTTCAAAAATATTTCGTTTGATTACGGACGGCAAAATGGTGTTGTAATAACCTAATCCGATATAAGATTTAAACAACTTGTTTTTACTCGATAAATCTTTTATGTGGTTTAAATATTCAAACTCAGTAAGTGGTTTGTCAAGGTTTAATTCTTTTTTCAATCTAATTTTAGAAGGAATGGTTTGATTAATTAGTTCGTCAATTGAATTTACACCAATTGCCGATAACATTTCTTTAACATCAGACTCTCTTGGACCAATGTGTCGAGCCGAAAAATTTTGTGTGGCCATAGCTAATTATGAAATTATAATGTGATAAAAAATTGATAATAAAAAGGAATACAAATTTAGCAAAAAAGCACGATTTAAACCATAAGAAGTGAATTAAGGTTTTAAACTATTTTAAGGAGTTATGAACTATTTTTAGTAGTGGTAATATATGATAAAATGCTAAAATTGGAACGCAGACTTGCCAAAAAGCAAGTACACAGATTTTTATGATTAACACAGATAATTCTTGCCGTAGGCAAGAAGAAATCATAATAATCTTGTCATCAGCGTTCAATAACTTTTTACCTCAATTCATCAGGAATTACACAAACTGGAATGGGATTCATTTTGTGTTGATTAATTCGGTTTAATCGGCTAAAAATTTCAAATACTTCTGCTTCTCTTTTTGAAAATTTTGTTTTATCAACGGTGTCGTTATTTTCAATTAGTTGCATTGCCCACTCTAATTCAGGATAGGTTGCACCAATTTGTTGCTCGTCGGTTCTTTCATCACCAAAAAGCCCATCGGTTGGCGGAGCAATTAAAATTTCATTAATAACACCAAGTTGTTTTCCAATTTCATACACTTCGGTTTTGGTTAAATCTGCAATAGGACTTAAATCTACGCCACCATCGCCATATTTAGTAAAAAAACCAACTCCAAAATCTTCTATTTTATTACCTGTTCCTAACACCAAACTTTGGTTAAGTTGGGCATAATAGTACAAAGTCGTCATTCGTAGCCTCGAACGTGTGTTTGCAAGGGCTAATTTTTCTAATTCGGTTTCATTTTTGGTTTTTGTGGAACGAGTAAATTCATCAAAAACAGGAGTTAAATCTGTTTTTATTGATGAAACATTGTTGAACTTACTTTTTAAAAAATGGATATGATTTTCGGCTCGCTGAACTTGTGTTTGATCTTGATGTATTGGCATTTCTAAACAAAGCACTTTTAATCCTGTTTTAGCTGCCAAAGTTGATGTTATTGCCGAATCAATACCTCCTGATATGCCAATAACAAAACCTTTTGTTCCTGATTTTTTGGCGTAACCACTTAGCCAATCAACAATGTGAGCTATTACTTTTTCGGTTTTCAAACAGTAAAATTTAAAAATAGATGCCCAAATCTAAGGAGAAATAATTTAAAGTAGCACTAACTCCTTTGTCGGTATAAACAGGTTTGCCATCGGCTCCAATGGCTGCTTTTCCTAAAGCATTAATTTCGTGTGTTTTTGATTTCGAGATGTCAATAAATCCGTTGTGGTAAGATATTCCAAACATAATATTGGTATTTCCGCTCAAGTTGTATTCGGCACCACCACCAACAACCAAATTCATGTTAAAAAACGAAATGTTACTCGAATTATTTACATCGGTTTGTTTAATGCTGTTTTGGTCAACGTATTCATAATTCGATTTTGAGTTGTATTTTATTCCAGCAATAAAACCAAACTTTCCGTAATAAGTCATGTAGCCAATTTCGTTGGTTCTCATTTTTAACATCAATGGAATATCAATAAAATTTACTTTTATCGATTGTTTTACTGATGATGCAACACTTACGCCTAAATTTTCATAAACGCCTTCGTATTTCATTTTTCCGCCAACGTTGTTGATGCTAAATCCTGTTGAAAACAAGTAGTTTTTTGCTAGAAAAAATTCGGTTGAAATTCCGTAAGCAAAACCCATTCGAGAGCCATCTTTTTCGTAGCCAGTTGTGTTTAATCCAAACCACGATAAATTTGGAGAAAAATGCAAGCCCAATCGGAACGACGGAGCCTCTTTTTGAAATTTAACTTCGGGGTCGTTATTTTCTTGTGAATAAAGGTTTGAAAATAAAAAACCAAATAGCGTTAAAGTGAGTATTTTTGCGTTTAGTTTCATGACTAATTTTTATACAAACTTACGTTTAATACAAAGCCGAATGAGATTAATAAAATCTAATTTTTCAACACTTCATTATTCAATACTATTGGTTTTGAGTTTGGTGGTGTTTTCTTGTCAGGAAAATAACTCTGAAGTTAATACATCAAGTATTCAATTAGATTTAAAGGTTAAACGCTTCGAACAACAACTTTTTACTTACAATAATATTACTGATGTAGAAATTGCTCAACTTAAAAACGATTACGGAATTTTCTTTACTCATTTTGTAGAAAACATCATCACTATTTCAGAAATAAACGACCCTTCGGTTTATTATTATTTGAATGCTTTTAAAAACGATTCGTATGTAAATGAGGTGCAAAAAAAGGTTGATGAAATTTACCAAGATTTTTCGCCATACCAAAATCAACTTACCGAATCGTTCAAATTGTATAAACATTACTTTCCGAGTAAACAAGTGCCCGAAATTATTACTTACACTTCTGGGTTTAATTATGCTATTGCCACCGATTCGGCTTATTTAGGCATTGGGTTAGATATGTTTTTAGGTGCCGATTATAAACCTTATGTTCAATTGGGTTTGCCACAATACAAAGTAGCTAACATGACTAAAAATCATTTGGTAACATCGGCAATTATGGCTTGGGTTGCTACAGAATTTGAATTAACAGAATCGAATTCAAACCTCCTGTCCGAAATGGTTCATCAAGGCAAATTGCTTTATGTTTTAGATAAACTTACACCGTTTGAAAAAGAACACCTTAAAATAGGTTATACAGAAGAACAGTTGGCGTGGTGTTTTGATAACGAAAAACAAATTTGGTTTTATTTGGTTGATAATGAGTTGTTTTACACCAAAGAAACCCAAGAAATTATTAAATACATGGGCGAAGCTCCATTTGTGCAAGGATTTCCTGAGGGTTCACCAGGTAAAGTTGGGCAGTGGGTTGGCTGGCAAGTTGTAAAAAAATATATGGAAAACAATCCTAAACTAACTTTGCAAGAATTGATGAATGAAAACGACGCACAAAAAATATTAAATCAATCGAAATATAAACCATAAATTAAATTAGAAGCAAAGCTTTTTAAAAAGCTTTGCTTCTAGTTCAAAAGAAAAAAATAGCATGAAAAAATCAGAAATCAACTTTAAAATAACACTCGACGATAATCATGTTCCAGAAAAAATAGAATGGCAAGCCGACGATTCTGGAGAAGTAGGACTAAAAGAATGTAAGTCGATTATGCTTAGTCTTTGGGATAAAAAAGAACGAAATACCTTGCGTATCGATTTATGGACAAAAGAAATGATGGTTGATGAAATGAAACACTTTTATTACCAATCTATTATAACCATGGGCGATGCTTATGAAAGAGCTACCAATGATACTGCATTAGCCAACGAAATACGCGATTTAGGAAAAAAAATGGGTGAGAAAATCAGGAATGAAAGGTTTAGTAATTAGGAGTCAGGAGACAGGAATCAGTATACAGCACTCAGTTTACAATAACCAAACACATTACCCACCACTCAAAACACAGTAAAGTTTTATGAATAATTTAATACAAAAATACAACATTGCAGGTCCACGTTACACCAGTTATCCTACTGTTCCGTTTTGGGACGAAAAAGGAATTGATTACAACGATTGGGTTAAAACAGCTGTAAAATCGTTTAACGAAAGCAACCAAACCGAAGGAATTAGTATTTATATTCATTTGCCTTTTTGCGAAAACCTGTGTACGTTTTGTGGTTGCCATAAACGAATTACTAAACAACACAGTGTTGAAGAACCTTATGTAGATGTTGTGCTTAAAGAATGGAATTTGTATTGCGAAATTTTTCCAGCAAAACCACGAATTAAAGAAATTCATTTGGGTGGAGGTACACCAACTTTTTTTAGTCCCGAAAATTTAACCAAACTAATCAACGGAATTTTGGCAAAAGCCGAAAAATGCGATGAATTTGAGTTTAGCTTTGAAGCTCACCCCAACAATACCACCGAAAAACATTTGCAATTTTTGTTCGATTTAGGTTTTAACCGCAACAGTTTTGGTGTGCAAGATTACGATTTAAAGGTGCAAAAAACCATAAACCGTATTCAGCCGTTTGAGAGAGTAAAAGAAGTTACTGAGCTATCTCGAAAAATAGGATACAATTCTATTAGCCACGATTTGGTTTTTGGGTTGCCACACCAAACCAAAGAAAGTATGGTGGATACCATTACAAAAACCAAAAGCTTAAAACCCGATAGAATTGCATTTTATAGCTATGCTCATGTGCCATGGATTAAAGGTGTTGGGCAACGTGGTTACGACGAAAACGATTTGCCTTCGGCAGAATTGAAAAGAGAACTATACGAAACGGGCAAAAAAATGCTTTCCGATTTAGGTTATGTAGAAATTGGTATGGATCATTTTGCGTTGCCCTCCGACTCGATGTATAAAGCCATGAAAAACAAAACATTGCACCGTAATTTTATGGGTTACACCGCCAGCAAAACACAGTTGATGGTTGGTTTGGGTATGAGTTCTATTAGCGATTCGTGGTACAGTTTTGCACAGAATGCCAAAACCGTTGAAGAATATACTGATTTGGTTAACCAAGGAGTAATACCAATTTTTAGAGGGCATTTACTAAGTGAAGAAGATTTGATTATTCGCCGCCACATACTCAACATCATGTGTCATTTCGAAACCTCTTGGGAAGATGATAGTTTAAAATTTCCTGAATTAAATGAGTGTTTGGAAAGATTAAAAGAAATGGAAGCCGACGGTTTAGTGGAATTCACTAAAAATGGTTTAAAATTACCCGATTCGGCTCGTCCATTTGTACGTAATGTTTGTATGGCTTTCGATTTGCGTTTGTTGCGTAATACCCCAACCACACGTATCTTTTCGATGACAATTTAAAACTACCTTATCTTCGTTATAAATAAGAGCGTTAGAAATAGCGTTTGTAAGGTTGTTTTCTTCGACTTCCTCTTTTAAATCAAAATTGTTTTAATACGACGTTAAAAACGTCTCGAACTTTTGTTTTCGTTGTAAACGTGGACAATCTACGTTTTGATAACAGTTAAACTACCTAGTATTTTAAGTAGAATTAACTTAAAAATAAAAAAACCACTTCGCACTTTTACGGATTTAAAATCAACCTTTTCCTGACCTCAAAATCGGGATTGTTGCCCTTGTTCTTAGGAAGTTGTGCAATATAACTTTACACCATAAATTTTAAACTAAAAAATATAAATATTATGAGAACATTAATTTTAATTACCGTATTATTCAGCTTAAGCAATAGTACTTATGCTAAAGAAAAAATCAAAAAACAAAAACAAAGTAAACATCTTAATTACGAAGAGTGTGTTACAAAATTTGGTGTCGATGATACCAGTATTGCAATTATAAATGTGTACTTCGATAAGAGGCATAATGCAGGAACTGGTCAGATGTCGTTTCTTCCAATTACACTTGCTCTTACGGCAATTACTCCTCCTATTGGAATTGGATTATCAATGGTGTCTTCACCTATGTTTGTTAAAGGTTTAATTGTTCGTAATCGTTATAGTCATAAAAACATGATTAAGGCTTTGAATAATTATCATAACGAAAAAATGATTTCTGATAATGTGAGAAGAAAAGTGACAAATTATATGTTGGATGAACAAGAAGATAAACAACTTGATCAACAAGAAGATTATATCACTACACTAAGAAGTGCTGAATAACATTTTACTTAACAGATATTTATGCCTATTATTCATAAAACCACCACCAAAAATAATAAAGCAGACAGTGTAGAAAAGACTGTAGCAATTTTTTTCGTAATAGTTGTTTTGTTAATATGCTATTTTTCAATGAGAATGATTTAATTATATTAAGTCATTCTCAATAGCATAGCGAATCATTTCTGATGTGTTTTTAAAGTCTAATTTATCCAAAATATTTCTTCGGTGAGATTCCACTGTTCTGGCACTTATAAATAATTTTTCTCCTGCTTCTTTATTAGTCATTCCAGATGCAATGAGTTTTAAAACATCTAATTCTCGTTTTGATAAATCGTGTCCATTGTCAGTTCCTTTTTTCATTAAGGCGTTAATTAAACTCATGGATACTTCATTGCTATAGTATTTTTTTTCTAGTGCAGTATTTTCAATTGCCTGTACGAGTTCTGGGATATCAGTTTCTTTCAAAATATAACTAAGTGCTCCAGCATTAATCATGTCGTTAATAAACTTTTCTTCTTTATGCATGGTAAGAGCCAATACTTTAATGTGAGGGTGTTTACTGGTAAGTATTTTTGTTGCTTCTATTCCATTCATACCGGGCATGTCAATATCCATTAAAACAATATCAACTTGATTAGAATTTTTTTCTATAAAATCGATTGCTGCACTACCAGAATTTACATCGCCTACAATTTTAAATTTGCTGTTTTTATCTAACATTAGTTTGAGACCATTTCTAATAATGGTGTGATCATCTGCAATTAAAATTTTAATTGAATCCATAGGATGTTATATTTATTAATAAAATTACTATTTTTATCTAAAAAATGACTTAAATCATTTTTTTTGTACGATTAATTATTTAAACGCATGATGGTCGATAAATATAAGATATTTGACGAATTGCTTGAAGGAGTTCAAGTAATTAATAAAAAATGGCAATATGTGTACGTAAATCAAGCTGTTGCAAATCACGGAAAAACAACCCAAAAACAGCTGCTTGGAAAAACCATGATGGAAGTTTTCCCTGGCATAGAAAATACTGAAATGTTTAGTGTACTAAAAAAATGTATGCTAAAACAGATAAGCGAAAGATTTGTTAATGAATTTGAATATCCTGATAAATCAAAGGGATATTTTGAATTAAGAATGCAGCCAGTACCAGAAGGAGTACTTATTCTCTCAATTGATGTAACAGAAGAAAAACGTTTAAAGATAGAGTTACAAAATTTAAACAAACATTTAGAACATAAAATAAATCAACGAACAAAAGAACTGGTAAGATCATTGGAAAAAGAAAAAGAATTGAATGTGCTAAAATCAAGGTTTGTGTCTGTTGCTTCTCATGAATTTAAAACACCTTTAGGAGCAATTAAAATTAGCTTGGATGTTCTTGAAAATTATAACGACCCTATACCTGAGTATACGGAACAAAGAAAGGAAGTGTACGGATACATCAAGTCATCGGTAAATAGTATGTTCGAAATTTTAAATGAATACTTGAGTTTAGATAAAATTGAGCACAATAATCATGATTCACATGTTCATGTATTTGATTATAACGAACTCATCTTTTCAGAAATTGAAAGAATGAGGATAATTTGTAAAGACAATCAAAAAATTAATTATAGTCATACGGGTAAATTGTTAATTAAAACGGACAAGCAGCTCATTAAAAGTATATTTATAAATATTCTTTCAAATGCAATTAAATATTCTGATGACGATGTTGAAGTGGTTACTGAAACAACCAAAAAATATATGGTTTTAAAAGTAGCTGATAAAGGAATTGGTGTGCCAGCAAAGGATAGAAAAAAACTTTTTCAGAAATATTATCGAGCAAGTAATACTTCTGACATACAAGGAACGGGTTTGGGACTAGTTATAGTAAAAAAATACGTGGAGTTATTAGATGGTAAAATTGATTTTAAGAGTGAGGTGAAAAAAGGCACAACCATTCAAATTAAGATACCTATTAGGGATATCAATTAAATAACATTTTTTTTGCTAATAAGCTTTTTTTTAGTTCATTAAAAACTTTTTTATACGTTTTATCATTGATATCTTCTGATAAATAAACACCATGATTGATTGTTGTATAAATTGCTTCTTTATAAGAATCTAAAGAAGAATCTTTTCGAATATATCCACAAGCACCAGCTTCTATCATTTTTTGAATATGATATGCATCTACGTAAAAAGAGTTGCATAATACCTTTAATTTGGGATATAATTTTTTTTATTTCTTCTGTTGCTTCAATTCCATTCATGTTGGGCATTTCAATATCCATAATTATTAGGTCAATAGAAGAAAATAAAGGTAACAATTTAAGTAATTCTACTCCATTATAAGCTTCGCCTACAACTTTTACTTCAGGTAAGGATTTGAATAATAGTTTTAATAATTTTCTGTTTATTAAGTTGTCTTCTACTATGATGATTTTAATTTCGTTCATTCTAGTTAATTTTCATTAGCGATAAAAGATTCTTTTTGTAACCGATCAAGGTCGTATAGCCTAATTGTATGCGAATAATCGATGTTATCTTCAGAAGATATTTTTACTCTAAATAACTTGTAGTCGAGATAGGTATTGGTATTGATTGAATAACAATACATTAATGCTTCTGTGTTTGGCGATTTATAACCTTCTTTTTTCTCTATAGTAATAAAATCGATGCCATTTATTGAAGCTTCTAGTGTGTAATTACTTTTATTACGATTTTCATGGATAATAAATTTAAAAAAGGCAGTTGTATCAGATTGTACACCAGAAAACTGTTTTATTACAAATTCATTTGTATAGATTTTTCCAAAATCAACCTTTTTTATTAAAGATTGTGCATTAAGATTTGAGCAAAAGAATAAAAGAATAACTAAAGTTAATTTGCGTTTGATGAGAATTGTTTTCATGGTTTTTTATACTTAAAGATTAACAGATCAAAAGTACTTTACATGACATGTTGGCAAAAGAGTAGATACTCTGAATTTAACTATGTAAAATGAATAGTTGTTGTATAAGGAATTATACTTAAAATATTTATTATTAATTCAGAAAAACTACTGTTTTGTAGTGTGTTGTAGTTAGATAATTTTACCTCATAAATTAATACTAATAAAACATGAAAACAATCTGTTTATCAATACTTACTGTTCTTTTTTTTGTGAACACAAAAGGCTTTTCTAATACCAATACAATTAGATTCACTTTATCAGGCAATGGCTATAGTGATGAAACCATTATACGTATGTTGGATGGTGCAACTGAAAATTTTGATGGTTCTTTTGATGCTTGGAAATTATTTAGCCCAAATCCTAGTGTGCCATCAATTTATTCGCGAATTGCACCTAGTCAAGAATTGGCTATTAATTCGTTACCCGAATACACTTCAGATAAATCGATTGTTTTATTTGCCAAGATTCCTGTTACAGGATATTACACTATTCATATTCAAGAAATTTATCCGATAATGCCAAACTACTCAATAAGTTTAACCGATTTGTCTTCCAATGTACATTTTCAAATTTTTGGAGATACTACCATTACCCTTTTTTTAGCTGAACAGCAAGATGCTCCAATACTTCATTTTAATATTTATACTAAAGCGATTGTTTCTAAAATAGACGAGACCTGTAGTGCCAATAATGATGGAGTTTTATCTGTTACAAAACTTGGAAATACAGATTGGAGTTGTCAAATATTAGATGGTAATGGAACAATTGTAGCAGATGGAATGGTAAGTGCGGAAACAATAACCTACTCAGAACTTGTTCCTGATAATTATTTAATACGAATATCAAGCTTTGGTATAAATGAGGTGCAAAGTATTACCATAAATTCAGCACCATTTTTTTTAGCCGACTTTGATTTAATGAATGATACATTGCTTTTAAGTGAGGGTGCAGAGCTTAATATTGTAAACAATTCTATAAATTCTATAGCATATTTTTGGGATTTTGGAGACGGAAACACTTCTTCTGGAAACAATCCATCACACACCTATTTTTCAGAGGGTTTGTACAACATTAAGTTAATAGCTTACAACAACAATTGTTCAAAAGAACTTGAGAAAACCGTAGTGGTTGTCGATGACCAAACGCTACCAACAGCAATTAATGAAGCAGAGAATCAAGGTATTCAAATGGTGGCATTGGGTCAGAACAGATATAAAATATTAGTTAAAAGTGTTGATTCAAAAATAATTTCTCTTTATAGCTTAGAGGGTAAAGTAGTGTTTTCAACATTATTTAACTCCAATCAGTATCAATTTTCTTTGTCGGAATATGATAAAGGGCTTTATGTTTTAACCGTTGTTGCAACAACAGAAAGAAAAACCTTGCTAAAAGTAAAATTGGTAAACTAAACTTTATTTGGATGCTTATATTAAATCCAACCGTAATGGTTGGATTTTTTTTATGTTTTTAAATAAAAACGCCACACGTATTTTTCAATATATTTAACGTTTAATAGGCGTAGCTCCGCGAAACATGATTTCATATAAAGGGTTACACTTAGTCTATTTTTTCTGGATTTAGTAATTTTTGAACCAATATATGTACGTCAGTGTATGCTGCTAATTCAAATATTTTCATACCTCTATCAATGTCATTTTGGTTTTGATTCATTAACCATTCTCCATTTTCTATTGCTGTTATAGTTCTATCTTTTAACAATAAGTAAGCATTTGTACTTTTATCATAATCATGAAAATGCTCTTTTTTAATATAGCTTATAATTTCCTCACATTTTGTGAAAGGTTTTCTCTTTTTTTCAAAATGTAATAAATCAATTAAAACAACTGATAATACGTATTTTTTATTATCGTGAAGTATAAGCCTGTTCAAGATTTTGACCATCTTTATCTAAAACAATCCAAACTTCATCATATGGATTTCTATCACGTTTTGCTTTTTTCTTTTTTTCTTTTGCCTCATCAACTAATCCCACTGGACTGTGGTCTTTTGGATGAACAACTTCAATATCGACTGAAGATAATTGACGCTTTAGTTTTTCGTCTCTTTTGAAAGATTCAAATAGTTTGATTTTCATCTTCATACGATTAGAATCTTTTGGATATTAGCATACTAAAATTCTAATTCGGTTCGTTTTACGGTACTGCTCTAAAATATATTTGTCTATTAGTGTCTTTTCATTTATATCATAAGTTTATAAAGAATACTGTGTTCCTCATATGTTTTCAAAAAAATTTGATCTCATAACATCTGATCTTAATGAACTATCATGTGTTGCAAATATTATTTGAGCATTTTTGGATTATTTTTCTTACTATTAAATAATAATAACAACTTGTTGGATGTAATCTATCAATTCATCAATTATGATTACACTTCATCATTCAATGCATCTAGATTAATCCTCAATTAAAAAGTTTTTTGTTCAAAGATTCATCCTGTCAGGTGGTATCTCAACTTTTCTCCATTTCATAGATAGGTGTTTGGTTTACTTCTATATGGCTTTCTAAATTCGTTTTTATATCATCAGGAAACGATCACTAGGTTCCTTTTCACAATAATACTAAAATCGCTAATTGCTGTGTCAGCTGCTCTAAGTAATTCAATAAATTACATTTGACTTATCATCTTTAAAGTAATTCAATGATCTTATTATAGCATCAAATTCTGTGTCATGTGTTGATACATCTATTTTGAAAAATATAAGTAACATTCGTATTTTATTACTAGTCGAAGATTTTGATAAAAATAATTGGTTAGCAATAAATCACTTTCAATTTTTCTTGAATCGCTGTATATTCTCCGATGATAAAAATCTAATGCTGTTTTATTACTAATTCAAACCTAGCCAGCGGAGCCATTTTAGCTTTGTTTAACGAAAGGGTGTCGTTTTTTAAGGTGTAGTTATCAGCAATGGCTAGAACTTTTAAAAATTCATCTTCTATATTGTCGTTCAAACAAGCCATTTTGGTGCTTCCTAAAGGGGAAATTTGAATTCTATCTCCAGGCAGGAGTTGATATGTTCCAAAAAAGGAATTGCAACCACCATTTCCAATAATCCGATTATCGTCGCTTATTAGTTTAAAATGAGCTTCTTTTAGCTGTTGTTCGGTGTTAATTTTTCTGCCGTTTAATTCGATTAATTTCCAGTATTTGTCAGTAATACTATTGTTGCTTTTAGTAAAATGGTCTGATTTTGATTTGCAGCTGATTGTAATTAGTAGTAATATAAATGGGATTAGAAAGTTGGTTTTGGTCATGGATTTTTTGTTAACTATTTAGTTTTTTAAAATTGTGGAGTTTTAAAATGGAAAGAAAATATCCCCCCCCCCCCCGTAATCGCTAAGCTGAAGCGTTGGTATTTTTAGTGTAGGGCTTAGTGATATATTTTTCATAATTCATCTATTTTAATCGGGCTTTCTTCATTTGCACTACGTAATCTCCATTCAGTAGTATTATTAATAAAACCTGCTTCAACTGGATTGTTGTGTATGTAATTTATTTTTTAGGCTTTTTCTGTGTTAATTTTTTAGTAGAGTTGTTCGCTCCTAAAACAGCCTTTGCATTTAAAGCAGTTACTACTTTTTTGCCTGTTTTTGCTTCGAGTTCTTTTAGTGCAACTTTGGCTACATTACCGCCTTGCTTGGCTACTTTTTTACTATCATCAAATGTTTTTGGGTTTACTGCTTGCGAAATATCTTTGGTAGAGGCTTCGGCAAGCATATTTAAAATGAGTTCGGTATTGGTCATGTTGTCACGCAAATTTTCTTTTTTCAAACCTTTCAAAACCTTGTACTCTTTTGTTGTTTTATCACTCCATGCTTTGGTAATAATATCGGTAAGTGTAGCAAACTGTACACCTTCTTTTAATCCTCTTTTTTTCCATTCGTCGGTAAGCTCTTTGCGTATTTCAATGCTTTTTAATCGTTGGTTTATCCAACTTTCAGAATAACCCAATTGTACATATTGTTCTAAAGCTCTGTCAATAGAAAGTTCAGGGTCTTGCATTTCGTCTAGCCGTTCTGAGCCTACTTGGGCTAACCACAATTTAAATGGCTCTGCTTTTGGTGAGGGAATGGATTGGATAAGTCTAAGTAAGCCTTTCGTATCAGCGGCTTGAATTTTACGATTTTTTCCATCAGCGGCTTTCATTTCTACTAGGGTACAAATTGTACCCCAGTTGCTTTTTAATGTTTCGTCTCGACTTAATATCTTTTTTATATATTGCTTAACGTCAGCACTATCGGTGAGTATTTGTACTGCGTCTTGTACTGAGAAAAACCATTTTTCTTGGTTTTCATCCCAAATTGTTCTTACTTTTTTATCTTCAAAAAGTTGTATAGAGTCCTTTTGTTTCATTTATAATGGTAGTTCAAATGATTCAATATATTTACTTCCCCTCATACCCAGCAATAATGCCGTCCATGTAATTTAAAATAGCATCTTTCCCAAATTTGCTGCTTGCTGAGGTGGTAAAACTAATGGGCATTTCTTCCCAGTATTTGAGCATTTCTTTTTTATATGCGAGCAAGTTTTTGTTTAGTTGCGAGCTGGTCAGTTTGTCAATTTTGGTAAACACAATAGAAAACGATATGCCTTTTATGCCCAGCCATTCCATAAAATCTAAATCTACTTGTTGTGCAGGCAGTCGCGAGTCAATCAACACAAACAGGTTGAGTAAATTTTCACGTTTTAAAATGTAATCGGAGATAAAAGCCTCCCACTTTATTTTGGTTTTAACAGGTACTTTGGCGTAGCCATAGCCAGGTAAATCAACCAAATACCAATGGTTGTTGATGAGAAAATGATTAATGAGCTGCGTTTTTCCTGGCGTTCCAGATGTTTTAGCCAGTTTTTTATTGTTGGTAATGTAGTTAATCAACGACGATTTTCCCACATTTGACCTTCCAATAAAAGCAAATTCGGGTTTGTTGGGTTCGGGGCAAAGCGAAAGTTTCGAGTTGCTTACTACAAACTCGGCAGTGTTGATATTCATTTGTTAGGTATTAGGCTTTAGAAGTTAGTCGTTAGTTTTGTCTTATATCTTATTGTTTTAAGTCTAACATCTATAATTTCAACTTCGATTTAAACCAAGCGTCTAAAATTCGATTAAATTCTTCGGGATGTTCCATCATGGGTGCGTGTCCGCATTTATCAATCCAAAACAATTCCGAATCGGGTAATTTTTCATGAAACTCTTCAGCAACGTGAGGCGGAGTTACATTGTCGTTTTTTCCCCAAATTAAACAAACAGGCATTTTAAAATTTTGTAAATCTTTAGCCATATTGTGGCGAATTGCCGATTTTGCAATAGATAATACTCTAATTAATTTGCCTCTATCCATTACAATATTGTATAACTCATCTACTAACTCGTCGGTTACTATAGCTGGGTCGTAAAATGTTAGAGCAATTTTTTGACGTAAATATTCTTTGTCTTCTCTTCTTGGAAACGAACCTCCAAAAGCATTTTCATACAAACCAGAACTTCCGGTTAACACCATCGAATGTACTTTTTCTGGATTTCTTTTGGTGTAAACCAACGAAATGTGTCCGCCCAAAGAGTTTCCCAAAATGGTAAAGTTGTCTAACTTTTTGTAAGCAACAAATTTTTCGATGTGGCGTGTAAAATTTTTAATGTTCGTTAAGAGTATTGGCATGTCGTACATTGGCATAATTGGCACAATAACTCTAAAACGTTTTGAGAATTCGTCAACCAATGCTTCAAAGTTGCTTAACGCTCCGAAAAGCCCGTGTAAAACTACTATTGGATGACCTTCTCCTTTCTCAAAGTACTCAAATTTTCCTTCTCTTTTTATTTCACTTTCAAAACTCATGTTGTAGATTCTTATTTATTCAAAAATAAACCTTTTTAGTTGTAAAGCAAAAAAACAAATGGGGTTGTATTAACAAAATGCTGTTTAAAATTAGATTCATGTCAAAAATGGTATTCTCCCACTTTTTAAATGTTTTATAAATCAATGAGTTAAATTTTATTAAGTAACCAAAACGAGTCAATTCTCTTAAAAGTTTTCAACAAAGTGGTAGAAAGTGGTAAATTGTGGTAAAAAATGAGCTATATTTACAAATTGAAAAATAAACCGCTGATTTTAAGCAAATTGAATGGCAAATTTTATAGGTGAATTTGATTGTAAACTGGATTCGAAAGGAAGATTAATGCTTCCTTCGGGTTTGCGTAAGCAGTTGGATCCTGCTGCCCAAGAGCGATTTGTGTTAAATCGTGGTTTTGAAAAATGCTTGGTGTTGTATCCTAAAAATGAGTGGGAGCACATTAGTGCGGAGGTAAACAAGTTGAATCAGTATGTGAAGAAAAACCGTGAATTTATTCGCTATTTCTATCGTGGTGCTTCAGAATTAGAGTTGGATAACACGGGCAGAATTCTGTTGCCAAAACGAATGTTAGAATATGCTGCTGCCGATAAAGATGTGGTGCTTTTTGCCTACTCGAACCGAATAGAGGTGTGGGATAAGAAAACGTACGAAGGTTTATTAACAGATGAACCTGATGATTTTGCAACATTAGCAGAGGAAGTGATGGGAGGAAACGCTCAAAATAATACAGGAAATGAGTTATCATAATCCAGTAATGTTAAACGAGTCGGTTGATGGGCTTGATATAAAAAAAGATGGAATTTATGTTGACGTAACCTATGGTGGTGGCGGACATTCAAAAGAAATATTGAAAAGACTGGGAGATAAAGGCAGGTTGATAGCGTTCGACCAAGATGCTGATGTTGAAGCAAATGTGGTAAAAGACGAGCGATTGGTGTTGGTTCCTCAAAATTTTAGGTATTTAAAAAATTACTTAAAAATGTACGGAATACAACAAATAGATGGGTTGTTGGCAGATTTAGGAGTTTCTTCCCACCAATTTGATGTAGGAGAACGTGGGTTCTCTATTCGATTTGATGGTCCGTTGGATATGCGAATGAGCAAATCCAATTTAGTAACTGCTGCAAAGATAGTAAACGAATACAGCGAAGAGGATTTGGTAAGGTTGTTTAGAGAGTATGGAGAAATTAATAACGCCAAAAAGTTGGTGTTTGAAATAGTGAGCAAACGAATGGGTTCGAAGTTTAAAACCACAACCGATTTGATTGAAGTAGCGGAGAAGTTAGTGCCAGGAAAAATGAAAAACAAGTATTTAGCTCAGGTTTTTCAGGCATTGAGAATTGAAGTGAATAGTGAGTTAGATGTATTGAAAGATTTGTTGATGCAGTCGAAAGAAGTGATAAAACCTTCGGGTAGATTGGTGGTAATAACTTACCATTCTTTAGAAGACCGATTGGTGAAAAATTTCTTAAAAAATGGAAGTTTTTCGGGTGAGTTGGAAAAAGATTTTTTTGGAAATCAGTTGGTAGATTTTAAGTTGATAACAAGAAAACCTGTAACACCAAGTAACGAAGAATTGCAACTAAATAATAGGGCACGAAGTGCAAAATTAAGAATAGCGGAAAGAGTTGACAGTCGCTAGTCTTCAGTCAATAGGTGGAAATTTAAGTGAAATAACTACAAAGAATATCAGCGTTAATCTGCGGTATCTGCGAGAAACAAAGTATAAAATATAAATGAATAAGTACAAAACTACAGAAACACAAGCTGAGCCAACACCACAAAAAGATGCTCCAAAGGTAGTTAAGTCATTGTCTTCTATATTTTCTGGTAGTTTTTTAAGTAAAGATAATGTAATCAATTACTTACCTTATACCTTTTTTCTAACCTTTTTAGGAATTCTTTACATTGCCAACGGTTACTATGCCGAAGAAACCGTTCGTGGTTTATACAAAACCACTAGCGAACTAAAAGAATTACGTTCGGAATACATTACGCTAAAATCTGACCTAAACTATCAAAGTAAACAATCGCAAGTAGCATTAGCTACTCAAAATTTAGGTATTAAAGAATCTGTTGTTCCGCCAAGTAAAATAGTAGTGAGCAAAAGTGAATTTAAAAAAATAAGTCAACAATAAATTGCAATTACACGAGTGAAAAACTTAAAAAACGACATATTAAAAAGAGTTTATTTGGTTTATGCCTTTGTTGGTGTTTTTGCTTTAGTAATATTAGCTCAAACTTTTAATGTGCAGTATGTTGAAGGGGCTGAATGGAAAAAAAAGGCAGAAGATTTAACCACTTCATTCCGTCAAATAGAAGCCGTTAGAGGAAATATTTATGCTGCCGATGGTAGCTTGTTGGCTACATCGGTTCCTATTTTTGAAGTTCGTTTTGATGCTAAAACGGAGGCTTTAACCGACGATATTTTTTACAATGAAATAGATTCGTTAGCATATCAACTAAGCAATTTATTTAAAGATAAAACAGCGAATCAATATAAACGTGAATTAACTTCTGCAAGAAAAAAAGGGTCTCGTTACCACCTTATTAAACGAAATGTAAAATATACCGACTTACAAAAACTAAAGACATTCTCCATTTTTAGAAGAGGTCAGTATAAAGGAGGTTTTGTTTATACACAACAAAACAAACGTGTTCGCCCATTTAAAATCTTAGCCGAACGAACCATTGGTTACGAAAGAGAAGGGATTAAACCAATTGGATTAGAAGGAGCTTACACCAATTATCTTAAAGGTGTAAACGGAAAGCGTTTGATGAAAAAAATTGCTGGAGGGGTTTGGATGCCAATAAGTGATGAAAATGATATAGAACCATTAGATGGCAGCGATATCTATACAACAATTGATATCAATTTACAAGATGTTGCTGAAAATGCATTAATGACTCAATTACAGCAGCATGAGGCTGGACATGGTAGTGTGGTTCTTATGGAAGTGGAAACAGGTAACATTAAAGCTATTGCAAACTTACAGCGCGACAAAAATGGTAATTACAACGAATCATACAACTATGCCTTAGGATATAGTACTGAGCCAGGTTCGGTATTTAAGTTGGCATCTTTAATGGCTGCATTTGAAGATGGTTATTTATCGCTTGATGATATTGTTAGCACGGGTAATGGAGTTATAAAATTTTATGGTGCAGAAATGAAAGATTCGCACGAAGGAGGTTATGGAGATATTACTGTTCAACGTTCTTTCGAAGTTTCTTCTAACGTAGCTATTTCTAAATTAATTGTAAAAAATTATGGTGGCAAACCACAAGATTTTGTTGATAGAATCAGACAATTTGGATTAGGAGAAAAATTAGGAGTTGAAATTACAGGCGAGGGCGAGCCATTAATTAAAAATCCGTCGGATAAATCGTGGTCGGGCATTACCTTGCCTTGGATGTCGATAGGATATGAAGTTCATTTAACACCACTTCAAACACTAACTTTTTATAATGCTGTGGCAAACAATGGTAAAATGGTAAAACCACGCTTTGTAACGCACATTAATCAAAGAGGTAGGGCAATTAAAGAGATTAAAACAGAAGTGCTAAACCCTTCTATTTGCTCTCAAAAAACCATTGAAATGGCAAAAAAAATGCTTGAAGGAGTGGTGGAAGAAGGTACTGCAAAAAATTTAAAAAATGCCAATTTTAAAATTGCAGGAAAAACAGGAACAGCCCAAATAGCAAACAAATCGGGTGGCTATAAAAATGAAGGAGGAGTAACTTATCAAGCTTCATTTGTAGGCTATTTTCCGTCAGATAAACCTAAGTATTCTTGCATTGTTGTTGTTGCTGCTCCATCACGAAATGTGTATTACGGAAACTTGGTAGCAGGTCCAATTTTTAAAGAAGTTGCCGATAAAATTTATGCAACCAGTTTTGCAATTCACAAACCTTTAGCAAAAAGAGAAAGTTCGGCTGTTTCTAAAATTCCTTACGCAAAAGATGGCTATTGGGACGACTTATCAAAAATATACGCAGAAATAGGTGTAAAAACCACTAAATCGGTAAAATCTGCCGAATGGGTAAGTGTTAAAACTGGCGATAGAAATGTTGAATTGTATCCAAAAAAAATGAATGAAATGTTGGTCGCAAATGTGGTTGGATTAAGTGTTAAAGATGCCTTGTTTGTGTTAGAAAACCAAGGGCTACAAGTAAAATTTATAGGAAAAGGAATGGTTAAAAGTCAATCTATTCAACCAGGAGAAAAAATTAGTAAAGGTTCAACCATCATATTAGAGTTAGCTTAATGCAATTGTTAAAAGACATATTATATAAAACATCGATAGAAAAAGTAGTTGGTTCAACAGCTATAGATGTTGCATCTATTTGCTTCGATTCTCGATTGGTTGTTGAACACTCATTGTTTGTTGCTGTTTCTGGAACTCAAGTTGATGGGCATCAATTTATTGATACAGCAATATCAAAAGGAGCAATAGCAATTGTTTGCGAAATTTTACCTCAACATATTCAACCAAACATTACTTATGTTGAGGTTAAAAACAGCAGTAAAGCTTTAGGAATTATTGCAGCTAATTTTTATAATAACCCATCAAGCGAATTAAAGTTAGTAGGCATTACAGGAACTAACGGAAAAACTACTACAGCAACATTGTTGTACGACTTGTTTACCGATTTAGGTTTTAAAACTGGCTTACTTTCTACAGTAGTAAATAAAATTGGAAAAGAAGCAATTCCAGCAACACATACCACTCCCGATGCTATTCAGTTGAATAAGCTGCTTAGGGAAATGGTAAACGAAGGTTGTGAATATTGTTTTATGGAGGTTAGTTCGCATGCCATTCATCAAAATAGAGTTGCCGATGTTGAATTTACAGGGGCTGTTTTTACCAATATTACTCATGATCATTTAGATTATCACAAAACTTTTGATGAATACATAAAAGCTAAAAAACAATTTTTTGATGAACTAAGCCCAAATGCCTTTGCTTTAGTAAACAAAGATGATAAAAACGGTTTGGTAATGTTGCAAAACACCAAAGCAAAAAAATACACTTATGCTTTAAAAAACATGGCGGATTATACCTGTAAAGTAGTTGAAAACGACTTTAGTGGTATGCTTTTAAATATTTCAGGTAATGAAGTTTGGACAAAATTGATTGGAGGATTTAATGCTTATAACATGTTAGCTATTTATAGTGTTGCTGATTTGTTGGGCATGGATAAACTCAATGTATTAACTTCTATTAGCAAACTAACAGCTGTAGATGGAAGATTTCAATATGTTAAATCTGCAAACAATGTTGCTGGTATTGTTGATTATGCTCACACTCCCGACGCATTGAAAAATGTACTAAACACCATCAATGAAATACGAACTGGAAATGAACAAGTAATAACGGTTGTTGGCTGCGGTGGTGATAGAGATAAATCTAAACGACCAATAATGGCTGCAATAGCGTGTGATAATAGCAACAAAGTTATACTTACTTCAGATAATCCAAGAAGTGAGAATCCTGATGAAATTATCGCAGAAATGAAAGCTGGAGTTCAGGCTGTACATTATAAAAAAGTATTGGCAATTACCAATAGAGAAGAAGCTATTAAAACTGCTTGTTCTTTGGCAAACGACGGAGATATTATTCTTGTTGCAGGCAAAGGACATGAAAAATACCAAGAAATAAAAGGAGTAAAATATCCATTTGATGATTTAAATGTGTTATCCGAAACCTTTGAAATGTTTAATAAATCAAATTAAGAAATAGATGTTGTACTACTTATTTCAATATTTAAATGAATTAGATGTGCCTGGAGCTGGTCTTTTTGAATACATCTCTTTTAGAGCTGCATTGGCTGTTATTGTATCGCTAATCATCTCCATGATTATTGGTAAACGTATTATTCAGCGTTTACAACTGTTGCAAGTTGGCGAAATTGTTCGCGACTTAGGTCTTGAAGGACAAATGAAAAAACAAGGAACACCAACCATGGGTGGGCTAATTATTTTGGCATCTATATTAATACCAACCTTGTTGTTTGCTCGATTAGATAACATCTACATTATTTTAATGTTGGTTTCTACGGTTATGCTTGGAACCATTGGTTTTATTGATGATTATATAAAGGTTTTCAAGAAAAACAAACAAGGTTTGGCAGGTAAGTTTAAAGTTATGGGACAAATTGCTGTTGGAATTGTTGTTGGAACTGTACTTTATTTTAATGAAGATGTAGTGGTAAAACAAAAAGTTTATCAGGCTGATGCTCCTACTCATGTGAGCTATGAAATTAAACACGATGTGGTTCAGAAAGTGGTTGAAAACTATAAATGGGAAGAAGTAAAATCTACAGTTACTACCATTCCTTTTGTTAAAAATAATGAGTTTAATTATGCACGACTAACCAGTTGGGCTGGCGAAAATGCATATTTAGTTGGTGGTATTGTATTTATTATTATTGTAATCATCATTATTACAGCGGTTTCAAATGGAGCCAACATGACCGATGGTTTAGATGGATTAGCAACAGGAACTTCTGCAATAATTGGTGTTACACTTGCTGTTTTTGCTTACGTATCGGGTAATACTGTTTTTGCTGATTACTTAAACATCATGTACATTCCAAATACTGGCGAATTGGTAATTTATATAGCAGCTTTTGTTGGTGCATGTGTTGGGTTCTTGTGGTACAATTCTTATCCCGCTCAAGTGTTTATGGGCGATACCGGTAGCCTTGCTTTGGGTGGTATTATAGCGGTATTCTCTCTAGCCGTTCGAAAAGAATTAATGATTCCATTATTGTGTGGAATATTCTTGGTAGAAAATTTATCAGTAATGATACAGGTTGGGTATTTCAAATATACCAAAAAGAAATACGGAGAAGGTAGAAGAGTGTTTTTAATGGCTCCGCTTCATCATCATTTCCAGAAAAAAAATATGCACGAAGCAAAAATTGTTGCGAGGTTTTGGATTGTTGGAATTATGTTGGCATTGTTAACATTCGTAACACTTAAAATTAGATAAAGAAGCCCCCTAAATCCCCCGAAGGGGGACTTGTTTAGAGGAGCGAAAGATATATAACAAGAAAAGTGGCGAAAGATAATTTGGATATGAGGGGTGGAAACTCCTCCCCTTCGGGGAGGTTGGGAGGGGCTTTAATTGTCATTTTAGGCGGAGGAGAAAGTGGTGTTGGAGCAGCTATTTTGGCACAACAAAAAGGGTTTGAAGTGTTTGTTTCAGACAAGGGAAAAATTAAAGAAAAATATAAAAACGTTCTTACAAGTATTGGTGTTGAGTGGGAAGAAGAAAAGCATACTGAAGCTAAAATTTTAACAGCTACAACTGTTGTTAAAAGCCCTGGTATTCCTGATAAAGTGCCTTTAATTATACAATTAAAAGAAAAGGGCATTGAAGTGATTTCTGAAATAGAATTTGCGGGTAGATATACCAAAGCAAAGTTTATAGGAATTACAGGAAGTAACGGTAAAACAACTACAACCATGTTAACCTATCACATGCTAAAAAAAGCAGGGTTAAATGTTGGGTTGGCAGGAAATGTTGGAGAAAGTTTAGCAAAACAAGTGGCTGTTGATGACAAAGATATTTATGTGTTGGAGTTAAGTAGTTTTCAGCTCGATGGAATGTTCAAGTTTAAAGTGGACATTGCCATTTTGCTAAACATTACTCCCGACCATTTAGATAGGTATGATTACAAATTTGAAAATTATGCGGCTTCAAAATTTAGAATTCTTCAAAACCAAGATGAGCAGTGTCATTTTATTTATTGCGAGGACGACGAGGTTATTGTAGAGTATTTGAAAAAAACAGAAATAAAAGCACAGAAACACCCATTCAGTATTAAAAAAGCCATCACGCTTGAGCGTGGTGCATACATAGCAAACGATAAACTAATTATAAACACAACTAATAAATTATTTGAAATGACATTACAAAGTTTAGCACTACAAGGAAAGCACAACTTGTACAATTCTATGGCTTCAGGCATTGCAGGACGAGTTTTAGAATTAAAAAAGGAAATTATCAGAGAAAGTCTTTCTGATTTTCAAAATGTAGAACACCGTTTAGAATTTGTTGCCAAAATTCATGGTATTGATTTTATCAATGATTCGAAAGCAACAAATGTAAATTCAACATGGTATGCATTAGAATCGTTTCAACACCCTGTAATATGGGTAGTTGGTGGCGTTGATAAAGGTAACGACTATGAAATGTTAAAAGAACTAGTTGCTGAAAAAGTAAAAGCTATTGTTTGTTTAGGAAAAGACAATGCTAAAATTCATGCAGCTTTTGAAGACATTATTGAAGTTATAGTTGATGCCGATTCAGCTGAATCAGCAGTTCGATTGGCTTATAGTTTAGGAAGAAGTGGCGATACAGTTTTGCTTTCTCCAGCTTGTGCTAGTTTCGATTTATTTGAAAACTACGAAGATAGAGGTCATCAATTTAAAGCAGCTGTTAAACGCTTGTAATTATGGAAAAACTAATTGATACTCACGGACAATCTTTTTACTATGCAACCCTCGAAGGTTTTGTAGATAATATTGGTGATAAGAATAAATGTGCTATTATTCTTGCTCACGATGATTGGTCTGTCTTTTTCGAAAAAGCTTCTCATTTATTGGGAGAAAGTATCAATCAAGTAATTGTAATTGGTAAAAATGTAAATCAACTTCATGCAAAAACTAAGGATATCAGAAATGTGTTTATTATTTCAGCAATTAGTTTAAAAGATGCTACTCAAATAGCATTAAATAGTTCTAGTTTTTCAAAAAATATCGTTTACATTTCAAGTATTTCGTCAGGACAAAGCATTTCTGATTTGTTGAGTTTAATCGTAGAGTAAGCAAAATAGTGGGTTTCATAGAAAAATACTTAAAAGGCGATAAAGGTATATGGGTAGTAGTGTTGTTACTATCCATTTTGTCGTTATTAGCGGTTTACAGTTCTATAGTTACACTTGCTTATAAATATAAAGATGGCGATACGTTTTATTATCTATTTAAACATGCCATAATTTTAGTAGTTGGCTTGGGTTTGATGGTGCTGGCTCACAACCTAAAATTTAAATATTATTCCAGAATATCTCAAATAGCTTTATTTCTATCAATACCTCTACTTCTACTTACACTTATTACTGGGGCAAATGTTAATGAGGCTAGCCGATGGTTAGTTATCCCTGTAATTAATCAAACTTTTCAAACTTCCGATTTAGCCAAGTTAGCTTTAATTATGTATTTAGCTCGGTTTTTATCAAAACATCAAGATCAAATAAAAGATTTTAAACATGCATTTGTACCAATTATGATTCCTGTAATGTTGGTTTGTGGTTTAATATTGCCCGCTAACTTTTCAACCGCAGCAATGCTTTTTGTTACAAGCTTAATTATTATGTTTATTGGTCGAATAAATCTCAAGTATATTTTATCTCTAATTGGAATTGGCGTAGGGACTTTACTAATACTTTTGCTTATCGGAAAATCGAACCCCGATTTGTTACCAAGGATGGGAACCTGGGCAAAACGTATTGAAACCTTCCAAGGTGGTGGCTCAAAAGATGCTAATTACCAGGCAGAGCAAGCTAAAATTGCTATTGCAACGGGTGGTGTTATTGGTAAAGGACCTGGAGGTAGTACACAGCGTAATTTTCTACCACATCCTTATTCCGATTTTATTTATGCAATTATATTAGAGGAATATGGTACTATTGGTGGAATTGTAGTAATATTTTTATACCTCATCTTATTTTTTAGGGGTATTAGAATTGCTTCGAAAGCAGAAAACACTTTTGGCTCACTGTTAGCCATTGGTCTGTCTTTTAGTTTGGTGTTTCAAGCATTAATAAATATGGCAGTAGCAGTTAACTTGTTTCCTGTAACCGGACAACCGTTGCCATTGGTAAGTATGGGAGGAACATCTATTTGGTTTACTTGTTTGGCAATAGGAATAATATTAAGTGTGAGTCGTGAGAGCCTCCCCAACCCCTCCGAAGGAGGAGCTTCGTAGTGGGGCGAAACAAATATTTATTGATAAAATTTTGAGATTTAAAAGATGAATCCTAACAAAAAAAATAGTTTAGTGTCTTCTCCCGCCCCTTCGGGGAAGGTTGGGGTGGGGCGTATTATCATAAGTGGTGGAGGTACTGGAGGACACATCTTTCCTGCAATAGCTATTGCTAATGCAATTAAGCTAAAATACCCCAATTCGGAAATTCTTTTTGTAGGTGCCGAAGGTAAAATGGAAATGGAAAAAGTTCCTGCTGCTGGATATAAGATTGTTGGTTTACCCATTATGGGAATTCAACGAAAATTGACTCTGCAGAATTTAAAAGTTCCTTTTAAATTGTTGTATAGTTTAATAAAAGCACGAAAAATAATAAAAGAATTTAAACCAAATGTAGTGGTTGGTGTTGGAGGTTACGCTAGTGGTCCATTGCTTAAAATTGCAACAAGTATGGGTGTTCCAGCATTGCTTCAGGAACAAAATTCATACCCTGGAGTTACCAATAAAATTTTAGCAAAAAAAGTTCAAAAAATTTGTGTTGCTTATCATGACATGGAGCAATTTTTTCCGAAAGAAAAGATAGTTTTTACAGGAAATCCAGTTCGTCAGGATATTGTTGATTTAACTAATAAGCGAGAAAAAGGTTTGGCAGAATTTGGTTTGTCGGCTGATAAAAAAGTGGTTTTAGTTATTGGCGGAAGTTTAGGGGCTCGTACCATTAATGAAAGTATTGATGCTGGATTGGATTTGATTTCTGAAAACAATATGCAGTTGTTGTGGCAAACTGGTAAAGGTTATGCTGAAATAGCAGCCGAATCGGTAAAAAAATATAGCAACAAAGGTATCGTTACCATGCCGTTTATTGCTTCAATGGATTTAGCTTATGCTGTTGCAGATGTAGTAATTTCAAGAGCAGGAGCATTATCAGTTTCTGAATTATGCCTAACCGAAAAACCTTCCATATTGGTTCCTTCTCCAAATGTGGCGGAAGATCATCAAACTAAAAATGCAATGGCTTTAGTAAATCAACATGCAGCAATTTTAGTAAAAGATGTAAATGCTAAAACAGAGTTGATTTCAGCATTAATTGAGTTGGTAGAAAACACTTCTACACAAGAACAACTCAAAAAAAATATCAAGTTGTTGGCTAAACCAGATGCGGCTTCTCAAATTGCTGATGAAGTAATAAAGTTGATTAAGTAAAGGTAAAACTTTAAGAGTAATGAGCAACCTAAAAAATCAACTGATAAAGTTCTGGGAATATATTCTTATTCAGATTTCAGTTGCAATTAATTTGCTCAAGTTGGTGTGGAGTAAAGTTAAGTTGTGGCGTAAAGCTCGTCTAAACCGATATCGAAACCTTGTTTGGTATCGAAAAAGTCTAAATCTTTTTGTTACTGGTTTTGTGTTGTTTTTAATAAGTCTTTTTTTAATCGACATCAATTTTTTATGGCTATTTGGTAAATCGCCTGGATTATACGCTATAAGCAATCCTGAGCAAAATAATGCATCCGAAATTATTAGTGCTGACGGCAAAGTGATAGGTAAATTTTTTACCGAAAACCGAATGCCAGTTGAGTATAACGAGATTTCTCCAATTATTATTAAAACATTAATTGCAACCGAAGATGAACGTTTTTACGAGCATTTTGGAGTTGATGTTAAAGGACTTTTTGGTGCAGTAAAAGATATGATGAAGGGCGATGCTCGCGGAGCAAGCACCATTACTCAACAGCTCGTTAAAAACATGCATAAAACCCGCGACCAATATTCTACAGGGCTTTTTGGTTATATTCCCGGTGTTAAATTGCTGATAATGAAATTAAAAGAGTGGATTTCGGCAATAAAAATTGAAATGATGTATTCCAAAGAAGAAATATTAACCATGTATTTTAATACGGTTGATTTTGGCAGCAACTCATTTGGTGTTCGAACTGCAGCTAAAACTTATTTTAAAGTATCTCCTGCAGAGCTGAATTATGAACAATCGGCTGTATTAATTGGACTTTTAAAAGCTACAACAACTTACAATCCAAAAACAAACCCTAAAAATTCTAAAGAAAGAAGAAATGTAGTGCTACAAAATTTAGTAACACATCAAGTTATTTCTCAAGCAATTTGTGATTCATTAAAAGAACTTCCAATACAATTAAAATTTAGTGTAGAACAATCGTATGATGGCGAAGCGTTGCATTTTCGAGCGTATTTAGCAAAATACCTAAAAGAATGGCAAGAAGAAAATGATTATAACATTTATACCGATGGGTTAAAAATTCATGTAACCATTGATTCGCGTATGCAAAAATACGCCGACGAAGCAGTTCAAAAACAGATGTATGCTGTTCAACGTAGATTTTTTAGTCATTGGCAAGGCGAAAACCCTTGGCAAGATGAAAACCACAAAGAAATTAAAAATTTTATTGAAGATATTGCTAAGAAAACAGCAGCTTATGCAAACCTAAATAAAATTTATAATGGTAATACAGATTCCATTAACAAGTATTTAAATCTGCCCAAAAAAGTAAAAGTATTTGATTACAAACTTGGCGAAAAAGACACCACATTAAGTATAATGGATTCGATACGATACATGAATCATTTTATGCATGCTGGTTTTGTGGTGATGGAACCAAATACTAGACATGTAAAAGCGTGGGTTGGTGATATCAATTTTAAATACTGGCAATACGATAAAGTTGCTCAATCAAAGCGTCAGCCTGGTTCAACTTTTAAACTTTTCGATTATACAGCCGCTATAATGAATGGAAAAGCACCATGCGACATTATAACTGACAAACCAATAACTTGGAAATACATGGAAAACGGAAAACCAAAAAGTTGGTCGCCACAGAATACCGATTGGAATTTCTTGCCTTATCCAATGAGTTTAAAACATGCTTTTGCACGTTCAATCAATTCTGTTGCTGTTCAGGTTTCTCAAGAAGTGGGTATTGCAGAGGTTATCAAATATGCTCATTTATTAGGAATTAAAACTCCTTTAGAAGATAAACCATCAACTTGTTTGGGCTCGTCGGATGTTTCCTTGTTAGAATTGGTAAACTCCTATGGTACGGTTATAAATGAAGGCTTGTATCAAGAACCCGTTGTGGTGGTTCGTATTGAAGATAAAGATGGGAACGTAATATATGAACCAAAAACAGAACAAAAAAGAGTTATTCCTTATGAAACCGCTTGGTTAATGACAGAAATGTTAAAAGGAGGAATGACTGAACCAGGGGGAACAACTCAAGCTCTTTGGGAATGGGATTTATTTAAATACAACACCAATTTTGGTGGAAAAACAGGAACGTCGTCGAATCATTCTGATGCGTGGTTTGTTGGAGTTACCAAAAACCTTGTTGGCGGAGCATGGGTTGGTGGCGAACATCGTTCCATCCATTTCCGTTCGGGCGAATTGGGTGAAGGAAGCAGAACTGCTTTGCCCATTTTTGCATTATTTATGGAAAAGATGTTAAAAGATAAAAACCTAAAACATTACCAAGGAAAATTTCCTACAAAACCAAAAGAAAAAATTTCAAAATCATACACTTGCCATACTATTATTCCTGAAGACACAACCTTAGTAGATTCTACAGCTTTAATTGGTTTAGATAGTCTTCAATTAGAACAGCCAGTTGAAATCCCTTTGGAGGTTGTGCAGTAATGTTTCGTGAAATTATAAATTGCCGTTTTAATTTTATATCATATTATTACTACTGCTTTCTAATTTTCTTGTACCATTTTATTCCCAACATTAATAAAATTGAAAAGAGTAATAATCCAACAATACCCCAGAACCAACCAATTTCATTTTTTAGTACAACCAAAAAAACAATAGCAAAAAGTAATACAGTTGCTACTTCGTTCCAAATACGGAGTTTAAATGAAGAGTACTTTATTTCATTTTTTTGTAGTTGTGTAAATATTCGGTGGCAAGCAAAATGATATAGATATAGTGCAACTACAAAAGTGAGTTTAATGTGCATCCAAGGTTGGCTTAAATAATGACCGAAATTGGTGCTTAAAAGCCATGTAGCAAAAACCAGCGTTAAAATTGCCGATGGCCAAGTGATGCCATACCACAATCGTTTGCTCATTATTTTGTATTGTTTTTGTAAAATTGCCTTTGCATTTTCATCTTCATCTTCTGCCTCAACATGATAAATAAAAAGCCTAACAATGTAAAATAATCCAGCAAACCATGTTACAATAAATATAATGTGAAGTGCCTTTAAATAAAAATAGTCCATAACAAAATTTAAAAAACTAAAATTACAATAAACTTTCAATTGGTTTTGCTTAATCTGTAATTTTGGAACATGGAAAAAAAGGGAGTTTTATTGGTAAATCTAGGTACGCCAGATAGTTCGTCAGTTAAGGATGTTAGAAAGTATCTTCGAGAATTTTTAATGGATAAGTACGTTATTGATTTACCTGTTATTCCGCGTTGGATATTGGTTAACTTAATTATTGCCCCGTTTAGAAGTCCTAAATCTGCAAAAATTTACCAAGAGTTATGGACAGAAAATGGCTCTCCATTGTTGTATTATGGTAAAAGATTAGAAACATTGGTTCATGAAAAAATGGGCGACGATTATTTTGTTCGCTTAGCCATGCGATACCAAAATCCGTCAATAAAAAAGGTGTTGGAACAATTCAAGAAAAATAACATTACCGATTTGGTTGTTATTCCGCTTTACCCACAATTTGCATCTTCATCAACTCTTTCGAGTATAAAAAAAGTAGAAGAGGTATTAAAAGAACTCAACTATTCGCCTAAGGTGAAAATGATTAAAAACTTTGTGACCAATAAAAAGTTTATTCAAGCCATTGCTGAAAATGGAAACAACTATTGGAAAACAGGCGAATTTCAAAAAGTACTGTTTAGCTATCATGGAATTCCAGAGCGTCACATTATAAAAGATTGTGAAAACGGCTATTGTAAACTTGATGAAAATTGTTGTAAAACTTATAACTCAAACAATACCTTGTGTTACAGAGCTCAATGTTACGAAACCTCTCGTTTGGTTGCCGAAGCAATGGGTTTACAAGAAAATCAATACGATGTAGCTTTCCAATCTCGATTAGAAACTCGTGCAAGAGACCCATGGTTAAAACCATATTCTGATATAGTTACGGCTGATTATCCAAAACAAGGAATTAAAAACGTATTAGCATTTTCGCCATCATTTGTTTCCGATTGTTTAGAAACAACCATTGAAGTAGGTGAAGAATTTGCAGCAATTTTCCATGAAAATGGTGGTGAAAAATGGCAATTGGTTGAAAGTTTAAACGAAAGTCAAACTTGGGTTGAAGCCATAGAAGAATTGATTAAAAACTAATAACTACATTTGTTTATTAAAAACGAAACAACATGAAATAGTCACGTGCCAAATTACACCAATACGAATGAAGATAAACTGGCTAATTCCATATGACCTATATAAAACAATAAAAATTTACATATGAAATACACTCCAATAAAAAACGAATTGTACATTACCAACAGAAAAAACTTTGTAAAACACTTAAAACCAAAGTCGGTAGCAGTATTTAATTCGAACGACCAAATGCCAACCAATGCCGATGGAACTATGCCTTTCCGTCAAAACAACGATTTATTGTATTTATCAGGAATTGACCAAGAAGAATCTATTTTGGTAATTTTTCCAGATGCAATCAATCCAAAACACCGCGAAATTCTTTTTGTTAAAGAAACCAGCGATTTAATTGCCATATGGGAAGGAGCTAAATTAACAAAGGAACAAGCAACTCAACAATCTGGTATAGAAACGGTTTATTGGACTTCGCAATTCGAACAAATTTTTCATGGATTAACTACAGAAGCGGAACATATTTATTTAAACCAAAACGAACATTTAAGAGCTTCAAGCCCAGTTGAAACAAGAGACGACCGTTTTAGAAAATCGTGTCAAGCAAAATATCCTTTACACGAATATGAAAGGTTGGCTCCAATTATGAGAAAACTTCGTCCAATCAAATCTTCATTAGAAATAGATATGATTCAACAAGCATGTAACATTACAGAAAAAGGCTTTAGAAGATTATTGAAATTTGTTAAGCCAGGAGTAATGGAATATGAAATTGAAGCAGAATTGGCTCACGAATTTTTAATGAACCGCTCTCGTGGATTTGCTTACGAGCCTATTATTGCATCTGGCTTTAATGCTTGTGTGTTGCATTATGTAGAAAACAACAAGGAGTGTAAAGCAGGTGATGTTATTTTGTTGGATGTGGGTGCTGAGTACGGAAATTATGCTTCCGATTTAACGCGTTGTGTGCCTGTAAGCGGCAAATTTACTCCTCGCCAAAAAGAAGTATATAATGCAGTTTTACGTGTAATGAGAGCAGCAACAAGCATGTTGGTTCCAGGAACTTTGCACGATGAATATCACACTAAAGTTGGTGAAGTAATGGAAGCTGAATTGATAGGTTTGGGTTTACTAGATAAAAATGAAGTAGCAAAGCAAGATCCAAAAAATCCATTGTATAAAAAATATTTTATGCACGGAACTTCTCATCATTTGGGTTTAGATGTTCACGATGTGGAAGAACGAAACAGACCATTTGAAGCTGGTATGGTTTTAACTGTTGAGCCGGGGATTTATATTCGTGAAGAGAATTTAGGCATTCGTCTAGAAAATGATGTGTTGATTACCAACAATGGACCAATCGATTTAATGAAAAACATTCCAATTGAAGCAGATGAAATTGAAGCTTTAATGGCTTAGTTTTTAGTTCACAGTCAACAGTCAATCAGCAACCAATTAAAAGTTTTGGAAAATTCGGTTAATTTCAAAAACATCAACATTAGTTTTACCGATGCAGGAAAAGGTAAGGCGGTTGTTCTTTTGCATGGTTTTTTGGAAGACAAAAGCATTTGGAATGATTTCTCCAAACACCTTTCTGAAAAATTCCGTGTAATTACTATTGATTTGTTAGGACATGGCAAAACAGAATGTTTAAGTTATGTTCATACCATGGAAGAAATGGCAGAAGCAGTACATGCCGTGCTCAAACAGTTAAAAGTTCGCAAATTTTATTTAGTAGGACATTCATTGGGTGGCTATGTAAGTCTGGCTTTAGCTGAGATTTTTCCTGATAACATAAAAGGATTGTGTATGTTTCATTCATCAGCAAGGGCTGATAGTGAAACCAAACAAAAAGACCGCGACAGAGCTATAAAAGTTGTGAAACAAAATAAAGACTTGTTTATCAACGAAGCTATTCCTAACCTTTTTTACACCAAACAGAAGAATTATGAAAACGAAATTCAGCAAATAAAAAAGATTGCTTTACAAACTTCGTTACAAGGAATAGTCGCCGCATTAGAAGGAATGAAAATTAGAATGGATAGAGAAATCATTTTAAATTTTGCTCCTTACCCAGTTTTCTATATCATAGGGAAAGAAGATGCTATTCTGCCTTTCGAAAGTTTAATAGAACAAGCTGAGTTGCCAGAAAAAGGTTCGTTTTTATTACTTGAAGATGTTGGACATGTTGGTTTCTTGGAAGCAAAAGAAGAAACTCTAGGAGCAATTACTTCTTTTGTCGCTAGAAATAAATGAATTCCTCTAAAACCATTTTAACCCAAAAAATAAAAAACGAAGCCATTCGATTAGGTTTCTCGTTTTGTGGTATTTCAAAGTCCGAATTTTTGGAAGATGATGCACCACATTTGGAAAATTGGTTAAATCAAAACAGGCATGGAAAAATGCAGTACATGGAAAATTATTTTGATAAACGCCTTAATCCTACTTTGTTGGTTGAAGGTTCTAAATCAGTAATTTCTTTAATGTACAATTACTTTCCCCAACAACAGCAAAGGGAAGATTCGTTTAAAATTTCGAAATACGCTTATGGCGAGGATTACCATCATGTTATTAAAGATAAATTAAAAGAATTGATTCAATTTATTACAACAGAAGTTGGCGAAATAAATGCTCGAATTTTTACTGATTCAGCACCTATTTTAGAACGAGCTTGGGCAAAAAAAAGTGGATTAGGCTGGATTGGAAAAAACTCCATGTTAATTAACCCAAAAAAAGGCTCGTTTTATTTTTTGGCAGAAATAATTTTAGATGTTGAATTTGATTACGACGCTCCTATAAAAGATTACTGTGGAACTTGCAATGCTTGTGTTGAGGCTTGTCCTACTGAGGCTATTTTGCCTAATAAAGTGGTTGATGGCAGTAAGTGTATCTCCTATTTTACCATTGAATTAAAAGATGAAATTTTGCCAAACGAGGTAAAAGGAAAATTTAATGATTGGATTTTTGGTTGCGATATTTGTCAAGACGTTTGTCCGTGGAACCGATTTTCAACACCAACAAATGAATTGCATTTTTCTCCAAACCAACAATTACTGAATTATTCTAAACAAGAATGGACGGAATTAACAGCGGAAATTTTTAATGAAATCTTTAAAAAATCGGCAGTAAAACGAACGAAATTTGAAGGGTTAAAAAGGAATATTAAGTTTTTGTCTAACGCCTAACGCCTAACGCCTAACGCCTAGTGCCTTATGCCTTACTACCCCAACGGTAGCTGTCGTTTTCCAAACCCATTAAATCAATAATTCTATCTACAACAGTTTTAGCTACTTGTTCAATGGTCTGTGGTCGGCTATAGAAGCTTGGTGTGGCAGGGCAAATAATTCCTCCCGCCTCAGTTATGGTTTTCATGTTGTTGAGGTGAATTAAATTGTATGGCGTTTCTCTGGCTACTAAAATTAATTTTCTTCTTTCTTTAAGCATTACATCTGCTGCTCGTGTAGTTAAATCGTTCGATATTCCACCGGCAATTCTTCCCATTGTTCCCATGGAGCAAGGAACAATTACCATGGTATCAAACTTTGCTGAACCTGATGCAAATGGTGCATTAAAATTGTTTTTGTCATAAAAATTGAAGTCATAATGTTTATAATCCTCATTACCTAATTCGTGTTCCCAAACTGTTTTTGCATTATCACTCATTACCACACCAACTTCAACTTCTTTGTCACCCTGAGCTTGTCGAAGGATTAGAAAGTCCATCAATAATTTAGCGTAAATGCTACCTGATGCTCCTGTAATGGCAATCACTATTTTTCTTTTGTCGTTCATTGTTTTGTGTATTTTTTTTCCTTCTAGCCCTTCTTTTGTAGGGGTTGGGGAGGCTTTTAGTTAAATTGGTAGCGTAGTGTAAAATTCAAATCCAAATTGTACCAACCTCTGTTTAATAGTTTGTTTAAAATGCCAATTTGTTGATCTAAATTTTGAAAATCGCGAACTGGCACAAATGAATTTTTTGAGCGAAGATTAAAAATAATATGCTCGTTAATTTTATAATTAAGTCCCAAAAAACCTCCGAAATCGTACTTTTTAAAAGGGAAAGGCTCATCGGTTACCTCACCAAACTCATCGCTCATGCTGTAGTTTAAAAACACGCTGTAATACAAGCCAGCTTCAACTATAAATTTTTTGTAATGGTAACGAAGGGCAAAAGGCATTTCCACATAATTGATGTTGAGTTTAAAGGCATCAACATCACCTTGGCTTGTGTTAGGGTTTTTCTGACTTCCTTTGTTTATGAAATACATATCTAACTGAGTAGAGAATTTTTCAGAGTGTTCAATATTGGTAAAACCTCCAACAATAAATCCCAATTTGTTGTATCCACCATAACCATCGCCTTCTACCTGGGAACCACTTAAGCCAGCTAATAAACCCACCTTAAAAACCTGTCCGTAAAACGAAAGGCTAAAAAGTAAAAATGCAGATAAAATACCCAACTTGTTCATGTGTCAAAGTTAAGTAAAAAGAATGTTGGAGTTTTTTTAATTATTTTAGAATGCTTTTTCTTTTTCCAACAACTCTTTCACTAAAGCTGGCAAACCTTCACAAGCATTTTGTTTGAGGTGAGTTACGTTTTTTCTTTTCCAAAGTGAAACGTCTTTTGGGTCTATCAAAAATATCTTACAGTTGTTATTTACACAATCAACTAAATTGGCAGCAGGATAAACATTTAGCGAAGTTCCAACAACAATTAATATGTCGGCTTTTTCGCAAATTTCAGCAGCAATCGTCATGTTTGGAACGTACTCACCAAACCAAACCACATCGGGACGAAGTTGGTGTCCATCTTTGCATAAATCACCAAGGTTTAGTTCGTGTCCAGTAATTGGATAAGTTGCATCTGTTCCAATACTTTTAGATTTTAATATTTCGCCATGTAAATGCAGCACATTTTTTGCTCCAGCACGTTCATGCAAATCATCTATATTTTGGGTGATAACTTGAACATTAAATTTTTTCTGTAAATCTAAAATAGCAAAGTGAGCAGCATTGGGTTTTGCTTCAATTACTTGTTTTCTTCTTATGTTGTAAAAATCTAAAACTAATTTTGGATTTTGTTGCCAAGCTTCTGGTGTAGCAACTTCTTCAATTTTGTAGTTTTCCCATAAACCGTCGCTATCCCTAAAAGTTTTTAACCCGCTTTCAGCACTAATACCTGCTCCAGAAAAGATAACAATTTGCTGCATAAAGATAAATTACAGAGGTTAAAAATAGATAAAATAAACTCAAATTTTCTATCTTTTTGTTAGAAAAATAGTTGGTTGGAGTCATGTCGCAAATTAAATGCTATTTTATTTTATCATAAAACTTTTATCAGCGGTATTTATTTAAAAAAATAGCACTTTTCTATGTCGAGAATATTATTACTTTTACGGGTTCGAGAATAATTTAAAAAAAAATGGGAAAAACTAGAAAAGAGATAGATGCATTAGAGTATCATGCACAAGGCAAACCTGGTAAAATTGAAGTGGTGCCAACAAAACCATACAGTACTCAACGCGATTTAAGTTTAGCGTATTCTCCAGGTGTTGCAATTCCATGTTTGGAAATTGCTGACAAACCCGAAGATGTTTATAAATATACTGCTAAAGGAAATTTGGTTGCAGTAATTTCTAATGGAACAGCAGTTTTGGGTTTAGGAAATATTGGTCCTTTGGCTTCTAAGCCCGTTATGGAAGGAAAAGGATTGTTGTTTAAAATTTATGCAGACATTGATGTGTTTGATATTGAGGTAGATGCTACAGATATTGATTTGTTTGTAAATACAGTAAAAGCAATTGCTCCAACTTTTGGTGGAATCAATTTGGAAGATATTAAAGCTCCAGAATGTTTTGAAATAGAACGCAGACTTAAAGAGGAATTAAATATTCCGCTGATGCACGACGACCAACACGGAACTGCAATTATTTCATCAGCAGCACTATTAAACGCTGTAGAATTAGCTGGAAAAAAAATAGAAAACATAAAATTAGTAGTGAGTGGAGCAGGAGCTTCGGCTGTATCATGTACTAAACTTTATAAAAGATTGGGTGTAAAAGCAGAAAACATTGTAATGATAGATAGCGACGGAGTTATTCGTGCCGATAGAAAAGAGTTAGCCCCATCGAAAAAAGAATTTGCTACCAAAAGAAAAATTAACACATTAACCGAAGCATTGGTTGATGCTGATATGTTTTTAGGTTTGTCGAAAGGAAATATTTTAACAAAAAAAATGGTGCAAACCATGGCTAAAAACCCAATAGTGTTTGCCTTAGCAAATCCCGATCCTGAAATTGCATACAAAGATGCAATGGCAGCCCGAAAGGATATTATTATGGCAACTGGTCGTTCCGATTATCCTAATCAGGTTAATAATGTACTTGGATTTCCTTATATTTTTAGAGGTGCTTTAGATGTTAGAGCAACCTGTATAAACGAAGAAATGAAATTGGCTGCCGTTTATGCAATAGCAGCATTAGCTAAAGAACCAGTTCCAGAAGAAGTAAATGAGGCGTACTCTGAAAAAAACATTGTTTTTGGTAAAGATTTTATCATTCCAAAACCAATGGATCCACGATTAATTTCTACCATAGCTCCTGCAGTAGCAAAAGCAGCAATTGATTCGGGTGTTGCCCAACACGTAATTACTGATTGGGAAGAATATCGTAATCAATTAGTAGGTCGTTTAGGTTTAGATAACAAGTTGCTTAAAAATATTACCCAACGAACCAAACGTAATCCAAAACGAGTGGTGTTTGCTGAAGCTGATAACTACAAAACTTTAAAAGCAGCAACCATTGTAAAAGACGAAGGTATTGCAATACCAATATTATTAGGTAAAGTAAAACGTATCGAAGAAATAGCTAAAGAGTTTAGTTTGGATATTTCAGATTTAACCATAATTGACCCACGAAGCTCTAAAGAAACTGCTCGTAAAAATAAATACGCTCAATTACTTTTCGAAAAAAGAAAACGAAGAGGTGTTACTTTAATGGAAGCCCGCGACATGGTTCGAAGCAGAAACTATTTTGGTTCTGCAATGGTTGAGGTTGGCGATGCTGATGCATTAATTTCAGGTTTAACCCGAAATTATAGAAATACCATTCGTCCAGCTTTGCAAGTTATTGGAACAGACGATGATGTGAGTAAAATTGCAGGAATGTATATTTTAATGACCAAACAAGGTCCTTTCTTTTTAGCCGATACCACTGTAAATGTTAATCCATCAGTTCAAGATATTGTTGATATTACTGTGCTTTCAGCAAAAATTATTCAACGATTTAAAATAAATCCTCGAATTGCGTTATTATCGTTCTCCAATTTTGGTTCATCTGATGAAGAAGATGCAGTAAAAATGAGAGAAGCTGCAAAAATATTACACGAACAACATCCAGAGATTGTAGTTGATGGAGAGATTCAAGGAAATTTTGCATTAAACAAAGAGTTAAGAGATGAAATTTTCCCATTCTCAGATTTAGCTAGAAAAAACACGAATACATTAATCTTCCCAAATCTTTCATCAGGAAACATCGCTTATAAATTATTACAAGAAATGGCTGGATTTGAAACCATAGGGCCAATTTTAATGGGAATGAAGAAACCAGTACATATTTTGCAATTAGGTAGCTCCGTTCGTGAAATTGTAAACATGGTTACCATTGCTGTTGCTGATGCTCAAACAAGAAAATAAATAAGACATAAGGCAATAGTCGTTAGGCGAAAAGTCTAACGACTATTGCCTAACGCCTAAAAACTAAATTATGATTGCTCAAATAAAAGGACGATTAATAGAAAAAACACCAACCTACGTTGTTGTCGATTGCAATGGAGTAGGTTACCAATTAAATATTTCGCTTAATACATTTTCTAAAATAGGAAATGAAGAAAGTTGTTTGCTTTTTACCCATTTTGTAGTTCGTGAAGATGCTCATTTGCTTTATGGTTTTAAAGAAAAAAGCGAACGAGAATTGTTTCGCCAATTAATTTCGGTGTCGGGCGTTGGCTCAAGTACTGCCATCATGATTTTATCATCACTTTCGCCCGACGAAACTAAAGCAGCTATTATTTCGGGCAATGTAAATACATTAAAAGGAGTGAAAGGAATTGGTTTAAAAACAGCAGAACGTATAATTATTGACTTACGCGACAAAGTTGGTAAAACTGAAGGAACTGAACTTTTTTCTATAAGTTCAAACAATACAATTAAAGAAGAAGCGTTAAGTGCACTTGTTATGTTGGGTTTTTCCAAAATGCCAGCTGAAAAAGCTTTGACTAAAATTATGACAGAATCTCCAAACTTAACAGTAGAAGAGCTCATTAAAAGAACATTAAAAAGTCTTTAGTAGCTCAAGTTTGCTTTGAAAACTAGTAAAAAAACATATTATAACATTACGTTGGTTTTAGGGTTATCCGTAGTGATAACCTTTGTCAATTATTTAGCAAACCCTGTCGAAACCAAAGCTCGCCCACACAGCAATATTTTAGCTTTTGAAATAGATGAACTACCATTAGATAGCCCAGAAATAGAATTGCCATTCCCATTTAATGATGGAGTTGGAAACCCGGGCGAGAGTAATTCAGGCGGATTGTACTTAAGCAATCCTTCCAATGTTCAATCGGGTTTTGAATACGACCCAGCTACAGAAAACTATAACTATTATGAAAAAATAGGAGATACTTACATTAAGTATCCAACTTATATGGATTTTGAAGAATACATTAATTACGATTCGAAAAAATCGTTACAAAATTATTGGAAAGAAAAAGCCGCCGCTGATGATATTAATCAAACCAAAGGATTTAGACCTTCATTAACAGTTAAAAGCAAAGCGTTTGATAGAATTTTTGGTGGAAATACCATCGATATTCGACCACAAGGTTCGGCAGAATTATCGTTTGGAATAAATCGTTCTACAAGAGATAATCCAGCTTTACCAGAAAATCAACGAAGTACAACCACGTTTAATTTCGACCAAAAAATTCAATTAAATGTAGTTGGTAATATAGGGGAAAAATTAAAACTTACCACAAGTTACAATACCGAAGCCACATTCGATTTTGAAAATCAAATGAAAATTGAATATACAGGGTACGAAGATGAAATTATTCAGAAAATTGAAGCTGGTAACGTGTCGTTGCCACTTAAAGGGTCATTAATTACAGGTAGTCAAACACTTTTTGGTGTAAAAACCGAACTTAAATTTGGACGGCTTTATGTAACAAGTGTTTTATCTCAAGAACGAGGTGAACGAAAAGAAATTAATGTTCAGGGAGGTGCCCAAATTCAAGATTTTGAAAAACCTGCATCTGATTATGAGGATAATAAACACTTCTTTTTATCTCAATATTTTAGAGATAACTACGAGAATTTTTTATCATCGCCACCAGTAATTAATTCCAGAGTTAACATTACAAAAGTTGAGGTTTGGACTTCAAACATTAACAATGCAGTTGAAAACACCAAAAACATTATTGGTTTTATGGATTTGGGTGAAGGAACTCAAGACAATATATACAACGATGCTTTAGTTACCGATGCTAATGTTTCTCCAAATGCCACAATACCAATAAATTCTGCAAATAATTTATATGCCAATTTAACAGGAGGATACCTTGGTTTTTCAGACATACGAAGTTTTGTTTCAGCAACTCAAACATTAGAGCCATTGGGTTTTGAAAACGGTATTGATTTTGAAAAATATGAAAATGCTCGTTTGTTAAACCCCTCTGAATATACCTTAAATCCTCAATTGGGTTATATTTCCTTAAATTCAACCATGCAACCTGATCAAATTTTGGCAGTTGCTTTTCAATATACTATTGATGGAGAAGTTTATCAGGTTGGAGAGTTTTCAACTGATGGGGTAGCGGGTCAAGATGCTCTTTATACTAAATTACTAAGAGCTACTATTTTAAATACCGATTTGCCAACTTGGGATTTAATGATGAAAAATGTTTATGCCTTAGGTGCATTTAATGTTGCTCAAAACGATTTTTTCTTTAATATCGATTACTTAAACCCTGCAACAGGTGTTAAAATTCCTTTTATTCCAGAGGATGGATTAAGCAATCAACCCATTATCGGTTTAATGAATTTAGATAGGTTGAATAATCAAAATCAAGCTAGTCCTGATGGGGTTTTTGATTTTATTAATGGAATTACTATTAATGCTAATACAGGAAGAATTTATTTTCCTGTTTTAGAGCCTTTTGGAAGTAATTTAAGAAGTAAATTTAGCAATCCTGCTGTTGCCGAAAAATATGCTTTTGACTCTTTATATACCACAACTCAGGTACTTGCAAAACAAGATGTAAATAAAAATAGATTTACATTAAGAGGAAAATATTCATCATCATCAAGTGCCGATATTTCTTTAAATGCACTAAATGTTCCTCAGGGTTCGGTTGTAGTTACTGCTGGTGGAGCCACATTAACCGAAAATGTAGATTATACCGTTGATTATAACTTGGGTAGAGTTAAAATTATTAACGACGGTATTCTTCAATCAGGAACTCCAATTAAAATTTCATTAGAAAGTCAATCGTTGTTTAATATTCAAACTAAAACCTTAATGGGAACTAGGCTTGATTATCGAATAAGTGATAAATTTAACATCGGTAGCACCATTATTAAATTATCTGAACGTCCGTTAACACCAAAAATTAATATCGGCGACGAACCAATAAACAACACCATTTATGGTTTTGACCTTACCTACTCAACAGATGCACCTTTTTTAACTCGCTGGGCAGATAAACTTCCGTTATACAGTACAAAAGAAAAATCAACATTTACTATTGAGGGAGAATTTGCTCATTTATTACCAGGAAATCCTTCTGCTATCAGTAAAAGTGGTACTGCCTATTTAGATGATTTTGAAGGAAGTCAATCTACCATTGATTTATCTACATTTACCATGTGGAGTTTAGCAAGTACACCTCAAGGTCAGCCCGATTTATTTCCTGAAGGGGATGGTGCTTTATCAAATACTTTAGCTTATGGGTATAATAGAGCAAAATTGGCATGGTATGTTATCGATCCACTTTTTTGGAGAAACGATTCAAGAACCCCAGCTCATATTAAAGATAATCCAGACATGCAATCGAACCACTACATGCGAGAGGTGTTGCAAACAGAGGTTTTCCCAAATAAAAGCTTAACAAATGGTATAATAACCAATATGCCCATTTTCGATATGGCATTTTATCCCTCAGAAAGAGGTCCTTATAATTTCGATAACGGAACAGCTCCTGGTTCTGGTATCGCAGCAGATGGGAGCTTAATAAATCCAACCACACGTTGGGGAGGTATAATGAGAAGAATTGAAACAACAGATTTTGAATCTTCAAACGTAGAGTTTATTCAGTTTTGGGTAATGGATCCTTTCAATGAAGAAGATGGAAATCCTACTCATGCAGGAGGTCAGTTATACTTCAATTTGGGACATATTTCTGAAGATATTTTAAAAGATTCAAGAAAGAGTTTTGAAAATGGATTGCCAATTAGCCCAATAGATTATTCCACTGGAGCAAACATTAATTTGGTTGATACTACCATTTGGGGTCGCGTTCCTAAAGTTGCAACATTGGTAAATGCTTTCGATAACACACCTAGCACTAGACCATTTCAAGATATTGGTTATGATGGATTAAATGATGCTGATGAGGTAGCTTTTTTTGGTGGAACATTTGGGTCTGATCCTGCTGCTGATAATTACCACCATTATAGAGGTACCGATTTTGATAATATTTCGTTAGATATATTAAGTAGATATAAGAATTACAATGGACCAGAAGGTAATTCACCAACTTCTGCTCAATACACCGAATCGTATTCAACATCTGCTACTACTCGTCCTAATATTGAAGACATCAACCTGAATAACAACCTTGATTTTAGAGAAAGCTATTATCAGTATGTTGTAAACTTAAATCCAACAGAAGTTAATCCAAGCAATGTTGGTAATAACTACATTACCAATGTGCTTGAAACAAGTGTTAGAACACCTAATGGAGAAAACAGACCTATTAAATGGTATCAATTTAAAATTCCAATTAGAGACCCAGAAAAAATTATTGGCAACATCAATGATTTTAAATCCATTCGTTTTATGCGTATGTTTATGAAAGGATTTAACGAACCTGTAGTGCTTCGTTTTGCTCAACTTCAATTGGTTCGAGGAGAGTGGAGAAAGTATGATGGTAGCCTTTTAAGTTTAGGTGATTTTATTGGAACAGACGACAATACAACCTCATTTATTATTTCGGCAGTAAATATTGAAGAAAATAGCAGTAAAACACCTGTTAACTATGTTATTCCACCTGGTATTTTAAGAGAAATAAACCCTAATCCAACTTCTAACAACACAGGATTAAATCAATTAAACGAACAAGCATTGGCTTTAAATGTGTGTGGTTTAAAAGATGGCGATGCACGAGCTGGTTTTAAAATAATGGATATCGATTTAAGACGTTACAAAAAACTTAAAATGTTTGTTCACGCCGAACAAAAAAATGCTCAAACACCATTAAATGATGGCGACTTAACAGTGTTTATTAGATTGGGAACCGATTTTAATGATAATTACTACGAATACGAAGTTCCTCTAAAAGTTACTCCTCCTGGATTTTACAATAAAGACATTGAAAATGACCAACTAATTGTTTGGCCCGAATCGAATAATATTGATTTAAAATTTTCTAAACTAACTGATGCTAAACTTAAACGAAACCAACTTTTATCCGACCCTCAAAGTGGAGTGAGTGTAATAAAAGTTTATGAAGAAGCTGATGCAAACAATAAGGTAAAAGTGAAGGGAAATCCAAATTTGGCAGAAGTTCGAGTTTTTATGATTGGTATTAGAAACAATAAGCAATCGCCTCTTCGACCAAGTGATGATGGCTTGGAAAAATGTGCTGAAATTTGGGTAAACGAACTTCGTATGACTGATTTTGATAACGAAGGCGGTTGGGCTGCTCAAGCTCGAATGACAGCTCAAATTGCAGATTTGGGTAATATTACTCTTGCTGGAAATTACTCTACACCTGGGTTCGGAAGCGTTCAGCAAAAGTTAAACGAGCGACAAATGGAAACTCGTAAAAGCTATGACTTATCAACAGGAGTTGAGTTAGGTAAATTTATTCCCGAAAAAGTGGGCATTAGTGTGCCAATGTATTTCACTCAAACCGAAGGAAAAATTACACCTAAATACAATCCGCTCGACCCAGATATTGAATTAAATCAATTGCTTAACAACGATGATTTTTCTGAAGCGTATAGAGACTCTGTTGGGTTTAGAACTGAAGAATACATGAAACGAAAAAGCATTAACTTTACTAATGTTCGAAAATTAAAACCTAAAGGACAAGCTAAATCACATTTTTACGATGTTTCCAACCTTTCTTTCAGTTTTGGTTATTCAAAAATGTATATGCGAAATGCCGATACACAATTTGATACTAAGAAAAATTATAAAGGAGGTATAGCTTATGCTTTTAGTAACAACCCCAAAAACTTTACTCCATTTAGTGATGCTCCATTCGCAAAGAAAAAAGCATTTCTATTAATAAAAGATTTTAACTTTTATTTAGCACCAAAACAATTGAGCTTTCAAACCGATGTGGATAGAATGTACTCCGAAAGAAGAGCAAGAAACAATACTGGTTTTGATTTTGAAATGCCTACTTATTATCAAAAGTATTTTTATTGGAATAGAATTTATGCTTTAAAATTTGATATTACCAAAGCACTTCGATTTGATTTTAATGCAACAAATAAAGCATCAATTAATGAACCTTTAACAGCCAACGGACGTGTAAACAAAGATTTTACTGAAGAATACCAGCAATGGAAAGATACTGTTTTTCAAAGCTTTAGAGAATTTGGAATCAATACTCATTATCATCATAATTTTAACTTTAATTATGATGTTCCTATTAACAAGTTGCCGTATTTGGATTTTATAACCCTAACAGCTGGTTATGCAGGTGATTATGATTGGCAAAGAGCCCCTATTGGTGCAGATTCTTTGGGGCATACCATACAAAATTCAAATACCGTTTCATTTAATGGTCAGCTAAATTTGGGTAAATTTTATACTCAATTTAAGTATTTAAAAGAAGTAGAAAAGCGTTCAACCGAACGTCAGCAAAGAAGAGCTTTGGATAGAAAAAAACCAGATAAATTAAAAACTCAAGCCGAAAACGCTAAGTTAAAAGGTTGGGCAACAGGAATTCCACCTGCCGATTTAGCTTTTGATTTAAAGAAATTTAAAGACTCGGATACTTCAAAAGTTGAAATGTGGAGGAAAAAACTGCCATTTAAACCACTCGATCATGTTGTGTTATTATTAATGAGTCCTAAAAATGTTTCGGGTACTTATACACGTTCAAAAGGAACACTTTTGCCAGGTTATTATCAAGAAACATCAATACTCGGATTTAATCCAAATTTTTCTGCTCCAGGATTTAACTTTGTTGCAGGTATTCAAGAAAATGATTTTGCTACCAGAGCTTATGAAAATGATTGGCTTGTTCCAAATGCTTCGCTGCTTTATACTTATAACACAACGTATAAAGAAGAATATAATTTGAGAGCTACAGTAAATCCGTTAAAGAATTTAAGAATTCAGTTAACCATGAATCGAAATTACTCAACCAACATGGCTCAACAGTTTTTTTGGAACGATTCGTTGGTTAATGAAAATGGAACATTGGGAGGATATTCATTTCCTCGTGCAATAGAAACAGGTAATTTTAGTATGTCATACATGTCAATTTTTACTGCTTTTAGCGGTGATGAAGAAGGAACCTGGAATTCGCAGGTTTTTGACGATTTTTTAGCCAATAGAAAAGTAATTTCTAAAAGAAGAGGTAGCAATAATCCAAATTCGGTTGGCGAAATAAATGGATTTAGTGATGGTTACAATGGTACTTCGCAAGAGGTGTTAATACCTACCTTTATTTCGGCTTATGGTGGCACTGATCCCGATAAAGTTTCTTTAAAGAATTTTGATAAATACATTCCAATTCCAAACTGGCGAATTACTTACGATGGGTTAGAAAAAGTTCCACTATTAAATAGAGGATTTAAAAAAATTAGTTTAAATCATGCTTATCGTTCAACATTTAATGTAAGTTCTTTTACAACCAACTTATTCTATATTCCTGAAGGTGCGGCAAGAGATGTTAATAATAATTTTGTTTCGCCAATACAAATATCTTCAGTTTCAATATCAGAACAATTCGGGCCGTTATTAGGTGTAGATATTACCTTGCAAAACAATATGCTTGTAAAAGTGGAGTATAAAAAAGATAGAAATGCTTCGTTAAGTATGGCAAATAGTCAGATTACAGAAGTGAAAGGTAACGAGTGGAGTATTGGTTCTGGATATACGTTTCGACAAGTAAGAGTTCCTTTTATTAAAAGAAGAATTCAAAGTGATATCGATACACGAATAGATTTTTCGTTAAGAAACAACAATACCATCATCAGAAGAATTGTAGAAGGGGTAAATCAATTAACCAGTGGGCAACGTATTTTCTCAGTTAAATTTACTGCCGATTATAAAATAAGTCAGAAACTTAATTTTAGATTATTCTACGACTATATTGCAACAACCCCATTAATATCAACAACCTTTCCTACATCAAATACCAATGCTGGTTTTGCTTTAAGGTTTATCTTATCTCAATAATGGTTAATAATTTGTCAGACGTTGTACTTGATAAATTCTAAAATATAAATACCTTTACTCTCAATTATCAATTATCAATTATCAATTATCAAATTAAGATGAACATTCCATCAGAATTAAAGTACACAAAAGACCACGAGTGGGTTAAAGTTGAAGGCGATACAGCTATTGTAGGAATTACCGATTTTGCACAAGGTGAATTAGGTGATATTGTTTATGTTGAAGTTGAAACAGAAGGAGACACACTTAGCAAAGAAGCAACCTTTGGAACTGTAGAAGCTGTAAAAACCGTTTCAGATTTATTTATGCCTATTTCAGGAGAAGTTGTTGAGTTTAACAAAGCATTAGAAGCTAATCCTGAATCTGTAAATAACGACCCTTATGGAAAAGGTTGGATGATAAAAGTTAAAATGTCGAATGCTGCCGAAGTAAACGAATTACTAAGTGCAGATCAATACAAAGCTTTAATAGGATAGTGAAAAGAGAGCAGTTTGAAGACCAAAATCCGAAATTTGAAAAATGGAGTGTTTCGGTCTTCAAACCTTTTATTCCTTCCTTAGTTTGGTTGATTGCAATAACCATCTTAAGTGGATATCCTGGTAATAAAATTCCTGAAGCACCCTTTTTTAATTTCGATAAATTGGTGCATGTAGGAATCTATTTTGTGTTATCAATTGCCATTTGCTTTGCTTTTTTTAATGAAAAAAAACAACCCAAACAACAACCTAAAATTAAGATTTGGATAATTTTTTTCGGAATTTTTTATGGCGGATTTATGGAAATACTCCAGCATTACATCTTTATAAACAGAAGTGGTAGTTGGTACGATTTTTTTTCCAATACCATTGGAGTTATTTTAGGCGTGCTTTTTTATCCGTTTATTATAAAATTGATACCGTTTAAAAGATGAATGTATAAAAAAGAATTGCGAATAGAAAAAAATACTAATTTTAGACACTGAAAAATGATTTTTTTATGGAACCAAAAAAGAACCCAAAAGCAGATTTAGAGAAATTAAGAGGCACGTTTATGGCGGCAGGTCTTTTAATTTCAATGGTAGCTACTTATGTTATCATAAACTTAAAATTTTATGAAGTTTCTGCTAGCGAATTAGGTCAGTTAGTTGTTGAGCAAGTAGAGGAAGAAATAATTCCAATTACACAACAAAACACACCACCACCGCCACCACCGCCACCACCAGCTGCACCCGAAATAATTCAAGTAGTAGAAAATGAAGTGGAAGTTGCTGAGGTTGAAATGGTTGATACAGAGGCTGATGCAACAACTGTGGTGGAGGAGTTTGCAGTAGTAGAAGAAGTGGTTGAGGAAGAAATTTTTACCATTGTTGAAACCATGCCCGAATTTCCAGGAGGAGGGCAAGAAGCATTATTTAAATTTCTACAAAAAGAAATGAAATATCCACAAGTTGCAAAAGAAAATGGTATTCAAGGAACTGTTTTCGTAAACTTTGTAGTGGGTCAAGACGGAAAAATCAGAGATGTAAAAGTATTAAGAGGTGTAAATAAAATGCTTGATGACGAAGCTGTTCGAGTGGTGAAAGCAATGCCTTCATGGAAGCCAGGAAAACAAAGAGGTAAGCCAGTATCGGTATCTTACAACTTGCCAATTAAGTTTACACTTAGATAAAAAATAAATTATCGTTTTTAAAAAAGCACTACCCTTTTAGCGTAGTGCTTTTTTTGTTTTTTAATTTTTTTGTTGCGTTTATAAATTTTAATTTATATTTGTTTTTTATTAAATAAACAGATGAAAGCACTAAAATATTTATCATTAATTTTTGTTTTTGCAATACTAATTGCTTGTGGAGGCTCTTCGGAGGAAGAAGTGATTGAAAATAAACCAGTAGAATTAAAAGGTTATGAAGAGTTGGATTTGAATCCTTGGGGATTTGAAATGGCTATAATGGTTCCTAATGCTGAAGAAAATGGAGAGCCAAATGTTGTGCTAACCGAAAGAGGAGCACTAGAAATTGTGGTAGGGCAATCATTTGGAATTGAAATAATGTTTGGAGAAGGAGATATTGAATTATTAAAAATGGATTTAAAGGAAGATTTGGTGTTTACTTCAGAAATTATTAAAGAAGAAGAAAATGCATTGATATATAAACAAGATATCCCTGACTCAGGCATAAAAACACAACATCATTTCTTTTATAAAGCTCAGTTAGGATCAAATGTTTACGAAGTTCGTGATTTGATTGATGGTAGCTATGGTTCTGCAATGATTGAGAGCATGCTTAATGCAGCTAAAACACTTCGTGAAGTAAAAGCTGCAAAAGTTGCTGCATAATAAATAAATTCATTCCGCTGTTTCGGAATTACTATGTTAATTAGAATTTTAATTCCTGTTTTTTTGTTTTTTGTTTCTTGTCAAACAAAAAACGAAGAAGTGTATTTGTCTAAATCTACCATGGCAACAATTATTGCTGAGGTAGAGTTAGCACAAGCTGTGTATAAACTTCAGCAAATAAATTCGCCCATAGATATTATTTCTATTTCAAATGAAATTTACAGTAGAAATAACACTACAGAAGTAGATTTTAATCGAAGCTTGAGACATTATTCTCAATCACCAAAAGATATTGATGAAATTTATAGTGAGGTAATCGAAATACTGGTGAAGAAACAAGTAGGTTTTACTAGATAAAACTACATTTTCTATCGACTAGTTAATAACTTTATTGTTAAAAAAGCAACTTTTTTAAGTGTTTTTCGTCTAAATTTAAAAATTCATTAGTATATTTGCTTAGTTTAATTGCTTAAAGATAAGTAGATTATATAAAAGTGAGCATCCTACAGGGCTTTCCTGAACCACTTTGTAATGAGTAAAAACCATTTTAATAAAATTTAATATGAAACACAAATTACTTTCCGTTGGGTTGTTGTTAACCGCTATGTTAACTGTAAACCAAATCTTTTCCCAAAACATTGGTATTAATGCTACTGGAGCTTCTCCTGCGGCTAGTGCTGGTTTAGATGTTGATTTTACTAATAAGGGAGTATTATTTCCAAGGGTTAATTTAGTTAATACTACAGATGTAGTAACCATTGCAACTCCAGCTACTGGATTAATGGTTTACAATACAAATGCAACAATGCCCTGTGGGGTTGGTTATTATTATAACTCAGGAACACCTGCAGCACCTGTATGGACTTGCTTTACAAAACAACAACAAGTAATTCAGTTGTATGGAACAGCTGCAAGAACAAATGTTACCTCAACAACTCATACGATTCAACCAGGACTATCAACAACTATAGTGGTACCAGTAGGTGCAACTGTTCAAGTTACTGTTATGGGTGATATTGGAACCAGAAACACAACGACTAATACGGGTCGTTATGCTATTGTTGATGCGGTAATCTATTTAAATGGTGCCTTTTTACCTCAAGGTGGTTGGAATAGACATGAAACACTTAATAGTAGTGCTACTCCTCAAAATGCCTTTGGTGTAATTCCAATATCTGCTACTTTTACTTTAACAGCTGGTACATATACAATAGATATTAGAACAGCTCGTTTTGGAGGAACAACTAGTGTTGATATTGGTGGAAATTGTATTACGGATACCAATTGTGGTCAGTTTACTGTTTTTGTTAATTATTTATAAATCTTAAATGTTATCTACTATGAAATATATAATCTCAATAGCCCTAATGTTAGGTTTTTCTGTTAATAGTGTACTACTAGCACAAGATATAACAGCTAAATCATCTCAAAAAAGTGTTTTTTTAACTACCACTACTACTCAAATGGATGAGGTACAACTAAATTCGACTACTAAAAAAACAAAAAATGCCTCTAATAACGAATATATTGAACACCCTATATATCCAAAAGAAAATAATAAAGTAATGAATAATAATGATAGTAGTTTGATAAATGGAAGTACCACCCTCAAAAATGAGAAAGGGAAAAATGAGGTAATTAATAAACCTAAGAATAAAATAAATTGATTCAGTAAAGATTTGTTAAATAATGAGTTTAACTTTTTAGTAAGAAACACACATGAAACCAATTAAACATATTTTACCAGTTATTTTGTGTGCATTGGCACTCTTCCCTAATAGGGGAGCTGGAGGGGGCTTGTTTGCCCAATCTCGTATGGTTATCAACAACAATGCCTATTTGGTAATAGACAATGCTGCTTATTTAGTAATAGATAACTCCAATGCAAATGCTTTGGCAGTTGCTGGAACAGGAGGAAGAATAAAATCGGAGGCAGAAGCTAACAGAGTGCGTTGGAACATTGGTACAACAACAGGAACATATACTATTCCTTTTTCTGATGATGCAGCTGAAGGTGGTACAAAAATACCTTATTCGTTAACCATTGGTTCTGCTGGTGTTGGAGCAGGTTATATCGATTTTTCGAGTTATGATGGACCAACGTGGGATAACTCAACCTATATGCCTAGCATGGTAACACACATGGGACAACTTTATGCTCCAAATGATGTAAACCATTCTGAAAAAGCGATTGACCGATTTTGGGTAATCAATGCACAAGGATATACTACTAAACCCACACCTTCGAGTATGGTTTTTACTTATATTGATAACGAACATTCTGCAGCAGGAAACACTTTACCTGAAGCCAATTTAGGAGCACAAAGGTTTAATAATGGAGCATCATTGTGGGGTGATATGTTGCCAATAGGAGTGGTTAATACTGCGTCAAATACCGTAACAACTCCAGCTATTACTGTAGCTAATTTTTTTGCAGCTTGGACATTGTCTGATGTAACAGATCCTCTACCTGTAACACTTTCTTATTTTACTGCTACTTGTAAAGAGAAAAACATTGAGCTAGAATGGGTTACTCAAACTGAACTAAATAATGATTATTTTGTTTTAGAAAAAAGCTACGATGGTTTTGTGTTTTTTGAAGTTGCTCAAATTAAAGGAAATGGAAACAGTAACATATCCATTAATTATAAGGTAAATGTGGAGGCAGAAAACAAAACAATATATTTTAGGCTAAAACAAGTTGACTTTGATGGAACAATAAATTATCATAACATAATTAGTTCAAATTGTACTAATTCAAGTTTTGAGGTAACTATGCCATTGTTAACTGAAAATCAGCTTAGTTTTATGATTAATTCCGAATTGGATGAGAATTTTCAAGTTTATTTATACGATTATAGAGGACGTTTAATAACTGATAAAAGTGAATCCTTACAAAAAGGATTAAATACCGTTAGAATAAACAATTTGAATTTGAGTTCTGGAATTTACATGCTATCTATTGTTGGGCAAAATAACGTCTATTCTACAAAACTGTTGAGAAGATAAAAAATTACTCAAATCCATAAGAGCTAAAGGTGTAGGTGATATCTACACCTTCGCTAATAAGAAAAGTACCAGAAATAGAGTCAAATTTTTTAGAAATGTCTATGATTTGTTTGTAAACCAACCCAATATTTGCAGCATATTTTTCTTTATATAATTGCCGTTGAATTAAAATTTCATTTTCATCATCAAATTGAGTAACTGTTGTAACAGAATCGAATGGAACAGCACCAATCGTTTCTGGTTGATGAATTGAAGTGTATTCATAATCCCAAGCAGCCAAAGTATTCATCGAATTTCCATTCCAAACTTTGTTTTGTTTTATGGGAAAAGTTAATTTAACAAATCGAATATTGTCTTCTACTTTTTGAAAATTGGAGGTGTTTATTGTTGCATTCCAAACAACCTGATGAACCCAGTCGGGGCTTATTGCAGTATCTTTTTTGAAACGAACAATTCTATAAGCTTCATTTCCTGATGCGTCTGTATATTTCGATTCAATCCATTCTTTTAATTGAAATTGATGGGTTTCGATAATATTAAACGGAACATTATAAAATGTAGAATCTACATTGTAAATAATGTATTTGCCTACAGTTAATCCAGCATAGTTGTAGCCAGGTTTTGGCTTTTTAATTTCTTTCTCTTCTTTTTTACAGGAGAAAAACAAACCAATTACTACAAAAATTGATATGATTTTTAGGTGATTCACGAAATAAAGTTACTAATAATTAGTTTCCACCATCAATAAACCCACCGCCAATTAAATCATTCCCTTCGTAAAAAACGGCTGATTGACCAGGAGCAACTCCTTGTACATGCTCAAAAAAAACTATTTTTAATCGTCCATCAGGAAGTGTAGATATTAAACTGTTTGCTCCTTTGTCTTTGTATCTTATTTTGGAAATAACTTCCATTTCACCTTCAATTTTAGCGTATTTAGATAAATTAGGTTTTTTAACAAAAACTTCTTTGCAGTTTAAGTCTTCTTTAGTGCCAAGCACCACTTCATTTTTTTGAGCATCAATTTTAATTACAAAACGAGGGTCGCCAAACGCTAGCTCTAAACCTTTTCGTTGCCCAATGGTATAGAAAGGATAACCTTGATGTTTTCCTAAAATATTTCCAGCAGTATCAACAAAATTTCCTCCTTTCACTCTTTCTTCTAACCCTTCTACTTTTCGTTTTAAAAATCCTCGATAATCGTTATCAGGTACAAAACAAATTTCAAAACTTTCTGATTTTTTTGATAGTTCTTGATATCCTCTATCAAAAGCCATTTTTCGAATTTCGTGTTTTTCAAATCCACCCAAAGGAAACAATGTTCTTGATAAACTTTCTTGTGTTAATCCCCACAAAACGTACGATTGGTCTTTGCTTTCGTCTTTTCCTTTTGAAATAATATAGCGTCCATTTTCGTTTCTAACTTGTGCATAATGCCCAGTTGCTATGTATTTACAACCTAATTGGTCGGCACGACGAAGAAGGGCGTCCCATTTAATGTGAGTGTTGCAAAGAACACAAGGGTTAGGAGTTCTGCCAGCAAGATATTCTTCAACAAAATTATCGATGATATAATCTCCAAATTCTTCGCGAATATCTAATATAATATGATGAAAACCCATGTTTACGGCTAAGGCACGAGCATCATTAATGTCGTCTAAACTGCAACAACCTGTTGTTTTTCTTGCCCCTCCTGAGGTGGAATAATCCCATGTTTTCATGGTAATACCTATCACTTCATATCCTTGATCGTGAAGTAGCATCGCTGCAACAGAACTATCAATTCCGCCGCTCATCGCTACTAATACTTTTTCTTTTTTATTCACTTCGTTATTGTTTATCGAGGAGGTAATAAATCTTCAAATTCTAATTGATCTTGATTCTCTTTTAGCTCATCCTCTTCTTTAATTAAGTTTGGCTCACAATTTTGGCAATTTCCGTTCAGATAAATTTCTTTTTTTGTTATTTCTTCTTTTTCATTAAAAAACATCCAGGCACCATGTCTAACATCGTGATAAAAATTCCCTTCAATCATTTTTTTTCCACCTCTATCGTAATAATAGGTTTTTCCTTCTAAGCTTCCATTTATGTACGTCGATTTCATCCGTACTTTTCCATCTTCGTAATATTGAATCCATTCTCCGTTTTCCACATCGTTGATGTATTCTTTTTCCTCAGCTATAGTTCCATCCTGAAAAAAGTTTTTTACTTTTCCTTGTTTCTTTCCATTTACATAAAGTTCTTCCGAAATTTTGAACTCTGCCAAACTATAGTAATTCCAAATACTGTCTTTTTGTTGATTTTTATAGTTTCCTTTTGCTTTTAACTTTCCTTCTTCGTAAAAAGCAATGGTTCTAGCTATATCACCATCGTAATTCATTACAATACTTGGCTTACCGTTTTCATAGTAATAGTTAAATGTTCCATAAGGTTTATCATCTTTAAATTGTCCTTTGTATCTGATGTTTCCGTTTGGATGTGTTTTAACCCATTCGCCTTGTTTTTTACCTTTTGCATCAGTTTTATTAATGTCTTGAGAAAAGCAATACGAAACAACTGTAAAACTTAGAAATAGTATTAATGATAATTTCTTCATGGATAAGCAAAATTATGAAATAATATGTTATGATATTGGCAACAAATATGCCATCGACATAAGAACGAAAAAGTTAATGAAATGTTGGAAGAAAGGAGTTATAATTCTTTGTACAAATCTTCAATTGATTTAGCGAGGTTGTCCCAAGAGTAATCCGTTTTAAATTTTTCAATATTTAATTTGCAATAGGTTTCCATTTGGTTATTGAAGTAATGTGTTATACCATTTGCAATTAATGTAGGACTGGGTTCGTCAACCACTAAGCCTGTTCCATAAGGTTCAACCATTTCCCTAAGTCCGCCAACATCAGTAACTAAAACAGGCGAAGTAAATTGATAAGCAAGAGCAACAACGGCACTTTGAGTAGCTGTTCTATAAGGTAATACATTTAAATCGGCTGCCGAGAAATAGGTGGTAACTTCATCATCAGCAATGTATTTAATGTGTTGCATTATTCTTTTGCTGTTTTTGTTGTTGTCAATTTGTTGTTGGTATTCATCAAATTTGCCATAACATTCTCCAGCAATTACCAAAAAATATTCATCACTAAGTAGATTGAACGCTTCTATGGCAATATCTAGTCCTTTGTAATCACGTATTAAACCAAAAAAAAGCAAAATCTTTTTGTCTAAAGGAATGTTTAACTTTTTTCGAGCTTCAATTTTATCTATAGCATTTCCAAACTGGCTATAAATCGGAAAAGGATGTAGTATATATTTTGCGTTAGGTTTTATAGCTAATAAATCATCTCTAACGGCTTTTGACATAACAATAAAAGCATCGTTTTGATTTAAAAAAAATCTACTTAGTTGTTTATCTCCTATTCGATGTTCGTGAGGTGTAACATTATGAAGCACAGAAACAACTTTAATCCCTTTTTTACGAACTAGTTTTGCAACCATTCCTAAGGCTGGAGCAAGAAAAGGTATCCAATAGCCCATAATAAGCAGTTTGGGCGATTGTTTACTTATTTTTTTTGCAGTTGTAAAATAAGTGAATGGGTTAATAGAATCTAATATTCGTACTGATTTTGTTTTAATTAAATTGTCGTTTTCGGTAACATATTGTGTTGAACCTGGAAATAAAAGCTGAGGATATTGCCTAGAAAAGTTGTAAGCTGCTATTTCATTTCTTTTTTCTAAGGCTTCAAAAAGCAATGAGTTGTATTGTGAAATGCCTCCGCGATATGGATAAAAAACCGATAAATATGCAATTTTCATTTTTATGCGGATTAATCTATTCTTTTTTCAATATGATAGCTATTTCTAGTTGGCGAATTTCTGGAAATCATTTCGCCTAAAAATCCAGCAACAAATAACAAAGAGCCAATAATCATGCTGGTTAGTGCTAAATAAAATTCTGTTCTTTCAGCAATTAATCTGGATGAGGTATCGATAAATAATTTGTTTACTCCCAGCCAAAGTGAAATTAAAAAACCAATAAAAAACATGATGGTTCCTAAAGTTCCGAAAAGATGCATGGGTCGTTTGCCAAATTTAGCTATAAAAGTAATCGACAATAAGTCTAAAAAGCCGTTGATAAAGCGTTCCAATCCAAATTTAGTAACTCCGTATTTTCTTTCACGATGTTGAACCACCTTTTCGGTAATTTTAGAAAAACCAGCCCATTTTGCTAAAACAGGAATGTATCGGTGCATTTCGCCGTAAACTTCAATGGTTTTAATTACCTCTTTTTTATAGGCTTTTAAACCACAATTAAAATCGTGCAAATTGTTTATTCCCGACATTTTACGAGTTGCCCAGTTAAATAATTTGGTAGGAATAGTTTTTGAAATGGGGTCGTATCTTTTCTTCTTCCAGCCCGAAACCAAATCGTAACCTTCATTCACAATCATGTTGTACATTTCTGGTAATTCATCAGGACTGTCTTGTAAATCAGCATCCATGGTAAAAACAACATTGCCTTTTGCAGCTTCAAAACCTACATTTAAACCAGCCGATTTACCATAATTTCTTCTAAATTTAATTCCTTTTATGTTAGCATTTTCTTTGGAAAGTTGTTCAATAATTTTCCACGAAGAGTCGGTGCTACCATCATCAATAAAAAGCACTTCGTAAGTAAACTTGTTGTCAAGCATTACTTTTGCAATCCAATCACTTAGTTCTTTTAACGATTCTTCTTCGTTAAACAAAGGAATTACAATAGATATTTCGGGCGAATCACTCATTTACTCTTCAAAAATAGGTTTGTTTTTTATGAAAATACCTGCTAAAATTAACGAAACTATTAAACCTCCAATTATTTTATAAATAAAATCCCAAAAGGCAAGTGTGGCGTGGGTTAAATTTTGTAGTTCTATCATTAATTGTTTGTACATATCTTCCGAAAGCATGGTTTTCATTTGCTCTGCATTTTGAATCAATTCTTGTTTGTAAATTTCAATTGCATTGGTTTGTATAAATGAAGAAAGTAATACTGTTAGTGTATTATAAAAAAGAGCTTGATAAAAAATGGAAATAAAACTAACTCGAAAAAATGCAGAAAATTTAAAAGTATCTTTTTCTGAGTAGTAGATGTATGTTTTTAGTGCAAAATATGCCGAAACAATGGGTATCCAACTTCCCATCCAACTAGAGCTACCCCAGGGGCTATTACCCGAAAACAACAAAAGGAAATAAAAAACAACGCCAATTAAAGCTCCATAAAAGCCGTATTTTAATGAGGTGTTGTATTTATCCATGAGTTTATAAAATTTGAAACAAAAATAGCAAAAGATTAATTTTTCGATGCTTTATTGGTGGAATTACAAAGATAATTCTAATTTTGTGGTGGGCAAGTCTTATACGACCAGCTCCTGCTGAACTTCCCCAGGCTGGGAACGGAGCAAGGATAGGCGGTTGAGCGGTGCGATGTAAGTAGCTTGCCCACTTTTTTCTTCAAGTTGAACTTAAACTAAATTGTTATGAAGCAACTTTCAGCCCTTGTTATTTTATTCTTTCTTTCGTTATCATTATCTGCTCAAGAATCAACTTCAGCTATTGTAAAAAAATGGAAATTGGTTGAGGTAGAAGAGTTCGGTGAAAAATACGCTTTAACTGATGCTCAGAAAGCTGATTTTATGGAATTTACTTCCGATAATAAATTTCATGGATTAATAAATGGTTTAGCAATTGAAGGCTCGTGGGCCGAAAAAGCAGGTAAGTTTACCATTTCCCCAAATAAAGAAAAGTCGGTTTTTAAAGTTAATTGGGTTAAAGTGTTAAGTGTTGATTCGTCAAAACTGTTGTTAAACTATCAATCAACCGACTTAATTCAGACAAAACTTGGCTATTCTGCCGAGTAATTTTTGCTGTTCATATTTCATCATATCTTTTTTTGACAAACATTAAAAGCGTGTTTACTTTTGTAAAAACCATAAAAGCAATACACGATGAAATTTTTTATTGATACAGCAAATTTAGATCAAATACGAGAAGCTCAGGATTTAGGAATATTAGATGGAGTAACCACCAATCCATCGTTAATGGCTAAAGAAGGAATAAGCGGTTATAACAATGTAATGGCTCATTACAAAAACATTTGCGATATAGTTGATGGCGACGTTAGTGCTGAAGTTATTGCAACTGATTTTGAAGGAATGGTAAAAGAAGGTGAAAATTTAGCCGCTTTGCATCCACAAATTGTGGTAAAAATTCCAATGACTAAAGAAGGAATAAAAGCAATAAAATATTTTTCAAATAAAGGTATTAGAACAAATTGCACATTAATTTTTACTGGCGGACAAGCATTATTAGCGGCAAAAGCTGGTGCTACTTATGTTTCTCCGTTTGTTGGTAGATTAGATGATATTTCGACCAACGGAATGAATTTGATTGCTGAGATTCGTTTGATATTTGATAATTATGGTTTTGAAACTCAAATTCTAGCAGCATCTGTTCGCCATACCATGCATATTATGCAATGTGCTCATTTAGGTGCCGATGTTATGACAGGTCCTTTAAGTGCAATTTTAGGATTATTAAAACATCCATTAACCGATAGTGGTTTGGCTCAGTTTCTTGCCGACCATGCGAAAGCAAATAAGTAAAGCCCACCCAACCCTCCCGAAGGGAGGGCTTTCTTAGATAGGCGAAACAAGTAATAGGAAAAAAATCAGTAATACGGCTTTCGAGCGATGTCTACCCTCCACCTTCTAGGGGGAAGGAGGGGCTAAATAAATAAAAAAATGCTACTAGATATACATCCAGATAATCCGGACAAACGGAAAATTGACCAAGTAATAGCTATACTTCGCAAAGGTGGAATTATAATATACCCAACCGATACAGTTTATAGCATGGCTTGTGATTTAATGAATAGAAGAGCTGTTGAAAAAATGGCTCTATTAAAAGGTGTTAAAGTAGAAAAAATTAATTTTTCGCTTATTTGTTATGATTTGAGAAATATTTCTGATTATACCATGCAGTTTAGTAATTCTACATACAAACTATTAAACCGTGCATTACCAGGTCCGTATACATTTATTTTAAATGCAAATACCAATGTTCCTAAATTATTTAAATCGAATAAAAAAACGATAGGAATTCGAATTCCCGACAACAACATTGCAAGAGAAATAGTAAAAGAATTAGGGAATCCTTTATTGTCCACTTCTGTACATGATGATGATGATATTTTAGAATACATTACCGACCCAGAGTTGATTCATGAAAAATACGAAAACAAAGTTGATGTGGTAATAGATGGCGGTTTTGGGCATAATCATGCTTCAACAGTTATTGATTGTACTGGCGATGAACCAGAAATTATTCGAGAGGGAATTGGCTCATTACTTGTTATTTAACAAGTTTTTATGTGATTTTTATCATATAGTTTAGCATAGATTGGTTTTAACTTTACTTAAACTTAAAACCAAATAACATGAAAAAAATTCTACTTTCTTTATCGGTAATATTTTCTGGTATTACCGCGTCAGCCCAATTCGAAGGCTTTGAAAATTGGACACAAAATCAAATTCAATCGCTTGAAGATTATGAAACTTCGGCAAGTGAAGGATTGATTACTACCAGTCAATCAACAGACGCTCATTCGGGTACTTATTCGGTAAAACTTGAAGTTCAGCAATTAATTGGTGGAGATACTGCTTTTGGTTATTTTATTAGTGGTAATCCAGATGACATGACTCCAGGTCAGCAAGTTACATTAAATGATGTTGATAGTGTTGTTGGGTATTATAAAGCAGATTTTGTGTCGGGTGATTCAGCTTTGTTTATTGTTGTTACTACATTGATGGGTAATCCAACAGGCGGTAATTTGTATTACATTACTCAATCGGCATCAAATTGGACAAGATTTGCTTTTTACGTTGGAGCAGGTGCTGCTGATTCATTAATGATTGGAGCAGCAAACGGAGATCCAGTTAATGAAATATTTGGAGTTCCAGGTTCATGGATAATGTTTGATGATATTCAGTTAAAATCATCATCGGGCGTTACTCAAAACATTTTGAATAGTAGCTTTGAAAATTGGTCGCCAATTAATTGGGATAATTTAAATAACTGGGAAACTTCTAGCCAGTGGTATATTGGAGAACCAGTTTTACCAGTGATGAAAACCACCGACGCCTATTCGGGTAACTTTGCTGTAGAGTTAAACACTTTTGTTGATTCGAGAGGAGATACGGCCTGGGCTTCATTGACTAATGGACATTTTGGTGAAAGTCAAATTACAGGAGGAGTTCCATTTTCTGGAAATCCAACAGCAGTTGAATTTTATTATCAATTTACCTCTTCAGGATTAGATACTGCTTATGTAAATGTTGAATTTAAAAAAACAGGTTTTATGAGCCAATGGGGAGGAACAAGTATTACTAATACTACTGGTTCTTATACATTAGCTAACTTTCCACTTTTTGGATTAAATTCTCCTGATAGTGTTTTGATAAACATACATGGAGGAAGAAAACCAGGTACTCAGTTTATTGTTGACCATTTGAGCTTTGTTTTTCCTGTTGGCGTTAGTGAATTTGTTGATGTGGAAAAAATTGTAGCTTATCCAAATCCTGTAAAAGAGGTCTTAAACATTCGTTTTAATTTAAAAGCCGATAAAAACATTAAAATAAGATTAGTAGATATTACTGGTAAGGAGTTGACCAATATTGATTTTGGAAATTTATCAGTAGGAACTTATAACCAAACTTTTAATGTTTCAAATTATAGTTCAGGCGTTTATTTCATTGAGTTTTTAATTGATGGACAAAAGAAAGTTGAGCGGTTTGTGGTAGAATAAATTAAAAATCAAATTTTTAAATAGAGCTTTTTGTTCCGACAGAAAGTTCTATTTTTATTTTAGATTTAATTTTTTAACTTACTATCAATCCATTCAATATAGCTTAAATCGGAAGCAATAATTGATGATGTTTTAGCCGCAATCAATTCTTTTTTCTTTTGAATTAAAAAATCATGAAATGCTTTGTGGTTGATTTCATTTGGAATGGTATTAAACATGTTTACAAAAGTTGCATCTGGATTTCGGTATAACTTATTGGTTTTTAAATAAGATAGTGTTGATTTAATTAGATAGGGCAAGGTATCCGTATTGTTTAATTCGTAATGGATAATAACATTTAAAATAAAAGCCGAAGCTCGAATATCTACCCGTAGTTTTTTCGATGAATTATTGATAAAAAGATTTAAAGCTTTTAACGCCTTTTTAAAATCCTTTTTGTAGAAATAAGCCAACGATGCGTTGTAATGAAGTAAGTATTCGTTTTCAATATCTACTAGTTTTAAAAGATATTCATCTAACTTTATTTGATTTTCATAAAAATCTACAGCTTTATCGTAGTTTTTGTGTTCAATGTAATTTCCCAATTCAAATAAACTTAAAGTTGAAAACATATTGGCTTGTTCTCTTGGCATTTTAAATTGGTACGATTTGAGTTTATTGATGTATTCATTAAATAGTTGCTCATCTTGAGCAACAAAACTAAACATCAAAATGTTGTGGATTGAAGTAATTAAAAGTATTGGATTTTCCTCAATAATATAAGGATTTTGTTCTAAAAATGTGATTAATTGAATTCGATAATTTTTCGATTCTTGATGTTTTTTTAAAAGTCGAAACAATACACTTTTAATTACATAAAACGTGTAGATAGCTTCGTTCGATTTTGCTTGTGAAATATCTATAAGCAATGGATGTTGGAGGTAGTTTTCATAAATTTTTTCTTCATTTTTATCTCTTACCAATTCCGATTTACTAATTAATAGTTGAATTTCTTTTGAAAGCTCCTTGTAGGCAAGAATATTTAAATATTTATCAATGTTTTCCTTGGAATTTTGATGAATTAATTTTGGATTAAATTGTTCGAGTTTTGATGTGGCATTAACAATTCGGGTTTGCCAATAACTTATTTCTTCTAACAAAAGAAAAAACTGATGTTTTTGAGCTATTTTTTGAGCACGAATCAATAGTTTTTCGGCCAATTTAAATTGACATTTCCAATACAGAATTTCAGCTTCAATAATTAGATTTTTGCAACTGATGTTTGCCTTTAAATCGCTATGAAAAATGCGGAGATTTTTTAAAATTAAATTCTGTAAATAGTTTTTGGCAAAGCCCAATTGATTTTTTTTATCGGTACCAGAAAAAAAGGAAAGAAGTTCTAATTCATTGTATTCTTTTTGTTTTTCAAGGCATTTAAAAATTTTAAGGTAAATTTTTTCCTTTCCTTCGCTTTGAGAATTTAGAGAAATTGAACGTTTTTCAGCTTTTGTTAAAGATTGAACAAGATCGTGCAAAATGTCGTAATTTTTTTTCATGGAAAATTTGTTGAAAGCCTAAATTTAGTCAAAAAATGGCGTAATCTAAATTGAATTTTTATTAATTTCCTTGTTTTTATGCTAATAATTTGATTTGCAAATATTTGAATTAAATTTTTTAACCCAATAAGAAGGGTTTAGTGCTTGATTTGTATCGATAAAATAAATAATTCTTTCGATAAAATATGATTTTGAAGGGCTAATTATATGAAAAAAAATGATTTAACATTAAATACATAGATGTTATTTTTGATTGTAAACAAATTTAAAGTGAACTTCCAAATGCTTAAAATACAGTCTAAAATAGTACTATTTTCTCTTTTGTTTTTGTTGTCTAATTTTTACAGTTACGCACAAAATTTAGTTTTAAATCCAAGTTTCGAACAAACTGCAAATGGATGTGCTGGGATTATACCAGCTGAAGGGATGATAGATTTAATAGATTGGGATAATGTAAGTAACAATACTCCAGCAGATACTTGTTCTACCCCTGATTTATTTTCTACATGTAATGCAAGTCTTGGAGTTACAGGTGTGCCGTCAAATGCACTGGGGTATCAATGTCCGAGAACAGGAGAAAAATATGCTGGATTCATTACCTACGATGTAACTGGAAGTTATAGAGAATATCTTCAAGGAAAATTATCGACTCCTTTGCAGGCAGGGCAGATATACTGTGTAGCCATGTTTGTAAGTTTGGCTGATGGTGTCCCTTTCGCAACAAATAATATTGGGGTTCATTTTGCTAATACTCATCAAACGTGGAATGCTCCTTGCTTTTCACCATTTACACCAGTGCCCCTAACCCCTCAATTAAATTATACTTGCGTTTTTACCGATACAACTTGGGTTAGACTACAGTGGGATTATGTTGCTGTGGGAGGAGAGCAATATATAATCATAGGTAATTTCTTTAATAATGGAGCAACTACTACTGCAAACACAGGTCAACCAGCTTTTCCAAACCCTTTTGGATACTACTATGTTGATGATGTTAGTGTTGAAGCAGGTTCATGTTGCCAAGTAGATATTCAGATAGCGGGTAATACTGATTGTGATTCATGGTTGGCAGATTCAGGTTCAGGTTATGATGCTTCATTTTGTGTAACGGACGCATCTATAAATTTAACAGCAACTTCAGCTATGAATGGAGCAACATGTTCTTCTACACCAGTATCTGGAACATGGAGTGGAACTGGAATAACAAATGCTTCTCTGGGTACTTTTAATCCTTCAGTTGCAGGAAGTGGTGTACATACTATTACATTCACATCTACGATGGGTTGTGCTGATACAGTTTCTATAAATGTTAATTCATGTTCAGTATTGACTGTTTGTAAAGAATCGAATGGCGATTTAACCGTTTCTGGAGGAACTGGTCCTTATACATGGGATAATTGGGCAACCACAACCATTACACCAGCTAACCAAACCGATTGCACTACATGTGGTGGTACTTGGAATCCTGGTTTTCCACCTATAGTACCTCCATCTTGTTCGGTTTCATCTTGTTCAACTCCAGGGTATGTCAATTTTGCTACGGGTACTACTGTAACTCCTCCTGGTGGAGCAACTCAAATTCAGGTTACCGACGGCGGTGGAAATGTACTTGAAATTACAAATCTTTCTACTTTACCAAACTGCTCTGCGTCTTGCGATGCTACCATTACTGCTGCTGGACCATTTTGTATAAACGCTGCTGCTGTAAATTTAACAGCTGCTGAAACTGGTGGTACTTGGAGTGGACCTGGAATTACTAATGCTTCAAATGGAACATTTAATCCAGCAACAGCGGGAGTAGGTAGCCATACTATTACTTATACCTTAGGTTGTGGTGATGTTGATATAGAAACTATTGTTGTTAATACTCTAGATAATGCTGTATTTTCATACGCTTCAGGGAGTTATTGTTTAACAGATGCGAATCCAACACCAACAATTACTGGATTAGCTGGGGGAACATTTACTATTAATAATAGTGGGGTAATTAACGCTAGTACAGGAGTTATTAATATAGCAGGTTCTGGTGTAGGTTCATATACCGTAACATATACCACAAATGGAACTTGCCCAAATTCAGCAACCTTTAATGTTACCATTACTTCTAGTACAGATGCTACTATTACACAGGCTGGTCCGTTCTGTCAGAATGCTACGGCTATCAATTTATCGGCAGTAAGTCCAGGAGGAACATGGACAGGAACAGGAATTACAGATGGTACTTTAGGTACATTTAATCCTACAACCGCTGGGGTAGGTAATCATGTAATTACTTATACCATAACAGGAGCATGTGGAGCTGTTGATACAATGACTATTGTAGTGAATCCATCAAGTGATGCTTCATTTACCTATCCTTCAGGTAGTTATTGTTTGTCTGATCCAAATCCTACACCAAGTATAACGGGTACAGTAGGAGGTACATTTACTATTAATAATAGTGGTGTAATAAATGCAAGTACAGGAGTTATTAATCTTTCAGGTTCAGGATTGGGTTCGTTTGTTGTAACTTATACAACTTCTGGTGCATGTCCAGACACCAATACCTTTAACATAACGATTACTAACACTACAAACGCAACAATTACACAGGCTGGTCCATTTTGTCAGAATGCTTCTACTGTAAATTTATCGGCAGTAAGTCCTGGCGGAACATGGTCGGGAAATGGAATTACCGATGGAACAACAGGTACTTTTAATCCAACAACAGCAGGAGTGGGTAGTCATGTTATTACCTATACTATTTCAGGTTCATGTGGTAGTGTAGATACCATGACTATTGTTGTAAATGCAACAGATAATCCTGCGTTTAGTTATGCTTCAACTTCTTTTTGTTTGACTGATGCAAACCCAACACCAATAATTACAGGGCTAGCAGGAGGAATATTTACTATAAATAACGGAGGAGTTATTAATGCTAGTACTGGTTTAATAAATATAACATCATCTGGAACAGGCTCATTTACCGTTACTTATACAACTAATGGGTCGTGTCCCAATGCTCAAACATTTAATATAACAATTAATAACTGTACAAATCCATTACCTGTAGCAAACTTTGCAGCATCTCAAACCAATATTTGTGAGGGGGCATGTATAAGCTTTACTGATATGAGTGCCAGCTCTGCTGTTGGAGGAATTACTTCTTGGGCATGGACATTTACTGGGGCTACTCCTTCTTCATCGATATCACAAAATCCAATTAATATTTGTTATAATACACCAGGAACTTATCAGGTTGTATTAACAGTTACCGATGCAAACGGCTCTGATGATGAAACCAAAGTTGGCTATATTACTGTTTCTTCATGCACGCCTCCAACTGCTGGTTTTGTTATGGGAGATTCTACAATTTGTGCAGGCGAATGTGTTGTGTTTGGTAATACAAGTGTTGGTGCTACTTCTTGGCAGTGGACATTTGAAAATGGAACACCATTATCGTCAACTAATCAAAATCCAGGGTCGGTATGTTTTAATGTTGCAGGAACACAAGAAGTGAAATTGATTGTTTCCAATTCTTATGGTGTTGATTCAATTTCCAATACAATAACGGTTCTTGAGCCACAACAAGTGATTTTAGGTAACGATACTTCTATTCAATGGGGTCAGTCAGTAAGCCTTACTGCTACTGGTGTTATTAATGGAGTTTATACATGATCTCCAGATATTGATTTAACTTGTTCAACTTGTCCAAATCCAATTTCAACTCCTGAAGAAACGATTACCTACACAGTTATTACATCTGACTCCAATGGATGTGTTTCTTCCGATAATATTACCCTGTTTGTAAAATACGACAACGTAATTTTTGTTCCAAATATTTTTTCGCCAAACGGAGATGGTGCAAATGATATTTTATTTGTTAGAGGGAAAGGAGTGGCGGAATTAAAATTCTTTATTTATGATAGATGGGGCGAAAAAGTTTTTGAAACCACTCGTTTAGATGTGGGTTGGGATGGAACTTTTAGAGGGAAAGTCATGAATAAAGCAGTATTTGTTTATTATTTAGAAGCAACATTTATTGATGGAAGCGAGGTAACACAAAAAGGAGATATAACGCTGATAAAATAATTTCTTAAACGATTTTTAAAGATTAAAAATGATAATTAATAACATATTAAACGAGAAGTTAACACCAGTTGTGTTGCTAGTTCTAAGTTTTCAATTTTCAATTTTCAATTTAAAAGCTCAGGATATCCATTTTACGATGTATGATGCAATGCCTGTTACTACTAATCCAGCTAGTGCAGGGGTTTTTAATGGTGCGTTTAGAGGTGTGTTAAATTACAGAAACCAGTGGGCTGGAATTGGAAATGCTTATAACACTTATGCAGTAATGGTTGATGGAGGAATATTAAAAAACAATTGGAGAAATGGTTATTTAGGATTAGGATTAGGAGCATATCGTGATGTTGCAGGAGAAAACAAATTGGGAACAACTAAAATAAATTTAGCTCTTTCAAGTGTTTTATATTTGAATGATAAAAACTCTGCTTCGGTTGGTTTGTTAGGCTCATGGGCACAAAACAGTATTAGTAGCGAAAACATGAGATGGGATTCTCAGTTCAACGGACAAACATTTGACCCGATGGCTCCAAGTTTAGAAAGTTTTCAATTTGAAAACACTAATTATTTTGATTATTCGGCAGGTGCACTTTGGGCTTATGGCGAATCTGCCAGTACCTTAAGTTCATTTAATAATTTTACCATGCAAGCCGGAATTGCTTTTTATCATGTTACTCGTCCTAGTCGTCAATTAGAATTTGGAGATTTGGATAGATTATATTCCAGATGGGCAATTCATGCCGAATCAGTTATTGGGTTGTTTAACTCAAAATGGGCATTAAAGCCAAAACTTTTTACTTATTTTCAAGGACCAGCAAGGCAAATTACGGGAGGTATTCTTGGAAGGTATATGATAAAAGAAGAATCAAAATACACAGGAATATTTAAAGAAATGGCTATTTCTTTCGGAACATATTTTCGTTTAGGAGATGCAATTGCTCCATCAGTCGAATTTGAAACTTCTGGATTGGCAGTTGGAGTTTCTTACGATATGAATATATCCGATTTATCAGTTGCAACTGGAGGTAATGGAGGTCCAGAAATTTATTTAAAATACGTTTTCATACCTTATATAAATGGAAAAGGAACAAAATCTAATGCACGTTTTAACTAAATAATTAACCATGAAAAGAATTGCACAATTAGTACTCGTTTTGATTTTTGCAGTACCTACAACTTTTGCACAAACCACTACTGCATTCCGTAAAAATTACAATCAGGCCATGTTCGATTTGCCAGGCAACATAGTGGAAGGGCTAACTCCAAATACTTATGTAATGGCAGGAACAAATATGACATTTCTTCCTATTTATGGAACTGTAACACAACTAAATGATACAGGAGGAATTAATTGGTCATTTCGTTATTCTGATGCTTCCATTGGATTTCAATTAAACGACATAAAAAAAGATGCTGGAGCGAACCAATATATTGCTTGTGGTGGAAGTGAGTCTAATGCTGCTGTATTTATGGTTTTAGATGCTTCAGGAACTGTTGTTATTCAAAAGAAATTTAGTATTAATGAAGCAAATGGAGCTTGGTTTAATAGGGTAATAAAAGCATCTGATGGAGGTTATGTTGCAGTTGGTTATGTAACAGGACTTGATCCTGATGGAGGTGGTGCAGAAATTGATTTTAATCCAATAAATTATACTGATGCTAACGGTGACCCTCAAACTGAAGTGATAGGATCGCCATTAATTGTAAAATTAGATGCAAGTGGAAATCATGTTTGGCATAAAGTATTTAGATATTATATGGGAGCTAATACACCCGCAAACAGAATTTACAATGATGCTAGCTTTGTTGATGTTGTTGAGGTAAGCGATGGTTATGTTGCTGTTGGTAGTTATGATGTAAACAACCATTTATCAGCAACCAATAGTGATGGAGATGATGCAACACCAACAGATGCTATTATATTAAAAACAACAACAGCTGGTGTTATTACCTATCATAAACAAGTTGATAATCCTGATTCATCACCAACCCAAAACAGTAAATATTTCGGGGCAGTTAACACAACAAGTACTGGAGAAATTATTGTAGGAGGTTCTGATAATGGTAAAGAATTAATTCAAAAATATGCAGGTGCTGGAGGTTTTTCGCAAACATATAGCCGTTTGTTTACTTATCCAGGGTTATCAAGTGTAGCTGATATCTCTCAAATCTATGAAGTGAATGGAGGAACAGATATCGCTACAATGTCGATGTATATTCAACCACTTGCGTTTACATTTTCAAATGCTATACATCGATTTAATTCAACAGCAACAGCAACCAATTTTGCTAAAAGATACGATTTTAATTTAATTTCAATTTTACCAAGAGGAAGCAAAACATCTGATAATGGATATATTGCAATGTCAATGACTGCTGGAGGAACAAATTACGATTATCATGTTATTAAAACAGATCCGCTTGGAGAAACACCGTTAACAGGATGCCCTGCCACAGTATTTACTCCAACAGCTTCTGCTGGACCAACTACTGCTTCAGACCCATCTTTTAATGCATGGTCTTTAACTCCTGGTTCAAATGTAATTGCAATTAGCAGAACTGCTATTTCACCAACCCCATCTTATGTTTGTACAAAAACTACTTGTGTTGCTCCATTAGAGGCAACAACAGTAACTGCAACCCCAGCTACAATATGTTCTGGACAATCTACTTCAATAACTGCAAGTGGACCAAGTTCTGGGGTGTCATATCAAGTTTGGGATGCTCCCACAGGTGGAAACAATTTGGGAACGACACCACTTTCAGTATCCCCTACAACTACTACAACTTATTATGTCCAAACAGTCAGTAATTCTGATGGATCTTGTGTTAGTGCAACTAGAGTTTCTGTGACCGTAACGGTAAATTCTGCAACTACCCCAACATTTGCTTCAGTATCTCCAATATGTAGTGGCGGTTCATTATCTGCATTACCAACCACTTCAACTAATGGGATAACAGGAACATGGAGTCCGGCATTGGATAATACTACAACTACTACCTATACATTTACCCCAACAGCAGGACAATGTGCCACAACCACAACATTAGAAATAGTTGTAAATACAAACGTTACTCCAACCTTTGCTTCAGTATCTCCAATATGTAGTGGTGGTTCGTTATCTGCATTACCAACCACTTCAACCAATGGGATAACAGGAACATGGAGTCCGGCATTGGATAATACTACTACCACGACCTATACGTTTACCCCAACAGCAGGACAATGTGCAACAATCACAACATTAGAAATAATAGTAGACACGAATGTTATACCAACCTTTGCAGCCGTAGCACCAATATGTACAGGAGATGCTCTATCACCATTACCAACTACTTCAACCAATGGGATAACAGGAACATGGAGTCCAGCATTGGATAATACCACAACGACTACCTATACTTTTACACCAACAGCCGGACAATGTGCTACAACTGCAACTTTGGAGATTTCGGTAAATTCAACTCCAGCAACCCCAACATTTGCAGCTGTAGCACCGATATGTATAGGAGATGCTCTATCACCTTTGCCAACCACTTCAATTAATGGAATAACTGGAACATGGAGTCCAGCATTAGATAATACCTCAACGACTACCTATACTTTTACGCCAACAGCAGGACAATGTGCCACAACTACAACATTAGAAATCGTAGTAAATTCAACTCCAACCACCCCAACATTTGCTGCAGTAGCACCAATATGTACGGGAGATGCTCTATCGCCATTATCAACCACTTCAACCAATGGAATAACAGGAGCATGGAGTCCGGCATTGGATAATACTACAACGACTACCTATACTTTTACACCAACAGCAGGACAATGTGCCACAACTACAACGTTAGAAATTGTAGTAAATACAAATGTTACTCCAACCTTTGCTGGAGTATCTCCAGTATGTAGTGGAGATGTTATATCGCCACTTCCTACCACTTCAACAAATGGTGTGTCGGGAACATGGTCGCCAGCTATAGATAATACCACTACAACAACTTATACCTTTACCCCAACTGCTGGATTGGGTTGTTTTACAACGGCTCAAATAACAATAACTGTAAATCCATTACCAACAATTGTTGTATCGGGTAATAATAATCTTTGTGAAGGTGAGGCAACAACTTTAACAGCGAGTGGAGCATCAGGTTATGAATGGAG
>JABTUP010000019.1 GCA_015075325.1 Flavobacteriales bacterium | reverse complement strand
GGTCACGTTGACTTTACAGTTGAAGTTAATAGATCATTAAGAGTTTTAGATGGTTTAGTTTTCTTGTTTAGTGCAGTTGACGGTGTTGAACCACAATCTGAAACAAACTGGAGATTAGCTAATAATTACAATGTTCCTAGAATAGGTTTTGTTAACAAAATGGATAGATCAGGAGCAGATTTCTTAAATGTTTGTAAACAAGTTAAACAAATGTTGGGAAGTCATGCTTTACCTCTACAAATTCCAATAGGAGCTGAAGAAACTTTTAAAGGAGTTGTTGATTTAATCAACTTCAGAGGAATTGTTTGGAATGAGCATGATCAAGGAATGACCTTTAATGTTGTTGAAATTCCTGCAGATATTATCGATGAAGCAAAAATGTACAGAGAGCAGTTATTAGAAGCTGTTGCTGAGTTTGATGATAAATTAATGGAAAAATATTTTGAAAATCCTGAATCATTAACAGAAAGAGAAATATTAAATGCATTAAGAGAAGCTACAATTGCAGGAAAAGTTGTTCCTATGATGTGTGGTTCATCATTCAAAAACAAAGGTGTTCAATCAATGTTAGATATGGTAATGGAAATTTTACCATCTCCACTTGATGTTGAAGCTATTGAAGGAATTAACCCAAAAACAGATGAGCCGACTTCTCGTAAACCTTCTTATGATGAGCCATTTGCTGCTTTAGCTTTTAAAATTGCAACAGACCCTTTTGTTGGTAGATTATGTTTTACAAGAGCATATTCTGGAAACTTACAAGCTGGTTCGTATGTATTAAATACACGTTCTGGAAATAAAGAAAGAATTTCTAGAATTTTCCAAATGCATGCGAATAAACAAAATCAAATTGAAGAATTACACTGTGGAGATATTGCCGCATTAGTAGGTTTTAAAGATATTAAAACTGGTGATACTCTATGTGATGAGAAATTTCCAATTGTATTAGAATCAATGGATTTTCCAGCACCAGTTATTGGTATTGCTATTGAGCCTAAAACTCAGGCAGATGTTGATAAAATGGGTATGGCATTAAGTAAGCTTACAGAAGAAGACCCAACATTAACTATCCATACAGATGAGGATTCAGGTCAAACTGTATTGAGTGGTATGGGTGAATTACACCTTGATATTATTATCGATAGGTTAAAAAGAGAATTTAAGGTTGAGATTAACCAAGGAGAACCACAAGTTGCATATAAAGAAGCAATAGTTGGTTCAGTAACTCACAGAGAAGTTTATAAAAAACAATCTGGTGGTCGTGGTAAATTTGCTGATATACAAGTTAGAATTGAGCCAGTTGCTGATACTACTAAGGAAGGTTTAGAATTTGTAAACGATATTAAAGGAGGTAATATTCCAAGAGAATTTGTGCCGTCTGTAGAAAAAGGATTTAAAGAGGCAATGAAAAACGGCCCATTAGCTGGATACCAGATAGATAGCTTAAAAGTTACCTTATTTGATGGTTCTTACCATGCGGTGGATTCGGATCAATTATCTTTTGAATTAGCTGCTAAAATGGCATTTAGAGAAGCACTTCCAAAAGCAAATCCTGTTATTTTGGAGCCAATTATGAAATTAGAAGTGGTTACTCCAGAAGAAAATATGGGTGATATCGTTGGTGACTTGAATAGAAGAAGAGGACAGGTTGAAGGTATGGACGATAGAGCAGGATCGAAAGTTATTAAAGCAAAAGTTCCATTATCTGAAATGTTTGGATATGTTACATCTTTAAGAACAATGTCATCTGGTAGAGCAACATCATCAATGGAATTCTCTAACTATGCAGAATGTCCAAAAAATATCGCAGATGCGGTAATTGCTAAAGCAAAAGGAAAAGTAGTAGCTTAATATATAAATAGAATGAGCCAAAAAATTAGAATTAAACTTAAATCTTACGATTTTAATTTAGTTGATAGATCAGCTGAGAAAATTGTAAAAACTGTTAAAAGTACAGGAGCTGTAGTTAGTGGTCCTATTCCATTACCTACTCATAAAAGAATTTTTACAGTATTAAGATCACCACATGTTAACAAAAAAGCAAGAGAGCAATTTCAATTATCATCTTATAAAAGATTAATTGACATCTATAGCTCTACATCAAAAACAGTAGATGCTTTGATGAAACTTGAATTGCCAAGTGGTGTTGATGTTGAAATAAAAGTATGATAATTTAAAAAATAAATAAAATGCCAGGATTGATAGGGAAAAAATTAGGTATGACTAGTGTTTACAGTGCCGAGGGTAAAAATATACCATGCACAATAATTGAAGCTGGTCCTTGTGTTGTTACACAAGTCAAAAAGGTAGATACCGATGGCTATGAAGCTGTTCAGTTAGCTTATGGAGACAAGAGAGAAAAAAACACTCCAAAAGCAATGCAAGGACACTTTAAAAAAGCAGGTGTAGAACCAAAAAGAAAATTAGTAGAATTTCACGGTTTCGAAGGTAAAAACCTTGGAGATTTAGTTGGAGTTGATTTGTTTGAAGAAGGTGAATGGGTTGATGTTGTTGGAACTTCAAAAGGTAAAGGATTCCAAGGTGTTGTTAAAAGACATAACTTTGGAGGAGTTGGACAGTCAACTCACGGTCAACACAACCGTTTAAGAGCACCTGGTTCTATTGGAGCTTGTTCGACCCCAGCACGTGTCTTTAAAGGCATGAGAATGGCTGGAAGAATGGGTGGAGAAAGAGTTAAGATGCAAAACTTAGAAGTAATTAAAGTTTATTTAGATCGAAACTTGATTGTTGTTAAAGGTTCTATACCTGGAGCAAAAGGTTCATTTGTTTTAATTGAGAAATAACAAGGAGGAGTATATTATGGAATTAGTTGTAAAAAATATAAAAGGAAAAGATACTTCAAAGAAAGTTTCTTTATCGGACTCTATCTTTGGTATTGAACCAAATGATCATGCTATTTACTTAGATGTTAAACAGTATTTAGCAAATCAAAGACAAGGAACTCATAAATCAAAAGAAAAGGGCGAAATTACAGCCAGTACAAAGAAAATTAAAAAACAAAAAGGTACTGGAGGAGCTAGAGCTGGTAGTTTAAAAAGCCCTTTATTTAAAGGTGGTGGTAGAGTATTTGGTCCAAGACCAAGAGATTATGAGTTTAAACTTAATATTAAACAAAAAAGATTAGCTCGTAAATCTGCATTAACTTATAAAGCAAAAGAAGGCTCAATTTTAGTGTTAGAGGATTTCAATTTTGATACTCCTCAAACCAAACAATATCTTGATATTCTAAATAATTTACAAGTTTTGAATAAAAAATCGATATTAGTGCTTTCTGAATCAAATAAAAATGTATATTTGTCGTCCCGAAATTTAAAGGGGGCTAAAGTGGTAACAGCTTCGCAAATAAATACTTACGATTTAATGAATGCGAATAGTGTTATTTTAGCAGAAAGTTCAGTTAAAACTTTAGAAACTATTTTAAGTAAATAAGATGAGTGTAATAGTAAAACCTGTTGTTACAGAAAAAATGACAAATCTAACTGAGAAGCTTAATAGATATGGCTTTATAGTAGATTACAAATCGAACAAAATACAGGTAAAAAAAGCTGTTGAAGAAATGTATGGTGTAACTGTTGATTCAGTTAACACAATGAATTATTACGGAAAAGCTAAATCAAGATTTACGAAAGCTGGATTAGTTAGTGGAAGAACTAACAAGTTTAAGAAAGCTATCATCACTCTTGCTGAAGGTGATTCAATAGATTTCTACAGTAATATTTAATTTTTTATTAACCTATATGGGGGCTCCAACCCTCTAAAGATATAAACAAAAATGGCAGTAAGAAAATTAAGACCCATAACTCCTGGGCAAAGACATAAGATTACAAATACTTTTGATGAAGTTTCTTCTTCAAAGCCAGAGAAATCCTTAATTTCTGGTATATCTAAATCTGGTGGTAGAAATAACACTGGAAAGATGACTATGCGCTATATTGGTGGTGGTCATAAACAAAAATACCGTGATATAGACTTTAAAAGAGATAAAGATGGTGTTCCAGGAATCGTAAAATCAATTGAATACGATCCAAATAGAACAGCACGAATCGCTTTAGTGTACTATAAAGATGGTGAAAAAAGATATATTTTAGCTCCAAATGGATTACAAGTTGGTCAAGAAGTAAAATCAGGTTTAGGTGTTGAGCCTGAAGTTGGTAATGCTTTATTTCTTTCTGAAGTGCCATTAGGAACTGTAATTCATAACATTGAGTTAAGACCAAGACAAGGAGCAAAAATGGCTAGAAGTGCAGGTTCTTATGCTCAATTAACTGCTAAAGATGGCAGCTATGTTGTGGTAAAATTACCTTCAGGAGAAACCAGATTAATTTTAGCAACTTGTAAAGCAACTATTGGTTCTGTATCTAATGCAGAACACATGTTAGAGCGTTCAGGTAAAGCAGGTAGAAGCAGATGGTTAGGTAGAAGACCAAGAGTAAGAGGTGTTGTAATGAATCCAGTTGATCACCCGATGGGTGGTGGTGAAGGTAGAAATGCTGGTCAACATCCAAGATCTAGAAAAGGTTTACCAGCTAAAGGTTACAAAACAAGATCTAAGAAAAAAAGCTCAAGCAAATATATAATTGAAAGAAGAAAGAAATAATAAGTAAGATATGAGTCGTTCGTTAAAAAAACCACCGTTTATACATTATAAATTACAACAAAGAGTTGAAGAATCTCAACAAACTGGTAAAAAAACAGTAATTAAAACTTGGTCAAGAGCATCAATGATTTCTCCTGATTTTGTAGGCTTAACAATAGCTGTTCACAACGGAAATAAATTTATACCTGTTTATGTAACTGAAAATATGGTTGGTCATAAATTAGGCGAATTCTCTCCAACAAGAACCTTTAGAGGTCATGGTGGAAATAAAAAAGATAAAGGAAGAAAATAAATAATAGATTATTATGGGTGCTAGAAAAAGAATAAAAGCTGAGCAATCAAAAGAAGCTAAGAAAACATTAAGTTTTGCTAAGCTTAATAATTGCCCTACTTCTCCTAGAAAGATGAGATTAGTTGCTGATATGGTAAGAGGACAAGAAGTGTTTAAAGCTTTATCAATGTTAAAATTTAGTCCACAAGAAGCATCAAGAAGACTTGAAAAGTTATTAAAGTCTGCCATTGCAAATTGGGAAGCTAAAAATGAAGGACTTAGACCAGAGGAAAACAACTTAGTTGTTAAATCAATCATGGTTGATAGTGCTAGAATGTTAAAAAGAATTCAGCCAGCTCCACAAGGTAGAGCTCATAGAGTTAGAAAAAGATCAAATCACGTTACATTAGTTGTTGACAGTTTAAATTAATAAGATGGGACAAAAAGTTAATCCAATATCAAACAGATTAGGAATTATTAAAGGTTGGGATTCAAATTGGTACGGCGGAAACAAATATGCCGACAAAATAGTTGAAGACTATAAAATTAGAGAATATTTAATGGCTCGTTTACAAAAAGCTAGCATCTCTAAAATTATTATAGAAAGAACCCTTAAAGTAATTACAGTTACTGTAAACACTTCTCGTCCAGGTATTATTATCGGTAAAGGTGGTAAAGAAGTAGATATGTTACGTGAGGAATTGAAAAAAATTACTAAAAAAGACGTTCAAATCAACATCTTTGAAATAAAAAGACCAGAATTAGACGCTCAATTAGTTGCTGATAGTATTGCAAAACAAATTGAAGGTAGAATTTCATTTAGAAGAGCAGCTAAAATGGCTATAGCTTCAACAATGAGAATGGGAGCTGAAGGTATTAAAGTTTTAGTTTCAGGTAGATTAGGTGGTGCAGAGATGGCACGTTCAGAAGGATATAAAGAAGGAAGAACACCATTACATACTTTTAGAGCTGATATTGATTATGCTTTAAGTGAAGCTCACACAACTTATGGTAGATTAGGAGTAAAAGTTTGGATATGTAAAGGTGAGGTTTATGGAAAAAGAGATTTATCTCCTAACGTAGGTCAAACAAAACAAAAAACTTCTTCAAATGCACCAGCAGCTAATAACGACAAGAAATATAGAGGTGGTAGTGCAAAAAGAAGAAACAACAAATAAGAAAATTAGTAGTATAATTTAAGATATAGCAACATGTTACAACCAAAGAGAACGAAGTTTAGAAAAATGCAGAAAGGGCGTATGAAAGGTAACGCTCAAAGAGGACACGAAATTGCATTTGGATCGTTTGCGATAAAATCGCTAGAAGAATGTTGGATGACTGCTCGTCAAATTGAAGCGGCAAGGATTGCGGTAACAAGATACATGAAAAGAGAAGGTCAAATTTGGATTAGAGTATTTCCAGATAAACCAGTTACTAAAAAACCAGCCGAGGTAAGGATGGGTAAAGGTAAAGGTTCTCCTGAACTTTGGGTTGCACCAATTAGACCTGGTAGAATTATTTTTGAAGCAGACGGCGTTCCATTGGAAATAGCAAAAGAAGCATTAAGATTAGCTGCACAAAAATTACCAGTAAAAACAAAGTTTATTACTAGAAGAGATTATACAGAATAATATATATCATAGATGAAGCAAATAGATATAAAAGACCTATCAGTTGATGATTTAACTGAAAAGTTACTAGAGCAAAAAAGTATTTTAAACAAATTCAAATTGAGTCATGCCGTTTCTCCGTTAGAGAATCCAGCTCAAATTAAATTTGTTAGAAGAACAATTGCTAGAATTAATACAGAACTTAGAAAAAGAGTGCTTCAAGCATAAAAAATACTTAAGATGGAAAATAGAAACTTAAGAAAAGAAAGAATTGGTTTGGTTGTTAGTAATAAAATGGACAAATCAATTGTTATTTCGGTAGAAAGAAAAGTAAAACATCCAATCTACGGAAAGTTTGTTAAAACTACAGCTAAGTTTATGGCTCATGATGAAAAAAATGACTGTAACATTGGTGATACAGTTAAAATAATGGAAACAAAACCATTGAGCAAAAACAAATGTTGGAGATTAGTTGAAATTATAGAAAGAGCTAAATAATTATGATACAAGTAGAATCAAGATTATCAGTTGCTGATAATAGCGGAGCAAAAGAAGTACTTTGTATAAAAGTATTAGGTGGAACTAGAAGAAGATATGCTTCTGTTGGAGATACCATTGTTGTAAGCGTTAAACACGCTATGCCTTCAGGTAACGTAAAAAAAGGTGCTGTTGCAAAAGCAGTAGTAGTAAGAACAAAAAAAGAAATTAGAAGACCTGATGGATCTTACATTAGATTCGACGATAATGCAGCAGTTCTTTTAAATGCAGCTGGAGAAATGAGAGGTACTCGTATTTTTGGACCAGTAGCAAGAGAATTGCGTGAAAAAGAGTTTATGAAAATTGTTTCACTAGCTCCAGAAGTTCTTTAAATTGAAATATTTTAGTTATGACTAAATTTAATATAAAAAAAGGAGACACTGTAAAAGTTATTGCAGGAGAATCTAAAGGTGCTGAAGGTACAGTTAAGAAAGTGTACGCTGATAAATTAAGAGCAATTGTTGAAGGTGCTGATATTAAAAAAATATCAAAACACACTAAACCAAATGCAGCTAACCCACAAGGAGGAATTATTCAGCAAGAGGCAACTATTCACATTTCTAACTTAATGATTGTTGACCCAAAATCAGGAAAACCAACAAGAATTGGAAGAAAAGTTGATGAAAAAGGTAAAAAAGTACGTTATTCAAAAAAATCAGGGGAGGTTATAGCATAATGAGTTACGCACCTAGACTAAAAACGAAGTATAAAGAAGAAATAATGTCTTCTTTGAAAGATAAGTTTGGCTACAGATCTATAATGCAAGTGCCAAAACTTCAAAAAATCTGTCTTAACCAAGGGGTTGGGGAAGCTGTATCTGATAAAAGATTAATAGAATCTGCATTGGAAGAAATGACTATTATTTCTGGTCAAAAAGCTAATGCTACTTATTCTAAAAAAGATATATCTAACTTTAAGTTAAGAAAAGGTCTTCCGATTGGAGCAAGAGTTACACTTAGAGGAGATAAAATGTATGAGTTCTTAGACAGATTGATTTCAGTTGCTTTACCTCGTACTAGAGATTTTAGAGGAGTTGAAAATAAGGGATTTGATGGACAAGGAAATTACACACTTGGTATCAAGGAACAAATTATTTTTCCTGAAATTGACATCGATAAAATTAAAAATGTAACAGGAATGGACATCACTTTTGTTACATCAGCGAAAACTAACGAAGAAGGACAAGCATTATTAACTGAATTCGGTTTACCGTTTAAGAAAAAATAAGAGATATGGCTAAAGAATCAATGAAAGCGAGAGAACGCAAAAGAGAAGCTATGGTAGAAAAATTTGCAGAAAAAAGAGCTGCACTTAAAAAAGCCGGTGATTGGGATGCGTTACAAAAATTACCTAAAAACTCTTCAAAAGTTAGATTACACAATAGATGTAAATTAACTGGTAGACCAAGAGGTTACATGAGACAATTTGGTATCTCGCGTGTTACTTTTAGAGAAATGGCTTCTTCAGGATTAATACCTGGAATTAGAAAAGCAAGCTGGTAATTAATAATAAGATAAAAAAATTAAGAAATACGAATTAATCGTAAATCTAAAATTATAATAACAATGACAGATCCAATAGCAGATTTTTTAACAAGAATCAGAAACGCTGCAAGCGCTAAGCACAGAGTAGTTGATATACCTGCATCAAACCTAAAAAAAGAATTAACAAAAATTTTGTTTGATAAAGGCTATATTTTAAACTATAAATTTGAAGATACTGATGTTCAAGGTAATATTAAAATTGCATTAAAATATCACCCAAAAACTAAGGTGCCTGCAATTACCAATATTACAAGAGTTAGTAAACCAGGTTTAAGAAAATATGCTGGTGCTAATGAATTACCACGTGTAATTAATGGTTTAGGTGTAGCAATCGTTTCAACATCAAAAGGTGTTATGACTGATAAAGAAGCTAGAAGAGAGAATGTAGGTGGTGAAGTTCTATGTTACGTTTATTAATTTAGTAAGATTTAAAATTATGTCAAGAATAGGAAATGCACCAATTGAAATTCCAAGCGGTGTTGAAATAAAAGTTGAGAATGGACTTGTTACTGTGAAAGGTCCTAAAGGAACATTAACTCAAAAAGTAGCTGATTATATTACTGTTGAAGTTGAAGACAAAATTATAAATGTTAAAAGACAAACTGAGGAAATTCCTCACAAAGCTAAACATGGACTTTATAGATCTTTAATCAATAATATGGTTGAAGGCGTATCTAAAGGTTATAAAACTGAACAAGAATTAGTTGGTGTTGGTTATAGAGCTAGTAATACTGGTCAAAACTTAGAGTTGTCATTAGGATTTTCTCACAACATTGTTTTTCAAATTCCTGCCGAAGTTAAAGTTTCTACTGTAACTGAAAGAGGTAAAAACCCAACAATAATTCTTGAATCTCATGATAAACAGTTGATTGGTCATGTTGCTGCAAAAATTAGATCATTAAGAAAACCAGAGCCATACAAAGGTAAAGGTATTAAGTTTGTAGGTGAACAATTAAGAAGAAAAGCAGGAAAATCTGCAGGTAAAAAATAAATCATAATAAAAAGAGTATTATGGCATTAAGTAAAAAAGATAGAAGATTAAGAATCAAAAGAAGAATTAGAAAAGTTGTTGTTGGAACATCTGCACATCCAAGATTAACTGTTTTTAGAAGTAATAATGAGATTTATGCTCAAATTATTAACGATGAAACAGCTACGACATTAGTTTCAGCTTCTTCAATTCAAAAAGATATTAAAGGAGCTAAAGGCACTAAAGTTGAAATTGCAACTTTAGTTGGAAAAGCTATAGCTGAAAAAGCATTAAAAGCAGGTATCGAAAACATTGCCTTTGATAGAAATGGATATTTATATCATGGTAGAGTTAAAGCAATAGCTGACGGTGCTAGAGAAGGCGGATTAAAATTCTAAAAACGAAGTATTAGGAAAAAATTGTTATGACAAATTCAAACACAAAAAGAGTTAGATCAATAGAAACTGAACTTAAGGACAAATTAGTTGCTATTAATAGAGTAACTAAAGTAACAAAAGGTGGTAGAAACTTTAGTTTCTCTGCAATTGTAGTTGTAGGTGATGAAAAAAATGTTGTTGGTCATGGATTAGGAAAAGCTAATGAAGTAACAGAAGCTATCACTAAAGGTATTGAATCAGCTAAGAAAAACTTAATTAAAGTTCCAGTTCTTAACGGTACAATTCCTCACGAACAAGCAGGTAAATTTGGTGGTGCTAGAGTTTTAATTAAACCAGCAGCACATGGTACTGGTGTTCTTGCAGGTGGTGCAATGCGTGCTGTTCTAGAAAGTGTAGGTATTACAGATGTTTTAGCAAAATCTAAAGGTTCTTCTAACCCTCATAATGTTGTTAAAGCTACACTTAACGCTTTAGAACAATTAAGAGATGCATACACGGTTGCTGACCAAAGAGGTATTGATTTAGACAAAGTATTTAATGGATAATAAGATGGCAAAAGTTAAAGTAACACAAGTAAAAAGTCAAATAAAAAGACCAGCTCGTCAAAAAAAGACGTTAACTGCCTTAGGCTTAAGAAAAATGAATCAAGTTGTTGAACATGAAGCTACTCCTCAAATATTAGGAATGGTTGCTAAAGTTAAACACTTAGTTTCTGTAGAAGAAGTAAAGTAATAATATAACAATAAATTAAGATGAACTTATCAAATTTAAAACCTGCGGAAGGTTCAACAAAACAGCGTAAGCGAGTAGGACGTGGTCAAGGATCAGGTAGAGGTGGTACTTCAACAAGAGGTCACAAAGGAGCCAAATCAAGATCAGGTTATTCAAGAAAAATTGGATTTGAAGGTGGTCAAATGCCACTTCAAAGACGTGTTCCTAAATTCGGTTTTACTAACATAAATAGAAAAGAATTTAAAGGAATAAACCTAGATACTATTCAAATGTTAGCAGAAACTAAAAATGCTAAAGAAATAACAATTCAGTTATTATTAGACAATGGTTTATGCTCTAAAAACGATAAAATTAAACTTTTAGGTCGTGGCGAACTAAAAGCAAAATTAGATGTAACTGTTCACGCATATTCGGCGACAGCGAAAAGTGCAATTGAAGCAAATGGAGGAACAGCTAATACACTTTAATTTACAGAATGAAAAAATTTATAAATACTATAAAAAACATTTGGAGTATTGAAGACCTAAGAGCTCGAATCATTACTACATTAGGATTATTGCTAGTGTATAGATTGGGTTCTTATGTTGTTCTACCAGGTGTTGATTCTTCAGCTTTAGAGGCAGCAAATGCCAATAATGCAAGTGGAGGATTGTTAGATTTGATTAATATTTTTGCAGGTGGAGCTTTTTCTAGAGCATCCATTTTTGCATTAGGTATTATGCCCTACATTTCTGCATCTATTGTTATTCAGTTGTTAGGTATGGCTATTCCATATTTTCAGCGTTTACAAAAAGAAGGTGAGAGTGGAAGAAGAAAAATCAATCAAATTACTCGTTTTTTAACAATAGTTATTACGGGTTTCCAAGCACCAGGATATATTGCATCTCAAATAACAAGTAATCCTGGAGTTGTTCCAAGTGCAGGTCCGATGTGGTGGTTCTCAACAGTATTGTTGTTGATTACAGGAACCATGTTTGTAATGTGGATTGGTGAAAGAATTACTGAAAAAGGTATAGGTAATGGTATTTCATTGCTAATTATGATTGGTATAGTTGCAAATTTACCATCAGCTTTCATCTTCGAGATAGCATCGCGTTTTGGTATAGGTGGTGTTGGAGGTCCAATTATTTTATTAATTGAGGTTGCTCTATTGTTATTAGTGATTGTACTTTCTATATTATTAGTTCAAGGAACTAGAAGAATACCTGTACAATATGCTAAAAGAATTGTTGGAAATAAACAATATGGTGGTGTTAGACAATACATTCCTCTAAAAGTTAATGCAGCAGGTGTAATGCCTATCATTTTTGCTCAGGCAATTATGTTTATACCATTAACTTTAGCTGGTTTTGGAGAGTCTTCTGTTACATCATGGTTTGTAACTACATTTAGTAATCCAGCAGGATTTGCTTATAATTTAACATTTGCATTAATGATTATTGCTTTTACTTACTTCTACACAGCAGTAACAGTAAATCCTAATCAAATGGCTGATGATATGAAACGTAATGGTGGTTTTATACCAGGTATTAAACCAGGTAAAAAAACTGCAGAATTTATTGATAACGTGATGTCAAGAATTACTTTGCCAGGTTCTATATTTTTAGCATTGGTTGCAATTTTACCAGCATTTGCTATGTTAGGAGGAGTAAATCAATCATTTGCTTATTTCTATGGAGGAACCTCATTGCTTATTATGGTAGGAGTTATTCTTGATACTTTACAACAAATTGAAAGTCATTTATTAATGCGTCATTATGATGGATTAATGAAAACTGGAAAAATTAAAGGAAGATCAAGTGCTGGAGTTGGAATGGCTGGATAATAAGCATGAGTAAGATATTTTATAAAACGGAAGAGGAGATAGATTTAATTAGAGAAAGTTCTTTACTTGTTGGTAAAACTTTAGCTGAAGTAGCTAAAAATATAAAACCTGGTGTTACAACACTTGAATTAGACAAGATTGCAGAAGAGTACATTAGAGATAACAATGCAATTCCTGGATTTTTAGGATTGTATGATTTTCCAAATACGCTTTGTGCCTCGTTAAATTCGGCTGTTGTTCATGGAATACCTAATAATAAACCATTAAAAGATGGTGATATTATTTCGTTAGACTGTGGGGTTTTAAAAAATGGTTTTTATGGTGATGTTGCTTATACCTTTGAAGTAGGAGAAGTTTCAGAAGAAATAAAAAAGTTACTTCGAGTTACTAAAGAATGTTTGCAAAAAGCCATAGATGTTGCAATTGCTGGAAACAGAATAGGAGATATTGGATATGCTGTTCAACATCATGCAGAGACGAATGGATTTGGAGTAGTAAGAGAGTTAGTGGGACATGGTTTAGGAAGAGATTTACATGAAGCACCAGAAGTACCAAACTTTGGAAAACGAGGTAATGGATTAACCTTAAGAGAAGGAATGGTTATAGCGATAGAACCAATGATTAACATGGGTGTTCGTAATGTAGTTCAAGATAAAGATGGATGGACAATAGTTACTAAAGATGGGAAACCATCAGCACATTTTGAACACGATGTAGCTATTAGAAAAGGAAAGGCAGAAGTTTTATCGAGTCACGAATTTATTGAAGAAGTATTAAATAATAAAAATTAATGGCAAAACAATCATCAATAGAACAAGATGGGACGATTATTGAAGCATTGTCTAATGCAATGTTTAGAGTAGAGTTAGAAAATGGGCATGTAATTACCGCTCATATTTCGGGAAAGATGAGAATGCATTATATTCGAATTTTGCCAGGTGATAAAGTAAAAGTTGAAATGTCTCCCTACGATTTATCAAAAGGAAGAATTTCGTTTAGATACAAATAAATTAATTAACCGTTTTTACGGTAAAAAATTAGAAAAGATGAAAGTAAGAGCATCAGTAAAAAAAAGAAGTGCGGACTGTAAAATTGTTCGTAGAAAAGGACGTTTATACGTTATTAACAAAAAGAACCCTAAGTTTAAACAAAGACAAGGATAAATATAATTAGTATATTATGGCAAGAATTGCAGGTATAGATTTACCAAAACAAAAACGAGGCGTTATAGGCCTAACATACATTTATGGCATCGGAAGATCTTCAGCAAGTAAGATTTTAGGAAAAGCTGGTATTAGTGAAGATAAAAAAGTTCAAGATTGGGATGATGATGATTTATCAAAAATCAGACAGATTCTTAATGATGAATTTAAAGTAGAAGGAGCTTTAAGATCAGAAGTTCAATTAAACATTAAACGTTTAATGGATATCGGATGTTATAGAGGTGTTAGACACAGATCTGGTTTACCATTAAGAGGTCAACGTACTAAAAACAATTCTAGAACTAGAAAAGGTAAAAAGAAAACAGTTGCTAACAAGAAAAAAGTAACTAAATAATTTAATATAGAGTCTTTATAAAAATGGCAAAAACAAACGTAAAGAAGAAAAAGAAGGTAATTATTGAAGCGAGCGGACAAGCTCACATTCATGCTTCTTTTAATAATATTATTGTTAGCTTAACAAACAATAATGGACAGGTGATATCTTGGTCTTCAGCAGGAAAAATGGGTTTTAAGGGTTCAAAAAAGAATACACCTTATGCAGCTCAGTTAGCTGCTGCTGATTGTGCTAAAGAAGCTTACGAAAACGGCTTAAGAAAAGTTAAAGTTTTTGTAAAAGGTCCAGGAGCAGGAAGAGAATCTGCAATCAGAACAATTCACAATGCAGGAATTTTGGTAACAGAGATAGTAGACATTACTCCACTACCACACAATGGTTGTCGTCCTCCAAAAAGAAGAAGAGTATAGTAATTAATTAATATAAACCGAAAGGAATTTAAGTTATCGAAGGATACTGACCTTAATTCATAATTTTCCTTTCAAAAACAAACAAACAATGGCAAGATATAGAGGTCCAAAATCCAAAATCGCAAGAAAATTTAGAGAACCAATTTTTGGTGCGGATAAAGTTTTGGAAAAAAAGAATTATCCTCCAGGACAACATGGTCCTAGTAAAAGAAGAGGAAAACAATCAGAATATGCTATCCAATTAGCAGAAAAACAAAAAGCTAAATACACTTATGGTATTTTAGAAAAACAATTTGAAAACTTATTCAATCGTGCTTCAAGAACCAAAGGTATTACAGGTGAGAATTTACTTAAATTCTGTGAATCTCGTTTAGATAACGTGGTATTCCGTTTAGGAATTGCTCCAACTAGAAGTGGTGCTCGTCAATTAGTTTCTCACAGACATATTACAGTAAATGGTAAATTAGTTAACATTCCATCATACATTGTAAACGAAGGAGATGTTATCGGTGTTAGAGAAAAATCTAAATCACTAGAGGCTATTACCTCTTCACTATCTTCTCATCCAGTTAAATCTGAATGGTTAGATTGGGATAAACAAACAATGACAGGTAGATTTATTAAAACTCCAGAAAGACAACAAATCCCTGAAAACATTAAAGAACAATTAATTGTAGAGCTTTACTCTAAATAATTTTTAACAAAATAAAAACTATGGCCATTTTAGATTTCCAAAAACCAGATAAAGTAATCATGATTAATTCTGACGAATATTTCGGAACTTTTGAGTTTCGTCCGTTAGAACCAGGTTATGGTATAACCATAGGAAATGCTTTAAGAAGAGTTTTATTAAACTCACTTGAAGGATTTGCGGTAACCTCTGTAAAAATCGAAGGAGTAGACCACGAGTTTTCTACTATAAAAGGTGTTGTTGAAGATGTAACTCAAATCATCTTAAACTTAAAACAAGTTCGTTTTAAACAACAAATTGAAGATACTGAAAACGAAAAACTTATTGTTTCAATAAGCGGTCAAGAAACTTTAACTGCCGGAGACATAGGTAAATTTACTTCAGCTTTCCAAGTATTAAATACTGATCATGTTATTTGTAACATGGAAAAATCAGTTAAATTACAATTAGAATTAACTATTAATAAAGGTAGAGGTTATGTTCCTTCTGAAGATAACCAATCATCAGAATCTAGTATCGGTGTAATTGCAATTGATTCTATTCACACTCCTATTAAGAATGTGAAATACAATATCGAAAACTATAGAGTAGGTCAAAAAACCGACTTTGAGAAATTGGTTTTTGAAATTACTACTGATGGTTCAATTCATCCAAAAGAAGCTCTTAAAGAAGCTGCTAAGATTTTAATTCACCACTTTATGTTATTCTCTGATGAGAGAATTACTTTAGATACCGAAGAAAAATCTTCAGTTGAAGAATTTGATGAAGATTCACTTCACATGAGACAGTTATTAAAAACTAAATTGATAGATATGGATTTATCAGTTAGAGCATTAAACTGCTTAAAAGCTGCTGATGTTGATACTTTAGGTGATTTAGTTCAATTTAATAAAAATGACTTATTAAAATTCAGAAACTTCGGTAAAAAATCGTTAACTGAATTAGATGAGTTAGTTGAAAACAAAGGCTTAAACTTCGGAATGAATGTTGCTGCCTATAAATTAGATAAGGAGTAAAAGAAATGAGACACGGAAAGAAAGTAAACCACTTAGGTAGAAAATCAGGCCACAGAAAAGCGATGCTTTCGAATATGGCATGTTCTCTTATCGAGCATAAAAAAATTAACACTACTTTAGCTAAAGCAAAAGCTTTAAAACTATATGTTGAGCCATTAATTACTAAAGCTAAAACTGATTCTACTCACTCAAGAAGAGTTGTGTTTAGCTATTTAAAAAGTAAAGAAGCAGTAACAGAATTGTTTAGAGATGTTGCTGTAAAAGTTGCTGACAGACCAGGAGGCTATACTAGAATTTTAAAAACTGGTAATAGAATTGGTGATAACGCTGAAATGTGTTTTATTGAGTTAGTTGACTACAACGAAAACATGTTGAAAGATGTTAAGAAAAAAGCTACATCAACAAGAAGAAGAAAACCAAGTGCTAAAAAAGCAGAAGGAACTGAAGCTAAAGCTGCTGAAGTTGTTGCAACAGAAGAGCCAATAGTTGATACAGCTGAAGAAAACAATAGTGAAGCAACTGATTCAAACGCAGAAGAAAAAAAAGATTAAGATTTGAAGTTTAATTTTTAGATAATAAGAAAAGGATAAAGTAAATTTGCTTTATCCTTTTTTTTTGCAAACAAGTATCGTTTTTTATGGAAAACAAATCAACAAAAGCTATTTTATTATTACAAGACGGAACCGTTTTTGAAGGAAAAGCAGCTGGTTTTATTGGTACAACCACCGGCGAAATATGCTTTAATACTGGAATGACTGGTTACCAAGAAATTTTTACCGACCCATCTTATTTTGGGCAAATTTTAGTGGCAACAACTTCGCATATTGGCAACTATGGAGTTTCTGATAACGAAGTAGAATCTGACCACGTAAATATTGCAGGGTTGGTTTGTAAAAAGTTTTCAGAAGTTTATTCAAGACCATCAGCTAATTCTTCATTACAAGAGTATTTTGAGCGAGATAAAATTGTTGGTATTTCAGATGTTGATACCAGAGCAATTGTTCGTCATATTCGTAGCAAAGGTGCAATGAATGCAATCATTTCTTCCGAAATTTTTGATATAGAAGAATTAAAAAATCGCTTAAATAAAGTTCCATCAATGGATGGATTAGAATTGTCATCGAAAGTTTGTACCAAAGAAGCTTTTTATTTTGGAAATGAAAATGCAAAACATAAAGTTGCAGTTTACGATTTCGGTGTAAAGAAAAATATATTAAGATGTTTAGCTGAGAGAGATTGTTATTTAAAAGTGTTTCCAATGCAGGCAACTTATGAAGAGATGATGGAATGGAATCCAGATGGATTTATGCTGTCCAACGGACCAGGCGATCCTTCTGTAATGCAATTTCAAATTGATAATGTAACAAAAATAAAAGATTCAGGATTACCAGTTTTTGGTATTTGCTTAGGACATCAAATCTTGGCTATTTCTTGTGGTTTAACCACATCTAAAATGCACAACGGACATAGAGGGTGTAATCATCCAGTGTTAAACTTAGAAACAGGTAAAGGAGAGGTTACTTCTCAAAATCATGGTTTTGTGGTAAACATGAACGAAGCTTTAAATCGTAATGATATTGTGGTAACACATAAACACTTAAACGATGATACATTGGCAGGATTGAGACTGAAAGATAAATCGGTTTTTTCAGTTCAATATCATCCAGAATCATCACCTGGTCCACATGATTCAAGATATTTATTTGATAGTTTTGTAGAAAATTTAGTGAAATCTAAAGTAAGAGTTTCGGCATAATTTAATCAACATGGAAAAAACACAAGTAAAATGTTCGTTTTGTGGTCGCCCAAAAAGCGAAGTGGATGTAATGATTGCAGGAGTTACGGGGCATATTTGTAATCATTGTGTAACACAGGCACAAACCATCGTTAAAGAAGAAGTTTCTGGAAAATCGAACAAAGAGTTTTCTTCGAAATTACAATTGTTGAAACCTATTGAAATTAAAGCTCATTTAGATGAATATGTAATAGGACAAGATGATGCAAAAAAAGTATTATCGGTTGCTGTTTATAATCATTACAAACGATTAACACATGCTATCTTAAAAAAGAATGATGAGGTAGAAATTGAAAAATCGAATATATTATTAGTTGGCGAAACAGGAACAGGAAAAACCCTTTTAGCAAAAACCATTGCCCGATTATTAAATGTGCCTTTTTGTATTGCTGATGCAACTATTTTAACCGAAGCGGGTTATGTAGGTGAAGATGTAGAAAGCATATTAACTCGACTTTTACAGGCTGCCGATTACAATGTTGAAGCTGCACAACGCGGAATAGTATTTATTGATGAAATTGATAAAATTGCACGAAAAAGTGATAATGCATCTATAACAAGAGATGTTTCAGGAGAAGGTGTGCAACAAGCATTGTTAAAACTATTGGAAGGTTCTGCAGTAAATGTTCCGCCACAAGGTGGAAGAAAACATCCGGAGCAAAAGCTTATAACTGTTGAAACAAAAAATATTTTATTTATTTGTGGCGGTGCATTTGATGGAATTACCCGAAAAATTGCAAACCGATTACAAACTCAGGTTATTGGATATAAATCTACCGAACGTGAAGAATATGATGAGGAAAACTTATTGCAATACATTTCACCACAAGATGTTAAAGCATTTGGTTTGATTCCCGAATTAATTGGTCGATTACCCATTTTGTCGCATTTAAACCCATTAGATAAAACAACACTCAGAAGAATTTTAACCGAGCCAAAAAATTCCATTATAAAACAATATGTTCAATTGTTTGAAATGGACAACATTAAACTTTCTTTTGATAAAGAAGTATTAGATTTTATTGTTGAAAAAGCAATGGAATACAAATTGGGGGCAAGAGGTTTACGTTCTATTTGCGAAGCTATTATGTTAGATGCGATGTACGAAATGCCTTCGGATAAAACCAATAAGGAATTTAAAATTACTTTAGCTTTTGCTGAAGAAAAATTCAAAAAAACGAAACTGTCGAGTTTAAAGGTAGCGTAATATTTTAATCCAACTCAATAGTTATCGAAACTTCCGTACCTGCAACTTTTTTGGTGGCATCGTAAATTTGGTAAGGACCTTTTATAAAGCATTTTTTTGATGTAATTCGGTTAATTAGGTTAATTCTGCCTTTGGTAAGTTCCATTCCTTTAGAAACATGCAATTGTTTTTTGTCTTTCTTTTCTTTTAAACTGGTTTCAATTCCAACTCCATTATCGGTTATGGTAATTATAAGTTTATTATCTACTTTGATAATTTTAACTAAAATGTTTCCATGATTTTCTGATGGAAGAATGCCGTGCCAAATAGAGTTTTCGATATAGGGTTGTAACAACATCGAAGGAATTTTGATGGAGTTGTTTCTAATGTTGTCGCTACACTCAATTTTATAGTCGAACTTTTCTTGAAAACGCATTTGTTCTAGTTTTAAGTAAAGCTCAATTCGTTCAATTTCTTCGTCAATATCCACTTCGTTTTCGAGCGAACTATCTAAATTTTTACGAACCAACTTAGCAAAACTGGTTAGGTATTTATTAGCCGAAATTTTATCTTGTCGGTTAATATAGTATTGAATAGAATTTAAGGAGTTAAAGATGAAATGACGGTTTAAACTAGCATTTAAAGCCTGCTGCTCAAGCGATAACATTTTTGCTTGATCAATAATTAACTGTGTAGCTTGTTCTTTTTTAAGGGCTTTAATACGCAATTCCATAATTAACCAGGTTATTCCTGCTAAAGCAATAAAAACCAATAGATAAAACCACCAAGTAAACCAAAATGGGGGTTTAATAGTAACATTAAACTGAATAGGAGTTGTCCAGTTCTCTAAATCTACTGATGCTATTAACTCAAAGGTATATTCGCCAGCAGGAATGTTGGAATATGTAACAAAATTTGCGGTTGTTATGGGTTGCCAATCATCATCAAAACCAGTTAATTTAAATTTAAAACGAACCTTATCAGGACTTTTGTGGTAAATTCCATCAAAATCAAAAGTTAAATGGTTTTTGTTGTAAGGTAAAATCAGGTTTTTGGGTAAGTTATTTTCATCAAATTCTTTGGTAAACTTTTCCCAGTTTTGTGGTTCAAAGAACAAACGAATTTCTTTTAGGTTAATCTTGGGTAAATAAATAACCTCCGTTTCTTTTTTTATGGTATGTTTTGTAAGCCCTGTGTTTGTTCCAAACCACAAATTGTTTTTACTATCAATAAAAGCAGCGTTTTGGTTGCATTCTAAACTTTTCAACCCATCTAAATTAGAGTAGCGAACAAAAGATGAAGGAGTAATGTTTTCTTTATTTAAATTTTTTAGTTGATATAATCCGTTGTTTGTTCCAATCCATAAATCATTATTTAAATCTAATTCCAAAAAATTAATATTATTCGAAGGATAATCATTTGCTATTGGAACAGTAATGAATTTGTCGTTTTCGAAATAAGCTAGTCCGTTTTTTGTTCCAACCCAAATGGTTTTTTTCTGGTCTTTTATTAAACACATTACACTATTATCGGGCAAGCCGTTTTCGGTAGTGTATTTAATGTATTGTTTTTTTTCGGGATTAAATTTAAAAAGTCCTTCTGAAGATGATAGCCAAATAGTTGTTTTGTCTTCAATATCAATTGAGCGAATATTGGTTGGTAGCTGATATTCAGTAGTAAAATTATATAAACTATCTTTTTTTAAATACAAAACCGACAAGCCTTCTTTTGAACCAATCCAAATGTTTTCATCGTTATCTTGTGATAGAGCATAAACTTTATTTGCATTTAAGCCATGTTTAGAATCGTAGGAAATAATTTTTTTTCCGTTATAAACCGAAAATCCTGTAGAAGTACCAAACCATACGTTGTTTTGTTTGTCAACTAAACTACACCAAACCGTATTGTTTCCTAAGCCATCTTCTTCGGTAAAATAAGTGAATCTATTGTTTTCTAATTTACATACGCCATTTCCGTATGAAGAAAACCACAAAGCACCGTTTTGATCTTCTGTAATTGACATGATGGTGTTGCTTATTAAGCTATCTGATTTAGTATAACTTACAAATTTTTCATTGGTAAATTTAATCAACCCACCGCCATCCGAACCCATAAAAATGTTTCCTTCACTGTCTTCAATTATACATTTAATGTTGTTTGCAATTAAACCGTCTTTAATAGAGAAGTTTTGTGTTTGATTGTTGAACAATTTGGTTATTCCTGATTTAGAAACAAACCAAAAAGAGCCATCTTTTTTTGGAATAAAAGATCTGATGTGGTTGTTTACCAACCCGTTGTACTCGGTAGTAATCTTTGTTGTTGTGTTTTTTGTAATTTTCAATACTCCATCGCCAAAAGTGGAACACCAAATGGTTTTGTTTTTATCAAGAAAAACTTGTGAAGCATTAATATTTTGAACAGTATCTTTAATTTGATTTTTAGCAGTTAAAAGGTAAATCCCCTTTTTAGTAGAAAGCCATTTGTTGTTTTGTTTGTCGCAAAAAATGTGTCGTACATAATTGCTTTCATTATTTTCTGGTGAAACGGTATAATACGAAAACTCACCGTTACTGTATTTTACAATTCCACCACCGTCGGTTGAAAGCCAAATAGCCCCATTTTGGTCTTGTGTAATGGATAACACAAAATATGAACTCAGTTCAGGTTTAAAAGTGAGTGTTTCAAATTTTTTGCCATTATAAACAGATACTCCACCCAAGGAACCGAACCAAATTTTGTTCGATTTATCCATAAAAATGGCATTTACCTGATTGTTAATTAATCCTTCTTTTGTAGAATAGTTTTTAAAATGTTTGCCATCAAATTTTGAAACTCCGCCCAATGTTCCAATCCAAATGTATCCTTTGTTATCTTGGCAAAGTGAGTTTATTTGTGATTGAATTAGCCCATGTTCAACAGAATAATTTACAAAATTGTATTGCTGAGCAAAAGAATTTAATGCAATAATCAATAAACCAACAACTCCAACGATTAACCTCATTATCAATTAAAAAGTGCGTATTGCGTTAATAAATTCATTCAATTTTCTTCTTGAAATTGGAATGATTGTTCCGTTGTCCATAATGGCAATGTTACCATTTTTTCGGTTAAATTCTTTTAAATGATATTTGGTATTGATAATGTGTGATTTATGTACGCGGAAAAACACATTTTTGTTCAATACTTTTTCGTAGCGAGCAATGGTCATGCTGCTTGTACATTTTTTGCCATCAGCCAAAAATATTTTGGTGTAGCTTTCGTCGGCTTCAAGTCTAACAATATCACTTGTTTTAATAATTTCAAAGCCCGAAAGAGTTGGAATTGCAATTGTTCCAGCTGTAGATTGGTGTTGAAAAAAATCAACTAATTGCTTCATATCAGTTATTTCGGTTGGTTTTTGTTGTTCAATTTTAATTTTTGAAACCGCCTCAATTAATTCATCAATGTCAATTGGTTTTTCGATATAGTCTAAAGCACCCGATTTTAATGCTTTTAAAGCAAATTGATTGTGGGCTGTAATAAAAATTACAGAGAAATCTTTTTCGGGTAACGAATCTAATAATTCAAAACCGTCTTCGTTGGGCATGTTAATATCTAAAAAGAGCAGTTGTGGATGATGAATTTCTATCATTTCTCTAGCTTCATTTGCCGATTGAGCTTCGGCAACCACAGTAACTTCGGGGCAGTACTCTTCTAATAACATTCTTAAATTGCTACGAGCATTTTGCTCATCGTCAATAATGATAGCTGAAATTTCCATAGGATGTAAGGTTTAGTTAGTGCTTATTCTTACCTAAATTTAGCAAAAAGGTTTTCGCAACAAATGGTTATCAATCCAATGGTAGTAATGATTTATTAAACGGTAGTTTTTGTTGAGTAAACGGTTTGATGTACTTACAATGACTTTATTTTTTTTAGAAAATCGGCAACTCTTGCTCTAGCAATGGGTAAACTTATGTTGTTTTTTAGTTTAGCAAAATAACCGTCGGAATGTAAATAATCGGTTAGGTAATTGAGGTTGATGATGTATTTTTTATGTATTCTAAAAAAATATTCGGGGTTTAACATTTCTTCGTAAACCTTAAGGGTTCGGGTATCAAAAAAATGCGTGCCATCGTTAAAATAAATAGTGGTGCAATTTCCTTCTCCTTCAATGTGGCTAATGGTTTTGTCTTCCACTACTTTAATTCCTTTTAAATGCGAAATGGTAATTTTATTGGTAACGGTATGATGAATATTTTTTGAAAGATTACTTATCGATTCGTGGTAAGTTTGAACATTGCTTTTGTCGGCAACAAACATTTTTTTATACTGAATTAGTTTTTCTACTGCAAGTTTTAATTCTTCAATATCAATGGGTTTTAAAATGTAATGAATAGCATTGGCATTAAAAGCTTTAATGGCATATTCTTTAAATGCGGTAACAAAAACCACCTGAAAGTTGTTCGATTTTACATCGTCTAAAAGTTCTAAACCTTCTTCATTACTGGGCATTCTAATATCTAAAAAAACAGCTTCTGGTTTTTTGCTTTGAATTAATGCTCGGGCTTGCTCAACATTTTCGGCGGTTCCAATTACTTCTATTTCGGGACAAAATTCGTTGAGTAGCATTCGCAAATTTTCGCGAGCCATCATTTCATCATCAACTAGTATAGCTGTAATTTTTTCCACTAACTAAACCATCTTAAAATAAAGAATTTCTTTTTTGGAGCTGGCTGACCACCACTTTTGTACTTTTTTCGGTTCGATTTCATCCGTTTTCTGGTGTCTTTACTTTGAATGTTTAGGTGGCGTTCTTTTCCTCTTTCTATCGCTTTTTGTTTTGCTTTTTCTTTTTCTTCCTCTTGTTTTTTTAGCACTTTTTGTTGCTTATCGCTTGCTTTGTTGGGGTTCGATTTACATGATGTGAAACAAATGCTAAGACCAATTAATACATAAAAAAAGTATTTCAAACGATTCATTCTTAAATAAGATTTTGTTGAGCCGAATTTACTAATTTTACGATGATGAATAAATTAATTACTCTAATTACTGTCTTTTTTTTATTAGTAGTGTCTTGCAAAAAAGACGACAACTCACAAGTTCCATTGGTTTCGGTTAATTTATCGTTCAATTTAAATAATCCAGAATTTATCAATTTGCAAATAGATAATGGTTGGACGTACGTTTCTGGTGGCTCAAGAGGAATTTTACTTTATCGAATTTCGGCAAACAACTACAAGGCATTTGACAGGCATTGTCCTTACAATCCTTCAAGCAGTTGCGGGTTGGTTTCGGTTGATGTAACCAATTTAGTTGGTATCGACGATTGTTGTGGCTCTCGGTTTTTGCTTTCTTCTGGGCAGGTTACACAAGGTCCAGCAACACGTCCGTTAAAAGAGTATAAAACTTCTTATGATGGAAGCACCTTGTCCGTTTTTAATTAGATGAGATTTTTTGTTTATATCCTTATTGTTATCTCAATAACTTCATGTGGGTTTAATAAGGTGTTTTTGGTGCCCACCAAATTAGATAACAAGCAAACAGCTTTTAAAACCATTTATAACAAAAGTTCGGACACCATTTTTATTGCTGATACGGTAAATTTTCAACCTCATTTTATTGGTGCTGATAACAAGAAGGTTGATTATCCATACCAAATAGAAAGTAGTGTGTTCAACAGTAAAAGTGGCAACAAATTAAATACCTGGATTATTTCGCCCGACTCCAATTACAACGGAAGAAACATTATTTTTTTTCATGGAAATGCTGGTAATCTGGTTTCGCAACACAAATTGATGTTGCCTTTTGTAAAAGCGGGTTATAAGGTTTTTATGGCTGATTATAGCGGATTTGGTTTCTCTACAGGAAAAGCTACTCGAAAAAATGTATTGTTAGATGGTAATTCGGCTATTGAATATTTTACCAAATTAGATACTACAGCTCGTTGGATTATTTATGGACAATCGCTAGGAGGACATTTAACACCCGTGGTGGCTTTAGCAAACCAAAACTTGATTGATGCAATAGTTGTTGAAGGAGCATTTACCTCTCACCAAGACATTGGAGCAAACACAGCAGGGTTTTTTGCACGAATACTGATTGCTGAAAAATACAGTGCAAAAAAAGCTTTAAAAGAGTTTAAAAAACCCGTATTGATAATACACAGCACCGAAGACAACATTATACCTTACCGAATGGGAGAACAATTGTTTGAAGTTGCTAACCAACCCAAACAGTTTTACCAAGTAGAAAAATGCCATGTTTGTGCTCCGCTGTATTACTCAGAAAACATTTTAGAAAAAATGGATGTGCTTTTAGGGGAGTGAATTCTAAAAGAAAAGCAAAGCATTTTTAAAATGCTTTGCTTTTAAATGGATTTACTTTTTCTTTTTCCTAGCCTTAATGTTAATAGCCTCTACCACTAACGAGAAGAATACCGCAAAATAAATATAGCCTTTTGGCACATGAATATGAACGCCTTCTACCACTAACATAAAACCAATCAATATTAAAAATGAAAGAGCTAAAACTTGAAGTGTTTCGTGTTTGTTTACAAAATCGCTTATTGCTTTTGCAAAGAGCATCATTACTAAAATAGAAACTATAACAGCAATAATCATAAGTATAATGTGGTTGGTTAAACCTACTGCAGTTAAAATTGAATCGAACGAAAAAATAATATCGAGCAAAACAATTTGTAAAATAGCACTTGCAAACCCTTTTGTTTTACTTACTTCAAACTCGTGTTTGTCGTCAGATACTTTGTGATGGATTTCGGAAGTGCTTTTTGCAATTAAAAATAAACCACCAATAGCCAAAATAATATCTCTCCAGCTTAAACTAAAATCATAAATGGTTAATACAGGTTCGGTTAATCCAATTAACCAAGTAATACCCATTAACAGCATAATACGAACTATTAGTGCTAACGACAAACCAATTAAACGAGCTTTTCGTTGTTCTTCTTTTGGTAGTTTTCCTGCAACTATCGAAATAAAAATGATGTTATCGATACCTAAAACAATTTCTAAAAATGTTAAGGTTAATAAGGCAATCCAAGTGTCGAGGTTTAAAAATAGTTCCATTTTTTATTGTGTTATCCGTTAATTGCTACTACTTCTTTTACTTCAGGCAACATGCTTTTTAACAAGTTTTCAATACCATGTTTTAAGGTGGCTGTAGATGAAGGACATCCGCTACACGAACCTTTTAAAATTACTTTAACCACGCCATCAACATACGAGTCGAATTCTATAGCACCACCATCGTTTTCTACTGCTGGTTTAATGTATTCTTCTAAAATTTCAATTATTTTTTGGTCAAAATCGCTGTATTCTTTGCTTGCGTTAGTCGAATTTGAACTTGTATTGTTTTCGGAATTTTTTTCAGTTGTAGTTTCTGCATCAAGGTGTTCTTGTTTTATTGCTACAGCACCTTCTTGGTTCATAAAATTGCTGATAAAATCACGTAATTCCATCATTGTTTCTTGCCATTCTATGGCTTCGCTTTTTGTTACGGTTACTGCGTTTCCAGAAATAAAAACTCCATTTACAAAAGGAAAGTTAAACAACTTTTCTGCCAATGGCGAAGGGCTGCCAATGCGTTGGGTTGCCAAAAATTCGTACGACTTTCCATTAGTAACCAACCACCTATTTGAAACAAATTTCATGGTGTTGGGGTTTGGAGTCATTTCTGCATAAAAAGTATATGGTGCTTGTGTTTTTTCCATGTTAAGTTTTTTTTTTTTTTTTTTTGTACAAAATTAAGCAACAAATTAGCTTAAAAATAAAAGGCTATCTAATTAAAGATAGCCTTTTTGAATTTTTAGTGTAAAAACCGATTTATTCAGCTAATACAATAATTTTATTGTTGCTCATTTCTATTACTCCACCTTTTACTTCGAAAGTTTTTTCGGTATTGTTTAATTCTCTTACTACAATTTTACCTTGTTGTAAGGTTGAAATAATTGGAGCATGATTTTCTAAAATACCAAATGAACCATCAGAACCAGGTAAGTTAACCATATTAACTTCTCCGGTATAAATGTTTTTTTCTGGTGTTATTATTTCTAAATGCATTTTTTTATTGTTTTGAGGTTTTGGTTTTTTTAACACACCCCTGAATAACTTCGTTATTCTTTCCCCTCTCTTTCAAGAGAGGGGGTAGGGGGAGAGTTGAAGTTCAAAGTTCAATGTTTTCAACTAGGAACTAGGAACAAGAAACTCAGAACCAGTTTATACTTCTGCCATCATTTTTCTACCTTTTTCAATAGCTTCTTCAATAGAACCTACTAAGTTAAAGGCAGCTTCTGGGTATTCATCAACTTTACCATCTAAAATCATGTTAAATCCTTTAATGGTATCTTCAATTGGAACTAACACACCTTTTAAACCTGTAAATTGCTCAGCAACGTGGAAAGGTTGAGATAAAAATCGTTGTACACGACGTGCTCTGTGAACAACCAATTTATCTTCTTCACTTAACTCGTCCATACCTAAGATGGCGATAATATCTTGTAATTGTTTGTATCGTTGTAAAGTTTCTTTTACTCGTTGAGCAGTTTCGTAGTGTTCTTTACCTACGATATCAGCAGTTAAAATTCTTGAAGTTGAATCCAATGGATCAACAGCAGGATAAATTCCTAACTCAGCAATTTTACGAGAAAGTACAGTGGTAGCATCTAAGTGAGCAAAAGTAGTAGCAGGAGCAGGGTCAGTTAAGTCATCCGCAGGTACATAAACTGCTTGTACAGATGTAATAGAACCCGATTTAGTTGAAGTAATACGTTCTTGCATAGCACCCATTTCTGAAGCTAAAGTTGGTTGGTAACCTACCGCAGATGGCATACGACCTAAAAGTGCCGATACCTCAGAACCCGCTTGTGTAAATCTAAAGATGTTATCGATAAAGAATAAAATGTCTTTACCTTTTCCATCGCCTTCACCATCTCTAAAGTATTCAGCTAATGTTAAACCTGATAAAGCAACTCTAGCTCTAGCTCCTGGAGGCTCGTTCATTTGTCCGAACACCAATGTAGCCATCGATTCTTGTAAACCAGCTTTATCTACTTTAGATAAATCCCATCCGCCTTTTTCCATAGAATGTTTGAATTCTTCGCCGTATTTAATTACGCCCGATTCAATCATCTCTCTTAATAAATCGTTTCCTTCTCTTGTTCTTTCACCAACACCAGCAAATACTGATAAACCAGAGTGCCCTTTAGCAATGTTGTTGATTAATTCCATAATTAATACGGTTTTACCAACACCAGCACCACCAAACAAACCAATTTTACCACCTTTTGAGTAAGGTTCAATTAAGTCGATAACTTTTATACCTGTAAATAATACTTCGGTTGAAGTAGATAAATCTTCAAATTTTGGTGGTTCTCTGTGAATTGATAAACCATTTGATTTATCCATTTCACCAATACCATCAATAGCATCGCCAACCACGTTAAATAATCTTCCTCTAATTTTTTCGCCGATTGGCATTTTAATCGGAGCACCAGTTGCAACAACTTCCATACCTCTTCTTAAACCATCACTTGCATCCATTGCAATGGTTCTAACAGTATCTTCGCCAATGTGTTGTTGACATTCTAAGATAATTTTTTGACCATTTTCTTTGGTGATTTCTAATGAATCTAAAATGTTTGGAAGTGCGTCTCCATTCTCAAAACTAACATCGATTACTGGTCCGATAATTTGAGTGATTTTTCCGTGTTTTGTTGACATTTTGTATCTATTTTTAAGTGTGTTATGTGTCTGATTTTAATGGCTGCAAAAGTAAAATATTTTATTCAAATAGTAAAGCATTGTGAATAATATTATTTTTATGATTTAAACAATGATTATTATATAGATATTTGCAGCTAAATTATTGAGTGTTTTTGTGTTGTTAAGCATAATTTTTTAAATGAAAATTTATAGAAATATTAACGAGTTTTCGAGCAATAATCCAATTGTAATAACAACAGGCACTTTTGACGGCGTTCATGTGGGGCATCGAAAAATTATACAACGTGTTACAGAGCTTGCAAAAAAAATAAATGGAGAGTCGGTTTTACTTACTTTTTTTCCACATCCTCGCATGGTGTTGTATCCCGAACAAAACGATTTGCGTTTAATTAACACTATCGAAGAACGTATAGATTTATTAAAAAAAACTGGCATCGACCATTTAATTATTCACCCTTTTACTAAAGAGTTTTCTAGAATTACTTCGCTCGATTTTGTGCGGGATATTTTGGTAAATAAGTTAAATACCAAAAAATTGGTAATTGGTTACGACCATCATTTTGGTAAAAACCGAGAAGGTTCATTTGAGCATTTAAAAGAGTACGGCCCCGTTTATGGGTTTGATGTAGAAGAAATTTCAGCTCAGGAAATACAACAAATCAACATCAGCTCAACCAAAATTAGAAATTCGGTATTGATTGGTGAAATAAAAGCTGCAAATCAATTTTTGGGGTATCATTATTTCATTAACGGAACAGTTGTTGAGGGAGAAAAGATAGGAAGACAATTGGGTTTTCCTACTGCAAACTTAAAAGTAAACGATTGGTATAAATTAATTCCTGGCAAAGGAGTTTATGCTGTAAGAGTTGGTTTTGAAGGGGTTACTTATAAAGGAATGTTAAATATTGGCACTCGTCCTACAATTAGTGGAAACGACATTACTATTGAAGTGCATCTATTTAATTTTAACCAAGATATTTATACTAAAAACTTGCGAATAGAGTTTGTAGAAAAGATACGTGAGGAAGAAAAATTTGAACAATTAACCGATTTACAAAATCAATTAAACCATGATAAACAAAAAGCTTTATTGGTACTTTCTTAATATGGTTGTTTTTTTGTTGATACTAAATTCAACAAAAGTTTTGGCTCAGATGTTTGATTATAAAGCGTTAGATACCATTCCTGAATTAACACTTGAACAAGCCTTAAAAAAAGATCCATTAACAGTTTATAAGCTAAATTTAAAAAAACAAAAACTAACCGATTTACCCGAAGAAATTGCTCAATTTAAAAATTTACAAAGCTTAAACATTAGTAAAAATAAGTTTTCGCACTTTCCAATGCTTATTTTTAAATTTCCATATTTGCAAAAGTTAGATGTATCGGATAATAAAATAACCACCATTCCTGCCGAAATAGGCACACTTGTGCATTTAAAAAAGTTTAGTGCTTACGAAACCGAAATATCAACCTTGCCTCCTGAAATTGGTAAGTTAAAAGAATTGTCTGTTTTAGATATTTGGGGAACCAATGTGGCTTCTTTTCCTGATGAAATAGAACAATTAAAAGAAACGCTCAAAGAAATTGATATGCGAGTTATTATGATGAGTAATGCTGAACATCAAAAAATAAAAGACTTGCTTCCGCTTACCAAAATTCACTTTTCAAAATCTTGTAATTGTGGATTCTAAACAATATCTTTATTTTTGCGTTAATACAACCAATAGATGGAATTAACCGTTACTAAATATACGTGAGTTCGATATAAGCTTAACCAATTCTTTGAAGTTTATCAATATTAATATTTGGTTTAGAAGGATAGAAAGAATAAGCGATAAGACCAGAAATTAAGTTGATTATGAAGTTGTTAAAACTTCTATGTCTAGAGTGTTCAATTTGACACTGATTCTTTAGGATGTCATTAACACTTTCAACAACAGCACGTTTTCTTAACAATATTTTATCGTAAATGTTCATCAAAGCATTTTTCATGTTCTTTTTTATCTTGGTAACAAGGTGAATTCCATCTACAAAAAGCTGTTCGAATAAATCCTGTCCTAGATACCCTCTGTCGGCAAATATTTTTCCAAAAACTTTATTGTGAAATGCTTTATCTTTCAGTGGTTGTCTATCATCTACATTACCTTTGGTAATTAAAAAATCAATTATTTCTCCACGTTCATTAATGATAATGTGAAGTTTAAAGCCAAAGAACCATCCCATAGAACCCTTACCTTTTTCTGCAATATTTTTAAACACCTTATTTTGGTGCTCTCTTTTTGGGTGGCATACTTTAATCAACGTAGAATCCATGAATGAAATACCCGAACATTTACCAAGGCAACGCATTTGAAGAAAAAGCACCATTGGAACGATAGATTTTTGTTGAAGTTCTACAAATCGGTTGTACGAAACTGTTGACGGAAACTCACTCTTCATGTATCTACATACGTGATTTATGTAAAAGTGCTTTAAACAACGATAGCCTTTTAAATGAAATAGAAGCATAATTGTTATTACCTCGCTTTGTGACATTCGATACTTCCTATTGCGTTTTTTGATAGATAATCCCTCTTCTATAGAATTTGAATCTATGGTTTTGTTTAATTCTTTACAGAAATCGTCTATTAAACAGAAAATTTCAATAATTTTATCGTTAGAGTACATAAGCAGAATTATTAGTTAAATATTTGATTTTGAATTAGTTAAATATACTAATTTTTCTGCTTATTCTCTGTTTTTTTTACTCTTTTTATATCGAACTCACGTTAAATATTGATGATTAATAATTTCAAAATATATGTCTTTTTTGCACTAAGTTTCTTGGTAGTAGATGTTTTTGCTCAAGATAAATTGCTTTTTTTGAACGGAAAAGAATTAAATGGTCAATTGTTGAACACCAATAATTTTGAAACCTCTTTTAAAACAGCTAACGGTAAAGAATATTTGATAGAAAATTTTCGTGTATTTTCTTATACTCAAAATGGTCAAGAATCGTTGTTGTACAAGTACGACACACTTGAAGGAAATTTTTTATCAGAAAAAGACATGCGACTTTTTGTGTTTGGAGAAAGAGATGCTCATCAAACCTATCATTCGAAATTTTCTAATGCTTTAGGTTTTTTGGTTGGAGGTGCAGCTGGCTATGTTATGCACAAAGATCAAGCGTTTATTTACGTAGCAGCACCATTGGTTTACACATCAGTTACGCTGTTTTTTCCTACTAGCGTAAAACAAAAAAGATTAACAGACTTACAGTATTTAAAAGAAGACGAATACCTTAGAGGGCATGAACGAATTGCAAGAAGCAAACGAACACAAAATGCACTAAAAAGTAGTGTGTTAGGAATGGGTGCTGGGTTCTTAATCAGTTTTTTAGTAAACGGTAGTTCCAATTAAATTCATTTTCAATTGAGAGTTTTAATTTATCTCATAAGAAATGCAGTTTACAGCAATTTATTTATTTCTTTTTGCATTACACTATTAGCACACCAAACCTATATTTTACTGGAACTACCTGATACCAATTCTTTTTATGTGTTGGCTTTTATTTTTTGCTCCACTTTTTTTACTTACAATTTTCAACGTATTTATAGGCTCAAAAGCTTCGAACTTGCAGGTAAATTAATTGGAATAAGGTTGAGCTGGATTTTAAGAAATCGAAAAAAACTGTTTTTTGCATCTATGCTATCTGCTTGTGGAAGTTTGTTTTTTCTTCTTCAATTGAGTTATAAGGTTTTTTTACTGGTTATTCCATTGGCAATTTTTTCCATTTGGTATGTTATTCCATTTATTAAAAGTGGTGATAAAAAAATAGCTATTCGTGATTTACCTTTTACTAAAATAGTTATTATATCTTTGGTTTGGTCGTTGGTAATGGTTGCTATTCCTGTAGTTGAAGCAAAAGGAATTCATACTCTCCTTGAAAGTAAATCGCTATTTTTATTGTCCGAACAATTCTTGTTTATTTTTGCAATAACGCTTCCTTTTGATATCAGAGATTTGCGATACGATATGGAATCAAATATTAAAACCATACCATCTTACCTTGGAATAAAAAAAACAATTATGCTTTCGCACATACTTCTTTTGTTGTTTTTAATGTTAAAAGCAGTGCAGTATTATGTTTTTCTTCAACTAAGTTTTGAGCAATTTTTAGCAACTGTAATAACAGGTGGATTGGTAATGCTAATCATTGCGTTTACCAAAAGAAGAAGACCAGAACTCTTTTTTTCAGGATTAATTGATGGCAGTATGTTGTTGATGTATTTTGGGATACTTTTTTTGGAATACTAGAAAAATAAAATTTTTATTCTAGCTAACAACATTATTTACCTAGTAGCAAGAATGTCATCCATCAACACGGCATCATTTACATTAAAATCACCAATTTTAGTTCTACGCAATTCGCTGAGGTGGGCTCCTGTTTTTAATCTTAATCCAAAATCTCTGGCAATAGAACGAATGTAAGTGCCTTTGCTACACGTTATTTTAAACTTTACATGTAAACCTTTTTCGTAATTCGGGGCTAAGTTTATTCGTTCGTTTTTGTAGTTTTTATCAATTACTAGCGGGTCTTTTAAGTCAAAAATATTTTCTGAAACACCTAAAATTTCGAATGATTTAATTGTAATTAGATTAGATTTGATTTCTACTTCTTCGCCGCTTCTGGCATATTCGTAAGCACGTTTGCCGTCAATTTTTTTTGCTGAATGTATGGGAGCGGTTTGTTGTTGTTCTCCAACAAATGATAGAGTTGCTTCTAATATCATTTCCTTGGTAATGTGTGAGGTTGGAAACTCCTCATCAACTTCTTTCTCTAAATCGAACGAAGGAGTTGTTGCTCCAAGGGTTATTACGCCTGTATATTCTTTGGTTTGAGCCTGAATTTCATCAATTTTTTTGGTGAATTTTCCTGTGCAAATAACCAATAGCCCTGTTGCTAAGGGGTCTAATGTTCCAGCGTGACCAACTTTAATTTTTTTAAGGTCGAGTTCTTTTCTAAGTTGGTAGTGGATTTTTTTTACCACATCAAATGATGTCCATTTTAGTGGTTTATCTATTAAGATGATTTGACCGTTTAAAAATTTATCTTGTAGCTGTTGCATTAAACAATGGTAAGTTCAATCCCCATAAAGTAGAGAGCAAGAATGATTATTCCAACTACAATTCGGTAATAACCAAAATACTTAAAACCGTGTTTGGTTAAAAAACTTATAAATCCTTTTATTGCAATTGCCGCAACAATAAATGCTACTACATTTCCAACTAAAAGAACAGTAATTTCTTCGCCATGAAAACCTCCGCCATCTTTATAGAATTTCAGTAGTTTGTATCCTGTTGCGGCTAACATGGTGGGAATAGCTAAAAAGAAAGAAAATTCAGCAGCAGCCTTTCGGTTCATTTTTTGAGTTAATCCACCAATTATGGTTGCTGCCGAGCGTGAAACACCAGGTATCATAGCAATACATTGAAATAACCCAATTTTAAATGCGGTAGGATAAGTTACTTCCGATGTGCCCGATTCTTTTGTTTTTGCAAACCATTTATCTACATAAATCAAAACTATTCCGCCAAGCAAAAGAGTAACGGCTACAACAATTACGTTTTCTAGTAATGCATCAATATAATCGTTAAGTAAAAAACCAATAATTGCAGCAGGTATAAATCCTACAAATAATTTAAAGTAAAAATTTACAGTCTGAAAAAAACGTTTCCAATACAGAGCTAATACGGAAAGAATAGCACCAAACTGAATTGCAATGGTAAAGGTTTTGGTAAAATCATCTTCTGCAATTCCCATTAGCGAAGAGCCAATAATCATGTGTCCAGTAGACGATACTGGTAAAAATTCAGTTACTCCTTCAATAATTGCTAATACAACGGCTTCTAGAATGGTCATGGAATTATTTTACTTTTTTCATAATTCCCCAACCAACAACTACTAATCCAGCTAAAATAAGAAGTGGAGCAACATACATTCTTCTAAAGGAAAATAATTCTTCGCTAAAAACAGTAGGGTCATCTGATCCACCTCCTGAAATTAATATATATCCTAAAATTGCTAATGCAGTACCAACTGCCATTAAAATATAGTTTTGTTTGCCAAATGCAAAATCGTTGTTAATTCTATTGTTATCACTCATCTTCTATATATATTACAAAGTTTTTCAATTCAAAGTTTTTTTGTTCCTCTACAAAAGCCCCTCCTTCGGAGGGGTTGGGGGAGGCTTAATATAAGTTGCCAGCTTCCATTCGTAAATATTTTCGAACGGCTAGCATTGTTGAAATCCATGAAATTAAGATGCCTAAAATAATGACAATTAAAAATAAAGCACCATATAATTCAATGTTTTTAAAGTCAATAATTTCGGGCATTTGTTGTTGTAAATAGTATAAAAACAATACAATTAATCCAATAGATAAAAAGGCGGCAACTAAACCGTTTCCAATGCCTTTTAATACAAATGGTTTTTGAATAAACGACGATTTTGCTCCAACCAATTGCATGGTTTTTATTAAAAATCGTTTCGAATAAATAGAAAGTCGAATGGTGTTATTGATTAGAGCCATTGCAATGGTAAGCAGCAATGCACTAAATGCTAGCAAATAAAAACTTATTTTTTTAACGTTTTCGTTTATTAAACTTACCAAGTCTTTTTGGTAAAATACTTCTTTAATCTTTGGGTTTTCTGTTAAGTTGGCTTCAATTACCGATAAGCTGTCGGTGTTGGCATAATCAGCATTTAGTTTTACATCAATTGAGGGTAAAAGAGGGTTGTATCCCAAAAAGCTGATAAAATCTTCGCCCAATTCACGCTGAAGTTCTGCAGCTGCAGAATCGGGATGGATGAAATGAGTAGATTTTACAAAGTTTTCTGCATCGAGTGATTTTTGAATTTGAGCAATTTCGACCTCTTTAATACCATCTTTTAAAATAATAGAAAAGCCAATATTTTCTTTTACATGATTAGAAATTTGTTGAGCATTTAAAATAATCAATCCCAATATTCCCAACATGAATAACACCAACGAAATGCTAATGATGGTGGTAAAATACGACGAGCGTAACCTTCTTCCTGTGTATTTATTTTCTTTATCCGACATTGCTTAAATTCAGTTGCTAAAGTATTATTAAACTTGTTTGCAAACAATTAATTTCTCAAAAATACTGCTAATTATTGTTAATTTCGCGACTCTAACACAAAGACTTATTAACGATGCAATATCAATATCAGGAGATAGAAAAAAAGTGGCGAAAATACTGGGCAGAAAATAAAACTTTTGCTGCAGAAGACAATAGTGTAAAACCAAAATATTATGTATTGGATATGTTTCCATATCCTTCTGGTGCTGGTTTGCATGTTGGTCATCCGCTTGGTTATATTGCTTCTGATGTCTATGCTCGCTACAAACGTTTGTTGGGCTTTAATGTGTTGCATCCAATGGGTTATGATTCGTTTGGGTTGCCAGCCGAGCAATATGCTATTCAAACTGGTCAACACCCTGCCATTACAACCAAAATGAACATTGAAGGTGGAGTGGATAAGCAAGGGAATGTTATACCTGGTTACCGAAATCAGTTAGATAAAATCGGTTTTTCGTTTGATTGGGATAGAGAGGTAAGAACATCTGAACCAAATTATTATAAATGGACGCAATGGATTTTTAAACAATTGTTTAATTCTTGGTACAACAAAGATTCTGACAAAGCTGAGAAAATAGACACCTTAATTGAGCACTTTAGAACAAAAGGAAATGTTGAGGTAAATGCTGTTTGCGATGATGTAGCAGTTTTTTCCGCTGCCGATTGGAACAGTTGGAGCGAAGAACAACAGCAAAAAATGTTGTTGAATTACCGTATTGCGTTTTTATCAGACACTTGGGTAAACTGGTGTCCTGCACTAGGTACAGTTTTGGCTAACGACGAAATAAAAGATGGAGTTTCCGAACGTGGCGGACATCCCGTAGAGCAAAAATTGATGCGTCAGTGGAGTATGCGAATTACGGCTTATGCTGAGCGTTTAATCAATGGTTTGGAAGGGTTGGATTGGACTGATTCGGTAAAAGACATTCAACGCAATTGGATTGGAAAATCTCAAGGTGCTGAAGTTCTATTCAACATTCATAATTCAACATTTAACATTTCTGTGTTTACGACTAGACCCGATACCATTTTCGGCGTTTCGTTTATGGTATTGGCTCCTGAGCACGAATTGGTTGATGTAATTACCACTCCTGAACAAAAAGCCGAAATTGAAGCTTACAAAAAAGCTGCTTCGTTAAAATCGGAACGAGATAGACAATCGGACATCAAAAACATTACTGGAGCATTTACGGGTGCGTATGCTATCCATCCGTTTACGGGTAATAAAATACAAATTTGGATTGGCGATTATGTTTTGGCAACTTACGGAACAGGAGCTGTTATGGCAGTGCCTTGTGGCGACCAACGCGATTGGGATTTTGCCAAACATTTTGGAATTGAAATAAAAAACATTTTTAAAGATAAAGACATTTCGGAAGCAGCTTACACCGAAAAAGATGCGATAATTACTGATTCGGATTTTTTAAACGATTTACCTGCTAAGAAAGCAATAAAAAAAGCCATTGCCGAAATTGAAAAGCGTGGCTTTGGAAAAGGAAAAACACAATACCGTTTGCGTGATGCAGTTTTCTCGCGTCAGCGATATTGGGGAGAACCATTTCCAGTGTATTACAAAGGCGATGTTCCTTATTTGATTCCTTCTGAGTGTTTGCCAATAGAATTGCCTGAAGTTGAGAAATACTTACCAACAGAAGATGGAAAACCACCATTAGGAAATGCCAAATCGTGGCATTGGGACGAACAAAATAAGAAAATAGTTGATGTTCCTCATGGACAAAAGCCCCCTTCGGGGGTTTGGGGGCTCGAACTCAACACCATGCCAGGTTGGGCAGGTAGCAGTTGGTACTTTTTACGTTACATGGATGCCAACAACAACAACGAGTTTGTTGCCAAAGAAAAAGTAAACTATTGGAAAAATGTGGACTTATACATTGGTGGAGCCGAACACGCTACTGGACACTTGTTGTATGCCCGTTTTTGGACCAAGTTTTTATACGATTTAGGTTACATCCCTTTTGAAGAACCGTTCCAAAAAATGATTAATCAGGGGATGATTCAGGGTAGAAGTAGTATTGTATATCGAACACATCTAGATATTTCTATTGTAGAAGATGAAAAACTCGATATTTTTCTTTTAGACTTTATAAAAAAACATCCAATTTTCGTTTCGTCAAAACAGTTAGATAATAGTTCTCACTCAAATTTTCAAACTATAATTAATAAGTTGAGAGATAAATTCAATAATATTCATCCAGAAATAGAGATTAAAGATATAAAAATTTATCAAAATTTCACCCCAATTCATGTTGATATTTCTTTAGTAGAAAATGATAAATTAGATATTGGAGCCTTTAAGAATTGGAGAGAAGAGTATAAAAATGCCGAGTTTATTCTTGAAGAAAATGGTGATTATTTATGTGGACACGAAATAGAAAAAATGTCCAAATCGAAATACAACGTACAAACGCCAGATGAATTGGTGGAGAAATATGGAGCAGATACCTTGCGTTGTTACGAAATGTTTTTAGGTCCTTTAGAGCAACACAAACCTTGGGATACACAAGGAATTACTGGTGTACATAATTTCTTGAAGAAACTGTGGCGGTTATTCCATACAGGAGAAAACGAAAGTTTTTACGTTGACAACTCTCCCCTTTCGGGGGAGTCGGAGGGGGCTTTAAAAAGTTTACACAAAACCATTAAAAAAGTAAAAGAAGACATCGAGCGTTTTTCGTTTAACACGCCCGTTTCGGCTTACATGATTTGTGTAAACGAACTTACGGCTCAGAAGTGTAATAAACGAGCAATATTAGAACCGTTGTTAATTATTTTAGCACCTTACGCTCCGCACATTACTGAGGAATTGTGGGCTAAATTGGGCAACAAAGAAAGTATAACGTATGCTGTTTACCCAAAATACAACGAAGCCTATTTGTTAGAAAGCAACCACAAATATCCAGTATCCTTTAACGGTAAAATGCGTTTCATTTTGGAGTTGCCAACCAATTTAACGGCTGCCGAAGTAGAAAAAGAAGTACTTGCCAACGAACAAACCATAAAACAACTCAATGGTCAATTACCCAAAAAGGTAATCGTAGTGCCGAATAAAATAGTGAATGTGGTAGTTTAAATTATAAATGCCTCATTGAAAAGTGGGACTTTTTTTTGTTTTTAGGTTATGGATACTGTAATTTTTTAAATCATTGAAAAAAAGTTGTTAATCGAACTTTAGTGCGACTTTCAACTAAATTATCTTTTTAACATCTTCATGTGTATTTCTTAGTTTTTCGGAACAAGTTTGAGTAATTTCTTAGAGTAAATTTGTTTGTTTTGGGATAATTATCTCTGGAAATAAATTATGAACTTGAAAGAAGTAAGTAGTGTATATTTTTTGGGTATTGGAGGCATTGGCATGAGTGCCTTAGCTCGTTATTTTATTTCTTCTGGATGCAAGGTAGCTGGTTATGATAAAACCAAAACAGCATTAACTCAAACTCTCGAAAAAGAAGGAATGATAGTGCATTATGAAGAAAAAATTGATGCAATTCCAATTGAAATAAAAGAAAATAAAACGAATGCTTTGGTAATTTATACTCCAGCTATTCCAAAAGATAATATTGAATATCAATTTTTTATCAATAACAACATAAGATTATACAAACGTGCTGAGGTTTTGGGATTAATTACGCAAAACTATTTTACTATTGCTGTTGCCGGTACTCACGGAAAAACAACAACATCATCAATTGTTGCTCATGTGTTAAATGAATGTGGGGTTGACTGCATAGCATTTTTAGGAGGAATTAGTTTAAATTTTAATTCCAACTTGTTGCTCAATAATAATGCAAAAACGGTGGTTGTTGAGGCTGATGAATTTGATCGTTCTTTTTTAACTCTTTCCCCCAATATTGCTATTGTAACATCTATTGATGCTGACCATTTAGATATTTACGGCGATAAAGAAGAAATGCATAAATCCTATCAAGATTTTGTAAACAAAATTGACGAAAAAGGAGTGTTAATTACAAAACCTTCTATCAAAGAAAAATTAAAATTTAAAAATACCACAACGTATGATTTAAACTTTTTAGCAGATTATTTGCCATCTGAAGTAAAAGTTGAAAATGGGAGTTATTTTTTAACCATTAATAATGATAAAATAAAATTAGGTTTTCCAGGCATACACAATGTGGAAAATGCTTTAGGAGCTTACGTTGTTGCAAAAAAACTAAATCTTGATAGTATTAAAATTATAAAAGCTTTAGAATCGTATGCTGGCGTAAAAAGAAGGTTTGAATACCATGTAAAATCACCAAACTTAGTATATATTGATGATTATGCACATCATCCCGAAGAACTCCGAATGTGTATTTCTTCTGTTAAAGAGCTCTACCCTGATAAAATAATAACAGGAATTTTTCAGCCTCATTTATTTTCAAGAACAAGAGATTTTTTAGATGAGTTTGCTGCTTCTCTCTCGGTATTGGATGAACTTATTTTATTAGACATTTATCCAGCAAGAGAATTACCAATACCTGGAGTAACATCGCAATTATTATTAGAAAAAGCTACAGCAAAAAATAAAAAATTACTCACAAAATCAAATTTGTTGGATTACATCGCTGCTAATGAGTTTGAAGTATTATTAACATTAGGAGCTGGAGATATTGATGTGTTTGTTGAACCAATAGCAAATTGCCTTAAAAATAAAGTATGATTGTAAAGGTAATTAAAATAACGCTGTTGATTTTAGTAATTGTTGCTATAGGTGTAATATTTGGTTTTGCTGATAAAGCCCAATCGACACAGGTGTTTAATAAAGAAAATCTCAAAATAAATATTGATTATGAAACCGAAAATAGGTTCATTGATTATGAAGATATTAAAAACGAGGTTACCTATTTAAAAACAAGTGGCGTTAAATATTTCGACCAATTAAATGCACTGGAATTAGAACGAAAAATTGGAAATAATTCTGCCGTAAAAGATGCTCAAGTATATAAAACTATTGATGGTAAACTTTATATTGATGTAAAACAACGAAAACCAATTGTTCGTATTTTTAGTATCAACGATAGCTATTACATGGATGAGTTTGGTAAACTAATGCCACTTTCAACAAAATATACATCGCGTTTAATGGTTGTTAATGGTTATGTAAATGAACCATTTTCTATACGTTATCAACTAAATTATTCTGAATTAACAGATACGCTTGCTTCCATTACTTTGCTCGATGATATCTATCTTTTAGCAAGTTATATCGATAAGTCTCCTTTTTGGAGAGCTCAAATTGAACAAGTGTATGTTAATAAAGATTTTGAATTTGAACTCATACCAAAAGTAGGAAATCATAAAATTGTACTAGGTGGAGTAGATAATTTAACCACCAAGTTAAATAAACTAATGATTTTTTACAAAAAAGGGTTGTCGAAGACTGGTTGGAACGAGTATTCGGAGATTAATTTGAAATATAAAAATCAGATAGTTTGCACAAAAAATTTTAATTAGTATGGAAGCCACATCATCAGAAATTGTAGTAGGTTTAGATATCGGAACAACCAAAATTGTAGCTATTGTTGGTCGTAAAAACGAACATGGTAAGTTGGAAATTCTAGGGATGGGAAAATCTGAATCGATTGGTGTATCAAGAGGTGTAGTTTCAAACATCGACAAAACTGTACAATCAATAAAATTGGCAGTAGAAGATGCTGAAGCAAAATCTGGAGTTGAAATTAAAGTGGTAAATGTTGGTATAGCTGGTCAACATATTAAAAGTTTACAACACCGAGGAATTAGAGTGAGAAGTTCAGTAGAAGATGAAATCAGTCAAAATGATATCAACTTATTGATAGATGATATGTATAAGTTGGTAATGCTTCCAGGTGATGAAATAATTCATGTGTTACCTCAAGAATACATTGTTGATAATGAACAAGGAATTAAAGACCCTATTGGAATGGCGGGCGTTCGTTTAGAAGCTAATTTTCATATTATTACTGGACAAGTAGCTGCTGCAAAAAACATATATAAATGTGTTGAAAAATCAGGATTAATAGTAAACGATTTGATTTTAGAACCTTTAGCATCGTCAGAAGCAGTTTTAAGTAATGAAGAAAAAGAAGCAGGCGTTGCTTTGGTTGATATAGGAGGAGGAACAACCGATATTGCAATTTTTCAAGATGGTATAATTCGTCATACGGCAGTAATTCCATTTGGTGGTAATGTAATTTCGGAAGATATTAAAGAAGGTTGTGGTATTATTAAAAACCAAGCCGAATTACTAAAAATAAAATTTGGTTCTGCTTTAGCTAGCGAAAGCCAAGACAATGAAATTGTTTCGATACCTGGTTTAAGAGGAAGACCTGCAAAAGAGATTTCTCTAAAAAATCTTGCTAATATCATACAAGCAAGAATGGAAGAAATAATAGAGCATATTTATTACGAAATAAAAAATTCTGGATACGAAAACAAGTTAATCTGTGGTATTGTTGTTACAGGTGGTGGAGCTCAGCTAAAACATATTACACAACTAATGGAATATGTTACTGGAATGGATACCAGAATTGGTTATCCAAACGAACATTTAGCTAAAGGTAATGCAGAAAGTTTAACTAGTCCAATTTTTGCAACAGGAGTTGGTTTAGTATTAAAAGGGTTTGAAAGCCTAGAAATTAATAAACCAGTGGTTAAAGGAGAAGTAGTAAGTCATTCTAAGAAAAATAAAGGTGGCTTTTTTGATAAAATTATAAACGCAGGTCACAAGTTTTTTGAAGACGGAGATAATTAAAACACAAAACACAAACATTATAATAAATACCCATACTATGAAATTCGATTTACCAAAAGATCAATCATCAATTATTAAAGTTATTGGAGTAGGTGGCGGTGGTAGCAATGCTGTTAACCACATGTACAACCAAGGTATTACTGGTGTAGATTTTGTAATCTGTAATACAGATGCTCAAGCATTAGCTTTAAGTCCTATTCCAAACAAAATTCAGTTAGGTACAACCTTAACAGAAGGTTTAGGTGCAGGAGCCAATCCTGAAGTAGGTAAAAATGCAGCTATTGAAGATATCGAAAACATTAAATCTATTTTACAAAACAATACCAAAATGGTATTTATTACTGCTGGAATGGGTGGTGGTACAGGTACTGGTGCAGCTCCTGTTATTGCTGAGGTAGCAAGGGAAATGGGTATACTAACAGTAGGTATTGTTACTATTCCTTTTTCATTTGAAGGCAGAAGAAGAAAACAACAAGCCGAAGACGGTTTGAATGCATTACGAAACCATGTGGATACTATGCTTATCATTAATAACGATAAGTTAAGAATGATTCATGGTAATTTAAAAATGGGAGAATGTTTCTCGAAAGCTGATGATATTTTAACTACAGCAGCTAAAGGAATTGCCGAAATTATTACCGTTGCAGGTTATATCAATGTTGACTTTGAAGATGTTAAAACAGTAATGAAAGATGGTGGTACTGCAATTATGGGTTCTGCAACTGCCGAAGGTGAAAACAGAGCTATACAAGCTGTAACAAAAGCTTTAGAATCGCCACTATTAAACGATAATGAAATTAACGGTGCTAATTTTATTTTGTTAAATGTAACTTCTGGTGTTGAAGAAATTACAATGGACGAAATTGATGAAATAACCGATTATATACAAAAACAAGCGGGTTACACAGCAGAACTTATTTGGGGTAATGGAACCGACGAATCTCTTGGTAACAAAGTTTCTGTAACTGTTATTGCTACAGGTTTTGGTACTTCGAGTAATGGTTCTATGGAATTTGGTGTTAAACCAGAAAAAATTGTTCACGATTTAGAAGCAACTGCTGCGGTTGTTAAATCGATAATTGAAGACAAACCTGAAGAAGTTACAAATGAAGTGAGCGAAGAACCGTTCTTGAAAACAGTTGCCGTTCAACCTGCTTTTGAATTTGATACTAACGAAGTAGAAAATAATACTGAAGTAAATGAAGAAACTCAAGTGGAAGAACAAAAAATTGTTTACCATTTTGAAGAAGAAGTTATTGCTGAGGTAGAAAAAAACAATGAAGAAGAGGAACCAAAAGTAATATTTCAATTAGAAGAAGAAATAGTTGCTGAAATTGAAGAAAATGTTGAAGAAGAGGAAGAAGCAATTTTTACTTTTGAAATCAATAATATTGAAGAGGTTGAAGACGAAATAGAAGAAGAAATTAGTTTTTCTTCGAATATAGATGAAGATAATGATAGTCCATTTTTAATGTCTACAGACGAGGAAAGTGTAGAGAAAAAAGAAACCATTGTTTGGAATTTAAATGATGTAATTAACGAAGAAGCTGAAAAAATTGAGTCAGAAGGATTTAGTTTTTCTTCAAATAAAACAGAAGAAACTGTTAGCTCAAACGAGCCAGTTTATACCAAAAGAATTCCTGAAGAAGAACAAAAAAGATTGTCAGCTGAAAGAATTAGAAGAATTAAAGAATTAGGAGGAAGAATGAAAACTCCATCTGGAATAACTGATTTAGAGAAAGAACCTGCATACAAAAGACGCCAGATATCTTTAGATTCAATTCCTCATTCATCAGAAAACACGATGTCGAGATTTACATTAGGAGAAGATGAAGATGGTTCTCCAAAACTAAAAGACGACAATTCATTTTTACATGACAATGTAGATTAATTAAAAGTAAACTTTAACTAAAAAAAGAGTCGTTTCTTAGTAATTTTGAAACGACTCTTTTTTATTTAAGAACATTATAAATTAAATACCATGAACTTAACAGAACAAATTAACATTGATATTAAAAATGCCATGTTGGCGAAAGATGCTGCTAAATTAGCAGCATTACGAGCAGTAAAAGCTGAATTATTATTAGAAGCATCAAAAGGTGGAAATGCTGAAATTACTGATGAAGTAGGTCAGAAATTAGTGATGAAATTGGTTAAACAACGTAAAGATGCTTTAGAAATCTATTTAACCCAAAAAAGACAAGATTTGGCCGATGTTGAGCAGTTTCAAATAGATGTTTTAAATACTTATTTGCCAAAACAAATGGATGAAGCTGAAATTAGAGTTGTTGTTAAAGAAATTATAGCTCAGACTGGTGCATCTTCACCTTCAGATATGGGTAAAGTTATGGGAGTGGCAACTGCTAAATTAGCTGGAAAAGCTGATGGTAAAATTATTTCTGCAATTGTAAAAGAAGAATTGGCTAAGTAAATTTCACATCAGGTTTGCTTTAAAAAAAATAGGCTATCAGAATGATAGCCTATTTTTTTTACCTAAGTAAATTTACATGTCCGGAGTGTTCGGTGTTTACATTTCTGTAAAACTCTTTGGCTTTAACTTTCCAAATATAAACGCCTGTTTGAACAGGATTTCCATTAAATGTACCGTCCCAACCTTCAGCAATATTATCGGTTTCAAAAAGTTTTTCTCCCCATCGGTCAAATACCATAAAATGATAGTTTGTTACATCTATACCTTCTCCTAATGGTTTAAATACATCGTTAACATTATCTCCATTTGGTGTAAATGATGTTGGAACATATAATAGATATAACCCATTGATTATCACAGTTTGGTAAGTTGTATCCGTACATCCTTGACTGTTAACAACTGCAAGCTCTACTAAATAAGTGCCTGCAGAGTCTGCTGGATATTCTACTTGAGGATCGGCTTCAAACGATTGACTTGGAATTCCACTTGCGAAAGTCCAATAATTATAACTGTTTCCAGTACTTAAATTAGTAAAATTAATGTAAGGATTGGTAATATCTGTTGGTTGTGGATCCATCATAAAATCAGCATTTGGATAATCGTATGCACATACTAAATTTGGATAAGTGGTGTCCCTACTACAGCCAGTAGTTGCGGTTACAGTTAATGTTACATCATAGCAGCCCGGAGTATTGTATTGGTGAGATGTTGAAATAATGTCGTATGACTGGCCTCCATCACCAAAATTCCATGTAACATTATTGAGATTAGCCAAGTTTGGTGTAGTATTTATAAAAGAAGTTAATACAGGATAACAATCAGTAGTGTTTATTGCGGTTAAACTTGGCATTGGAACAGGGTGCCAATAAACTATTACACTTTCTGATACAGTCGGTGTTGTACAATCATCTCCTACAACTAAAGTATATGTTTCTGGGCTTTTTGTTGGTATAACTGTAATAGACAATCCTGTTCCTACAGCATTGTTATTGCTATCGAACCATTGGTATGTATATCCACTACCAGAGCCACCAGTTGCTGCAACTGTTGTTATCGTAGTTGGGGCATTCGGACAAATAGTGTCTTCACTTAACGAAGGTATAGTTATGTCCAAAGAATCATTTAATGTTATGGTTCCTGACAAGCTATCTTGTACACATGTTCCGGAAGTTGTAACGGTATAATTAAAAGTGCCAATGCTTGTTGGAGTTCCGCTAATTGTAAATACACCAGCATTAAAAGAACCACTCAAACCATTTGGTAATCCTGTAATCGAAGCATTAGTTCCTCCACCACCAATTGTGTATGTGATGTTGGTGATAGGTGAATTAATACATACCGTTTGCACATCATTTGCTGAAGTTAAAACAATGGTAGCATCTGGTGTAACAGTAACGCTTCCACTATCTACAACTTGTGAGCATGAACCTGTAGTTGAAACTATATAGTTAAAAGTTCCAGTTTCTGTAGGTGTTCCAGTAATGGTCATTACTCCTGCTAAAAAGTTGCCTGTAACCCCATTTGGCAATCCTGTTATTGTTGTTCCAGTACCACCACCACCTATAGTGTATTCAATAGGTGAAATAATACTATTTATACATACAGTTTGATTATCTGATCCTATTGCAGACGTTAAATCAATTGTAGCATTTGGATTTACTGTAATATTTATTGTATCTGTATTTGAAACACAGCCTAACGAATCTTGAGCATAAACGGTATAAGTTGTATTTGATAACGGACTAACAGTATGTGGTCCATCACCAACTAATCCATTGTCCCAAATGTATGATAATGTTCCTGTTCCTCCTAAAGCAGTAGCTTCAATAACTGTAGAGGTATTTATACAAATTGAAGTATCATTTGAAATTGATGTGAAAAGAATTTCTATTGCAGGATTTAATATTACAATTGTATCAAAAGAACATCCTTGTGAATCATATACCGTAATCGAATAAGTTCCTGATGGAATATTATTTAATGAATCTGATAAAGGTTGAGTACTTGTTTGAAGCAAGTTTACACCAGTACTATCATAAAATTCAATAGTAAAAGGACCAGTTAAACCAATTCCTCCAACAACAATTTTACCATCACTAAAACCATTACAAGAAGCAGGAGTAGTGGTTACATTAGCAGCTAAATTTGATAAACCATCAATAATAATAGAGTCTGATAAGAAAACACATCCAGCACCATCAGTAACTCTTACAAAATATAAGCCTGCTGCTAAGTTGAGTAGTGAATCATTTTGGGGCGAATTGTTAGTTTGTAAAATGGTTGTTCCAGTGCTATCTAGGTACTCAAAAGTGTACTGAGGATTAAGCCCATCAGTTTCAACAATAATTTTTCCATTATTAACACCACAATCAGCATCAACCTGTGATATGGTTGCAGTTAAAGCATCATTTATGGTTATAGTTATTGAATCGGTATCAAAACATCCGCCCACAGGATCAGTAACAGTAACTGTATATGTCGTTGTTGCTGATGGTGAAAGTGTTGGGTTTTGAATCGTTGGGTTAGAAACGCCAACGGTTGGTGTCCAGCTATAGTTAAAAGCTAATGGATCAGGAGTTGTTGGACAAGTTACAAAAAAGGTTAATGGTCTGTTGGTACTATTTCCGCTTGTTGTTGTTGATGGACAAGCTGGAGAACTATCAGAATAGTAATAAAGACTTGAAGTAAACGGAGTTGTTACCCATGGTGTAATTGAATTGTTTGTATATGAAGTTGCTAAGTTATCATAGCAAATTTCAACAAGTAAGTTAGAAATTCCATCCCATTCATAAGCCACATCAAGTGTGTGCATATTCATGCCAACAACCACATTAACTACTTTTGGGTTAAACACTTGAGTTAATCCAGTTTGCCATGTAGTAATATTCGTAATATTAGTACACTTCATTTTAATGGTGTATCCATTATATGTTGTGGTTCCGTTAATTGTGGCAACTGGCCAACCAATTTGCGTTATTTTTCCGCCCACAAAGCCCATTGCATTTAATTCTGCGGCTGTAAATAAAAATTGATGTTTAGCGTTTCTCCAATAATTTCCATAAGGTGCAGGATAGCTAGAGGATGTATTAGCTCCAGTTGAATTACCTATACTAATGGTTGAAGAACTTCCTGAGCAAGCAGTAGAAGCACTTGGGCCACACGTGGCAGGTATTCCTCCTCCTAAATCTAAATTAATTGGTATTGGACTTGTTCCTGTACAACCAAAAGCAGTATCATTATTTACTATGTTAATGTTTGGAGCATAAGCAGGAGAAACTTGAACATACATCGTGTCGGATTTCTGACATCCACCACCATTGTCAACATTAACAATAATGGTGTTTAAACCAGATGTTAAAAATGTTGCTGTTGGATTTGGACTAGAAGGGTTATTAAAAATGTTTGCTGGTGTCCACGAGTAATTAAATGTGCCAGCAGGCGTTGTAGTTGCTGTAAAGTTAACAGTTTCACCTAAACATACTGATGAGTCAGATTGTGTTGTGCTTAGCGTGTATGTTGGCACAACAGTTACTGTTTGTGTTCTATTAATTGTACAACCACCAGCATTTGATAAAGTTACCGTATAAGTTGTGGTTGTTGTTGGTGTTGCAACAGGGTTTTGTATGTTTGGATTTGATAAACCTGTTGTAGGGGTCCAGTTAAATGTATAACTTGATAATGTTGGTCCACAGTTTCCAACTCCTGTATAAGCAACGTATCCATCTGCCCAGCCACTCATATTTCCCGCTGTAACTGAAAATTGTGTATTACCTTGTCCATCAATCAAACTAAATGATGATTCGCTTTGATATGAACCTGTTCCATATACTAATGTTATTGTGTTGCCATTAGTTATTGGAAAAGTTACAGTATTCCAATCTCCATTATTATCAGTTGATGCAACAGTGTAAGTTCCAACTAAAATACCATTATCGTAAACAGAAATAGTTTGCCCAGTCCATCCATCTCCCCAAGAGTCGAACATTTCTAGTGTGTACATACAAGTTGATTCAATGCCAAAGTTTACAGAATTACCTAAACAAATGGTTGTGTCGCCAGGATTTACGGTTAATGAAGGTGGGGGAGTTACATTTACTATAACCGAATCTGTTTTTATACAACCAAATGGTGAGGTTACTGTAGCAACATATGTTGTTGACGCAGTTGGTGAAGCATTTGGTGTTAAGCTTGCACCATTACTTAATGTTCCTGTATTTGTCCAACTTACGGTATAGCCAGCTGTGTTTGGATTTACAACAACCCCTATTGGCGTGGTTAAATAATCACACAAAGTGGTGTCTCCAAAATGTGTTAAGGTATAATCTGGAACAACATTTACCGTTACAGTATCAGTATTTACACAAGCACTTGTAAGTGTGCTTGTCAATAAATAGGTGGTTGTAATACTCGGTTTTACCGAAGTGTTTGCACAGTTAACACAAGTAATGTTAACTCCAGGGTTTAACGGTTCTCCAGTAATTACACTCCAGGTGTAACCAGCACCATTTGATGCTTGTAAATCAGCCCACTGTGGTCCGCAAATGGTTTGGTCTGGTCCTGCATAAGGTTGGTCAAAAACGGTTATGTCATACGTATAGTATTGGCTTGCAGAAATTGGACAAGCATCGTCAATTAAATTTACTGTTAATACATTTATCCCAGTATCTAAAGGTGTAGGAGCCCAACAAAAATATCCAATAGGATTAACTGAGCCATTATTTACAATATTAAAAGAGGCTCCTGGTATTGCAGTTGCAATATTTGTGTTAACAGTAACATTATTTCCATCAGGATCAGTAAAGCTAATTTCAAAACAAAGCGAATCGTTTGGGCACATAGACAGCGAATTGTCATCATTTTGTACTACTGAAGGTCCTGCATGTGTTATAACCAAACCTCCAGTGTTACCACATGTTGGTGCATTACCCGCGTATGGTGCTGTATTTGAACAAGAGTTAGAAACTACAACTTGCATTTCTCGAATTTGAGTTCCAATTAACACGTTGTTTCTGTATTCATATACAATAACCGATACCACACAAATTTGAGTAACATTTGGAGTAAAACACATCTCTCCAGTTTGTTGATTTAAATTCATTCCGCCAGTAGTAAGTATTGGATTGAATGGTGAGTAACCAGCAGTATAAGTTAATGGTGTACCTGGAGGTGTTGTCCCTCCAAAAGCTGAGGTAAACGAATAGTATAATGAGTCGCCATCAATATCAGATGCTCCATGGTTATAAATAGTCAATTGATTAGGACATAAATAAGGAGTTGGTAATGCTAAAAACTGAGGTGAATTGTTGCAAGCTCCTGCAACATTATTTAATGTACTTTGAACATACAAATCTTGAGAGTCGGGCGAGGTTAGATTGCTAATCCCTCCATTTCTACAGCAAGTGTTCCAACTCATAATCCAATCTACACAAGGAGGAAGAGTAACTATTCCTGTAAAAATAGATTGTTCAGTACCAGGTATAGTTCCGCCGTTGCAAGTTGTAGTTTGTGTGGGACAAACTTGAGAAACATTGGTTGTGCTTACCCAATCTAAATTTGATGTAAATGTTCCACAAGAAGAGGTAAAACTAACTGTTTGTGGAGTTGTTCCAATAGTAATACCCGAACAATCTCGATATAATGTAAGTGTTACTTGGTATTGATTGTTTCCTAAACAAGTATAAGTGATATCGCCACCCATAATGTGCGATGCAAAAGAGTTTGAAACAAAAGCGAAAAAAATTACTAGTGTAAAAAATAGTTTTTTCATGAAAATTTTTTTAGTCTAAAAAAAGCAAATTTAACAATAAATGTAGTGTCTGTTAAAAGACGATAGTCTTTAAAAAAGGTTGCTTTGCATAAATTTTAGTTTTAATTCTGATTTAGTATTGATTAACTTTTTTAAACAGAATAAAATATTGAATTTATGTTTTTTTAAAAAACATAATTCTTAATAAATTTATTTGTTGAAATTTAAGAAAATTGCATGAAAATAATCAGACTGTTGAATTTCTATTATTTTTTTAAACGTGTGATTTTTTGGGATAAGTGTTTATTATGCAACTATTTTGTTGATTTTCGAAAATTCCCTTAACCTTTAAGGTTAGTTGTTAAAAATGTTGAGGTTAGTTATATCTAGTTTGTGTTAAATACATTTAAAATAATCGAAAGGTTCTAAGCAATTATTGCAGGAGTATAATGCTTTACAAGCAGTAGAGCCAAATTGGCTTTTAAGTGTGGTATTTGTAGATTTACACTGCGGACATCGAACAGTTTTTGGTCCAGATTCGAACAAAAAACCTTTGTCTTGCGAGCCGCTAACTGGCGGAGCTATGCCATATTTTTCAAGTTTTTCTTTTGCTTTATCCGACATCCAATCCGTTGTCCATGCTGGAGAATAAACCATTTTAATTTCTACATTTTCTATTCCATTTGAATGAAGTGTTTTAATAATATCGTCTTCAAATAATTTCATGGCAGGGCAACCAGTATAGGTTGGTGTAATGGTAACAATAACTTTATCAGGAAGTATTTCTACGTCTCTAAGAACACCAAGTTCTTCAATTGTAATTACAGGAATTTCAGGATCTGGAATTTCAGCTAAAAATTGCCATATTTGTTCTTTGGTGTAGTTCAATGGTTTTGGGTTTGTTTAACTCACCCCGGAATAACTTCGTTATTCTTTCCCCTCTCTTAAAAGAGAGGGGGTAGGGGGAGGGTTGATTAATGGTTTTGGGTTTGAGGTTTGAAATTACTATAAAACGGAAGCCCGAAGATGAGTTTACTTCCAACTTCGATCTTCCGACTTCGATCTTTCAACTTACCACTTTGCATCAGGATAAGCTCTAGGTAAAAATTGCATTTCGGCTAAAAGATGACCGAGGTATTCCGAATGAATAGCGTTTAATCTGCCAGAGTGCATATAGGCATCTTTTGGGCGTTGAAGTTTTGCACGTACCAATACTTCATCAACTGTTTTATCCCATTTTGCTTTAATTTCTGTTTGATTTATAGCAATTCCTTCTTTAATTAAAACATCATCAACTTCATTCATTTCAAATAAATCACCAGTATATTCCCAAATTTCATCAAATGATGTTTGTATTTTTTCTTTGCTTTCTTCTGTTCCATCTCCTAAACGAACAACCCATTCTGCACTGTGTCTTAAATGATAAGTTACTTCTTTTAGCGATTTAGCAGCATGAGCAGCAATCATATTATCTTTACTAGAACTTAATGCTGAATATAAATGATAGAAATAAGCCGATTGAAGAAAATTTCTTGCAACGGTATCTCCAAAGTGACCGTTTGGTCTTTCTGATAAAAGCGAGTTGTAATATTCTCTTTCGTGTCTTTTGTAGGCAAAATCATCCTCTGTTCTGCCTTTTCCTTCTAGTTCTCCGGCATAGGTAAGCATAGTTCGTGCTTGTCCTATATGGTCTAGAGCAATGTTAGTCATAGCAATATCTTCTTCTAAAATAGGTCCATTACTACACCATTCACTCATGCGTTGCCCAAGAATTAAACTGGTATCGCCAATTCTTAAACAGTAATTTATTAAAGCTTCTTTTGTTGTCATTTTAGATAAAAATTAAAGGTTTGAAGACCGATGATGGAAGTCAGAAGTTAATTATGTATTCATTTTCTAGCTTCTAGCTTTGGTCTTCCTACTTCGGTCTATATATGTTTCGCTCCTTCAGGCATTATATAATGTGTTGGATGTCGGTATGCTTTATCATCGGCAGGGTCAAAAAACGAACCACTATCTTCTGGCATTGATGATACAATAGCATTTAATGGTACTACCCAAAGACAAGTTCCTTCGTTTCTTCTGGTGTACATATCTCTTGCGTTTTGCAATGCCATTTCTTTGTCGGTTGCATGAACACTTCCTGCGTGTTTGTGAGGTAAGCCTGGTTTGCTTTGTACAAAAACTTCCCAAACATCTCCTTGACTATCTTTTATATTACTCATAATTATTTTTTTTTATCTCTAATTTCTATTTCTTAAGCTACTAATTGTTTTTCTTTTTGTTTTGCTGCATAAGCTAATGCTGCTTTTCTAACCCACTCGCCATTTTTATGTGCTTTTATGTGGTGTTTTAATCGTTGCTTGTTGCATGGGCCGTTCCCTTTTACAACATTCCAAAATTCATCCCAATTAATTTTACCATAATCGTAGCAACCTTTTGCTTCGTTCCATTTTAAGTCAGGGTCAGGAATAGTTAAACCAATTACTTCTGCTTGACCAACAGTTTTGTCAATGAATTTTTGACGTAATTCATCGTTTGTTTCACGTTTAATTCTCCATTTTACAGCATTTCCTGTATTTGGTGAATCAGCATCATGAGGTCCAAACATCATAATGGAAGGCCACCAAAATCTATTCAAGGCATCTTGTGCCATAGCTTTTTGTTCTGGAGTTCCTTTTGCCATGTGTGCCATTATCTCGTAACCTTGTCGTTGATGAAAACTTTCTTCTTTACAAATTCTAACCATGGCTCTAGAATATGGTCCATAAGAAGTTCTTTGTAATGAAACCTGATTTACAATTGCTGCACCATCAACTAACCAACCCACAGCACCCATATCGGCCCAAGTAAGTGTTGGATAATTAAAAATGCTCGAATATTTTGCTTTTTCGGTTTGCAATTCTTCTATGTATTCATCTCTGCTTTTGCCTAAGGTTTCGGCAGCCGAATATAAATATTGACCATGCCCAGCTTCATCTTGTATTTTAGCTAATAAAACTACTTTTGCTCGTAAGCTTGGGGCTCTGCTAATCCAATTACCTTCGGGTTGCATACCAATTACTTCCGAATGTGCATGCTGAGATATTTGTCGTTGCAAGTGTTTTCTGTATTCTTCGGGCATCCAATCTTTTGGCTCAATCTTTACATCGGCATCGATTTTTGCCTGAAACTCTTCTAGTTTTTTGATATCTTCCATAATTTCATGTTAAAAAACATACAAGTTTACTCAATTATTTAATAATGGAGAAATGACATAAGTCAGTTGTTAATAACAAGTTCTTTTTCTTTTAATTTTGTTAGGAATAGAAAAAGATGTCAATTTTTAATTTATAAGTTTATTTTTGCAGACTTAAAATTTTTTCACGAATGAGTCAATTTAAATTAGTTAAAGTAAAAGATGTTAGAAAAGAGACTGACGAAGCAGTTTCAATTGCTTTTGATGTTGATTTTAAAAATGAGTACAGCTATCAACCTGGGCAGTACATTACCATTAAAGCACAAGTAAACGGCGAAGATATTCGTCGTTCTTATTCGTTGTGTAGTGCACCATTTGAAGATGATTTTAGAGTGGTGGTTAAAAAAGTTCAAGGTGGTAGAATGTCAACTTATTTAAATCAATCGATAAAAGTAGGTGGTGTGTTAGAGGTAATGACGCCAGCTGGAAATTTTGTTCCTAAAAGTTTGAATGCAAATTTAGTTGGTTTTGCTGCTGGTAGTGGAATAACTCCAATTTTTTCGATATTAAAATCGGTGTTAAAAGCTGGAGGTAAGTTCACCTTGTATTATGGCAATATTAACCCTGCTTCTACCATTTATAAAAAAGAAATTGATGAATTAGCTGCTGCTAATCCAAGTCAGTTTACTGTAGTTTACACCTTTGATGAAGGTAAAGCAGCTAATATGCCCGATATTAATTGTGGAAGAATTGATGAAAACAAAATAAACCAATTTATTCAGCAAAATACATCATTGCTTACAGCAGATGGGTTTTATATTTGTGGACCAGAACCAATGATTAACGGAGTTAACAACTCGCTTGTTAATGCTGGTGTTCAAAAGGATAAAATAAATTTTGAGTTGTTTACAGTGCCTGTAAAAAAAGAAAACGAAAAAAAGGTTGTTGAAAATTCGTTTAAAGGCTTAAGCCAACTTACGGTGATGATGGATGGTGAAGAAATTGAATTTGAATTGGCTGCTGATGGCGATTTTATTTTAGACGCATCAATAGAACATGGAGTTGACGCACCATTCTCCTGCAAAGGAGCTGTTTGTTGCACCTGTAAAGCAAAAGTTTTAGAAGGTAAAGCCATTATGGAAATGAACTATTCTTTATCCGACGAAGAAGTTGCTCAAGGTTATATTTTAACTTGCCAGGCACATCCTGCTTCCGAAAAATTGGTGGTAGATTTTGACGTAACCTAGGTTTATTAATATCAAACTGTTGAAAAGGTCTGGCGAAAGTCAGACTTTTTTTTATGCCAAAGCCTAATTTTACATGAGTTTGGCATTTAATTATTTTTTGACTGAAATCATCATTGATATTTGCCACAGATTTCACAAATTCGCACAGATTAAAACCACAACGCCATGGCGTTGTGAATTTTTGCGTATTCTTAAAATTAATCTGCGAAAAAAAATCTGTGGAAAATAAGTGGAATCAGTGGCATTACTATGTAAAAAAGGATAATCAATTTAATTATTTAACACAGAATAGCATTGGTAAATTAATTTTTTAGAGAGGTATTTATTTGCATATATGAGAGTTTTTAAGAATTTCATTTTCTTATTAGTTATAGTTTTTGGTTGTCACAACAATAAAAAGGCTGTTGTTGTTGATAAAACCACCAAAGAAGAATCCTTTACTGTTATTCAAACCAAATATGCCGAGTTGCTAAAAATTTCACCTTCCGAAATCGGCAATTTAAACTTATATAACTTTATTGATAAATGGATAGGTGTAAAATACAAGTACGGAGGAACTACTTTTGATGGTGTTGATTGTTCGGGGTTTGCTAATATATTATATAAAGAAGTGTATAAAACAGTTTTGCCACGATCATCACAAGATATTGCTAAAGAATTGAAGAATACTTCAAAAGATAAGCTATCGGAAGGAGATATCCTGTTGTTTGATATTGATGGAAAAAAAAATTCTCACGTAGGAATTTATTTAGCCAACAATAAATTCGTACATTCATCAACCAGTAAAGGAGTTATTATTTCTAGCTTAGAACTTCCTTATTACCAAAAATCATTTAGCAAAGCAGGGAAAATATGACCAATATATTAATAACAGGAGCAAGTAGAGGAATAGGTTACGAGTTAGTAAAGCAATTTGCCGCCGATTTAAATAACCATATTGTGGTGCTTTCACGAAACCTCAATAAATTAGAGCAGCTTAAGCAACAATGTGAGCAATTGTATAAAAATACCATACATATATATAGTATCGATTTTGCCTCAAGCAATTTTCATCATCAATTTCATGAACTACTTAAAAAAGAAAACAAACATTTTCATATCGTTATTAATAATGCAGGAGTTCTTATCAATAAACCATTTACCGAAACAACCACTACCGATTGGCAAACTGTTTTTACTATCAATGTGTTTGCTCCAGCTACTATTATTAAAGAAGTAATACATTGCAACAAAAAAAACGAACAAACACACGTGGTGAATATTAGTAGCATGGGTGGCTTTCAGGGGAGTGTTAAATTTACAGGACTATCGGTTTATAGTGCTTCAAAAGCAGCATTGGCAAATTTAACAGAAGTACTTGCTGAAGAATACAAAGAAACCAACATAAAAATAAACTGTTTAGCACTAGGTGCTGCACAAACCGAAATGCTACAAGAAGCTTTTCCTGATTATCAAGCACCAGTTTCAGCAAAACAAATGGCAACCTATATAAAAGAGTTTAGTTTGTCTGGTGATAAATTCTTTAACGGAAAAATACTTCCTGTTTCAGTAAGTACACCATAATGATTTATTGTTTAAATGCTTTCAGATTACTATTCCTGGTCTCCAATAAAGTTGAAGCGAAGGCAAAAGAGCATCAGCAACTACGGACTTGTAACAAAAAAAACAATTAATAAAATTATTAAAAATGAAAAACACAATACAACTACTACCCCCTCACTGTCCTTAGTCTGAAGCGAAGGAAAAAGTGAGGGCGACTAAGGACGGTAACTACAAAACTAAAATAATTCATATTTTTGAGGTATGTCGGATGGTGGTTATAAAATACGAAACCAACAAGGATTACATTTTATAACATTTGCTGTTGTTGAATGGGTTGATGTATTTACTAGGCAACAATATCGTGATATACTAATAGAAAGTTTAGAATATTGCATTAAATAAAAAGGATTAAATTTACATGCATGGGTTATCATGAGCAATCATGTTCATTTTATTGCCTCGGCAAAAGAAGAAAAAAAATTAAGTGATATTTTAAGAGATTTTAAAAAATATACTTCAATTAAAATTATAGAAGCAATTAAGAATAATCCTTCTGAAAGCAGAAAGGAATGGATGTTATCAATATTTAAAACAAAAGGAAAAGAGAATAGCAGAAACTCAACTTATCAATTTTGGCGACAAGATAACCAGCCAATCGAACTCATTAATAATACGATGATAGACCAACGATTAAATTATACACATCATAATCCTGTAGCAGCAGGTATTGTTGAAAATGCGGAAGATTATATTTATAGTAGTGCTAAAGACTATTGTGGAGAACAAGGTTTAATAAAAATTGAATTGTTATGAAGTCCATAGTCGCAAACGCTCAGGTTTGGCTACAGACTACGGACAGAGTGGGATTCAGCTAATCTTATTCGTTCTGCAAATCTTATTAGGAACGCATTTCGACTTACAACAACCATAAAAAGTAGTTATTACTCTGGTTATCACTTATACAATAGATGAAAAAAATAAAAATTTGCACTAAATTATTGATTGTTTTTATGGCTATTTCATTCTCTGGATGTGAAACTTGGAAATTTATTACCTCAAGAGGCGATATGTCTAAATATGTTCCAAAGGAAGCAAAAAACTCTATATTTCCAACAAGTATAGATGTTTCAAATGATGATAAGGTGTATTTTGCTTATAGTACAACAAAAGGAAGGTCAATTTGTAGCATGGATATTAACACAGGTCAATTATATCAAATTACAGAAGATGGAAACAATGACGGATTCCCTGTAGTTTCTAATGACGGAGAAAAAATAATATTTGAAAGAGGAAATATAATAGGGAATAGTAAATTATTTATAGTTAATGCTAACGGAAGTGGCTGTAAAGCACTGATTGATAATGATATGTACATATTAGATATTGTTTTAAGCAAAAATGATAGTGTTATTTATTTTATTGGTGGAGCATTGTATTCCGATTCAACAAATGTTCTTAAAAACTACAATAAATGTCAAGATGTTTTTTCAGTAGGTATAGATGGTAGTAACTTTAAAAGGATAACAACTAATTGTATAACTAGTTGGATATATGACTTAAAGTTAATTGATGATGATCATCTTTTAGTATCTATAGGTTCAGAATTGGATTTTGATAGAAAGATTTCAAATGATTATAAAATGATAAAGAAATATTATGATAAGAATCAAAAAGGATTTCATCGAAAACCATATCTCAATTCTTTTCTAGGATTAATTAATATCAGAACAGGAGAGATGGAGGAGATTAAAATAACTGAAACATCTAAACCTTATAAAGAGCCATTAACCAGATGGCAAAAAAAACATAAGATACCAGTCCCACTATTAACAAATTCAGCCTATAACCAAGAAAAAAATGAGTTTCTCTATGGAAACTATGATTTTTTTAAATTTAATTATAAAGATAAAATAATAAAT